>CABYYB010000002.1:0-234025 GCA_902523135.1 uncultured Alphaproteobacteria bacterium
CATTGCCAACAAATGATGGTTCTCCTTCACCCATTGGTAATTTAAAGTAAAAATCAGTTAAATATTTGAATTTTAGATTTTTACAATCTACTTCATGATGAATTATGCTAGATTTTTCTCCGTAATCATTAAAATCTGAATATTCATGCATTTTAATAAAAAAGATTTTATCTCCTTTTTGATTAATCGAATTTTTATCAATAAAGAAGATATTTCCCTCGTCAGTTTTAAGAATTTGTTCCCATTAAAATTCAGATGAAGAAGCATTTGAAATTCCAGAAAATAAAAAAATAAAAAAAATAAGTAATTTTTTCATAAAATATAAAAGGGGCGTTCTGTTGCCCGGCCGCCCCAAAGCCGCGCTTACCTAATTAGATTAAGCAGCGAGTGCTAATTCATTATCGTTAGCAATTATTTTAAGTTTCTATGTCGAAGAAACGCTTACAACGAGCAAAAACTATATCCTTCAGAGCACGTCAAACCTATATCACCCCCTCTAAATTTTATGGTGGAGGTGTCGGGTACCGCCCCCGAGTCCGATACACCTATTACATATAGCGTTTATTGCTATAGTTGATAAACAACGAAGATAATATAGTCTAATAAATGAATCCTTTAAACACCTATGAAGAAAAAAGTCACTAAAGTGCCAAAATTTAAAGATTTTAAAACTACAAGAGCTACATCATCTGCTTTAGAAAAAATACTTTATAAACAAATTCCAATTTTAGACCATGGTTTCATAAGAGTTATTGATTATATGGGAACAGATCAGTCAATAGTCCAAGCAGCTAGAGTCTCCTATGGTGAAGGAACAAAAAAATTACGTGAGGACCGTGGTCTTATTAGATATCTTTTAAGTCACTGGCACACAACTCCCTTTGAGATGTGTGAAATTAAGTTTCACATTAAACTACCTATTTTTGTTGCTAGACAATGGATCAGACACAGAACTGCAAATGTAAATGAATACTCTGCGAGATATTCAGTATTAGATAAAGAATTTTATGTTCCAGAAATGGATCAACTTGGATCTCAATCCACTACAAACAAACAAGGGAGATCAAATACTTTAGATAAAAAGTTTGCAAAACAAGCCCAAGATTTAATTCAAAAGAATTCTGAACAACTCTATGATGACTACCAAAATTTATTGAATGGTAAGCTTTTGAATAACGATGAATACGTTGAAGGGGAGGGACTAGCTAGAGAACTAGCTCGAACAACTCTTCCATTAAATTATTACACACAGTGGTATTGGAAAGTAGACCTTCATAATCTAATGCATTTTTTAAGATTACGAGCAGATAGTCATGCTCAGTATGAAATACAAATTTATGCTGAAAAAATGGTTGAAATTTTAAAAAAGTGGGTACCTTTAACATACGAAGCTTTTGAAGATTACCGTTCGGACTCATTCCAACTCTCTAAAGAGGCTATGAAAATTGTTAAAGATAAATTAGCGAATAAAAAAATTAAGAAGTCTAATTATAAGCTATCACCAAGAGAGTTCAGAGAATTAGAAATAAAGTTTAATATTAAATTATCTTAACTTTGAAATTTTTTTGTAATTGCGTTTATTATATTTTCAAATTTTAGAGAATAATCATCTTTATAATCAAAACAATAAGGCTTTCCGTCATCACAACTTTTAGGAATATTTAAATTAAAAGGAAGTTCTTCAATTAAATTTATATTTTCTTTGAGTAGTAGAGACTTAGTCTTTGACTCACCAAAAATATATTTTTTTTCATTTTGTTCTTCTAAATAAGACATATTTTCAACTACACCAAGTATTGGAACATTAACCTTGATAAACATATTAATACCTCTGATGACATCTTTTAAAGATAGAAGCTGTGGAGTTGTAATAATAAGAGTTCCATCCAGTTTGAGCTTTTGAGACATTGATATTTGTACATCTCCGGTACCAGGGGGGAAATCAACAATTAAATAGTCTAAATCACCCCAAATTGTCTTGTTAATAAGCCCATCAAGCCCTTTTGCTAACATTGGTCCTCGCCAAACAATCGCTTGTTCTTCATTGACAAGAAAACCTATTGACATTGCTTTAATCCCAAATACTTCAAAGGGTAAAAACTTCCCATCTTCAACTTTAGGTTCCTTATCTCCGATGCCAAGTAATGTTGGGACACTAGGTCCATAAATGTCTGCGTCTAAAAGGCCAACTTTGTATCCATGGTTTGCTAAAGTTATAGCGATATTGCAAGCTACAGTTGATTTACCAACACCACCTTTACAGCTTGATATTCCAAAACAAGTCTTGATATTCATATATTAAACACTACATATAATGTATCGTGAACAAAAACAAATTTAAAATTTTTGCACTTGATGGTCCATGGGGGCCTTCATCAGGGAACAATAATAGAGGTTCCGGCGGTTTCTCAGGTGGTAACAACGATTCAATTGATGACCTTCTCAAAGATTTAAAGAATAAATACAAAATTAAAATGCCTTTTAAAGGTGGTTTTAAGGGTGTTTCATTTTTAATATTAATAGCTTTTGTAATTTGGCTTGCTACAGGTTTTTATAGAGTTGAGCCTGATGAACAAGGGGTTGAACTACTTTTTGGTAAATGGAATGAAAGTACAACAGATCCAGGGCTCCATTATTTTTTCCCAACACCTATAGGAAAAGTCTTAACTCCAAAAGTTGAGGCAATCAGGAAAATTAATGTTGGTTTTAGATCCAATGGTAATTCTACTAGAGATGTACTCGAAGAAAGTATGATGTTAACATCCGACCAAAATATATCTGATTTAGATTATACAGTTCTATACAGAATTAAAGATGCCGGGCAGTTTTTATTTAATTTAAGAGACCCTGAAGAAACAGTAAAAGTTATATCTGAAAGTGTTTTAAGAGAAGTTGTCGGTCAGACTAACTTAGAAGGCCTACTAACCGTATCTAGACAATCAGTTGAAAGAGACTCAAGATCTTTACTACAAGAACTTTTGGATGAATATGAAGTTGGAATACTAATTCAATCTATACAATTACAAGACGTTAACCCCCCAAGAGAGGTTATAGATGCATTTGATGATGTTCAAAAAGCAAGACAGGATAAGGAGAGAACAGTCAACCAAGCAGAGGCTTACAGTAACAGAATTGTGCCTGAGGCAAGAGGTGAAGCTGAAAAAATACTCCAAGAGGCAGAGGGTTATAAAAATAAACTAATTAAACAAGCTGAAGGTGAAGCAAGTAGATTTCTTCAAGTGTTAGACACATATGAGCAATCTAAAGAGACAACAAAAAAAAGAATTTATTTAGAAACATTAAGAGACGTCCTGTCAGGATCTAGTAAAATAATGATTGATCAGAATTCTGGTAACGGAGTTGTTCCGTATTTGCCTTTAAACGAGTTAAACAAGAGCAAGCAGACAGGTAGCAACTAATGAAAATGAGAAACTATATTATTGTTGGATTATCTTTCTTCTTTATCTTGTTTGCATCAGGCTTTTTCTTTGTTGTTGATCAAACAAAACAAGTAATTGTTTTGCAATTTGGTGAACCGCGTGCTGTGCATCAATCACCTGGTTTGAAATTTAAACTACCATTTATCCAAAACGTTGTTTACTACGACAGTAGGGTTTTAAACTTAGATCCTGCTCAAGAAGAGGTAATACTAAGAGACCAAAAGCGTATTGTGGTCGACTCAATAGTCAGATATATGATTAAAGATCCTTTAAAGTTTTTTCAAACAACTAGAACAGAGTTAGCCCTTAATGATCGTTTGGGTAGAATAGTAAACTCATCTGTAAGAGGTGTAATAGCTCAGTATCAATTAAATGATTTGTTATCTGATGATCGTGATAAAATTATGGCTGAGATTTTTGAAAATGTTCGTGAAGATCAAGATACCTTTGGTATTGAAATTGTTGACCTGAGGTTAAAAAGAACAGAACTTACACCAGAAGTTCAATCTAACGTGTTTGACAGGATGAGAACGGAAAGAGAAAGAGAAGCAAATTTATTAAGAGCGGAAGGTCAGGAGATCTCACAAAAAATTAAGGCGACTGCTGATAGAGAGAAAATTGAGATTATTGCCGAAGCAGAAAAACAATCTAATATCTTAAAAGGTGAAGGTGAAGCTGCAAGAAACCAAATTTTAAATGAGGCTTTTGCAAAAGACCCTGAATTTTTTGAATTTATTAGATCAATGGAAGCATACGCAGATACTTTTAAAGACGGAACAACTACCA
The DNA here is from genome assembly GCA_902523135.1 of uncultured Alphaproteobacteria bacterium. Lineage (GTDB taxonomy): Bacteria > Pseudomonadota > Alphaproteobacteria > HIMB59 > HIMB59 > HIMB59. The sequence continues at coordinate 4,227 of CABYYB010000002.1, forward strand.
TGGTCATTTCTCCTGATAGTGACTTCTTTGAGTACTTTGAAAACTCTGAGGGCGCCAACTAAATAAAATTTTTAAATGAAAAGACACTTAGTTTTATCTCTTTTCAGTATATTTTTTATAATCCAAAGTGCATCAGCACAATTTGAGAGAGGTTATGCAGATTTAGTTGATGAACTTCTACCTTCAGTTGTAAGTATTGCTACTAGTCAAACCGTAGAAAGACAAACTAGGCAATTACCTGAATTACCAGAAGGCCATCCGTTCAATGATATGTTTGATGATTTTTTTGGCAATCAAATGCCAAAACGTGAAAATCTAACAGGTCTTGGGTCAGGATTTATTATTAGCGATGAAGGTTATGTAGTAACAAATAATCACGTAATAAGTGGAGCAGATCAGATTACTGTAATTTTCAATAATGGAATCGATGAAGTTCCTGCAGAACTTGTTGGAACTGACCCAAAAACTGATATAGCTGTTTTAAAAATTGATCCCTCAACTGTTGACATACAAAGTGTTAATTGGGGAGACTCGGATTTGTCAAGAGTTGGAGATATTGTACTAGCTATTGGTAACCCTCTGGGTTTAGGCGGAACTGTAACTTCAGGAATAATATCATCTATAAATAGAGATATAGGTGGTGGCCCTTACGTTGACTTTATACAAACTGATGCACCAATAAATAGAGGTAACTCCGGCGGACCCTTATTTAATTTAGATGGAGAGGTAATTGGAATTAATTCAATGATTATCTCTCAAACAGGTGGAAGTGTTGGCTTAGGTTTTTCTATTCCCTCTCAAACAGCAAAATTAATTGTTGAACAAATAATCTCATTTGGTCAGGCAAAAAGAGGAAGACTTGGTGTTCAAATTCAAGATTTAACTGAAGAATTTTCCGAGAGTTTAGGCTATGACTCAACGGAGGGAGCATTTGTTGCTTCTGTTGAACCAAATAGCCCTGCTGCGTTATCAAACATTCAAGCTGGAGATATAATAATTGAGTTTAACAATCAAAAAATCACATCATTTAAAGATTTGCCTAAAGTTGTTGCTGAAACCCCAATAGATAGTGAAGTAATTGTTAAAGTTTGGAGAAACGGAGAAATTATAGATATAAAGGTAAGGGTAGGTGAATTAGAGGAGGGTCGCAAACTCGCTAAAAATGACGGTGTTTATTTAGAAGAGTTAGATATCACTGTTCTTGAGTTGACAATAGATGCCATAAATTCTTTAGGGTTAGACTCAAAAACTAAAGGTATTTTGGTCACAGAGGTAGGAGATAATAATGAAAATCTTTTAAAGAATGATGTTATTATTCAAGTATCCAGTGAAAAAATCACAGATATAAGTTCTTTTGAGAAGATCATATCAAATAGTATTAATTTGAATCGAGATAAATTGTTATTAAGGGTTATTAGAGATGGTAATGAATTTTGGTTAATAAACCCATTCGTTATTGAATAAATTTCTTTTTGTTGTAGGTCCCACTTGTTCAGGTAAAAATGATTACGCATATGAACTATCAAAATTAATAGATATAGAAGTTATTAATGCTGATAGTATACAAGTATATAAACAACTTAAAATTTTATCAAATAGACCTACAGAACAAGAATTAAAGATAGTACCTCATCATCTCTATGGACATGTAAACAATAAAGAATATTCAGTCAATCATTGGATAGATGAAGTTAAACAAGTAATCAAAAATATTCAAAGTAGAAATAAAATACCTGTTTTTGTTGGTGGTACTGGATTTTATATTCAATCACTAATAGAGGGATTATCAGTAATGCCATTAATTAGTTACAAATTTAAAAAACAAGCAGAAGATTTATTTCTAGACAAAGGCCCAGATCATTGCCTGAATATTTTAGAAAAATATTATAAAGAAAAAATTTTCCCAAAAGATAAACAAAGATTATTAAGTCGTTTAGCTTTTTGCTTGGAGCATAATGACACAATGGAAAATAATTATGGTAGCAAAGCACCGATCACTCCTAATTCACTTGTTATTCAAGTTACAAAACCCAAGAAAGATCTTTATGAAAAAGCAGAATTAAGATTTCATCAAATGATAAACAAGGGAGCTTTAGAAGAGGTTAAATCACTTTATGAAAATAAAAAAATATCAAAAACTCTCTATAAAGCTCATGGTCTACCTGAATTGCTATCTTGTGTTAGAAATAAATTAAGTTTAGATGAGGCTATTTATTTAGGAATTAAAAATACCAAGAGGTATATTAAAAGACAGTTTACATGGTGGAATAACCAAAAATTTAGCCAACTTAATTTGAGAATAAACTATAAAAAAAGCTTCCCTAAAGATTCAATTGAAAATATAAGTATATACCTAAATGACTAATGAAAACGAATTCACGGGTGCAGATATTTTACTCAAAGCCCTTAAAGACCAAGAGGTTGATACAATATTTGGTTATCCAGGCGGAGCTGTTCTTCCAATTTATGACGCAATATTTGGCCAAAACTTTTTAAAACATGTCCTAGTAAGGCAAGAGGCTGGTGCGGTTCATGCAGCAGAAGGCTATGCTAGATCGAGTGGGAAAGTAGGTGTATTGTTAGTAACATCTGGCCCTGGTGTGACCAATGTCGTTACTGGACTAACTGATGCATTGATGGATAGCATTCCGATTGTCTGTATCAGTGGTCAAGTCCCATCACATTTAATTGGAACAGATGCATTTCAGGAATGTGATACAACGGGAATTACAAGACCTTGCACCAAGCACAATTATTTAGTGAAGGATGTAAGTAAACTCTCTGAGACTATACATGAGGCATTTAAAATTGCTAGCTCTGGTAGACCTGGTCCTGTTTTAATTGATATTCCTAAAGATGTTCAGTTTGCAAAGTCAAAATACATATCAAAGAAAGACATCAGTTTTAGAGAGCACAGAATTAAAGCTGGATCCAATACAGTAGATAAAAATTTTGTCAAAGAATTAGTAAATCATATTAAAAAATCTGAGAGACCTATATTTTATGTTGGTGGTGGTTGTCTAAACTCAGGCCATCAAGCTAGCCAAGAGCTTATTAAACTTGTAAACAAAACCAATATTCCAATTACAACAACTCTTCATGGATTAGGATGCTTTCCAGGTGAGGATAAAAGCTCACTTGGCATGTTAGGTATGCATGGAAATTATGAAGCTAACTTGGCTATGAACAAATGTGATTTGATGATTAATGTTGGAGCAAGATTTGATGACCGTGTTACAGGCAGATTAGATGCTTTTTCTCCGGACTCTATAAAATTCCATATAGATATTGATCAAAGTTCAATCAATAAAAACGTTAAAGTCAATTTTCATACTAATACTGATATTACTCTAACACTAAAAGAAATAAACTCATTTATAAAGTCTAATAACATTGATTTTGGTGATAAAGATTACTGTAATTGGTGGGATCAAATTAATGAATGGAGAAAGAAAGAATGCCTCCATTACGAACAAGGCGATGAAGTGATCAAACCACAACATGCTATATCCAGACTTTACGAATTAACAAAACAAAAAGACACTTTTGTTACTACAGAAGTTGGTCAGCATCAAATGTGGGCAGCTCAATATTATAAGTTTTCAAAACCAAACAGATGGATTACATCAGGTGGTTTAGGCACAATGGGTTTCGGTATGCCTGCCGCAGTTGGCGCACAAATGGCAAATCCAGACTCACTAGTTATAGATATCGCTGGGGAGGCATCTTTTCTAATGAATATTCAAGAAATAGCTACAGCTGTACAATATAAGTTACCTATCAAAATTTTTATTCTAAATAATGAATATATGGGAATGGTTAGACAGTGGCAGGAACTACTACATGGTAGTAGATATTCAGAAAGTTACGTGGATGCCCTTCCTGATTTTAAAAAATTAGCAGAGAGTTTCAATGCTGTTGGAGTTAGGGCAAAAAATATTTCTGAATTAGATGATACAATTAATGAAATGATTTCAATTGACAGGCCAGTTATAGCCGATATTTGGGTCGATAAAAAAGAAAATTGTTTTCCTATGATACCAAGCGGAGCTGCGCATCACGAAATGTTACTATCCAAATACGATAAAGAAAATCCTGAAAATCAGGAAAAAGGAAAAGTACTAGTTTAAAAATTCATAATGTCTTCTTCTTCAGTTTATCCTACACCTATAAACGCTTTTAAACAGTCTAAGAGAAGCGTTCTTTCTGTTATTGTTGATAACGAACCTGGTATTCTTGCACGTATAGTGGGTTTATTTTCAGGTAGAGGATATAATATTGAAGCATTAAATGTAACAGTTGTAGACGTTAAGAAAAATCTCTCTCGAATTACTATAGAGACTTTAGGTGAAGAAAAAGTAATTAGTCAAATTATAGCGCAACTAGAAAAACTTGTTCCCGTTCATAGTGCAACTAATTTAGCAAATTTAAGTGAGTCTTATGAGGCAGAGATTTGCCTAGTTAAAATCGAATTTGAAAATGAGGAACAAGATCAAAAAATACTCAATTTTGCAGATATTTATCGTTCAAGAACTGTTCAAAAAAGACAAAATATTGTCGTTTATGAAATATCAGGCACAAGTGAGCGAATAAATAAGTTTTTAGATGACTTAGACACAATCGGTGGTATAAAAGTCGAATTAGTTCGAAGTGGGCCTATAGGGCTCGGAATATAACGTTTTTAGGGGGTAATATGAAGGTTTATTACGAACAAGATGCTGATTTTAACATAATAAAAGACAAAAAAATTGTAATAATAGGTTTCGGATCGCAAGGTCATGCTCATGCATTAAATCTAAAAGACTCTGGAGCCTCTAATGTAGTTGTGGGATTGAGAGAAGGTTCTTCATCAATTGAAAAAGCAAAAAATGTGGGCTTAAAAACTCAAACACCTGCAGATGCAGTAAAGGATGCAGATATTGTAATGTTCTTAGCCCCAGATGAAAATCAGCAAGAAATTTATCAAACTCAAATTCACGACAATATAAAAAATGGTGCTGCTTTAGCATTTGCTCATGGTTTAAACATTCATTTTCAACTCATTACAGCAAGAGAAGATTTAGACGTTTTTATGGTCGCTCCAAAAGGCCCAGGTCATACTGTAAGAGGTGAGTATCTTAAAGGTGGTGGAGTACCATGTTTACTTGCAGTAGACAAAAATGTAAGTGGTAACGCAAAAGAAATTGGTCTTGCGTATGCTTCTGCTTTGGGTGGAGGTAAATCTGGTATCATTGAAACTACATTTAAAGAGGAATGCGAGACAGATTTATTTGGTGAACAAACAGTTCTTTGTGGAGGGTTAATGTCTCTTGTAAGAAACGGTTTTGAAACTCTTGTTGAGGCTGGTTATGCACCAGAAATGGCCTATTTCGAATGTTTACATGAAGTAAAATTAATTGTTGATCTAATGTATGAAGGTGGCATGGCTAATATGAGATATTCTATATCTAATACAGCTGAATATGGTGATTATACCAGAGGCCCAAGAGTAGTTCCTAACGAAGCTACTAAAGCTGAAATGAAAAAAGTTCTAAGTGAAATACAAGATGGTACTTTCACAAAAGAATGGATGGCTGAACATAAGTCAGGTCAAATTAAGTTTAAACAAATGAGAGACCAAGGTGCAAAGCACCAAATTGAAGAGGTAGGGGCAAAATTAAGGTCTATGATGCCATGGATAGCATCGAATAAACTTGTAAAGGATATCTAATATTGCCTGATAAAGTATTAATATTTGATACTACTCTTAGAGACGGGGAGCAGTCACCTGGGGCTTCGATGAATCAAGAAGAAAAACTCTCTATTGCTAGACTATTAGAAGAGTTAAAGGTTGATATAATTGAGGCTGGTTTCCCAATAGCTTCTAAAGGCGATTTTAATTCAGTTCAAGCAATTGCAAGTGAAATTAAGGACTGCCAGATAGCCGGATTAGCTAGGGCAAAACATGAGGATATTGAAACAGCATGGAATGCTGTAAAAAAAGCCAAAAATCCTAGAATTCACACTTTTATTGCCACAAGTCCAATTCATATGAAGTTTAAACTTAAGTTAACCGAAGAGGAGGTCTTAGAAAAAATTAAAGATAGTGTCTCATTTGCGAGAAACTTATGTCCTAATATTGAGTGGAGCTGTGAGGATGGTGGGAGATCCTCAATTGATTTTCTATATAAATGTATAGAGTTAGCTATTGAAAGCGGTGCATCTACAATAAATATCCCCGACACAGTTGGTTATACCTTACCATTTGAATTCGGAGAGATTATAAAAAAAGTTAAAAATAATGTTCCTAATATTGATAAAGCAATAATTTCTGTTCATTGTCATAATGATTTGGGTTTAGCGGTTGCAAATTCTCTCAATGCAGTTGAAAATGGTGCGAGACAAATTGAATGTACTATAAATGGATTAGGAGAAAGAGCGGGTAATGCTGCACTAGAAGAAGTAGTAATGGCTATGAAAGTCAGATCGGATCTTTTAAATGTTCAATCTAATGTCAATACTAGTGCCATTTCAAAAACATCAAAACTAGTTTCGTCAATTACAGGTTTTCCTGTTCAGCCTAATAAAGCAATTGTCGGCGCTAATGCTTTTGCTCATGAGTCAGGAATTCACCAAGATGGAGTTTTAAAAAATGTACAAACTTATGAAATTATGTCACCGGAAACGATTGGCTTAAAGAAATCTAGTTTAGTGCTTGGTAAACATTCCGGAAAGCATGCATTCAAAGAAAAATTAAAAATTTTAGGATATGAAGTAGGTGATAATTATATCAATGAGATTTTCGAAAAATTCAAACTTTTAGCTGATAAGAAGAAAGATGTTTATGATGAGGATATAATAGCTCTAGTAGATGATACTTATTTAAATAAATCAAATACTTTTAAACTTAAAAATTTAAGCATTATGTCAGGTACTAACTCTAAACATGTTGCTTCTCTAGAGTTAAACTTCAAGGAGGAACTGAAAGAGGTAAGTGGCTCTGGTAATGGACCGATTGATGCTGTATTTAATTGTATTTCAAAAGTGGTTGGTTTTTCTCCAAAATTAGTTTTATATCACATAAATGCAATTACCCCTGACTCTGATGCACAAGGAGAAGTGACTGTAAAACTTGAGTATTTCAATAAAGAATTCATTGGTAAGGCATCTGATATAGACATTATAGTTGCCTCTGCAAAATCTTATATCAATGCATGCAATAAAATATTAAACTTTGAAAAAAATTCTAATATGCAAGAAGGAGTTGCTGAGATTAGCATCTCTAATATTAAGGGAATATAAATGTTAAAGTCTTTCAACTCTTTTTTAAGTGAAGATATGGGATTAGATCTCGGAACCGCTAACACACTCGTATATGTAAAAGGAAAGGGAATTATACTAAATGAACCCTCTGTTGTAGCAATTGCTACAGACAACAAGAATAATAAATCAGTTTTAGCTGTTGGAAGTGAGGCAAAATCAATGCTTGGGCGAACCCCAGGAAGAATCGAAGCAATTAGACCAATGAAAGACGGAGTGATAGCAGATTTTGATATAGCTGAGGCCATGATCAAACATTTTATAAAAAAAGTTCATAAGAAAAGTTTTTTTGCAAATCCAAATATTGTTATTTGTGTTCCATCTGGGGCGACAAATGTTGAAAGAAGAGCAATTAAAGAGTCTGCAGAAACCGCTGGAGCTAAAAAAGTTTATTTAATTGAAGAGCCTGTAGCCGCTGCTATTGGAGCTGGTCTACCAATTTCAGAACCATCTGGTTCTATGGTGGTAGATATTGGTGGCGGTACAACTGAAATAGCTGTCTTATCTCTAGGAGGAGTTGTTCATGCCAGCAGTATTAAAGTTGGTGGTGATACAATGGACGATGCAATAGTAAATTTTATGAGAAGTGTCCATAAATTAGCAATAGGTGAGTCAACCGCAGAGAGAATAAAGACGGAAATAGGTTGCGCAGGTATTCCTGATAATGGAGATGGTAAGACCCTTACAGTTAAGGGCAGGGATCTTATTAATGGCCTTCCAAGAGAGGTTGTAATATCTGAAAGACAAGTAGCTGAGGCTTTATCTGACTCGCTATCTCAAATCATTACAGCTTTAAAAAGAGCACTTGAGGTTGTTCCTCCAGAACTAGCTGCAGATATAGTTGATAAGGGAATTATGCTTACAGGTGGAGGGGCTTTACTTCAACGTCTAGACGAAGCAATTAGAGTCACTACTGGACTACCTGTTTCTATTGCTGACGATCCTTTAACTTGTGTAGCTCGAGGAACTGGTATGGCTTTAGAAGAGAACCATAACCATCAAGATGTTTTCTTAAGTGATTAATAACAAAAAATTTTTCTTAATATATATAATCTGTTTTTTTTTATTTTTAACATTAATATTATTTCCAAATTACAATTCTAAAACTAAACTTTTCACATATTTTTTAAAAGACAAAGTAGAGTCACCGTTCATTTTTGTTGGTAACGAAATAAAGGATTTAATTTTGGTTCTCAATCTAAACTTTGATCATATGAGTACTATAAAAAAATTAGAAGACGATAATAATTATCTTCGATCAATAAATAAATATTTATTAACATTGACTTCTAAATATTCAGAGCAAAATAAAATTTTTCATCAGTCTTCTCTTAAATTACCAATTTCAGTAGGTGTTCAGGTTTTGGGTGACAGGAATTTAGTTTATAATAAAAACTTTATTATAAATAAGGGCTCAAATAATGGTCTCGTAATAGGTGATTATATCATTGATGGACTAAGTATAGTTGGTAGAGTTGTGAATATAAACTCTAATACTTCCGAAGTTGTTACTGTCAAGAGTATAAATTACGGTGATGAGGTTTTTATTAATGGAAAGTCTTATATTGTCAGTGGCACGAATAATAATTATCTAAGTTTTTTAAGACAAAAAGAAAGCATTGAAATACCAGATTTTCAAGCAGGCGATATCGCTTTTGTACATCTTGATGATATTACACTAAGACTTGGAATAGTTTCTTACGACAATAATCAACCTATCTTATTAATACCTGATATAACAAATTTTGAAAATTTGAGGGCAGTAACTAATGATTAGACTAATTTTCGTAACAATATTATTTTTAATTTATGGAAATTTTAGTTTTGTTATAAATGATATTGTTGTTTTTTCTTTGATAAATATAGCTTTTTATACAGTTCTTAAGGAAAAAAATATTAAAATTATTGATGTCTTTATTTTTATCTTATCGACTTTCGTTGTAGAGGTTTTTGTGGGATTACCGATATTAATTGGCATTGTGATTTTGTTTATACCTCTTCTTTTATTAAATTATTTTATAAATAATTATAATTTTGCATTATTTATAAAATCATCAATTATTTTTTTACTAAGTTTTATTGTTTTCTGTATGTTTGATCAAACATTAGTATTCAGATTGTTAAATTTGCAATATTTTATAAGTATATTTATTTTAATTTTAATATTTTTAGGACTCTCAAAATATGGAAAAGAATAAGACAAGTGAAGATAGTATTAAAATATTAAATAGAAGATCATTCATTATAATTATATTTGGGGCTATTTTATCTTTAATTGTTTCTTTAAGATTATTTTCATTACAGGTTATTAATTTTAATTTTTATAAAAAAAAATCAGTTGAAAATAAACTTTCGATAAAACTTACTCCTCCTTTAAGAGGGGATATTTATGACTCCAAAAAAAATTTACTAGCTGGGAGCTCCTCATTATATGAATTTGTAGTTTTTAAAAACTTAAGCAAAGATCATCTTCATGAAATTAAAAAACTTGATAGTCTTATTAAACTTAAGTTGAATTTTGGTGAAATATCAAAACAATTAAAAAAATATAATGAATATAGTGGATTTAGTCTAAGTAGAGCTTCATGGGAACAGATTGTAGAATTTGAAAAAAACAAATTTTTATTTAATTCTATAAAAATCATTGAGTCTAAAAAAAGATATTATCCATATCAAAATTTTTCACAAATAATTGGCTATATGGGGCAACCAACACAATCTTCTGAACTTTACTCTAAAGGTGTATTTCATTTAGAGAGAAGTTATGAAAAACATTTAAGGGGTACACCAGGTAAAATATTTAGTGAAGTAAACGCAAAAGGTAAAACTATTAGAGAAATTTCTATTGAGAAATCTATTAAAGGTAATGATTTAGATTTAACATTAGATTTAAATCTTCAAAATTACGCTCAGTCTCAGCTTCCTTCAGATAAAAAAGGATCCATTGTTGTTATCAATGTTTCAGATGGATCGATCTTGTCTATGAACTCCAATCCTACTTTTGATGCACAAATCTTTGAGGATAGGAAAAATAATAAAATTAAAGATTTACTTAACGATGATCAAAAACCACTTTTTAATAGGGCTTTCTCTGGTTTTTATCCTCCAGGTTCTGTGTTTAAACCAATCTCAGCTTTAGTTGGTCTTCAAAAAAATTTAATTGACACAAAAAAAGAAGTTTTTTGCAAAGGGCACTCCTCACTTGGTGATAGAAATTACTATTGTTGGAAAAAAGAGGGACACGGAAAGGTTAATCTTAAAAAAGCTATTAAAGAGTCTTGTGATGTATATTTTTACGAATTAGCAAAAAAAACAAATATCGATGATATTGCAAGCTTATCTACCAATCTAGGTTTAAATAAAGAGTACGATATTGGTTTATCAAACATAGGAAAAGGACTTGTGCCTAGTAAAAAATGGAAAAGAGCGTTTTTAGACGAAGGTTGGTATCAAGGTGAGACATTAATTACATGTATTGGACAAGGATACAATCAAACATCTCCTTTACAGCTTGCAACACTTTATTCTGCTATCTTAAATGGAGGAAAATATCCAATACCTAAACTTGATAAAAATTCCCCCACAAGATTTACAGGTAAATCACTAAACAATGAACATAAAAAAATAATAATTAATTCTTTAAACGCTGCTGTTCAAGAGCCAAGAGGAACAGCTTATAAACTAAGTATTTCTAATCCAGAATTTGTCAAAATAGGTGGTAAAACGGGGACTTCTCAAGTCATAAGAATTAAAGAAAGTGAGAGAGAGGATGATGAGTATAAATTAAAGCAAATAGAAGAGAGATTTAAAGACCACTCAGTATTTGTAGGATATGCTCCCTATAATAATCCAAAATATATAGCCTCAGTGATTATAGAGAATGGTGGATCTGGATCAGCGGTGGCTGCACCAATTGCCCATCGGGTCCTAGATTTTGCTCACAAAAATAATGTTTAGAGAATTTAAAAGTATTTATAATTTAAATTGGATTTACGTTTTTATCCTTTTGATAATTTTTTGGATTGGAGAGATCAATCTTTACTCAGCTGCTGGCGGTTCTCTTGATCCATGGGCATCAAATCAGTTAATAAGATTTTTATTTTTTTTACCCTTGTTTTTTTTAGTAACAATGTTGGAACCAAAGTTTATTTATAATTTTGCTGAGATTTTTTTAATTTTAGTTTTAATTGGACTAATAACAACATTAATCTTTGGTTATACAGGGATGGGTGCCACAAGATGGATAAGAATTGCTGGTTTTAATTTACAAGTATCAGAATTTACTAAAATAGCTTTAGTTATATTTATGGCAAAATACTTTCATAAACTAAATGCAGAAAAAACTATAGGCTTGTTTAAATCAATATTACCCCTCATTGTATCAATAATATTTTTCATATTAGTTGCTATTCAACCAGATTTAGGAACTGCCGTAATTATTTTAGCTTTAGGTCTTGTTGTTATTTTCTATGCAGGCATTAAATTAATTTATCCTTTATTATCATTAGGCATCATTTTATCGATAAGTCCAATTTTATGGACATTTCTAAAACCCTACCAACAAAATAGAATACAAATTTTTCTTAATCCTGATTTAGACCCACTTGGAAAGGGATATCATATTATTCAATCTAAGATTGCTATTGGTTCTGGTGGGCTACAAGGCAATGGTTTTCTTGAGGGCTCCCAAAGTAGCTTAGATTTTCTTCCAGAAAAAGAGACAGATTTTGTTTTTGCGATATTTTCTGAACAGTTCGGTTTTATAGGATCTATATTATTAATTTCACTTTTCTTTATCATGTTTTTAATCCCTATTTTAAAAACATACAAACTCACACAAGTTTTTAATAAAATAATTTTATTTGTATTATCTTTTAAAATTTTTTTTGAATTTCTAATAAATATATCTATGACTATTGGTATTTTACCAGTAGTTGGAGTAGCTTTACCATTTATGTCTTATGGGGGAAGTTCTTTGTTGAGTAATTTAATTATTTGTGCACTATTATTAAACTTTATGTCTATCAACGAAAATAAGAGAATGTTTTCATGATAAAATCAATCAAAAAGCCGTGGGGTTCATATATTGTAATTAATAAATCAAAAGATTTTTTAATAAAAAAGATTGTTGTTAAACCGGAGGGTGTTTTATCATATCAATCACATAATTTTAGATCAGAACACTGGATAATTATTGAGGGTAAAGCAACTGTGATTATTAATAATCGTACATTTTATAGATCAGAAAACGAAAATATATTCATACCTAAAAAAGCAAAACATAGGGTTTTGAATGAGAGTTCAAAAAAGAAATTAGTTCTAATTGAAGTTCAAACAGGAAGTAAATTTTTAGAGTCAGATATAAAAAGATATTCAGATATTTATGGAAGAAAAAATTGAAAATATTAGCTGAAATATCTGTTGGAGAGCTTTATGATAAAATTACTATATTAAATATCAAATTAAAAAAAATTAATGACCCTAACAAATTAAAGAATATAAAAATTGAGCTAGATTCTCTAATAGAGCAAAGTAATAAATTAATTTTGAAAGATGATGAAATATTAAAAAAAAACATTCAAAAACTCCAAGATATTAATGAAGAGCTTTGGGATATAGAAAATGCTAAAAGAGAATGTGAGGCTAATAAAGAATTTGGAGAGATTTTTATTAAAATATCAAGAGATGTTCATTTTAAAAATGATATTAGGGCTTCAATAAAAAAAAAAATTAATCTTTTGTCTAACTCAAAAATAACAGAAGAAAAAGAATACTCTAAGTATTAACCTTATTTAAACTTATAAGTTTATTTTTAATTTTTGATCTTCCACCGAGAAAACTTAATTCTAAGAGCACTACAATACCTTTAATCTTAGCTTTAGTTTTTTTAATTAATTTCATAGATGCACGTATTGTTCCACTTGTTGCAAAAATATCGTCAATTATCACAACTTTATCTGAATTTCTTATCATATCACTTTGAATTTCTAATTTATTAGAGCCGTACTCAAGTTTGTAACTTGTATTAAATGTCTTACCTGGTAATTTCCCTTTTTTTCTAATCATAACTAACTTTTTTTTTAATTTGAAGGCAATAGCTGACGCAAAAATAAATCCTCTTGAGTCTATCCCAACTATAGTATTAGCATTTAATTTATTTACCTCCTTTGACATTGAGTTTACAACTCTGTTAAAAATTTTAGGATTTGATAAAATTGTAGATATATCGTAAAAAGCGATACCTTTTTTTGGAAAGTCTTTTATAATTCGAATACTTTTTAAATCATTATTCATGAAAAGATCAATTAAATCAGTATTTAACAAAAAAAACAAAAAAAAAATTATTTGTCTAACGTCTTATAGTTATAACTATACAAAAATCATTGATGATCTCGTTGATGTAATTCTAGTTGGTGACTCAATGAGCAATGTGCTGTATGGGATGGACTCAACAAGAACTATTGACGATCAAATAATGATTAATCATGCTACTGCAGTAAAAAAAGCTGCAGAGAAATCTCTAGTTTTTTTTGATTTGCCTTACAATAGAGATTTCAGTGAGGCTAATACTGTAAAACGTGTCTTATCTATAATGAAAAAAACTTCTTGCGATGGTGTCAAAATCGAAGGTAATACTGAATTGGAGGATGTAATAAAGTATTTGAAGAAAAAAAAAGTTCCCGTCATGGCACATTTAGGTTTACAACCACAGAAATTTAGTTCTACAAAAAAATTTAAGATATACGGAAAAAAGAAGGAGGATTTAAATAAAATTATTTCGGACTCCTTGTGTTTAGAAAAGGCTGGTGCTGTATCCATCTTATTGGAGGGAATGTTAACAAAAATAGCAAAGCAAGTTACCACAGTATTAGCAATACCCACTATAGGAATTGGTGCATCCGAATTTTGTGACGGTCAAATACTAGTATCTGAGGATATGCTTGGAATGTATGGAAATAATTATCCAAAATTTGTAAAAAGATATGATGATTTATCAAAAAATATCAAAATTGCTGTAAAAAAATACTCTAAAGAGGTAAATAACAGCAAATTTCCAAATAAAAAATTTAGATATGACTAATAAGTTCTATTGATCGAACTTATTAGAAGATTTATAAAAAGATCTTTTTGATAACCCTCAAATAGTTTTAATATTTTTAAAGATTTTTTATTATATTTATTGCAAAAAATTCTTACATCATCATTAATTTTATATTTTTTCATTAAATTCATTATTTTAATGTAATCATTTTTTAATCTTTTACTTTTTTTGAATACTTTTTTAATAAAATTAACTTCAGTTTTATTTGATTTTTTTAATAATAATATTATTGGTAGAGTAATTTTCCCTTCATAAAAATCTTTACCATTCTTTTTTCCAGTAACTCTATCTCCAAAATAATCAAGATAATCGTCCATGATTTGAAATATAATTCCAAAATACAATCCTAATTTGTTCAAACTTGAAATTATTGTTAAATTTTTACCAGTTAAAATTGCAGGAATTTTCATTGATGCTGCAAATAATTCTGCAGTTTTTAAGGATATGATCTCTATATATTTCCTCTCAGTAATATGAATATTATTTTCATGAGTAAGTTGCAAAAATTCTCCTTCAGAAATTTTACTACTTACTTGAGACAGTGAAGCCATTGCTTTTAAAGAATTAGCTTTTGTCATTAATTGAAACGACTTTGAAAATAAAAAATCACCAAACAAAACACTAAACTTATTATTCCATATTGTGTTAATACTCTTTTGGCCTCTTCGTAATTTACCCTCATCAATTACATCATCATGTAGTAGGGTAGCTCCATGAATGAATTCAATTGCAGCAGACATATCAATATCGCTTGATATTTGTGAATAATTTTTATTTATCATTTTACTTGATAGCAAACATATAACTGGTCGTAATTGCTTTCCCCTTTTTTTGAAAAAATAATTACCTAATTTTGGAATAATGGGGACGGCACTTACTAGAAATCTATCAAGCTCTTTATTAGCTTTAACTAACTTTACATTAATTTCTTTATGAATTAACTTTATGGTTTGTTCAAAATTAATTTTTTGCATTAACTATGAATTTATACTCCAAAGATTTTCTACTAGATGGTAAAATTGTATATTATCAATTAAAGAAAGGCTATAGGAGCGGTATAGAGCCTATTATTCTGGCTTCTAATGCAAAAAAAAAGCACAATAAAATTTTAGATATGGGTTCTGGTTGTGGTTCTATTTCCCTAATTGTTGCTTATAGAAATCCAGAATCTGAAGTCATTGGTTTTGAAAAAAATGAAACTCATCATAAAATTTCAATTTTAAATCACAAAGAAAATAACTTAAAAAATTTAAAATTTAAAGTTCAAGACAATTGCATTTTTGATAAAAAATATGAGAATTACTTTGATTTAATTTTATCAAACCCTCCTTTTTATTTTGCAAATAAAGTACTAAAGTCCAAAAATCCTTTCATAATGGCCTCAAAATATATAACTGAGTCAAATTTGAAAAAATGGATTATCAACATAATTCTTTATTTAAAAATAAAAGGAACAGCTTTTATCATAAATAGATTTGAAAACATGGATTTTATGTTAGATATATTGAGAAATTTTAATCTAGAAGTTACAACAACACCTTTATTACCCTTTGAAGGTAGAAAACCTAAAAATGTCCTTCTAAAAATCACTAAAAGTAATTATTTTATAGAGAAAACATCAAATGCAATTATAATCCACGATAATTTATCAAAGTATTCTAAAGATATAGAAAATTGGTTTAAATAATGTTCAGTCCAAACAAAACAGTAATCTCAATTGATCTCAAAGGAATGATTGCATCTGGAAGTAGAGCACCATTGAATATGGATAATTTGAGTGGACTTTTCTCAAAGGTAATGAAAATAAAATTTGATGCACTATCAATTGTCATCAACTCTCCTGGCGGTTCTCCGGTGCAATCATCTTTAATTGCACAAAAAATAAGAGAAATTTCAGATAAGAAAAAAGTGAAATGTTATTGTTTTGTTGAGGATGTAGCTGCATCTGGAGGGTATTGGCTTGCATGTGCAGCAGATGAGTTATACGCAGATGTAAATTCTATTGTTGGTTCAATAGGTGTGATATCAGGTGGTTTTGGATTTACTGATCTTATTAAAAAAATTGGAGTAGAAAGAAGGATATTTACAGCTGGAGAGAACAAAAGCTTTTTAGATCCATTTTTAAAAGTTAATAAAAAAGATGAGGAAAAATTAAAAAAACTTCAAAAGTTAATACACCAAAATTTTATTGATTGGGTGTCCTCGAGAAGAAAAAAGAAACTTAGTGAAAAAAATAAAAAAGTTATATTCTCTGGTTCCTTTTGGTTAGCTAATGAGGCAAAAGACTTAGGTTTAATTGATGGCATTGCATCTGAGTCGTCTTTCTTTAAAAGTAAATTTGGAGAAAAGACTAAAATTAAAAAAATAAAACAACCAAAGTCTCTCAAACAAAAACTTGGTCTTGGTATTAATTCTTTAAATAGTGAGGATTTAATTACTAAATTAAAAGAAGAGTTTCTTTTTAACAAATTTGGTATCTGATAAATGACAGCAGAAAATATGGAAGACTTAGTATCTCTGTGTAAGAGAAGAGGGTTTATTTTTCAATCAAATGACATCTACGGTGGCATGAAAGGTCTCTATGATTTTGGACCTATGGGTGTAGAGCTAAAATTAAATTTAAAATCAGCCTGGTGGAAATCAATAGTCTATGAAAGAGATGATGTTGAGGGATTGGACTCAACTATTTTAACCTCACCTACTGTTTTAAAATATTCAGGCCACGAAGATACATTTTCTGATCCTTTAGTTGATTGCAAGAAATGTAAATCAAGATGGAGAGCAGATCAACTTGAAGACGGAAAATGTCCAAATTGCAAATCAACTGATTTAACTGATCCTAGACCATTTAATTTAATGTTTAAAACAGCTATTGGTCCTGTGGATGACGGTAGTTCATTTGCATATTTGAGACCAGAAACTGCTCAGCAAATATTTGTAAATTTCAAAAATGTTGTCGACTCAACCAGTAGGGTTCCTCCTTTTGGTATAGCTCAAATTGGAAAAGCATTTAGAAATGAAATCACTCCAAGAAACTTTATTTTCAGAGTTAGAGAATTTGAACAGATGGAACTTGAGTATTTTGTTAAACCTGGCTCTGATGAGAGTTGGCATAAATATTGGGTAGAAAAACGTTTAAATTGGTGGGCTGATCAAGGTGTCAAATCAGAGAAATTAAAATTACTCGAGGTAGAAAAAAAAGATCTATCACATTACTCCAAAGCAACTTTTGATATTATGTATGACTTTCCACATGGCCTTGAGGAACTTGAGGGTATTGCAAATAGAACTGATTTTGATTTAGGATCACATTCTAAAAATCAAAAAGATTTTAATATTAAAGCTAAAGTTCAAGAAAATAAAAATTCTACAACAAAATTAGCTATTCAAGATTTAGAAAATAATGAATGGTTTATACCATACGTTATTGAGCCCTCAGCAGGTGTTGAAAGGGGTGTTTTGGCAATTTTAAACGAAGCTTATACTTCAGAGGAAGAAAATAAGAGAACATTGTTAAAACTCAAACCTCATTTATCGCCAATTAAAGCTGCAGTCATTCCTCTTAAGAGAAATAATTCTGACTTGGTCAATACAGCAAATAATGTCAAATCAGAGTTACAATCACTTGGTTTAGGAAGAGTTATGGTTGAAAATACAGGAAATATTGGAAAAAATTATCGTAGACATGATGAGATTGGGACACCTTTGTGTGTTACTATTGATTTTGAAACTTTAGAAAATCAAACAGTTACGGTGCGAGATAGAGATACCATGAAGCAAGAAAAAGTATCACTCTCTGAAATAGCAAATTATTACTCTCAATATTTTAAGTAATTTATTTATTAACTCTAGGCTCCCTAAGTATGTAATAATTATTTATTTGTAATAATATTTCTGAATTAGTTGGAAGTTTTTGAGGTTTTTTCTCAAAAACTTTAATTGAAAGTTTTTTTTTATTTAGTTGTCGATGTTTAATCCTCGAAACTACCTCTTGACCTACAAAGCATCCTTTCGAATAGTCTACTAATTCATCATTGACTTCAGATGGAAGTAAAGAGGATTGTTTAAGCAGGTTTGAGTCAATTATTCCAGTTGAAAGTTGATCTAAAATATAATTTTTATCAAATTCTCTTTTATCAACTTTTTCAATACTGAGTTTTACGTCAGATAACAATGCATATTTATTTAAGAATGTAGGCAAATCATTTTGATCATTCGAGCAAACTAATTCATATGACTCGTCTGATTTAGTAATTATTATTTCATATAGAATCTTTCCTTGTGGAGATAGTATATAGCTCTTTAACTCTTCCTTTAATTTAGTTAAGTCATTGGTAATTATATTTTGAAGGAAATCAAATCTTTCTTCCCCAAATACTCTAATTTTTATTGGATTAAGTGTTTCAATTTGCATGTAATATATTATCTATATGTATATATATGCATTTACTATTTATTTCTTCAAATAGAATAGGTGACTCCTTAATTAACCTTCAAGTTTTAAATAAATACATCAGAAAATATAAGAAAAATATTGAGGTAACATTAGTTTCTGGTCCTTTACCAATGCCTATTTATGATGATTATTCTATGATTTCTAGAAGGATTAATCTTACTAAACAAAAATATAATCTACATTGGTTAAAACTCTATAAAGAACTTTCACCACTTAAATTCGATGAAATAGTAGATTTTAGATCCTCGATCATTGGTTATTTTTTGAGAGTAAAAAAAAGAAATATATTCAAAATGAAAAAGGGTAAAAATATTTATGAACAAATCCATCACAGATTTGATACTGATCTAAAAAAAGATTTTAAAATATTGATCGATAGAGTTCGTAATATTTTTCCAAATTCAAATTATGCGTGTTTAGCACCATTTACAAATTGGCCACCAAAAGAATGGCCTTCAGAACAATTTGTTAAAATAGCAAAATATCTAATTGAAAAAGGCATTGATAAAATATTTATTTTAGGATCAGAAAATGAAAGTTCAAAATTTCATCACTTTGAGTCAGAACTAGGCGATAAAGTAATTAATAGATGTGGTAAGCAACATATTCTCAACGATTATGGTTTACTTCAAAAATCAAGGTTATTTATTGGAAATGACTCATCCATGATGCATATGGCTTCATTGAGTAAAACTCCAACAATTGGCCTTTTTGGTCCCACAAATGATAATATTTATTTTCCTAAAATTTTTGATCATTGTCATCTTGTTAGGTCATCAGAGTCATATGAAAGCCTTGTTAGTAAAACTCAAAACTATACTTTAAATAATTGTTTAATGAATGATGTGTCTTATAATCAGGTAATTGAAAAAATAGATAATATTTTAAATGCTCAAAATTTTTAAGCCTTGCGATTTTCATGTACATCTAAGAGAGGGCCAACTTTTAAAATACGTATTAAAAGAAAATAATAAAAATTTTCAAAAAATTTTAGTTATGCCTAATTTAATAAAGCCAATTACTAATAAAAATATTTTATCAAAGTATAGATCCTTCGTTTTAAATAATAATAACAATACTGAAATTCTTTTTACAATCTATTTAAACCAAGACTGCTCTATTATTGATTTAAAAAATATGGTTAATGAAAAATTATTTTTTGCAGCTAAATTATATCCTCTTCATGCCACTACTAATTCTTCATCAGGAGTAAAAGACATTAAAAAAATGTCTAAATATTTCGAATTTTTAGAAAATAATAAAATACCGTTATGCTTGCATGGTGAACACATTCATGAAAATGATGATCCTTATGAGCGTGAAAAAAGATTTCTTGATTTTGAGTTATCTTGGTTAGTAAAAAATTTTAAAAGTTTAAAGATAACTTTAGAACATATAACAACTAAAGATTCTGTAGATTTTGTAAAATCGCACAAAAACATTGCAGCTACTATAACAACACATCATTTACTTGAAAATACAAACACTTTTCTCGGAAATTTTTTAAGACCAGAAATATTTTGTAAACCTGTAATTAAAAGTGTAAATCACCAAAAATCATTATTAAATGCCGCTCTTTCTGGCAATTCAAAATTTTTCTTTGGTTCTGACTCAGCTCCGCATCTTAAAAATCGCAAATTTAATGAGTTTTGTTGTGCTGGTGTATATTCCACAAAATATTCTGTCTCAAATATATTGGAGCTCTTTTACACCTCAAAAAAGTCAAATAATTTAAATAAATTTTTGACAATTAATGGATGTAAACATTATAACCTTAAGTTTGATAACACTCTAATTTCATATTGTAGAAAAAAAGATTTCACATTTAAAAAATACTCTAAATTCAAAAACGATAGTTTAATTAACTATAATCACTTTAAAAATTACTGGTCTAAAAACTAGATTAGAACTTTTGTAAAATGGCCCATTTTTCTGCCAGTTTTGGACTCTTTTTTGTGATAATCATGAAAATATTCATTTTCTTTGAGTGATTTCTCACGATAGTTATAAATATCGTCCCCAAGAATATTTATCATTTCAGATTTAGATTTTAAGGAGGGTTCTACCTTTTCAAGATCACATACAGATCTGATATGAGATTCAAATTGACTAACATTGTATGATTCAATAGTTAAATGCCCTGAGTTGTGAACTCTAGGAGCTATTTCATTTAATAATAATTTTTTTTCTTCAGTTATAAAAAATTCTAAACAAAAGGTTCCAACGTAGCTTATTTTTTCTGCAAAGTTATATGCATGTTTTGTTGCTTCTTTAATAATCGAAGTATCTGAGTTAGCTGGTGAAAATGATTTGAAAAGAATTTGATTTTTATGAATATTTTCAATTGGTTGATAGGTAAATATTGTACCATCTTTATACCTGACAGCAATGATAGAAATCTCTTGTTGTAAATTAATTTTCTTTTCCAAAATATACTCATTATTTGGTATGTCAGATATGTCTTTATTACTATTAATTATTATTTGGCCTTTACCATCATATCCAAGTTTGCGAGTCTTTAATATTGCAGGAAAAAATTTAGGATCAACTGATTTTAAATCTGATGTATTGTTAATTTCCATATAGGGAACAGTAGGGATATTAATCTTATTTACGTAATTTTTTTCAGTTAATCGATCTTGAATAATTTTATTAATTTCAGAACTAGGCGAAATTTTAATCTTTTGTTCAATATATGATAAAGTTTTAAAAGGGATATTTTCAAACTCATAAGTCACAAAATCACATTTTTTAATAAAATTATCTATTTCGTGAAAATCATCATACTTTTTTATTAAGAAGTGAGTTGCATATTCAATTGCTGGGGAGTCATCAGTATCAGAGTATATAAAAGTCTGAATATTTAATTTATTAGCCACTTGGCATAACATCATACCTAGTTGACCTCCACCTAATATACCGATGATCATTATCTAGGTGTCTTTTTAACTTTTTTTGTTTGAGCCAGTCTCCATTTTACTAAACTTCTTTCAATATTGGGGTCATAATTACTAATAATCGAAGCTGCATATAAAGCAGCATTTTTGGCTCCATTATCACCAATAGCAACAGTTCCAACTGGAATGCCAAAAGGCATCTGAGCTATTGAAAGTAAACTATCTAATCCTTTTAGTGTTTTTGACTCAATTGGTACCCCAATTACTGGAATATGAGTTATAGCTGCTATCATGCCTGGTAAATGAGCAGACCCACCAGCTCCAGCAATAATAATCTTAATACCTCTGTCATAAGCTTGTTCAGCATACTCATAGAGTCTTTTGGGAGTTCTGTGAGCTGAAACTATTTTTTTTTCATGGACAATCTTTAATTCTTTAAGAATTTTACCCGTATGCCTAAGTGTGGACCAATCGCTTTGGCTTCCCATTACTATTGAGATTTTAGGGATAGATATTTTCATTTTTTTGAAAACTTTTTTTCAGTGATTTTGAAGTAAAGTTTATAAGGCAATACTTTACCAAATTTCATTATAGAATTAAAAGGAAAAGGGAAGGATATTTCAAAACCTTTTTTATATATTTTACTATAAATAATCCTAGCTGCATCTTTAGGTGACATTAAATATGGCATTTTAAATGAATTTACTTTTGTAGCTGGAGTTTCTACAAATCCTGGACAGATAAGTTTTACATTGAGATTATCATGCATTTCAGATTTTATAGCCTCGGCTAGATTAATTAAAGCCGCTTTTGAGGGTCCATATAAAATAGACTTTGGGAGACCCTTATATCCAGCTGTGGAGGACATTATTGCCAAGGTATAATTTGAATTTAGCTCGAAATTTTTTTTTATTAGCTCTATTGATAAATAAATACTTAAAACATTGGTATCAAAAGTTGCCTTTGCATTTTCAAAGTTTAAATCATTTAGACTATCGGGGATATAAATACCTGCATTTAAAATAAATGTACTAATATTCGCATTTTTTTTAAATACCTCATCTATAATTAGCTTACTTGAGTCAAAATTTGATAAATCTGTTTTTACAAACTCAAATTTTGGATTATCAATTGTTTCATTTGGTATTTTGGTATCATCTCTTGCTAAGCCTATCACATTCCAGCCCTGTCTGAGATACTCTTCACATAGTGCGTAGCCAATCCCACTACTAGCACCTGTTATAAAAACTACTCTATCTTGTGTATTCTTTGATGAATTTTTTTGCATTAGATATATGAGTACTAATTTTAGACTTGTCCATTTTATTTACAGTATAGTACATCATAGAGAGTCTCTGATTAGTTTTAAAATAATTTTTATTTTTATATATAAAATTCCAGTATAAACCATCTAATGTTTGTGTCCAATCCCCACGACTATAATTACTCATCTTTAGTAAGTAATTTGAACCGCATAAATATGGTTTTGTTGCAAAAATTCCTCCATCGCTAAACATCCCCATTCCATAGACATTAGGTGTCATAACCCAATCAGATGAGTCAATGAATGTCTCCATAAACCATTTATAAACTTCAGATGGCTTTAATCCAGCTAAGTTCATTATATTACTAATTATCATCAATCTTGGGATATGGTGAACATATCCACTTTTTTTTAAATTCAATATCATGGCATTTAAAATAGGTATGTTTGTTGTACCCTCATACCAATGTTTTGTTAATTTTCTGTCATTTCCAAAAAAGTTACCTTTATTAAAATCTTTATAATAGTGAATATTTAAGTATCTCATAAATTCTCTCCAACCAAAGACTTGTCTAATAAACCCCTCGTAATTATTGATGCCAACTTTAGTATATGAAAAAGAGCTCAATTTATTGAGCACTTGTTCTGGTGTTATTAAACCTATATTTAATGGTGCACTAATTAAGCTATGATTAATGTATGGATCACTGGTGCTCACAAAATCTTCGTAATGTCCAAAGTTTTCAAGTTTGCTGCTAATAAAATTATCAAGAACTTTAGATGAGTCTTTAAAATTCATTGGAAATATTATTTTCTTTTCCAAATTTCCAAAGTGTTTTGAAAAATATTTATCTATTAATTTTTTTATTTCCTCAAAATATTTTGACTCAAATGTATAAGATTTAGGACTTTGATAATCTTTAGGAACTCTTTTTCTATTATCCTCATCAAAACTCCACTTATCTCCAATAGGTTTATTGTCTTTTACAAATATTTGAAAACTTTTCCGCACATTGCTATAAAAATTAGCAAGTTGAGGTTTTTTTGTAGTAACCATATCTTTATAATCGGTTCTACTAACAAGAAACATAGGAGATTTATGAAAAATTAGTTCAATTTTGCTATTTTTACAAAATTGCTCAAATTTAATTCTGAATTCTAAGTCCTCTATTTCGAAGATATTAATTTTAGAAATATTTTTTTTACTTAAGAAGCTTTTTAGACCAGCAAAATAGTCTTTGAAATTAGAAATATTTTTATCAAGAGAAATATAATTTACTTTAAAATTATTTTTTTTTAGATAGTCCCTGTATTCCCTCATTGATGCCAAAAAATAATAAATTTTTTGTTTGTGATGTTTAAAATAACTACAAAGGCCCATATCCTCTTGTATAAAAAAATCACATGAGTTTTTGAATTCTGTTAAGTACTTTTTATCAAATAGTTGATTTCCAAGAACTACAAAGCATTCCTTCATTTTGTTTTTATTATTTTGTGATTAAAGTTGATCTTCCACCATCTAGTTGGAAGTTTTGTCCTGTAATCCATGATGATTTTTTAGATACCAAGAAAGAGGCCAAATTACCTATGTCATCACCTGTTCCAAGTCTTGACATAGGGTGAAGTTTTCCAATTCCTTCAGCAACCTTTTCATTAGAAACCATAAAATTTGACATTTTGGAAAAAGATAGGCTAGGAGATATTGTATTAAATCTTATCTTCGGAGCATAGTCTGCGGCTAACGAATTTGATAAACCAATTAATGCACTTTTTGCAGAAGAGATTGCTGTATGATTTTTAAAACCTCTAACAGCTGCTATTGATGAAAAAAATACTACTGAAGATGAATCCGACATCTTAGTTATGCAATGATTAAGGAAATGAACGATATTATAAAAATTATCATCCATTATTTTTTTAAAATCATCAACAGAGGTGCTTGAGAAAGGTTTTAAGTTTATCGAGCCAATGGCAAAAATTATGCCAGATATTTCGTAGTTAATTGATTTTATGAAACTTTCTGTATTCGTGTAATCATTAATATCTATAACATTTTTTTCAAAATTACCTTCAACATCACTATCAAATTCACTTCTTGATATTAGAACTAAATCATTATCATCTTTTAGGTTGTTAACACATGATTTGCCAACAGAACCATTTGCACCAATAACTAGAATTTTACCCATGAAGTTTATACAAAATGTAACCCTAATTAGATTTAATTCTTAAGTATTTGAAGGCTATAACAAGTAGCTGATACAAACAATAAAGTGCCTATTATTTGATGGATAGAACCCAAAGAGACTTGAACATTGCTCAAAACAACAAAAACACCAATAAATAACTGAATTAAAACTAGAAATAACACAATCAGGAAATGGATTTTTTGATATTTATTTTCAATTCCCTTAAAATGTTTAAAGCTCATATAAAGAATTGTTAAAAATGATAAATAAGCTAAGGCTCTATGAAAAAAATGTATGAAGACACTGTTATCAAAAAAACCAAATAGTCGATCCTCAATAAAAATTAAATTTTCAGGAATGTAATTATCTCCCATTTTGGGCCAAGTATTAAATGATTTTCCAGCATCTAAACCAGCCATAAAAGCACCATAAATTACTGTAAAAAAAATTATTATATTAAAAAAAATAAAAAAAGTTTTATGTGAGCTAAAATTATTTTTATAAATCCCAATATCAAGCCTTTTCAAGAAAAGATAAGCAATTAAAGAGAGAATTATTTGAGCTATAATTAAGTGAACGGCAAGTCTTAAATGGCTAACGTATGGATTAACATCTAATCCACTTTTTACCATCCACCATCCGATAATACCTTGTGCCCCTCCAAGAAAAAGAAGGAATGAATATGAGTATAACTCTTCATTAGAAAAGTATTTTTTCAAAGCAAAGTAGATAAAAGGGATGATAAAAATAATTCCTATTAGTCTTCCCAATACTCTATGTCCATATTCCCACCAAAAGATGTATTTAAACTCTGATAGTGTCATGTTTATGTTTTTTATTTGATATTCAGGATATTGCTTATAATCTTCAAAAACTTTTAACCAATCTCCATGGGATAAAGGGGGTATTGTTCCCATAAATAATCTCCAATCAACCATGGACAAACCAGACTCAGTTAATCTTGTCAAACCACCAATAATGATCATCAGCAATATAATTGACATGAGACTTACAAGCCAAAGACTTATCTGAAAATTCTCGGATCTATACATCTAATCTAAACTTATAATTTTTTAGAATATATTTAGTATATTAATTTTAGTCGCATTAAGCCTGTCTAACTGATAGATCTTATAGTCTAAATATTTATAAATTTCAAAATGACATATCATATTAACGTTATAGATCATGAGGGTTCACATCATAAAATTGAAGCAACAGTTGGTTTTTCAATAATGGAGATTATTAGAGACGCTGGATTAGATATTGAGGCTATATGTGGGGGTTGTTGCGCTTGTGCCACCTGCCATTGTTATGTCGATGAAAATTGGTTAGAAAAAATATCAAAAGCCGATGACGATGAGGAATCTATGCTTGACCAAGCTATGGATATAAAAAAAAATTCAAGACTCTCATGTCAAATTCCATTTACAGAAGAGCTCAATGGTATTACTCTAACATTAGCACCTAAATTTTGACTGATTATAACTCATACAAATCCTGGCCATTTAATGAAGCAAAAAAAATTGTAAAACGCTTTGAAAAAAATAATCCCAAAGACAAAATAATCTTTGAAACTGGGTACGGCCCATCCGGCTTACCTCATATTGGTACTTTTGGGGAAGTGCTAAGGACAAATATGGTAAGATTTTGCTATGAAAAATTGACTGGTAAAGAGACAGACCTCATAGCATTTTCTGATGATATGGATGGCTTTAGAAAAGTCCCAGATAACATCCCAAACAAAGAAAAATTATCTGACTACCTTGATTACCCTTTGACATCTGTCCCAGATCCATTTGAGTTGTTTAATAGTTTTGGTGAACATAATAATTCAAAACTTAAAGATTTTTTAAATAGATTTAATTTGCCTTTTTCTTTTCAAAGTTCAACAGAAGCTTATAAGTCAGGATTGTTTAATGAAACAATAAAGAAAATTATAAAAAATTATGATGAAATTATTAATGTAGTTCTTCCGACACTAGGTGAAGAAAGAAGAAAATCTTATAGTCCATTTTTTCCAATCAGTGAAATAACTGGTAAAATATTGCAAGTTCCAATTGAAGAAATTAATAATGAAGAATTTTCTGTTTCATATTATGAGGAAGGTGTATTGAAGTCTAAATCAGTTTTAGATGGCAATTGTAAACTTCAGTGGAAAGTTGATTGGGCAATGAGGTGGGCTGCTTTCAGTGTGGACTATGAAATGTGTGGTAAGGATTTAACGGAGAGCTATACCCTATCATCAAAGATATGTAAGATAATCGGTTCTAAGCCTCCTGAAAATTTAATTTATGAGCTATTTCTCGATGAAAATGCTGAAAAAATTAGTAAGTCAAAAGGCAATGGTATAAGCATCGATGATTGGCTCAAATATTCTATTGAAGAGAGTTTGGCCATGTTTATGTATCAGAGACCAACAACTGCAAAGAAACTTTATTTTGATGTAATTCCTAAAAACACCGATGAATATTTAACACACGTTAATAAATTAGAGTCCGATGATCTAAATCCAGATAACCCTGCTTGGCATATTCATAAAGCTGAAAATCCATCATATAAATCAAAAATTAATTATAGTTTAATCCTAAATATTATATCAGTTTGCAAGTCTGAGGACCCTAATGTGATTTTTGGTTTAATAAAAAATTATCAATCTAATTTCAGCAGAGCGGAAACAGATCTTATTAATAGAATGATTGATTGTGGTATTAATTATTTTAGGGATTTTATACAACCAAATTTAAACTTTAAAATTCCAAATTCTGAAGAATTAATTATACTTAAAGAAGTTGTGTCTAAATTAAAAGAAGTAGAGTCTTCGGCTGAAGCAGATGAATTTCAAACTGCTATTTTTAGTGTCGGAAAAAATTCTGTCTATAAAGAGAATATTAAGGAATTTTTTAAACTTATTTATCAAGTTGTTTTTGGTCAAGAGAATGGACCAAGATTGGGCTCATTTACTAAAATTTATACAAAAGATAAAACTCTGGAGTTGTTCAACTCGAAGCTAAATGTATAATTTAGCTCATCGTATTCTCAAAAAGCTAGATCCAGAATTATCACATAATATATCTATAAAAGCTCTCAAATTAGGTATTTATCCAAAAATTATTTGTAAAAATACAGAAATCCTTGAACAAACAATATGGGGTAGAACTTTCAAAACTCCTATTGGGTTATCGGCAGGTTTTGACAAAAATGCAGAGGTGATAAATCCAATATTAAATTTAGGATTTAGTTTTACTGAGTTGGGAACAGTGACTCCTTTGCCTCAAAAAGGTAACTCAAAACCCAGAATTCATAGGTTTCCTGCTCAAAAAGCATTAATAAATTCTTTAGGGTTTAATAACAAAGGCATGGATGTATTTGAAAAAAATATCAATAACTCAAACCTTAAAGAAAATTTCCAAGATAAAATCATTGGTATAAACATAGGTAACAATAAGGATACCGTAGAAATTTTAGATGATCTCAAAAAGCTTTTCGATAGACTTTATAGACTTGGTGATTACGTTGTGATCAATTTATCTTCACCAAATACACCTGGATTGAGAGATAATCTTAAATCTCAAAATTTTGAAAAGATCGTTACAAATATCCATAGGCTAAGAGATGAGAATAACTCAAAAATCCCTATTTTATTCAAAATATCACCAGATATTTCTGATCAGGATAAAAAGGATATTTCATTGATTTCACTGGCAAATGATGTGGATGGGCTAATACTGACTAACACAACAATTAATAAATCGATGGTTAATGAAAAGTTAGAGGGTGGGGTAAGTGGTAGACCATTATTCCTTAAATCAAATGAATTAATAAGAGATTTTTATACTCTGACATCAGGAAAAATTAAAATTATAGGAGTAGGGGGTATTTTTGATGCTAATGATATCTTAACTAAAATGAAATTAGGAGCTTCATTAATTCAGATTTATAGTAGCTTTACATATGAAGGCCCTTACCATGTAAAAAAAATGACTTATGATTTGATGAATTTAATTCAACAACAAGGATTTAGAAGCATCTCCGAGGTAATTGGACAGTACTCTTGAAAAATATTTCATCTTTAAAAAATGTAGTAAGTAAATATGACTATTTTTTATTTGATCAGTGGGGGGTTCTTCATAACGGTCATAAAAAATTTATAGAAGCAGAAAAATGTTTAGAGTATCTTAAATTAGAAAATAAAAAAATCATTCTTATTTCTAATTCAGCTAGCCCCACTATTCAATCAGAGGCAAATTTAAAAAGATTGGGTTTTAGTGAAAAACTATTTGATTACTGTATTACTAGTGGACAAATAGCATTAAATAACATCAAAAAAGATATTTATAAAAAGTTTGGTAGAAAATGTTACCCTTTAGAGCTATCAAAGCAAAAAATTAAGTATTTCAATTTGGATTGCACTAAAAAAGTTGAAAGTGCAAATTTTGCTATGATTGCAGATCTAAAAGATGGATTATCTATTTTAGATTTTGCTGAACATCTAGATAAAATTATGAAGTATAAACTTCCACTACTTTGTGCAAACCCAGATTATTTAGTCCATAATAAAAATACTCTTTCTATGAGTGGTGGTACAGTAGCAGAGTTATACTCTGATTTAGGAGGGACTGTCTTTAGATATGGAAAACCTTACGAACCAATATATCAGGATATTTTTAAAAAAATGAGGATTACAAATCTTAGTAAGGTATTAGTTATTGGTGACTCATTGTGGCATGACATAGCAGGAGGTAAAAAAATGAAATTAGACTCGCTCTGGATTAAAAATGGAATTCATAAATCTAAATTGAAAAAAAAAGATGAGATCAACCCACTTTTAGAGAAGTACAGACCAAAATATGCAATAAGTCATCTAAAACTCTAAGAAACTATTACTTATTGTAAAAAAGGGACTTTTGTATTATAAACTCATTTCATGTCTAGATCTTGCGATATTACTGGAAAAAAACACCAAACTGGTCATAACGTCAGCCATTCTAATATTAAGTCTAAAAGGCGTTTTATGGTTAATTTAAACAGTGTCACTCTATTTAGTGAGTCTTTACAAAGAAAATTTAGACTAAGAATAGCCTCATCTACACTTAGAACCATAGATAAACATGGTGGTTTAGATCAATATTTAAATAAAACCAGCTCACGATCTTTAACTGATAAAGCCTTAAAAATCAAAAAACAAATCGAAAAAAACGTTAGCAAAAAAGCTAGCTAAATGTTTCAAGAATTATTTTTAAATTTATCAAATAACTTAAATAACTCTTCAGTTGTAATTATCTGGTTATTTCAAATTATATTTTGTTATCTTTCAATTTTACTCTCACTTAAGTTCTTTGGAAAGACAGGTATTTATGTTTATGTAGCGATTGCAATCATATTAGCTAATATTCAAGTTCTTAAAGTTGTAGACTTTCCTTTCTTTCCTGAACCTATGGCCCTAGGAACTGTTTTGTTTATTTCTATATTTCTTTGTACTGACATATTGAATGAGTATTTTGATAAAAAATCTGCAACTAAATGTATATACCTAGGTATTGCAGCATACTTATTTTCAACCGTACTTATGTTTTTAACAATATCTATGGCTCCAATTAATCCTGATGAGCATCCTGCATGGTCTTGGAGCTATGGTATGCATGAGTCAATTATGACTATTTTCCTTCCACAGTTTCCAATAATAGTTGGAAGTATTTGTGCTTTTTTTATAAGTCAAAAAATTGATATTTTTATATTTTCTTATTTAAAAAATAAAAATACTAACCTTTGGTTTAGAAATAATGCATCAACAATTGTATCGCAATTTATTGATAATATTATATTTAGTGTTCTTGCATTTAATATCTTATCTTCTAACCCTGTTCCTTTATTTGACCTAATTATTTCTTATGGAATAGGTATTTATTTACTTAGAATTCTATTAAGTCTATTTGACACAATATTTATTTATTTAGCGAAGATCTTTTTGCCATCTAAACTTGACTAATTTTTTTCAAGTAAAAAAAAAGTCAAAATTATCAAATGCTCGAATTGGATTAATTAATACATCACACGGTAAAATCAATACACCTTCATTTATTTTTTGTGGTACCAAGGCCAATGTCAAATCTGTACTCCCCTCTCAATTAAAATTAGCAAGAACACAAATTATTCTTTCAAACACATACCATTTAATGCTTCAACCGGGTCCAGAGATCATATCAAAAGAAGGGGGTTTACAGAGTTTTACTAATTGGAATGGACCTATGATGACTGATAGTGGGGGATATCAAATATTTTCACTAGGATATGGGTCAGTTTCAGAGGAAATTAAAGGAAAAAACAATTATGCAAAGAGAAAATCTCTCATAAAAATAACTGAGGATGGTGCATTATTTAGAAATTATATAAATGGAGATAAAGTATTCTTATCACCTGAGAGATCAATTGAATTACAACGTGACTTTGGCGCTGATCTGATTTTTGTCTTAGATGAATGTACGCCCTTTAATGTCTCAAAAAAATATACAGAAAAGTCTATGTACATGAGTCATCGCTGGGCAGAAAGATGTATACATTCTTTCGACTCAAAATTTAAAAAGTATAACCCAACTTCTGGTTCCTCAGGAAAACAGTCACTATATGGTATAATACAAGGTGGTGTTTATGAGGATTTAAGAAAGATTGCTTGTCAAGAAACATGCTCAAAAAATTTTGATGGACTTGCAATAGGTGGCTCTTTGGGGAGTACAAAAAATCAGATGTACGATATCTTTTCTATCTGTGAAAATTATATAGATAAATCAAAACCTATTCATATTCTAGGAATTGGAGGACTAGAAGATATTTTGCATGGTGTAAGTTCTGGATATGACACATTTGATTGTGTATCACCTACAAGGATTGCTAGACATGGTATTATGATGTCAAAACTAAGTAGTAAAGGAATTAATTTAAAAAACTCAAAATTTAAAGACGATCATTCTAGTATTGATGAAGAATGTGAATTACAGGAAATAAATATATTTTCAAAATCTTATATGCATCATTTGTTTAAAGCTAATGAGATGCTCGGTATGACCATTTTATCAATATATAATATTTGGTTTATGAATAAGTTTTTTGAAGAAATAAGATTATCTATAAATGAGGATAGATTTGAAGAGTATAAGAATAAAATTTTATCAAATTTAGTCGAATAATGACTCTATTTTTTCAAACATAATTCCACCTAACTCTTCTACATCATGAATGGTAATTGCTTTACTGTAATACTGACCTACGTTATGACCTATACCGATTGCTAATAGTTCAATGTTTGATTTCTCTTCAATCGCAAGAATAGTACTTTTTAGGTGTTTTTCTAAATAATTACTGTTGTTTACTGACAGTGTTGAGTCATCTACGGGGGCGCCATCAGATATAACAATTAGTATTTTCCTACTCTCTGGCCTTTTTGAAATTCTAGAACTAGCCCAAAGAAGTGCTTCGCCATCAATATTTTCTTTTAATAGACCCTCTTTTAACATTAGGCCTAAATTTATTTTAG
This sequence comes from uncultured Alphaproteobacteria bacterium, assembly GCA_902523135.1. Lineage (GTDB taxonomy): Bacteria > Pseudomonadota > Alphaproteobacteria > HIMB59 > HIMB59 > HIMB59. The sequence goes on from CABYYB010000002.1 coordinate 36,965, forward strand.
ATTTTTTTGAGTTTTGGTCAGCAGATTTATAAATAATATGTCTTAGGTCATTAAGTCTTCCAGGATTTTTCTGCTTCCCATTTTTGAGCCAATGCTCTCGAGTTTTTCCACCTTTCCATGCTTTTGTTGTAAAACCAAGAATTTCAACTTTGATTTTGCATTTTTCTAAAGTAGCAGCTATCATATCAGTTGTTAAAGCAGCTATCATTATAGGTTTTCCTCTCATTGATCCTGAATTATCAATTAACAAAGTTACGGTTGTATCTTCAAATTTAATTTCTTTTTCTTTTTTAAAAGAGAGAGAACTATTTGAATTAGTTATAACCCTGGTAAGTTTTGAAGTATCTAGAACACCTTCGTCTAAATCAAAATTCCATGACCTATTTTGCTTTGATTGAAGCTTTCGATATAATTTATTTGCTAATCTTGATATTTGCTTTTGATATAAATCACATTTTTCATCGAGTTGCCTTCTTAGGGCCACTAACTCTTCATGATCACATAGTTTAATTGCTTCTATGATTTCATCATATTGATTAGTAGCTGCTTTATAATTTTGATTAAGGTTTCTATAACTATCAATTGACTTAAATACATCTTCAATTTGTTGGTCTGAAATTTCAATATCAATTTCTTCTCCTTGAACACTAGATTGACTATTATCTGAGTCATTTTCTGGAGTATGCATATTTTCATCTAATTGGCTTTCTTCAGGTTTTTGGGCTTGATTTTCTTCCTGGTTTTGTTGTTGATTAAAATCCTCTTCATCATTTCCCTCATCGAGATCTTTATCATCCGGTTGGCTTTCATCCTCAACTGATGGAAAAATAATTCTGATTAAATCTACCGATAAGTTTAAATATTCTTTTTGGTCTTGAATATTCTGAGATAATTTTTGCAGTGTGTTATAAAATTTTGATATGTTGTCTTTAGAAGTTATATTCTTTAAATGACTATTATTTGATTTCCACATTTTACTGTTTACTAAATCAATGAAAAAATGTGTTAAGGTAAAATAAAATAAATCTTTAGAGTCTTTTTGTTTTTTTAGTTTTAATACCTCTAATCTTTTAAACCATTTATTCTCAATGTTTTTTACAATACCTTTGAAGGGTTTTGAGCCATATGTCTCATATCGTAAACGCTCTAAGAAAATTATTTCTTCTCTAATATCAATATTTTTAGATGTCATTTGGTTTAAAAGTTTTTCATCATGGTATTTTTTTTTCAGAGCAAATGAGTCTGCTGCACCACGCATATCCTCGTAATTGAAAATATTTGAGATGGAAGGAAGGTTTAAAGTATCATCTTTCTCTAAAACTATATTTGAATTTACATTTATTTTTAATTCTTTGTTTTCTGATATGGTTTTATTTACAGAATTGAGTGTATTTGAAATTTGCCTGGGAATATTTAGTTGTTTGTCGGACAATTAGATATCAATTGCAAAGGTTCTTTGGAAATATTCTTTATATATATCTATTTCACTTTCGTCACATTTATTCAAAAAAGTAAACTTCAAAGAGTTTTTAATATCTTTAATAATTTTATAATTTTCTGCCCACATAATTACAGTTCTAGGACTCATGACAATAGATATATCTTTTTGTTCAAAACCTTTTCTTGTTAAATTTGCCATTTGAACCATAGAAGCTATTATTTTTTTCTCTTCATTGTTAGCAGAAACTTTTTTTGAAATAATTTCTATTTCTTTATCCTCATCAAGGTAGTTTAATTTTGCAACTATATTCCATCTGTCCATTTGACCTTGATTGATCTGATTTGTTCCATGATAAATCCCAGAGGTATCCCCAAGACCTACTGTGTTAGCAGTAGCAAATAGCCTAAAATAAGGATGAGGTGAGAGAACTTTACTTTGGTCAAGAAGAGTTAACTTTCCCTCAGCTTCAAGTATTCTTTGAATAACAAACATCACATCTGGTCGACCTGCATCGTATTCGTCAAAAACTAAAGAAACGTTATTTTGAAACGCCCAAGGAAGGATACCTTCCTGAAATTCTGTTACTTGTTTATTATCTTTTAAAACTATTGCATCTTTTCCAATAAGATCAATTCTCGATACATGACTATCTAAGTTAACTCTTATGCAAGGCCAGTTTAATCTTGCACAAACTTGTTCAATATGAGAGGACTTTCCAGTTCCATGCAAACCTTGTAAGAAAACTCGTTTATTGAATTTTAGACCAAGCAAAATAGCAATCGTTGTACTTTCATCAAATACGTAGTTTGTATCTAATTTAGGGCAATATTCACTAGCTTCATTAAATTTTGGAACTTTTATATCTGTTTGAATGCCAAAGACTTCTTTGGATGATACATCAGAAATTTGTAAATTATCCTTTTTTTTAAGAGCCTCGATTTTATTCATTTTTTGTATCTTTCAATTAAGTAGTTATATGCTTCTACTATTTCTCTAAATTTATCAATAACTTTTTTACTATTACCCTTTACATCTGGATGATGCTCTTTGACCAGTTCTTTATACCTTTTCTTTATCAATTTTAAGTCTGTATTAATATCTAATTTTAAAATACCAAGGGATTTTAACAATTTATTTGATTGAGGCTGAAATCTAGTAGGATTATCAAATGTGCCCATATCCTCGCCATTGATTGTAAAATTATAAAATTTTTTACCCGATCCAAAAGAACTTGTCGGTCTTCTCCAGATGGTGTCAAAACGAATATCGTTTTCAATTTCATTTGCATCCATTTTCTTATGGTAATTCCACTTTTTATTAAATTCTTTAATATGTTCAATACAAAACCACTGATAATTACCTAAATTATCATAGTCTAAAGGCGCTTTATAAACACCTTCCTCTGTACAATTTGGATGATTGCATAAATTTTCTATTTTATTTTTTTTATTCATTTAAGATTTAATAATGAATTTAAATAATATTAAAATCCTATTACAAGATATTAATGAATTTAAAATTTTAGAAATTATTGATAACAGTGACAAACATATGGGACATAGTGGTGTTGAAAATACGCACACCATGTTAACTCATGTTGAACTCAGAATATTGAATAAAAATAATCTGAAGAAAATAGATATTCATAGAACAATTCATGAAAAATTAGAATCGGTTTTTAAATCTGGCCTACACTCCCTAGAAATAAAAATATCAAATAGATAGCTTAACCTTATTAATTTTGTTTACTGATCTAGAGATAATTTGCAATTTTACATCCTCAATAAAGAAAACCTTTCCAACTTTAGGGATTTCTTTTGCTAAATCATGAATTAAGCCTGATAATGTTACAAATTGATCAGGTAAGTTAATATCTAGACTTCTATTAATTTCTCTTACACTAGCATTTCCATTAAATAAATAATTATTAGAGTCAATTTTCTCTAGATATGTTTCATCAGTGTCAGTTTCATCAAAAATTTCCCCAATTATTTCTTCAATAATATCCTCTAATGTAATTAAGCCTTGTATTTCTCCATATTCATCTACTATTAAAGCCATATGTTCTCTGGAAGATTTAAAATCAATAAGTTGTTTCATCGCAAGTTTGTTTTGGGGAATAAAAACAGGCTGAAAAGTATTTCTTTGAATGCTCTCATTTGACTCCTCTAAAGAGGAGTCTTTTAAAAAATCTCTGATATCGATAATACCAACCAGATTATTAAAATCTCCCTTAATAACTGGTATTCTTGTAAATGTTGATGAACTTATAGCTTTAAAATTTTGTTTATAGGGATCATCTAGGTTAATGAATAGAATTTCATTTCTGTGAGTCATTAGCTCATCAACTTTCAATTTTTTTAACTCAAGAATATTACTCATATAATCAGCCTCATATTCACCATCTTTTGAGTATTGTTTTTGCAGTTGAACAGCTCCTTCAAACTCCTCTTCTATAATTTTTAATTGGTCTGCATTTAAATTTAATCCAATTAATTTAATAATTTTGTTAGAAACTTTATTAATAAGATTTACAATTGGTTTAATTAATTTCGTGTAAAAGTAAAAAAACTTAGAAACTTTTAGTGCAAAAGTCATTGGTTTATTAATTGCAAAAATTTTTGGAGTAACTTCAGAAAATATAACAATCATTAATGTCATAAAAATTGTAGCAACGGAAACTCCTAAGCCGCCAAACTCAGAAACAAGTAATTCTGTCATTAAAGCTGTAGCTAAAATATTAAATAGGTTATTAGCAAGTAAGATTCCCGTAATAAATTCATCTTTGTATTCTTTAATTTTTAAAATGAAATTCGCGTTTTTAGCTCCTTTATCTTTTTGTCTATGTGCTCGCTGTTTCGATACTGCAGTTAAAGCTGTTTCCGAACCAGAGGAAAGGGCTGATAATAAGAGTAAAATAATTATCGCTAAAATTTTTATAATAACAATTAAAGTCATTATTTTATTTGATTTAGAGTAGATTTAAGATCTCTAATTGAAATCTTTTTAATAAAACCTCCATTTTTTCCAACGAGAGCAATATTAACGTTTTCGTTTATAACTTTTTTATCAAATGTAATTTTTTTTATTAATGATGGAATAGTTTTTTTATTTACATATTTATTGTAGTTTACTGGTAAATCAAATTTTTTTAAAATTTCAATTAAATTATCAACTCTTTTTGGATAGTAATTTAATAAACTAGAAATTTTTAATTCTACAATCATTCCTAAAGATATCGCCTCTCCATGTTTTAGATTACCTTTATAAAAATTTGAATTTTCAATAGCATGACCAATTGTATGTCCAAAGTTTAGAATAGCTCTAGAATTTTTAGATTTTAATTTTTCCCTAAAATCACTGACATATTTTAGTTTCGAGTTAATTGAAAGTTTAATAATTTTATTTATGTCACCCTTGGATCTATTAATAAGAAGTTTATGAAGCTGCTTCGAGTTAATAAGGCTATATTTTATTATTTCTGCATATCCACATGCAATTTCCCTTTTTGGTAAACTTTTAAGAAAATCTGAACATATAAATACTTTCTTTGGGAGATAAAAAGTACCAATTAAATTTTTACCAAATTTACTATTAATTCCTGTCTTACCACCAATTGAGCTATCTACCATTGCTAAAAGAGAAGTAGGTATCATTACGTGTTCAACTCCTCTTAAAATTGTGGATGCTAAAAAGCCTGAAAGGTCTCCGAGTGTTCCACCACCAAATGAGTAAATTATAGTTTTACGTTGAACTCCTAATTTAATTATTTTCTCAATTAAAGACGAATAGTTGTTTATATTTTTAATTTTCTCATGGCCCTTAATAACAATACTACGTTTGGGAAATCTTTTTAAAAGCTTTTTGATTAATCCAATTTCTGCGATATTCCTATCAAAAATTAAAATATCGCTATTTGAAATATTATTAATTAATTTTTTTTCTAATTGAGCTATTTTTAAAAATTCAATTTCGTGAGTGTGTTTATCAATTTTTTTTCTTATCTTCATTATTTTAAATGTTCTAATATGGTTTTTATAGTTTTTTGAGTATTACTAGTTGCATTAATTGTAAAATCAGAAGCTTCATTGTAAATTTCTTTTCTGTTATTGAAAAGTATTTTTATATTTTTCTCAACATTATTTTTTAATAGGGGCCTATTTTTATTTCGCGATGTTCTTTTAATTAAAGTTTCTAAATCACATTTTAAATATATATTAAATGTTTGCTTTAAAAGGTCTTTATTTTTTAAAATTATTCCCCCACCTGTAGAAACAACAATCTTTTTCTTCAAAATCAATTTTTTTAATATTAATCTTTCTAATTTTCTAAAATGCTCCTCGCCCTCTTTATTAAATATGTCCTTTATCTTAGATTGACTTTCTATTTCAATTTGTTCATCAGTATCATAAAAATCAAATCTTAAGTAATCAGATAAAGCCCTACCAATCGTGGATTTGCCTGATCCAGGCATACCAATTATACATATTTTTTCAAAATTTTTTTTCACCATTGTTATTTGATATGTTTTAAATATATAATATGAAAAACCAATAAATTAATAATAATGAGAAAAATAGTATTACTATCAACGATTATTATACTAATTTTATTAGGTTTTGTTTTAATTAACTCTATAAAAATACCAGCACCAACAAAAGAAAAGCTTTATGACATTCCAATAGATCAGTTCACATGAAATATCTCATTTTTTTTTTGCTAATATTAGTTCTGCCATTGAAGGCCAATGTAGTTAATGAGGAAATCATATTTCAAGAAAAATCATTCTCACAAAACAATATAATTTCATCAATTAAATCAGAAGAAATTCTTTTAAAACTTATAAACTCTACAGAAAATAATAACAATTTTTTTTATTCTTTATTTGATCCTTTGACAAATAGTAATATTTATCCTGAATATTCAAATGAAAATGATTTTTTTTTCAAAAAAATAAATTTATTCAATAAAAAAAATTATAGATACCAAATTAACTCAAATTTGTTTGAAAAAGTTATTTTTGAAGAATTCCAAAACCCAAATCACAATGAGTCTTATTTAGCTTATTTATTTGACTCAAATCAATTTAATGAATTGTGTAGATATTTATTTGGATTGGATAATAATCAAAAAAATTTTGATGATATTTTGATTTATAATATCTTATGCTTAATAAAAGATAATCAATTTGAGCAGATTAATTTTATAATTGAAATTTATGATCAAAAAGAGTTTGATAAATTAAACACAAAATTTTTGTTAGACTTTCTAAAAAATAATAAAATTGAAATCAATTACAACTTAAGTGAATTAGGATTAATTGATAAATATATTACTTTGATTTCTGATAGTATAAAAGTCAATGTGGATGAAATTAATAATACTCTTGAATTAGAGATATATCTCAAATCAAATACAATTGATCTTTATCAAATAAATTATCTTTTTAAAAATAGAGTCATAAATAAATCACAATATTTATCTATGCTAGAAATGCTTAATGTAAAACCTAAAGAGTTAGCTATGTATGAAGAAATGCAAAAAAATATTAACTATAATAAAAAACTTGAAATTTTAGAAAACTATATTCCTTTATTACAATTGGATTTATATGATGTATCCAGATTAGTTAATGATCAATTTAGTGAAATGAGAATTACCTCAAGAAATTTAAATTACATTAATGGTTTGATGCTTTTATCACTTTATGAAAACTCAAGTTTTTTAGAAAATTTGATAATTTTATTGAAGGATGTTCCTAACGGTGTAGTCGAAAATAATGATATAGCAACAGCTTTAAAGAATTATTTAATTAAAAACTTCGAAAATAAATACTATGCAGATAACGATCAAAATATAGACAGTCCTTTGATGAAATTTTTATTTTTGAATAGAAATATTAATTTTATAGAGAGTGACAATTTAAAAATAACGGAGACAGATACAATCTCAGTTAATCCTGTGTACTTGGCAAGTTTAGCTGAAAATTTAAATTTGATTGACTCATATATATACTATGTCAATTTAAGTGAAAAATTTTATTCGATAAATGAATTCGATTTATACTTCTTAAATAATTACATCATAGATAATGAATATTTAAAAAATGAATTGATAAAATTAGCCTTTAGAGCACATTTAATTAATTTATGAAATATGAAAAATATAAAGATTTATACACTCAATTTTTAATCTCTGAAAAAAATCTTTCAAGAAACTCTGTAAATAATTATTTAGTTGATTTAGATCAATTTTTTTATACTGAGGATATAAAAGCAAGTGATCTCACTGCTAAGATTAAATCATATATTACTAATTTAAGAAAAAAAAATTTGAAAATATCGAGTATAAATAGAAAAATCTCAACTTTAAAAAATTTTTTTAAGTTTCTTCAAACTGAAAAAATAATTGAAAAAATTGATTTTCAAGAATTCGAAAGCTTATCAAATTTAAAAAAAATTCCAAAGGCCATATCAAAACAACAAATGGAACAAATATTTATGAATTTGTATAATTCGAAACAGACTAATAAAGAACTTTATATTTTAGTACTAAAATTAATTTATTTATCAGGTTTGAGAATATCAGAGGCACTGAATCTAAAATGGTCTGACATTAACCATCAAGATAATTCTATTTACATTTATGGAAAAGGTTCCAAAGAGAGAAAAGTATATATAATTAAAGATTTTTTGGAGCTTTTGAAAAATTTAGGAAAAAAAAACCAACTTGTATTTGCGTTAAATAATAAAAAGATTTCTGCTAGATCTGTAAACAAATTTCTTGAAAATTGTCATAATGACTCAATAATTAAACATAAATTGTCCTCTCATGTTTTTAGACACTCATTTGCTACCACAATGTTAGAAAATAACGCTGATATTAGGCACATACAAAAACTATTAGGTCACTCAAGTATTTCAACTACAGAAATTTATACTAAAGTCGCAAAGTCAATGAAAAAGAGAGTTTTAGAGTCTTATCATCCACTTAAAAATAAATTATAGTCCTTAAAATGTTCTACTTAGATTTTGAAGAAAAATTGGAAAAATTTGATATGGAAATACAATCTCTAATCAAGCTTTCAAAAGAAAGTGATATAGATGTTGATGGAAAAATTAAAGATATTGAGAAAAAAAAACAAATAGAGTTGAACAGAATTTACTCTAATTTATCTCCATGGCAAATTGTCAAACTAGCAAGACATCCAAATAGGCCTAAAACAAAAAGTTTTATAAATAGTATTTTTACAAAATTTACACCTCTTTATGGCGATAGACTTTATTCTGAAGATAATGCAATTATCTCAGGTTTTGCATTTTTAGATAATTTACCTGTCATAATACTAGGTACTGAAAAGGGTAATGATATGAATTCGAGATTAAAACATAATTTCGGTATGGCAAAACCTGAAGGTTATAGAAAATCTCAAAGAATTATGAAATTAGCCTCAAAATTAAATTTACCTTTAATTTGTTTTGTGGATACATCCGGAGCTTACCCTGGCAAGGACGCCGAGGAAAGAGGGCAAGCTGAGGCAATAGCTCAATCAATGAAAGTAGCATTAAATTGTGAAACACCATGCATTTCAATTGTTATAGGCGAGGGAGGATCAGGCGGAGCAATTGCTCTTGCCACAAGCGACACTGTCATAATGTTGAGTAATTCGATTTACTCTGTTATTTCTCCTGAGGGCTGTTCCTCAATACTATGGAAGTCCTCTGATTTTGCTGAGACAGCGTCTAATTCTCTAAAAATAACAGCAAAAGATTGCCTAGAATTAAAAATTATTGATCGAATTATCGAAGAACCAATTGGAGGAGCTCATAGACATTTTGATAAGGTATCAAATGATCTTAAGGTTGCTTTGATAAAAAGTATTGAGGATCTTAAATTATTATCAAAAGATGAATTGATAAAGAAAAGAAATAATCGATATTTAAATTATATTGTTTGATTAATTACTTCCATGACATTGTTTGTATTTTTTTCCTGATCCACAAGGACAAGGATCATTCCTTCCAATTTTTTTAGTAATTGGTTCAATATTTTTGTCATCTTGATTTTCACTCTTTTTTTCAACTCTAATATTGTTTAAGACTAATACCATTTGTTTTTGTATTTCATATATTAGTTGATTGAAAGCACTCAAAGAGGCCTTACGAAATTCATTGACTGGATCTTTCCCTCCATATCCGCTGAGACTAACAGACATGCGTATATTTGTAAGCTCTTGAATATGGTTATGCCAATTTTTATCTAAAATAGAAAGGCTTACCTGTCTTAGTATAAAAATATAAGCATTTGTATGTTTTTCATAATTTTCATCTTTTATTTTTTTAAATGAAGATAGATAATGGTCTTTATTATCATTTTCTTCTGGTTTAATAAAAGACAACAAGTCTGAGAAATTCTTAATTTCTTCTTTTTCACTTTCTAACAAATTAGATATAAATTCATCCTCAGTTTCTTGAATAAAATTAATAATATCTTCATTAATAATAGTTTCTCTTTTGGAGTAAATTATATTTCTTTGTTTATCAATAATATTATCAAACTCTAATAATTGTTTCCTAATGTCAAAATTATGACCCTCAACTCTTTTTTGTGCTCGTTCAATTGATGAAGTTAACCATTTGTGTTCAATAACCTCTCCTTTTTTAAGACCCAATGTTGAAAGCATAGATTGAAGTTTCTCTGATCCAAAAATTCTCATTAGGTCATCTTCTAAAGAGACAAAAAATATACTTTGTCCAGGATCTCCCTGTCTTCCAGACCTTCCTCTTAATTGGTTATCTATTCTTCTACTTTCGTGTCTTTCAGTGCCTAAAATACATAGTCCACCCAAATCAATTACCTTTTGGTAATCATTCTCATTAAAATTTTTATCTATTTCTGGATTACCACCTAATCTAATATCGGTACCTCTACCTGCCATATTAGTAGCAACCGTTACTTGTGACGGTTTGCCTGCTAAAGCAATAATTTCAGCCTCATTCTCATGATTTTTTGCATTTAAAACATTGTGAGGAATATTGTTAGTTTTTAATATATCTGAAATAAAATTTGATTTTTCAATTGAAGTTGTGCCAACTAATATTGGTTGACCTTTTTCATATTTTTTTTTCACTAAGTCTAAAACAGCTTTATATTTTTCGTCTGGAGTTTTATAAATTTGATCATTTTGATCAATTCTGATCATAGGTTTATGAGTAGGTATTTCTATTACACTCAAGCCATATATTTCCAAAAACTCTTCTGACTCAGTAAGAGCGGTACCTGTCATTCCAGATAACTTTTGATATTTTTTAAAATAATTTTGAAAAGTTATACTTGCTAAAGTAATACTCTCTTCTTGTATTTTAAGATTCTCTTTGGCTTCCAAAGATTGATGAAGACCCTCACCAAACCTTCTTCCTTCTGCTAATCTACCTGAGAACTCATCTATGACAATAATTTGACCATCTTTTACAACATAATCTTTGTCTCTTTCATACAAAAAACGTGCTTTAAGTGATTGATTTATGATTTGATAAGCCTCTAAATTTTCATTATCAAACAAACTATTTCCTTTTAAAAAATTAATTTTTTTTAGGTTGAATTCAATTTTCTTAATACCGCTGTCTATAAGCAAAACATTTTTTCTTTCTTCATTTATCTCAACATCGCTTTTTAGGAGGTCTTGAGTAATTTCATAGCATAATTTAAAAAGTTTAATGGGAGTCTTCACAGGTCCTGAAATACCTAAAGGTGACCTAGACTCATCGATTAGTACAGAGTCAGCCTCATCAATTAAAGCTATATGATGCTCATTTTGCATTTTTGGTTGATTGATACCTCTTAAATTATCTCTCAGATAATCAAAGCAAAATTCGTTATTATTTCCATATACGACATGAGATTGATAGCTACTTACTTTTTCTTCAACAGTTTGGCTGTTTTGAATGTATGAACAACTTATGTTTAAGTATTCAAAAATTGGTCCCATCCAAAGAGAGTCTCTTTTTGCTAAATAATCATTAACAGTAATTAAATGAACTTTTTTATTTAAGACATAATTTAATATGATTGGAATTGTTGCGGCAAGTGTTTTGCCTTCTCCTGTTTTCATTTCAGCAACAAATCCATGATAAAGAGCAATACCTCCAATTATTTGAGAGTCATAATGTCTGAGTTCAATAGTTCTTTTTGATACTTCTCTCAATAGAGCACATACGAAACTTATATCCTCATCTGATAACTCGTCTTTTTGATTAGAAATATAATTTTGTTTTAAGTTTTCAATTTTATGAGTCATTTCTTCTTTTGGTAAATTTGAAATATCCGCTTCTAATTGATTTATATTATTTAAATATTTATCTGAAATTTCTTTAATTAAATTTGAATTTTTTTTCGAGGAAAAAAAATTATTTATTTTTTCGAACATTTAATTACAAATATACTAAATTAATATTATTTCCATGATGTAAATGTAGCAATCTCTATTTCTAATGGAATATATTTATGATTATCAATTAATTTTGAAAATAAATTATTTGTTAATTTTAAAAAATCTTTTTTAAATCTATGTTTCTCATTAAAAAAATTTGAAATTCCAAACTTTCTAAAATCACTTCTAATTTTGTTCAAAGAACTATAGTTTATTTCTAGGTTATCTATACCTACTACAACATCTTTATATTTACTTTTATTCAAATCCTCTATCAATTTTGTAGTTTCTAAAAATGGCCCAAATCTCCTATAAACTCCACCAAAAATCTTTTCATCAATTTCTAAAAAAATATTTTGAAGTGTTCTCATTGAATTTGATGTTATGGTATTGAAGCAAAATAAACTGTTTTCGTTTAACTTAGATAAAATTTTATTAAAAATATCATTGCTATTCAAAAACAATGGTATTTGTAAAGAAAAATTTGATATAGCTGCATCAAACTTACCTTCAACTACACTAATATCATTGATATTTATAATTTTTGTATTAGTAAAATTTGACTCCTCTATGCAAAGATCTTCATCTAGAACTAGACAGTTTTCTATTTTTTTTGACATGAACTTTAATTTATCATTAATTAAACCTGACCCATTTTTTGCAATTAAATTATCTTTGTCAAAATATGCCTTTCTTCTAATATTCCTCTTTTTTAAATTAAATTCATTCATAATGTGCTAAAGTAACTTACCATGATATCGAGATTTAATTTAGACCAAAAAAGGCTCACATTTTATGAAAATCCCGAATTATTTCATAAAGAATTTACTGAATTAATTTCATCAAGTAATGATAATGAATTTTTGTATTCTACTGAAGAACCAATTGTAGTTCTAAATAAAGATAAGACTTTAAAATTAACCCTAGTAAAAGATAAGAAGGAATTAGAGTATATATTATTTTCAAACCATAGTATTTCTATTTTACCTCAAGAAAAAATAAAAATTCATAAAGCTATTAAAGACGTATCAAATTACATTATTTATAAATTAAATAATTAAATGAAGGTCGCACTGATTCAAATTACAGTCGGTTCAAACTATGATGAAAATTTCGAAAAATCAAAAAAATTTTTACAAGATAGTTTAAACTCAAGCCCAGATTTCATTTTACTACCTGAGTGCTTTCTCTTTTTATCAAGTAAATCAAAAATTTTAATTGAAATGAATCATGACTCTGTAAAATATTTTAAAAATTTTTCAAAGATAAATAATGTATACTTACTTTTGGGATCAATTCCCATAACCGAAAATGATAAATTATTTAATCGGTCAATTTTAATTAATCCTTATGGAGATATAATTTCAATTTATGACAAAATTCATATGTTTGACATTACTTTAAAAAATGGTGAGTCATACAAAGAAAGTGATTTTTACTCACCTGGAAGTGAATTAAAAATCACTAAAGTATTGGGTCACTCAGTTGGTCATACTATTTGTTATGATTTGAGGTACCCTAAATTGTACAGAGCTTTGGCAAAAAAAGGTTCACAAATTATTGTTGCCCCTTCAGCATTTACGCACACAACAGGCAAGGCCCATTGGCATTCTCTTATTAAAGCAAGGGCTATTGAAAATGGAGTTTTTATATTGGCACCTAATCAATGGGGAGTAAATAATGAAAAAAGAGTAACTTATGGGCATACTTTAATAGTAGACCCCTGGGGAGAGACATTAGCTGAAGCTGAAGATGGTGAAATGATCATTACTGCTGAACTTGATTTAAATAGAGTTAGAGAGTGTCAAAACGCAATACCTGTATTAGATAATGATAGAAATTTTGATTAATATTATTGAAAATTATCATTGAATGACCAAATGTAAAGAATGATAAAATTTGATTTAATTTGTGAAAATCAACACATATTTGAAGCTAGTTTTGATGACTCAAACTCTTTTGAAAAACAAAAAAGGAAAAAACAAATTGAATGCCCTTTCTGTAATTCATCAACAATATCAAAATCAGTTATGGCACCAAACATTTCTGGTAAATCAACAAGTTCAGCTAAAATAAATCGTGAAAAAAAGAAATTATTTTCAAATTATAATAAACAATTAAATAAAATTAAATCTGAAATAGAAAAAAATTTTACATATGTTGGAAAAAAATTTCCAGAAGAGGCTAGAAAAATTCATTATGGTGAAGCTAAAGATAAACCTATTTATGGAGAGGCAACTGAAAAAGAAAGTCAAGAATTGGTCGATGAGGGTATAGGTTTAGTAAGACTCCCTTTTAGTAAAAAAGAAAAAAATAAAAATTAGTATTTCAAAGTACCAAAGTAATTTACTAAATCAAATTTACTTAGTTTGAAAGATTTAAAAATTGGATTGTATTGCATGCCCTCTATATCCATTAAATTTAAATTATATTTTTGACTAATTGATTGTAATTTAGAGGGAGATAAAAAAAGATTAAAATCGTGGGTTTTTTTAGGAAGTAGCTTTAAGAGATTCTCAGCAATATCAATTGCTAAATATTTTGATAATAAATTCTTATTAATTGTAGATATAAATATATATGCATTTTTATTGAGGTTTTTAGTTAAGTTTTCAAAAAGTTGATGTTTATCTTGTTCTTCTAAATGTTCTAAGAATTCAAACAAAAAAATAACATCAAATTTTTTTTTACAATTTTTTAAAAATTTATTAGCCTCTATATTAATGAGTTTAAAATTTATTTTGTTCTTTATTTTAAAATTATTCTCGATATCAATACCTGAACACTCTGCACCCATACCATAATAATTATTAAGGAATTCGCCAGTTCCACATCCAAGATCTAAAATTTTTTTATTCTTAAAGAATTCATAAATATCTTGACCACTATGATCTCTTAATATTTTTGACATATACTGATGTCTTATAGCCATCATTTGCTCTAATGGTTCGTAATACTTGCTATTATAAGTGTCCATGTTCTTTACATCATAAATGTTAAGAGTATATTACCGTAATTCATGAAAATTAAAGTTTTAAAATTTGGTGGTACATCCGTTGGGAGTATTGAAGCTATAAAAAGATCAGCAGATATTATTCATGATTGGTCAAAAAAATCAAAAGTTATAGCTGTGTTATCTGCTATGTCAGGTGAAACTGATCGTTTAATAAATTTAACAAAATCTTTTTCAAAAAATCCAAATCCAATTGATTTTGATAACGCCATTTCATCAGGTGAAAATGTATCTTGCGCGTTAATGTCTATATGTCTCAATAATCAAAAGATTAAAGCTAAATCGCTACTTAGTTGGCAAATACCGATTATAACATCATCAGAGCATATGAAGTCTAGAATTTTATCCATTAATAAAAAATTTTTATATGATGAATTAAAAAATTTTGAAGTTCTATTAATTCCTGGTTTCCAAGGTATTAACAAAAAGGGAGAATTAACTACCTTAGGTAGGGGTGGTTCTGATACTAGTGCTGTTGCTGTTGCGGCAGCGATGGAAACAGAATGTATAATTTATACTGATGTTGAGGGTGTATTTACCACTGATCCAAACATAGTACCTAAAGCAAAAAAAATTAATAAAATTTCATATGAAGAAATGCTTGAATTAGCCTCACAAGGGGCTAAGGTTCTTCAAACTCGTTCTGTTGAGTTAGCTATGAGAAAAAATACTAAATTAAGTGTAAGATCTTCTTTCAAACCCAAAAAAATTGGCACCATGATTACTGACGAAAAAAGTGTTTTAGAAAATAATACTGTGAGTGGAATAACTTACTCCAAAGATGAAGCAAAAATTACACTTTCAAGAGTACAAGATAAACCTGGAGTCTCTTCAAAAATCTTTGGCCCATTAGCTAAAGGCAATATAAATGTTGATATGATACTCCAAAATATTTCACAAGATGGAAAGTTTGCAAATTTATCTTTCACTTTGCCAAGACTAGACTTAGAAAAAGCATTAAAAATACTAAAAAAAGAGAAATCTATAATTGGATATAAAAAAATTATTTCATCTAATAATATTTCAAAAATTTCAGTGGTTGGAGTAGGGATGAGATCTCATGCTGGAGTTGCCCAAACATTATTTGATACTCTTGGAAAAAATAAAATAAATATTCAAGTTATTACCACTTCAGAAATAAAAATAAGTATATTAATTCATGAAGATCAAACTGATTTAGCTGTACAAAAATTACATCAAGCCTTCAAATTACATAAATAATTTTTTGGATAAGTTAATTTCAATCAAAGAGGCAAGAATTAAGAAAGGATTATCAATCAATGATTTATCCAAAGCTCTTAAATTAGATCTAGAAATAATACGACTTTTAGATGATAATTTAAAACTCCCTAAAAAATATCGTGCTTATCAATCAACTTATAAAAAATCTATATATAGATATTTGGGTTACGAAATTAAATATAAAAATTCAATTAGTGATATCCCAATCGATTACACTAAACTTTCAATAGTCTATTTCTTATTGTTACTTGTTTTTGTAATTTTAATTTTATTATCATTTAATATATATAATAAATTTAACAATCAAATTTCATTTAAAGAGGTTGAAAAAGATCAAGTTTATAATGATGTTTATAAGATCTCTAATCAATATGATTTGTATGAATTAAGTCATAATGATTTTATAAATAATCTTATCCAGTTAAACAGAGTTAACTATTCGCAAAATTTATCAATTTTTGCAAAACCTAATAAGACTATTTTTTACAAAATTCAAAACAATATTAAAAATACTTTACAATTTGGTGAAATTACCAAATCTAATGAACTTATTCTCGATTTAGACAATGATTTTTTTATCGATTTATCTAATATAAATAATATTGATAAGATAATTTACAGAGGTGTAGAAATTAGATTAAATAAGGAATTAAACTCATATTTATTTAATTTTCACATTAAAGATTTAGAGACTTTATTATGAAATATTCTCATTCAATAAAGAGAAAAAAAACAAAAAAAATTCAAATTGGAAATATTTTTGTCGGTGGAGACTCTCCAATTACGGTTCAGACAATGACAAATACCCTTACACATGACATTGATGCAACACTTGAGCAGATATCTCTCATTGAACAAGAGGGATGCGATATAGTCAGAGTTTCAGTTCCTGATGAAAAATCATCAAAAGCATTAAAAAAAATAATTCCTGAAATTAAGATCCCCTTAGTCGCTGATGTTCACTTTCATTATAAAAGAGCACTTGAGGCTGCAGAAAATGGAGCCCATTGTCTTCGAATAAATCCAGGCAATATTGGCTCTAGGGAAAAAGTAAAAGAGGTTGTTGAAGCAGCCAAGCAGAACAAAATACCTATAAGAATAGGTGTTAATGCTGGAAGTTTAGAAAAATCAATATTAGAAAAATATAAAAGCCCAACCTCTGAGGCATTATTTGAAAGTGCTAAGCTAAATATAAAACTTTTAGAGGATTTAAATTTTGATAATTTTAAAATTAGTGTTAAAGCTTCTAATGTTTTTACAGCAGTAGAGTCATATAGAAAGTTATCTAATTTTTGTGATTATCCTCTTCATTTAGGTATTACTGAAGCAGGAAGTTATTTTAGTGGATCAATAAAATCTTCTATAGGTCTTGGATTGCTTCTTTATGATGGTATTGGCGATACAGTGAGAGTTTCACTTTCAGATCATCCAACTCAAGAGGTCAAAGTAGGGTTTGAAATGTTAAAATCACTAAATTTAAGAGATTATGGTGTAACAATAATATCTTGCCCATCTTGCGCAAGACAGCAATTTGATGTTATTGAGACAGTTAAAAATGTTGAGAAAAAACTCTCTCACATTAAAAAACCTATAACAGTTTCAATTATTGGATGTGTTGTTAATGGGCCAGGTGAAGCTACAATGACTAACATAGGCATAACAGGTGGTGGAAATAACACACATATGGTATACGTCGATGGAGAAAAAAGCCACAGAATACAAGACGAAGATTTAGTTGAGTACTTAGTTAAAACTATAGAAAATAAAGTTGATCAGATTCATCATTTAAAATGAAAAGAAATATTAGTTTAGTAAAAGGCACACATGATATTCATGGAGCTGAAATGGAGAAGTTTGAATTTATAATTGAAAAATTTTATTCAATCTGTAGGAATTTCAATTTTAAATCTATACAAACTCCAATTTTGGAACAACAAGATTTATTCTCTAGGACCGTAGGCGAGCAAACCGATATTGTCTCTAAAGAGATGTATTCATTTTTAGATAAAGGAGAAGCATATATTTGTTTAAGACCTGAGGCCACAAGTAGTCTAGCTAGGTTTGCTGCTTCAAACTATCAATCGGGCTTACTTAAATTAATTACTCACGGCCCAATGTTTAGAAGAGAAAGACCCCAAAAAGGTAGATATAGACAGTTTCATCAAATAAATATTGAGTCTATTGGTGAAAAAAGTCCTTATGTAGATTTTGAATTAATTCTAATCGCAAAGTTATTATTTGATGACCTTGGAATTAAAGAAAATAAACATAGGTTATTAATTAATTCTTTAGGGTCAAAAGAGGATCAAATCAAATATGCTTATGAATTAAAAAAATATTTAACTGAATTTAAAAAACAGTTATCAGAAATCTCACAATCTAGATTGGATAAAAATCCACTTAGAATTTTGGATAGTAAAGATCCAAAAGACTCTGAAATATTAGTAAATGCTCCAAAAATTAGTGAACACCTATCTGAAGAGAGTAAAAATTATTTCAATCAAGTTAAAATACTTTTAAACGATAATAAAATTAAATTTTTTGAAGACCCAAAATTAGTCAGAGGATTAGATTATTATTCACATACTGCTTTTGAGTTTCAAACAAATGAAGATAAAAGACAAAATGCAATATTAGCTGGCGGTAGGTATGACAATTTAATTAGCATGATTTCTTCTAGAGATATACCAGGAGTTGGCTGGGCAGCTGGTATAGAAAGATTAATGGATTTGATATCTATAAAAGATGAAAAGTCAGAATTAGATAAAAAGATATTATTTGCCGTCCAAGATGAGTCTTATTTAAATAATAATAGAATTTTAAAACAAATTTACAGTTTAAGATATAATCATGAAGTTAGAGTTAGTAAAAATATAAAAAAACTTTTTAGTTATGCAGATAAAAACAATTTCAATTTTATTCTTCTTATTGGTGAAGAAGAGATAAAAAATAAAAAAATTATTTTAAAAGATTTAAAAAATAAAAATCAAAAATCTTTTGAAGTTTCCAAATTCGAGCTTAAAAATGAAATTAGATAAACAAATCATTGATTTAAAAAACAAGTTTAATCAATTAAATGAGAAACTTTTAAATTCTCAAAACTTAAAAAATGAGGAAATTATTCAAATAAATAAAGATTTATCAAAATTGGAGCCAATTATTGCTCTATCTGACACCATTAAAAATTTAGATAAGGAAATCAAAGGCTATAAAGAAATACTTGAAAATGAAAGCGATGAAGAGCTCCGAAATTTAGCAAAACAAGAATTACCTTTGTATGAAAAAGATTTAGAAAATAAAAATAAAGAATTACTTATTGCTCTACTGCCTAAAGATGAGGCTGATGATAAAAATGTAATTTTAGAAATAAGGGCTGGTACCGGAGGAGATGAGGCTGCATTATTTGCTGGAGATTTATATAGAATGTATGAGCGATATTCCTCATTAAAAAGTTGGAAGTTTCAGCCAATGGAGAAGAGCGAGACAGGATTGAAGGGTATAAAAGAAGCAATAATAGAAATTAAAGGAGATGGTGTATTTAAATTTTTAAAAAATGAGTCTGGTGTCCATAGAGTTCAACGCATACCAGAAACTGAGTCTGGGGGAAGGATTCACACCTCTGCTGCAACTGTTGCTGTTTTGCCAGAAGCTGAGGACGTTGACTTAGAGATAAAAGATACTGATTTAAGAATAGACGTTTATAGATCAGGAGGGGCGGGAGGTCAATCGGTAAATACAACAGATAGCGCTGTAAGAATTACACATTTACCTACAAACATAGTAGTAACTCAACAAGACGAAAGATCTCAACATAAAAATAAAGCTAAAGCATTAAAAATTCTACGATCTAGATTATATGAAGTTGAAAGAATTAAGAAACAAGAAGAGGTTTCATCTAATAGAAAAAATCAAGTTGGTTCAGGAGATAGATCTGAAAGAATTAGAACATATAATTTTCCGCAGGGCAGAGTATCAGATCATAGAATTAACCTAACGCTCTATAAATTAGACCAGTTTTTAACTGGCGAGGCATTAGATGAAATGATATCAGCTTTGTCAGCCAGTGAACAAGCCGAAAAATTAAGTCAACTTAATGCTAATTAATAATTATTTAAGTAAATTAGATATAAAAAAAATATTACTTAAAAATTTAAAATCAATTTCTGGATCTCAAGCTGAGCAAGAGTCCCAAATAATGATTTCTTATTCATCTAATACTGAAAAAAATTTAGATATAAATAATAGTGAAGCTGATCAAGAATTAATTAATAAGATCCTAAATGAAAGAGTAAAAGGAAAGCCATTAGCAAAAATAATCAATGAAAAAGGTTTTTGGAAAAAAATTTTCTATACAGATGATTACACTTTAGATCCAAGAGCTGACTCTGAAATATTAGTTGAACAAATATTAATTGATTGTAAAAAAAATAAAAATCAAAAACACTTGAAGTTGCTTGATTTGTGTTGTGGAACTGGGTGCCTCGGGATTTCTATTATAGATGAGCTAGATAATGCATTTTGTGATTTTATTGATGTTTCCAAACATGCTCTTACTGCTTGCAAAAAAAATATAATAAAATTTAAACTGCAACAAAAAACAAATATATTCCACTCAAATTTATTTGAAAATTATCCAATAAATAGACTGAAGTATATTGATTTTATTGTTTGTAACCCACCATATATACCAACAAGAAATTATTTAGATTTAAATAAGGAGACTTTATATGATCCAAGAATTTCACTTGATGGTGGAAAATTAGGCATGGATTATTACGTTAAAATTATTAATTTTTTAATTAGTGTAAAGTTTAAAGGGGTTGTTTATTTTGAAATTGATCCAATTATCACTAAAAAAATGTATAAATTATTATTAGAAAAAGGTGTAAAAATAGTTTATAAAAAAACTGATTATCTTAATTTAGACAGACTGATAAAGATAAAATTCCCTACTATTTAATTTTTGGGCTTTTTTGGAGATAATCGATAAAAAATTAATGAAAAATTTTGTAAAAAGAAAGCCTTACGGCGGCCAAAGGAAAATAAACTCCTCTAGATCTGGTGTTGCTGACTCTCCATATCTACAAGCTAATGGAAATTCAAACGGATTTAAAAGAAACGGAAAAAATCCAAAAGATCAATATAACGATTATCTTAACAAAGCAAAAGATGCTAAGGGACAAGGTGACGACGTATTAGAGCAGTTTTACCTTCAACACGCTGAACACTATTTTAGACAAACAGATAATTCAAATAGAGGTTTTGTTGCTAGAAAAATTATTAGTAAAGACAAAACTGAAAATAACGACAGCGATTTGAACAAAGACAATAAGTCAGAACGTAACTCAACCTCTGATTTTGATGACTTAGCTAGTCAGTTAGCTTAATTTATTTTATTTTTATAAATATTAACTTCTTCATCTATTTCAGAAACTAATATTTGAAATTCATTTAGTTGTTGTTCGTTAAGCTTCCTTCCTGAGGGTAATTTAAGTGTAGCTGGGTTTATTTGTTTTCCATTAACAATAATTTCATAATGTAAATGAGGTCCAGTTGATTTTCCTGTTGAGCCTACATAACCAATAACATCACCTTGCTTAACTCTTACACCACTTGATATTCCTTTTTTATAACCATTAAGATGTGCGTAAGCTGTTTTATAAGTACTATCGTGACGAATTCTAATATATTTTCCATATCCTCCATTTCTACCTACGTACTCTACAATACCATTTCCAGCAGCAAAAATTGGAGTTCCTGTTGGAGCAGCAAAATCTACTCCTTTATGCATTTTATTATAACCGGAGATAGGATGTTTTCTCATACCATAACTAGAACTAAGCCTTGCACCATTTATTGGAGTTTTCATTAAGCTTTTTGTCATTCCTTTACCTTTTTCGTCAAAATATTCGCTGAATTCTCCATTGTCATAAAGATAGTATATTAATGGAGTGCCTCTTGATGAAAGCATTAAGTATTTTGGATCTTCGATTTGAATTGTCTTACCATCATTGTTTACCTTTTTGACAAACAGCATTTCAAAATTATCACCCTCATAAATATCTCTCTGAAAATCAATATCAAAACTGTAAATCCTGATAATTTCATTAATTACTATTTCAGATAACCCTTGATCTTTCAAAGCTTTATATAAACTTGTTTTAATTTTCCCAGTCACAAAAATTTCTTTGGAACTCAACGGAATTTCATTAATTTCGTAAATAAAATTATCATTTAGGTAAGATATAATTAATTCTTTAGTGTCAGAATATTTATAAATTAGGTCAAAAGTATTTAAACCCTCAGCATCATATTCGCTGAATATTTTTACAGTATCCCCAATATATAATTTAGAAAAATCATAATATTCTTTTCCGTTGAGTATTACTAAGTCTATATCTCTACCTTTTAGACCTCCTTTTTTTAAAACTTTTGCAAAACTATCTCCCTTGGAGACTATGATTTCATCAAAATTATTATTTAATTTTTCATCTTTCTTATTTTCAATTGGTAAAGAGTCTTCTGGTGTTTTTATATTAACTTTCTCTTCTTTTTTGGTTAATTCTTTATCGAAAATATTTGATAAATTTTCAAGTGTTATATTTTCAAAATAATTTTTTGATTTTTCTTTGTCAAATATTGGATCGTCAAGACTTTCAATACTTATAACATCATAGTATTTTTGAAATTTTTTTTTATCAAAATAGTTAATATCTACATCATCATAAATATAAGCATATTCATTGTTTACTTTTACGAAATCAGAATAGCTCATATAAAAGCAAATAAAGCTGATTATAACTAATAAAGTTGTTAGTGATGCTTTTATTGTAAAACTATTTGTCCTTGTCATTTATTTCTTTATAAAGAAGTAAAATTAATCGATTGTTATCATAATGGAAAAATCTAAAAAAATACTAGTAAATATATTGCAAGAAACTACTAAAATTTTTTGGATTTTATTCAAAGTTATTTTGCCCATTGTCATTATTATTAGAATCCTTGAGCTCATTGGAGCAATCCCTTTTTTAGCTAAATTCCTTGAGCCATTAACAAGTTTTATTGGCATTGATGGTTCATTAGGACTAGTTTGGATGGCTGCTATTTTAGTAAACATATATGCAGGCCTGGCTGCTTTTGCATCCCTTCAAGCAATATTCGATTACACAATAGCTGAAACTACAATTTTAGGATTAATTATCCTTATAGCACATAGTTTACCAATTGAAGTAGCTATTGCAAAAAAATCAAGAATTTCATGGGTATTTAATTTAACTTTTAGATTTGTAAATGCTGTAATTGCAGGAAAAATATTAAATTTAATTTTTACTAATTATAATTTATTTAATGAACCTAATAATTCAATCTTACAAGTGCCAATTAAAGATGTCTCAAATTTAGTGTGGGCTATTTCACAACTTCAAAATTTTTTCCTAATTTTTTTAATAATATTTTTTATTATATCGACAATTAATATCCTCAAAACAATTGGCATATGGAAATTTATAATTAATATTTTGAAAATTCCTTTGTCCTATTTGGGTATGTCAGAGAAGGTAGCTAATATAATTTTAATAGGCTTAACATTAGGAATTTCATTTGGAGGGGGTTTTTTAATAGAAGAGTCTAGAAAAAATAATATTTCGAAAAAAGATATTTTACTGTCTTTGTCTTTTTTGAGTTTATGTCATAGCATAATAGAAGATACAATATTAATTTTGTTATTGGGTAGTCATATTTCTGGTATTTTATTTTTTAGATTTATTTATACCGTTATTGTAATTCTTATAATGAAATTTTTATTAGAAACAAAAATGCAAAAATTTATACTGAGTAAAATTACATATGGATAATTATATTCAATTTCCTCGTTACTCAATTTATCTAATACCCAATAAATTATTTATCGATCAAGTTGAGAAATTACTTTTAAAAAACAATGTTAAATATGACAACCTTGAAATATCTCAGTATGGCCTTCATTATACTGTCAAAGCTCCCTTTTATTTAAGCCATCTTTATAATGAGGAGGAGCTTATTAATTCATTTCAAAAGTATTTTTTATCTAATCAGAATAAATCTTATAAAGAAGTATTTAATGTTTTAGGCTTAAAGAAAATTAAAAATGTTTTTGCTCTAGAAATGAATTCTAATGAAAAATTTAATTTTCTGTGTAATGATATAATGAGGTATTTTGACTTATATAGAAAAACTCTCAACCAACAAGAAGTTCAAAAAGATCTTAAGCGTTTTAGTAATTTAACTCCTTTAGAGATGGAATATTATTTAATATGGGGATATCCTTATTTATTTCAGTTTAACAATCACCATATCTCAGTATCAGATATCAAAAAAGAGATAATATTTGATAACTCAATCAAATCTTTGAATTACTCTAATATCAGCTTAATGAGACAAGATAGCTTAAATGGTAAATTTATCTCTATATGTAAAAGTGATTAGTCTTAATGCTAAAATTATTTACACTACAGTAATAGTTAAATAATATATTTTGCTCATGGGAATTTACGTTAAAAAAAAGAAATTTAATATTTTAAACTTTTTTTTGATTTTTTTATTTTTAATTATAGTTATTACAACTTTATATTTATTTAACATTTTTTCAGAAAAAAAAATTTTTGATTTATCAAATATTGAAAATACACAGTTTGAAGAAGGGCCAAATCAAATTATTGAACCAGATTTTAGCTCTTATTTAAAAAAAGAAGATGTAAATTTTGATGAGTATTTTACCAAAAAGGAATTTGATCAAAATATAAAAAAATTTATAGAGGAAAATCCAGATTATATCTTAGGTGTTCTTAGAGATTATCAATTAGAGCAGAATAAATTAGAACAAGAAAAAACTAATCAAAAAAATATCTCAAGTATAAAAAATTTAAATCTTGCATATCATCCTATGTACTTGGGCGACTCAAATTCCGCAAAAGTTATTTATGAATTTGTTGATTATAATTGTGGTTATTGTCAAAAATTCCATCAAGAATTAATAAATGTAATGAACGATAATTCATTAAAACTTGTTATTATACAGATGCCAATTTTAGGGAATTTTTCAGAGGAATTGACTAAGTTGGCATTAGCTTCCTCCTTGCAAGGTCAATTTAAGGTTGTCCATAATTATTTATATTCTGCTGAGAGAAAATCAAAAATGGAGGATATTTTGGCCGACTTATTTCTAAGGGGCGTTGATCTTGACATACTAAAGAATGATTTGGACTCGCAAGAGATATCAGACTTTCTATCTATTCATAGAGGTTACGCCGATGAATTTAAATTTACTGGAACACCTGCAACTATAATTGGAAATCAAATAATTCCAGGATTTATCGATGCAGATAAAATTACTGAGATTTTGGAAAAAGAATTTTCCTGAGCTCAATGAAAATCAGTAATTTTTCAAAGATTTCTTCAAATATTTTTGGATCTCGTGTTACAGGATTTATTAGAGACATACTTTTTGCAAATTATTTAGGTGCCAATTTGATGTCAGATGCATTCCTTTTTGCTTATAGATTACCAAATTTATTTAGAAGAATTTTTGCTGAGGGGTCAATGAATAGTGTATTTATTCCTTTGTATGTAAACCAAGAAAAAATGAATTCAAAATCAGCAAATGATTTTATATGGATAGTTTTCAACTTTTTTTTTGTAATTACTTTATTTTTATCTTTTTTAATATTTTTTTTTACTGAGCAAGTCATATCATTTTTAGCACCAGGATTTTTATTAAATAAAAGTCAATTTTTATTAGCAAATCAGTTATTGATTATAACTTTTCCTTTTTTGATATTTGTGACTCTTTCATCAGTGTTGAGTTCAGTTTTGAATGTGAGAGGAAAATTTTTTTTACCTTCCTTCTTATCAGTAATCCTTAACATTTTTATGATTGTAACTTTGGTATCATACAAGTCTAACTCTCATTTTCCACTCGCTTGGTCAATGATAATAGCTGGTTTTACTCAATTGATTCTTTTATTTATCAATTTAGGAACAATAAAAATATTTTGGGGTATTGGTTTAAAGAGTATAAAAATCTTGTCTAGAGAGTTAAAAAAATTCTTTGGAAGATTTCTCTATTCTTTACTGGGTTCTGGTATTGTTCAATTAAATATTTTTATCTCAATGTTATTTGCTTCTTTAGTTGGTGGGGGAGCTATAAGCCAAATTTACTACGCTGATAGAATTATCGACTTACCATTTGCACTTATTGCAGTTGCTATGTCTTTCACACTTTTACCTTATTTGAGCAAAAATATCTCAGATGAGAGTAAAAATTCTAAAGCTTTCAACGAAACAGTAATATTTTGCTTTCTTTTTGCTATCCCAAGCGCATTTGGTATTTTTATTCTGAGTGAAGATATTATAAGAGCATTATTTGGTAGGGGTGAATTTAATAATGAGGATGTGCTAATTACATCTAAGATTTTACTTGTCTACTCTTTTTCATTGCCAGGATATATGCTTGCTCGAATTTTTAATCAAGTCTTTTACTCTTATGAAAAAGTTGAGTATCCCGTTAAAGCAGCTGTCCCAACATTTATATGTAATTTTATTTTATGTTTTCTTCTTTATAGGCCTTTTGGTGTTTTGGGTTTAGCTTTATCAGGTGCTGTTAGTATATGGTTAAATTTATTTATTCAAATTTTTTACTTAAGAAAAAACTTTAGAAGTTTTTATGAAAAATTATTAATTTTTGATTTTAAAAAACTACTAAAGATTTTATTTAGTGCAATTATTATGGTGATTTCAATATTAATATTTAAAAAAATTCTGGATTTGAACATTTATGTAGATTTATTCATTCAAATACTAATTGGTTTGATAATATATTTTTTGATTTTAAATTGGCTTAAATTAAACGAAATAAAACTAGTATTTCAATTAAATAAATTTAATTAGGAATTTTATTTACTAATTTTTAATTTAATTTAAAAGTAATTATCCCTATTTTATGGGCGTGTAGCTCAGTTGGTTAGAGTACTTGCTCGACACGCAAGGGGTCACAGGTTCGAATCCTGTCACGCCCACCATTTACTTTTTAACTTGATGATGTATTATTAAATTGAATGAAAAAATATTTATTAAGCTTAATAATTTTTGTCCTTTCATCAAACATAACAATTAGTGCAAATAGTTATTCTATCTTTGGAGGGACCTATGATTATGATGATGACAATACAACGAATTTATTTGGTCTAAATTATCATATATCTAATAGTGAAATAGATTTAGTTAATATATTAACCATTAACCCAGTTATTGGTGGTTTCATTACAGCTGAGAGCGCATCTATGTTTTATGGAGGGTTTGAAACAAATTTTGGAGCAGAGTCAATTTCTTTGAATCTTTCTTCATCAGCTGGTATTTATAGTAATGGAGATGGTAAAGACTTAGGAAATGCTCTCCAGTTTAAATCTGAAGTAAATTTATTTTTTAGCATATCTAAAGATTCTAGATTTGGTATAGGATCTCATCACATTTCAAATGCAGGCTTAAATTCAGTAAATCCAGGCACAAATAATTATTACTTGATTTACAATAGAAATTTCTAAAATTTTCAATAATTATCCAATTGTTAATTTGCAAAATTCGTTTATTTTTAGCTTAATGACCAAAAACTTTTTAGCTTATTTATTATTCTCTATCTTAATCGTAATAATTCTTGTAATTGGATATGAGGAAATTAAATATTATTTTGATGCCAATCCTTATATAAATGGAATAATTCTTCTAACACTCATAATTGGTTTCCTTCTGTACTCCTTTAAGATATTCTCATTAAGCTCAGAGTTTAGATTCATGAATTCTGTTGCATTTGGAAAATTAAAGCTAAACGACTCATCTTTAAACAACTATCCAATAACCAAATCTATTGCAAATAATCTTGGTATAACAACCACTAACAAAAGTATTACTAAAACACTTGATGAGATACTAGATGATCTTTTGTCCACTGTTGAAAGTGGAAGCGACATATCAAAATATCTTATCAACTTAGCTATATTCTTAGGGCTTATAGGAACTTTTTATGGTTTACTTTTAACAATAGGGAGTGTTTCGAATGTCATTGATAGTCTGTCAATTGAAGAACAAGACTTTGGTGCTTTTTTTAATAATCTAAAAGATGGTTTAAAGTCACCTTTATCTGGAATGACAATTGCCTTTAGCTCATCATTGTTCGGTTTAGTGACTTCTTTGATTTTAGGACTTTATGAAATAATCACTAGAGGCATTAAGCAAAATTACTATGAATTCTGTGAAAATCAAATTCGACTTTTTTATAGATCTAGCCCGAATACAAATAAATTTAATCAAAATTCTGATAGTAACAACTTATCCCAAAATATTGTTTCTAAGCTTGATGATTTGGTTAATGGTATGAAAAATTCTAATGATGATTTAAGGAGAGAAGTTATTACAGAACTTAAGTCTGTAAGCAGTTCTATCAAAGACTTAGACAAAAAGTGAGCTATCTCTCTAAAACTCAAAGTTCAGATAATGGAAATATAATTTGGCCTGGATTTGTAGATGTATTGGCATCTACATTGATGGTTATAGTTTTTATAGTCTTACTATTCACAGTTGCTCAAGTATATTTGGGAGATCTTGTAGTTGGAAAAAATGAACAAATACAAAGTTTAGAAAAGACAATTGATATACAAGACGAAACTATTGTGGAACAAGATGTGACACTTACAGATAAAGAGATTGAATTAATTGACAGACAAAATTTAATTGAAAAACTTGATGAAGAGATATCAATTAAACAATCTCAAATTTTAGCTCAAGATACAATTATTCAAGACCAAGCACTTGATATAGATAAACTAAATACGATAATTGCTAAAATCACAGATGAGTTATCTTTATCTTTAGCTGACAAAGAAACTCTTCAGCGAAATCTTTTTGAATTAAATAAACAACAAGAAGTATTAAAATCAGATTTAATAAAACTTGGTGGGGAAAACAGTGAACTAGTAGGACAAATTGGAGAATCTCAAAATAGAATCGAAAATCTTCTAGAATCATTAAGTTCCTCAGAGAATATAAATCAAGAATTACAAAACAAATTATCTACTCTAGAAGAGGAGTCAGCAATACAATCAAGTGATTTAAATGAGGCTTTAAATTTGATATCAAATTTAGCCTTAGATATTGAGATACTTAGTAATGAAATTAATCTCTTAAATAACTTACTGGAATCTAAAGAGGCTGAAATAGCTCAAAATGAGATAGAACTTGGAGAGTTAGGAGATAGATTAAATAGAGTACTTACAAGTGAATTATTCAAACTACAAAAGTATAAATCAGAATTCTTTGGCAAGTTATCTGAAGCTTTAGCTGATAGAGATGATATCCAAATTAAAGGGGATAGATTTATTTTTCAATCTGAGATTTTATTCGACTCCGGAAGTGCAAATATCCAAGAAGAGGGAAGGATAGCCCTATCTCTTATTACTAAAACAATTATAGAAGTTTCAGAGTCAATACCATCTGATTTAAATTGGATTTTACAAATAGACGGTCACACTGATAAAATTCCTATATCTACCTCTCAATTTCCATCAAATTGGGAACTATCTCACGCTAGAGCGCTTGAGGTCGTAAAATTTCTTATTCAACAAGGTATACCTGCTAACAAATTGTCAGCAAATGGTTATGGCGAATATCAACCTATTAACACAGGAGATACTAGAGAGGATCTTAAAGAAAATAGAAGGATAGAACTAAAAATTACTCAAAAATAAATTTATTCAATCCACATTTTGATAATCTTATCTGGATCATCTACCAGACCATTTTTTATAGGATCGCCTTTTTTGATTGCATCAACAAACTCCATTCCTTCGATTACTTCACCCCAAACAGTATATTGTCCGTCTAAGTGTGGAGTGTCACCGAAACAAATAAAAAATTGACTATCAGCACTATTTGGATCTTGTGCACGTGCCATACTTAAAGTTCCTCTTTTATGTGGCATGTCATTAAATTCTGCTTCAATATTATTACCAGAACCACCTGTGCCAGCTCTTCTTAAATCATAGTTATCTGAATTTGAATTACCAAACTGAACATCTCCAGTTTGGGCCATAAAACCATCTATTACCCTGTGAAAAACTACCCCATCATAACTGCCTTTGGCAACTAGATCAGTTATTTGTTTAACATGTTTTGGAGCCTTATCTTCAAAGGTCTTTATTTTGACGATTCCGTCTTTAAGTTGTAAATTAATAACAGCCTCCTTAGAATATAAATTGCTAGAAAATAGTAAAAATGAAATTGAAAATAGTAATTTAATCAAACTCATTTCCTGAAATTAACATAGTTTACAGTCAATAAAATTTATTTATTTGATAAATCTGTCGCTATTGATTTTATTTTTTTCCTTAGCGAATTTAGGCCATTAGATCTTGATTGGCCTAGATGATTTGAAAGACCAATTTCTTCAAAAAAAGATAGGGGGTTGTTTATTATAGTTTCAGGAGTTTCTTCATTATAAGCAAAATAAACTAAATAAAACAGACCTTTTACAATTACAGAGTCACTTGAACCAGAAAGGTTAATTTTTCCATCAATAAATTTTGGTACCATCCATAGATTTGATGTACATCCTTGAACACGATATTCCTCAGTTTTATATTTATCTTCAAGATCAGGGAGTTTTTTTCCTAAATCTATCAGGTATTGATATTTATCTTCCCAATTATCAAAAAACGAGAAATCTTCTTTAATTTTGTTGATTTTTTCATGAATTAACATAGATTTTTGCCTTATTATTAATAACTAATACATTAAATTATGAAAATTAAAAGTTCTCTTAAAACAGCTAAAACCAGAGATAAAAATAATCAACTGGTTAGAAGAAAGGGTAGGTTATATGTAATTAATAAAACCAACCCAAGAATGAAAGCAAGACAAGGCTAAACTTAATCTAGATACTTCTCAACTTCTAACGCAGCCATACATCCCATACCAGCAGCTGTAACAGCCTGTCTATAAATCTTATCTTTGACATCCCCTGCAGCAAATACACCTTCAATTGAGGTTTTTGTGCTATCTGGATCTGTAATAATATATCCACCCTCATCCATTTTTAATTGGCCTTTAAATAATTGTGTTGCTGGATCGTGTCCTATGGCAATAAAAAGACCATCTATTTTGAGATTTGAAATTTTATTATCTTGTTTATTCAACAAGTCTATTGACTCTAAATCATCATTGCCATTAAATTTAGTTACTTCACTATTCCAAATAAAATCTATTTTAGAATTTTGTTTTAATCGATCTTGTAATATTTTTTCAGCTCTTAGTTTATCTCTTCTGTGAACAAGATAAACTTTTGTAGCAAACTTAGTTAAAAATAATGCCTCCTCAGCTGCACTATTTCCACCACCAATTACAGCAACCTCTTTATCCTTAAAGAAAAAACCATCACAAGTTGCGCAGGCAGATAGTCCATGACCTTGAAATTTAGCCTCATTTTCTAAACCAAGCCATCTTGCTTGTGCTCCTGTACTAATTATCACAGTTTTTGTATTTAGAGTTGTGCCATTATCTAAATTTAATTTTTTAATTTTTTCTTTTAAAAAAACTTCTGTTACTTGTGAATTAATTATTTCAGTACCAACATGTGCGGCTTGCTTTTGCATTTGCTCCATTAACCAGGGACCTTGAATAGGATCTTCGTAACCCGGATAATTTTCTACATCAGTGGTTATGGTGAGTTGACCTCCAGGCTGAAAACCACTAACTAAAATAGGCTTTAAATTAGCCCTAGCAGCATAAATGGCAGCAGTATATCCAGCAGGTCCTGAACCTATGATAATAACATTATTAATATCAGCCATCTATTGGCCAGCTAGTGGGGAAGGTTACATAATTTATCTGCATGCATCTTCTCTCAACCTTAATTTCTTTTTTTTCAAGTCCGTGCCAAGTATTATTTCCTGATGCAAAAAAATAACCTGTATTATGTTTGTATGGTACTGTTTTAACAAGATTCATATCAGTATCATAAAAATCTGTTCCAAGTTTTTCTGATTCATCGTATGTGTTAATAAATAACATCATTGTCATAAGTTTCTCTTTGATATCCAAATGTGGTTTTAACCAAAAACCTTTACGATCTGAAATGTACTCAATTCTAATAAAACTATTTGATAAGTTTTTTTTGATTTTCTCTTGTATTGACTCAATAACATCCTTATCCCTCAAGTCATCAATTAAACTCATTCCATTTGATAAGTTTTTTGAATTATCGCTTTCTAAAAAAACTCTAAGTTTGCCATCTATCCCATCTCCACCTGCATCAGCGGCTCTTGTTCCGTCAAAAGACCGAGGTGCATCAGATATATCAACATCATTTAGTTCCTTTATGAGCCCTTCTGTAAAAGGGGAGTCTAGCTCCCAATGAGGGAAGGGGTCTGAGTATGTTGTACAACGATTTAATATTGATTCCTTAAGCATTACTAGATCTGAACCTTAAATTAGATTGTATCTTATTCAAGATCTTAGTTTTAAGATTTTTGTTATAATCATCAATATGGATTTCATAAGGTTTTAAATTTTGATTATAAAATTTTGCTAAATTAAGCTTTGTAATTTTATCAAAAAACTTAAGATATCTTTTTGGGCAAAATTTTTCTTCAAACTTAAATAAAAAAGTACCTGCTTCAGAGGATATAGCTTCAGATATCATGGATATTGAGTCCCAAGTTACAACTTGTAAATTACCCATAGATAGAAGCTCACCATACTTCCTTGGATTAAATAAATCATCGAAGGTAATAACATTTTCATTATCAATTTTTGATAATTCTTCTATGAGCCCTCTTGGTGTTCTTCGTGATGGTATAACATTGACTTTGAAATCGTTACTTAAAAATTTTATTTCATTCAAAATTTTTTCTTGTGTTTGCTGTTGAAATTTAAAATATTTGTTTGGTCCGCCAATAATAAAATTTATTGTATTTTTATTTCTAATATTTTTTTTGAATTTAATATTATGTATGGCTAATAAAGTTGAAATACAATTATCAAAATTTAAATTATCATGTTCTGGGCAAATAATAAGATCAAAAAGTTTATAATTTATTTTTGGGTCTTGTATGTGAATATTAAAAATTAAATCCTTAAATTTTTTTTTTAAATAAATAGACGCTTTAACACTTTTTTTACCACAACTGATAAGAATTGTATTTTTTTCAATCTTTAATAAAGATAAATTACTATATGCAAAACTACTTGTAGGTATCAACTCAATAGGTAAATTTTTAAAAATAGATTTAATTTTTAAATCAAAATTTTCATAAGAGTCAGATATTAAACTAGCTAATCCCTCTATCTGACTTCTCATACCAGCAGCTCCTTCACTGATGGTAATTACTTTGTAGGTATTCAAATTTTATTATTTAAATCTTACTGACTTAATTTCGTATGAAGTTATACCTTTTGGTGTTGATACTTCTATATAATCACCCTTTTTCTTTCCAATTAAAGCTCTTGCAATAGGGCTTGTGACAGATATTTTTTTTTGCTCAATGTCAGCTTCTACCTCACCAACTAACTGATACTTAGACTCTTTATCATTATCTAAGTTTATAATTGAAACAGTAGCTCCAAATTTTACAATCGTTCCTGATAATTTTGAGACATCTATTAGTTCTGCTTGAGCAATAATGCTTTCTATCTCAGCTACTCTACCTTCAATGAAGCTTTGTTTTTCTCTAGCTGCATGGTATTCAGCGTTCTCGGAAAGATCACCATTACTTCTAGCATCAGCTATAGCCTTAATAATAATCGGCCTTTCAACTGTTTTTAGATGTTTAAGTTCATCAAGGAGTTTTTTTTGCCCCTCTTCTGTCATTGGTATCTTTTCCATTTTGTTAGTATTTTTATTAAGTTGTAGAAAATATTGAATTTTATGTCTTATTACAAATGAATTTTTATACTAAAAAGAATGATGATTTTGTATGGGTTTTACGGAAATAGGCTTATTTTTCAATGTAATCAGTGATTTAATTAGTATTTCTGCACTTCTAAGATTTGTGTAATATGGAATATTAAGATCAACAGACGTCCTCCTTATAGTAAAACTATCAATTATTGCCTGTTTTTTTTCTGTTGTATTTATAACTAAATCAATTTTATTTTGTTTTATATACTCTACTACATGTGGTGATCCTTCAGCCACCTTGTTAACTAAATTTGAAGAAATTCCCTCTTTTAATAAAAAGTCGTGAGTTCCTTTTGTTGTAAATAAATTATAACCATTTTCTATAAAAGATTTAGCTATTTTAGATATACTTTGCTTATCTTCATTTTTAACTGAGATGAATATATTTTTTAAGTCATTTAGTTTTTGTCCTGCACCAATTTGACTTTTGAAATAAGCCAAATAAAAATCCTCGTCTATACCCATAACCTCACCAGTGCTTTTCATTTCCGGGCCAAGTATTACATCTGTGTTTGGGAATTTATTGAATGGAAATACTGCTTCCTTAATTGCAAAGTAAGGTAAAGTATTATTATCAAAATTTTGATACTTTTCAGTTAGAATTTTACCTACGATTAATTCAGCTGCAATTTTAATGAATGGTATTCCTATTGCTTTGGCCAGAAAAGGAATCGTCCTACTAGCTCTAGGATTTGCTTCAAGTATAAAAATTTCATCATCTTTGATAGCATATTGAATATTCATCAAACCAAGTATCTTTAATTCATTAACAAGAGAGATACTAAATTTTTTTATATCTGATATAATATTATCATTAAGAGAAAAGGGGGGTATGCTACAAGCACTATCACCTGAGTGAATACCAGCCTCTTCAATATGTTCCATAATTCCAGCTATCATTGTATTACCCTGATTATCTCTTAATACATCAACATCTACCTCTTTTGCATTCTGAAGAAACTCATCGATTAGAATCACATTATTTTCTAGTGCCCAATAGTTATGATCAATATAATCTTGCACATCATCTAAATTAGCCATTTTTTCCATCATTCTTCCTCCCAGGACATATGAGGGCCTTAACAAAATAGGAAACTTAAGCTTAGAGGATTTAGTGACTAGTTCTTTTGTTCCTAAAGAGATATCACTCTTTGGTTGTTTTAAACCTACCTTTTGAATTAATTTTTGAAATCTCTCTCTGTCTTCAGATATGTCTATCGCTTCGAAAGATGTGCCTAATATCTTATATCCATATTCTTTGAGTTTATTAGCTATTCTCAAAGGTGTCTGCCCACCAAATTGTACAATAACACCCTCAACAACACCTTTCTCGTTTTCTTTATCAAT
Source organism: uncultured Alphaproteobacteria bacterium (assembly GCA_902523135.1). Lineage (GTDB taxonomy): Bacteria > Pseudomonadota > Alphaproteobacteria > HIMB59 > HIMB59 > HIMB59. Next base: position 72,417 of record CABYYB010000002.1, read on the forward strand.
TATATTTTTAACATATTCAAAGTCCAAAGGCTCAAAATATAGTTTATCTGAAGTATCATAATCAGTCGAGACTGTTTCAGGATTACAATTAATCATAATTGTTTCATATCCAAGTTTCTGAAAAGATTTTACAGCTTGCACACAACAATAATCAAATTCTATACCTTGACCTATTCTATTAGGACCAGAGCCAAGGATAATTATCTTTTTCTTATTCGTTGGTCTAGACTCACAACTAAATTCATTTGTTTCAGAGATAAATGTTGAATAAAGGTATGCAGTAGAAGAGTCAAATTCATTTCCACAAGTATCTACTCTTTTAAATACTGTTTTTAAGTTATTTTTTTCCTGAAGATCATAAATTTCATTTATACTAATTTTTGTTAAATTGCTGATATGGTGGTTAGAAAATCCAATTTTTTTGGCAAAAATAAATAAATTTTTTTCTAAACTACTGCCTGCCTTTACTAATTGTTGCTCAATTTTTATAATCTCATTTATTTCTCTCAAAAAAAACATATCAATATATGTTAATTCGTTTATTTCAGTTAAAGGTATCTTACGTCTTATAGCTTCTGAAACTATTAATAATCTATCAGGCCTTTGCTTTGTGAGTAAATTTTTTAAATTTTCATCTTTAATATTTAATAATTCATGACTTATATCTAAACCAAAGTTATCTGACTCTATTGAGTAGAAAGCTTTTAAAAGAGACTCTTTAAAAGTTCTACCTATAGACATAATTTCACCAACAGATTTCATGGCAGTATTTAACTCACTAGGTGTACCTTGAAATTTTTCAAAATTAAATTTTGGTATTTTGGTCACGATATAATCTATAACTGGTTCAAAACTTGCTGGCGTTACCTTAGTAATATCATTTTCTAATTCATCTAACGTGTAACCGACTGCTAACAATGCAGCAATTTTAGCTATAGGAAAACCTGTAGCTTTAGAGGCTAACGCAGATGACCTACTTACTCTAGGATTCATTTCAATAATCAATATCCTTCCATTTTCTGGATTTACTGCAAATTGGACATTTGAACCACCTGTCTCTACTCCAATTTTTCTTAGAATAGCAATACTTTGATTTCTTAGTTTTTGATATTCTTTATCAGTTAAAGTAAGTGCTGGAGCTATTGTAATACTATCCCCAGTATGCACTCCCATTGGATCTAAATTCTCTATTGAGCAAACTATTATAGAGTTATCTAAATTATCTCTAACTACCTCAAATTCAAATTCTTTCCATCCAATTAAGGACTCTTCAACAAGAGTTTTTGATACAGGACTTAAATCGATAGCATTTTTGACCTTTGATATAAATTCATCTTTGTCGTAAACAATACCACCACCAGTTCCTCCAAGAGTATAAAAAGGTCTTAAAATTAATGGAAAACTTATTTCGTTAACTATTTTATTTAGATCAGACTTGTCATCAACTATTATACTAAATGGTGTCTCGAGTCCAATTTCAGACATCGCTTCGGCAAATAATTTTCTATCTTCAGCTACATCGATAGATCTTGGACTAGCACCTAAAATTTTGATTGAACAATTTTTAAAATAATTCTCTTTGTTTAACTCTCTGATAATATTTAGAGCTGTTTGACCTCCCATTGTTGGTAAAATTGCATCGGGTTTCTCTTTATCAATTATTTTTTTTACAATTTCTTTATCAATAGGCTCAATATAAGTTTTATCTGCAAATTCCGGATCTGTCATTATAGTTGCTGGATTAGAGTTAATTAAAACAACTTCATAACCTTCTTTTTTAAGTGCCTTACATGCTTGACTGCCAGAGTAATCAAATTCACATGCTTGACCTATAATGATAGGACCAGAGCCAATAACCAATATTTTAGATATATCTTTTCTAGCCGGCATTCTTTTCCATTAAATTTATAAATTCATCGAAAAGATATCTGCTGTCATGTGGTCCAGGACTAGACTCTGGATGATATTGAACAGAAAACAAAGGTTGATCATTTGCTCTCATGCCATCAATAGTTTTATCAAACAATGATTTATGTGTTATTTGAAGATTAGGGGGAAAATTTTCATCTAAAACTACGAAACCGTGATTTTGAGATGTAATTTCAACTTTGTTTGTTTCCAAGTTTTTTACTGGGTGATTACCACCTCGATGGCCTTTTTCCATTCGAGCAGTGGAGGCATTAAATGCTAAGCTCAATATTTGATGACCGAGGCAAATACCAAAAGTGGGTATTTTTTTATTTAGTAATTTATTTAATTCAGGCTTTATATTTTCATATACTTTTTTAGGATCACCTGGGCCATTACTTAAAAAAAAACCATCAAAATTCTTATTTATAATATCTTCAGCTTTAAAATTCATATCAAATTCCTCAATCTTACAATTTCTAAAGTATAAGTTTTTCTTAATGTTGTCTTTTGCTCCAAAATTTAAAAAAGCTATTGAGTACTTTTTTTTACCTATTTCTTGTTTTTCTATGTTCAGTTCAGATGTAAAATCCTTGATTACATCATTCTCTTCTAGAGAAAGACTTTGATCTATTTGTTTACAAATTTGCTCTATTCCTTTGTTTTCAAAATATTCCTCAGAACATAGCATTATATTTTTTGGTCCAAAATTTCTTACAATTTTAGTTACGGCCCTTGTATCTAAATCAAAAAAAGCACAAGAATTTTGATTAATGATCCAATTTGTAAAATTTGTTTGTGCTCTCCAATTTGAACTTAATTCAAACAATTCATTACATATTAAACCAGATGCATGTATTTTCCATGACTCGTAATCTTCATTATTACATCCAACAATACCAATCAATGGAAAGGTAAAATTTATAAACTGAGATTTATATGAGGGATCAGTTAATATTTCCTGATACCCCGTCATACTAGTATTGAAGCAAATTTCTGCTATCTTAAATTGATCTTTTGACAGAAACTTACCTTTGAAAATATATTTTTTGTTATAAATTAAATAACCGTTTTGATAATTAAGCTTAGTTTTATTATCTAATACGGTCATATTAAATCATGTGTATTAGTATATTATATGAGAGGAATTTCAAATGAGTTTGGCAAAAAAAATTTCTGATGACGTCAAAAGTGCTTTAAAAGGCGGAGATAAGAAAAAACTTTCAATAGCAAGGTATGTCTATTCTGAGTTAAAAAATTTTCTAATTAAAGAGAATCTAGATAGAGATGTGCTTAAATTATCTGATGAAAATATAATCAAAATTGTTAAGACCCAACTAAAACAAAAAAAAGAGTCTTTAGATTTCGCAACAAAAGCTAAGGATAAAGTTAGAATAGAGGACTTGGAATTTGATATCAATTACCTTAATGACTTTCTTCCGACAATGATGGATGAGAAAAATACAATTGACATTATATCAAATCACATAAAAGAAAATAATCTGGAAAATAAAGACTTTGGAAAAATAATGGGTTTTCTTAAACAAAACTATAATAATAAAATTGATATGAATTTAGCTTCAAAAATTATCAAAAATATTTTCAAAGAATGACAGATGATAATATTAAGGAAGTTATAAACAGAACCTCTATTGTTGAGATTATAAACTCTACTGTACCTTTAAAGAAAAAAGGCAGTAATTATTTTGGTTTAAGTCCTTTTAAAAAAGAAAAAACTCCTTCTTTTTCAGTAAATGAAGAAAAAAAAATATTCCATTGTTTTAGCACCGGAGAACATGGAAATGTAATTGATTTTTTAATAAAAGTTAAAGGATATAGCTTTAAGGATGCTCTGTATGAACTGGCTGATAAAGCTGGTATTGAAATAAGTTATAAATCATCAAAATTAAACAATATTATCTATGAAATTAATTCTTTAACGAAAGAATTATTTTATAAGAATTTATTAAATACAAAAAAACACTTAGATTATTTACTTAAAAAAAGAAAGTTTAATATAGAAACTATTCATAAGTTTGAATTAGGATCATCAGTAAATCCATTTGAACTTCAAAAAAAACTCTTGAATAATTTTGAAGTCAATAACTTAGTAGCAGCAGGGGTTTTTAGTAGAACTAACAACACTAAATTATTTTTTTCTAATAGAGTCATGGTTCCAATAGTTAATATGCAAAATAAAACCCTAGGATTTGGGGGAAGAGTAATTGATAATAGCTTACCAAAATATATTAATACAGCTGAAACAAAAATTTTTAAAAAAAAACAAATCTTATTCAATGAAAAAATACTTAATAAACAAAATAGTAAAAAAATAATTATAGTTGAAGGCTATTTTGATGTTATTAAATTAGAACAAAGTGGTTTTACAAACTGTCTGGCTCCTCTTGGCACATCAATAAATCATGAAAAATTAATTGAAATCACAAAGAAAGGATTTGAGATAATTGTATGTCTTGATGGAGATATAGCTGGAAGAAATGCCACTATAAGATTAATGAATAATTTACTTGCAGATAAAAATTTTGAGCTTGGAATAAAATTTGTACTTCTACCTAAAGATTTTGATCCAGATCAATTAATAGAGTCAAATATGTCTGATAAATTACATAAACTTATTGATCAACCATTATCAATTGAGGAGTTAATAGAAAAATATTTAGAAAAGTTTCACAAAAGTAGTGATGTTGATAGCCAGTTTAAAGGATCAAAAGTTTTAAAAAGTTTACTTAATAACGTATCTAACATTGATTTAAAAAAAATATTAACTAATCACTTTAATAAAATAAGTTTAAATCAGACAACATTAAAACATAAGTCAAAGCCTAATTATCAAAAATTAGAACTCAAATTTGATTTAAAGTCCAAATTTTCTGCGGCTCTAATTATATTTTATATTGAAAACCTTTCGGATAGGGAGAGAGTATTTGATTTGATAGCAACAGCTAAATTTGAGGGTAAATTTAGAGAAATTCGTGATTTGGTAATTAAAAAAACTCTTTTCAAATCAACAACTATTGAAATTTATCAAGAATTAGACTCTAAGGGATTGAATTTTACAAAAAATTTACTATTTTCTAATGAAGTTCGAAGGCTGTGTAGATTTGCATCACCTAAATTTAATAAAGACCCTTATAATGAGATCGAAAAAACGATTAGTTTTATAAACAGTTAAAATGCCAAAAAAAAAAGCTATTACAAAAAAGACTAAAAAGAAAATTACCAAAAAAAAATCTGTTTTAACAAAAAAAACTGAACCATCTAAAATTAGCAAAAAATCTTCCGCTAAAACAAACCCACTTGAACTAATTTTTAAAGAAAATGAGAGTCAGCTCATTTCATTAATCACAAAAGAATTTGATAAAGAATTAGCTTCAAAAGCAATAACATATATTAAGTCTTATTCTAAAATTGAAGAATCTATAATAACTGTCAACGATTTTTTAAACTATATCGAAAACCTCGATGAGGATCTTTTTAAATTATTTAAATCTTACACTTCATCTTCAGAGACAGACTCGACCGCTTCAAACGACGATACAGAAGAGGAAGAAAAGTCAACTGGAGTTAAAAGTGACGACCCTGTTAGAATGTACCTCAAAGAGATGGGTAATGTCGAGTTACTCTCCAGAGAGGGTGAAATTGCAATTGCGAAAAGAATTGAGTCTGGATTGGATAGAATGATGAATTCAATTCTTGAATGCCCAGCTTCAATAGATATTTTAAAAAAATGGATTGAACAAGTTAAACAAAATGAAATTAATTTAAGAGAAATAGTTGATTTTGACGAATATTTTAATGAGGATAATGACCCTTACTCTAATTCTACTAAAAGAAAAGAAATTCAAAAAATAATTAATGACAAAAAAAAAGCTCTTTTAAAAGAAAAGCAACAATTAATGAAAGATCAAGGTATTGAAATAGATAAAGAAAAGCTTCAAGAGTCTTCAAATGAGGAAGAAATTGAAAATGAAAGTTTTTCAATATCTATTATAGAGGAGTTTTACAAACCAGAAATTTTGAAGAAGTTAGACAGAGTTTTAGTATTATCTGACAATATTACTAAGATTAAAAAAAATAAAAATATTACTAAAATTTCAGATACTAAATCATTAAAAGAATTAAAAAAATATCAAGATGAAATACTTAACTATTTTAATGAAATTAAAATTAAGCCTTATAAATTAGAAGAAATAATCACACATCTGTACTCAATTAATAAAGAAATACAATCAAAAGAGGTTTCATTATTAACATTAGCAACTCAAAATAAAATTAGTAGGGATATTTTTTTAAAACATCATATTTTAAAAGATACCTATACTGTTTACCAAAAACATATGATTTCAAAGGATGAGTCTTTTAAGGCATTATTCCAAAAAAACAGTCAGAAATTAAAATTAATTTATAAAGAAATATTAAGTTTATCTAAAATAGCAAATCAAAACACAATTGAATTTAAAGAGAAAGTAAGAGAGATACAATCTGGTCAAAGAACAGCTAATCAAGCAAAAAAAGAGATGATTGAGGCTAATTTACGTTTAGTTATTTCAATTGCAAAAAAATATACCAATAGGGGTCTTCAATTTTTAGACCTTATTCAAGAGGGTAATATTGGTTTAATGAAAGCTGTCGATAAATTTGAATATAGAAGAGGTTATAAATTTTCTACTTATGCAACTTGGTGGATCAGACAGGCAATTACAAGGTCAATAGCAGACCAAGCTAGAACTATTCGTATTCCAGTACATATGATTGAAACTATCAATAAAATTGTCAGATCAAGTAGGCAATTAATTCTTGAACTGGGAAGAGAGCCCACCCCAGAGGAATTATCTGTAAGATTAAAAATGCCTATTGAAAAAGTTAGAAAGGTTTTAAAAATTGCAAAAGAACCTGTAAGTTTGGAAACACCAATTGGAGATGACGATGATAGTTTTCTTGGAGACTTTATTGAGGACAAAAACGCAGTAATACCTGAGGATGCTGTTATGCAATTAAATCTCAGAGAAACTACTACCAAAATTCTTTCAACTTTGACACCAAGAGAAGAAAGAGTGCTAAGAATGAGGTTCGGTATAGGGATGTCCTCTGATCATACTTTAGAAGAGGTAGGACAACAATTTAGTGTTACAAGAGAAAGAATTAGACAAATAGAAGCAAAAGCTCTAAGAAAATTAAAACATCCTATTAGATCAAAAAAACTAAAGTCTTTTATGGATTCTTAAAATAATCATAAATTTAAATTCTTGTTTTTTTTTCAGTAAGATTATATTAGTTACATTTCTAATCATGGGCCTGTAGTTCAGTTGGTTAGAACGCGGTGCTCATAACGCCGTTGTCGCAGGTTCGAGTCCTGCCGGGCCCACCAATAAATTCAAACTATTTTTTTTGAATTTCACTTATAAGAGATTTCAGGCTACCTTTGTTCTTTCGCAATATTCTACTAAACTCTGATTTTTTCGTAACAAAATAAGATGTGTTCTCTACTATGACATCTATTATTTTGAAGGATGACCCTGTGTTAATCACTTTCCAATAAAGATTAGCGGAGGATTTATTATCGGATATTTCTGATTTAATTATGTAAATATCGTCTTTTACATCAACATCTTTTAGTGTTATTGAACCAGATGTACTGGAATTGGCAAGTTTATAAATAGTTTCTATAAGGTAATCTGTAAAAACATCTAAATATAATGATAATTCTTTTATTGAACTTTTTTTAATAGTGTTTTCCCCAATAAGACCATAAGCAATTGATTTAATAGCAAAGTTTTTGTTTATAAAAGATTTATACTTGTCATAGTTTTCACTATCAGTTCCTTGGTTGTTATTTATTATTTCTAAAAATTGATTAGACTCTTGTTCAAACCATTCTGAAACTTCCGAAGCTTTAATATTTGAGACAGAAAGAATTAAACTTAATAAAACAATTAATATTTTCATCACTTATAATTAAATATAGTTAAACTAACTATTCAATATATATTTTTGGCACTGGCAAATTTTGTATATATTCCTCCTCAAGTTGAGCGTTTCTATTTTGATAATATATTGATTTTATCATCTCATATCTATCTGATGAGACATCTCTTACCTTATCTAATTGTTCATCTATCTCAGCCCTTTCGTTAAAACCACTACCTACTTCTACATATTCCCTGTTAGGTAAATTATTTGATACTGGGTCAACAAAATATTCCACAACATCACCACTAAAATCTCTTAAATTGCTAGGACCAATAATTGGTATCACTATATATGGACCACTAGATACACCACTTTTTGCAAGTGTAATACCAAAATCTGTTTCATTTTTTTCCATACCAACTCTTGAGGCAAGATCAAAAGTTCCAAGACTGGTGACGGTGTTAATAGTAAATCGCCCTATAGAATTGAGAGACTTATAGAACTCTCCTTGAAAAATAAATGAGATTGTTCTTATCGGTTCCTTAAGGTTGCTGAAAAAATTAGAAACACCTTTCTCTACTGGGTCTGGTGCTATGAACTTATAAGTTTTGACTATTGGTCTAATAGCTATGTCGTCAATAAAAAAATTGAAATTCAAAACTGCTCTGTTTATAGGTTCAATTGGATCATATATCTCATCATAGGATATACTTGAAACAACTTCATTTTCATTAGAATATATGGGTGTTGCATGTAAAAATAATACAGATGCTAATAAAAGAATTACTTTCAAATATTTTTTCATTACATAATATCTAGATTCATTATATTACAATCAATTTATGGTTCTAAATACATTAAATAAAGAACAAAAAAATGCTGTTGAGCACAAAAATGGCCCTCTTTTGGTACTATCAGGAGCTGGAACAGGCAAAACAAGAGTTTTAACATCTAGATTTGTATATATCGTAAAAAATCTAAATGTTGATTTTAATAAAATAATAGCAGTAACATTTACAAATAAGGCTGCTAATGAAATTAAGGAAAGAGTAAATATTGAACTTAAAAATAATATTAGTACTCCTTGGATAGGTACTTTTCATTCTATTTTTGCCAAATTTTTAAGGAAACACTCAGGAATAGTTAACTTAAAATCAAATTTCACAATACTTGATATGGAAGATCAAAAAAAACTCCTAAAACAAGTTTTAGATTACTGCAAGATTGATAAAGATATTAGTGAGAGCCTTTACCATAACGAAATTCAAAATTTAAAAGATAATAAGATATTTTTTAATGAAAATAAAAAAATTTTAAAATTTTCATCCATTGAAAGATTAGATGAAATATATTCTTATTATCAACAGAGATTAATAGAGATTAATGCTGTAGACTTTGGAGACATTCTTTTACATAGTTATTTTATATTATCTAACAATCCAGAAATTCAGAAATCTTATCAAAATTTTATTGAACATATTCTTATTGATGAGTTTCAAGATACAAATTCGATTCAGTATGATTTGATAAAATTAATTCTTAATAATAACAAAAATTTATTTTGTGTTGGAGATGACGACCAATCTATTTATGCATGGCGCGGCGCAAATATTGAAAATATTATCAATTTTCCAAAGGAATTTAATTCGCCTGTGGTTCGTTTAACAAAAAATTATCGTTCAAATAGTTCTATTTTAGAGGCAGCGGCTTGTATAATAAGTAATAATAAGAATAGGCTGGGGAAAGACCTAGTTAGTTTTAATAAAAAAATACCAGAACAAAAAATTAATTTAAATTCTTTTTACTCTCAGGAGGAAGAGTCATTATGGATATCAGATAACATATCAAAGAAGTTTGATGAAAATAATAGTATAGGGATTTTAGTAAGACTTACCGCTCAAATGAGAAGCATTGAGGACAAATTAATAAAATATGCTCTTCCATATGAAATTATTGGAGGACCAAGATTTTTTGAAAGGAGAGAAATCAAAGATATTCTTGCATACTTAAAATTAGCAAATAGTTTTCAAGATGATCTCTCTTTTGAAAGAATAATTAATTTACCTAAAAGAGGAGTAGGAGATCAATCTTTAAAATTAATAATTAATAACGCTCGAGAAAAAAATATTTCATTTTTTGAGTCTTTAGACTCATTATCCTCTGAAAACAAATTACTTGGATCTCTTATTGTAAAAACTAAACCATTCGTTGATATCATTAAAAAAACATCTGATCTTTTAAACAAAACAACTTTAGAAGATATAGGTATTTTTATTATTGAGGAGTCGGGGTATTTAAAAATGTTAGAAAATGAAAAAAATAAATTAAAACAAGTAGAAAATGAAACAAGGATTGATAATTTAAAAGAATTAGTGAACGCACTCTCAGAATTTGAGAATCTAGATGATTTTTTGGAGCATGTGGGTTTAGTGAATGAAAATCAAAAAAAAATACAATCTAATTCTGTAAAACTAATGACGTTGCATGCTGCTAAAGGATTAGAATTTGATCATGTTTACTTACCTGGTTGGGAAGAGGGTATCTTTCCAAGTTCTCGAGCATTAGAGCAAAACTCATCTAAATCATTAGAGGAAGAGAGAAGACTTGCATATGTAGGAATTACCAGGGCAAAATTTGATTTAAATTTAAGCTATGCAACTTCTAGATATACTTATGGTATGAATAATTATTCATTACCATCAAGATTTTTAAATGAAATTTCAAAAGTAGAGAAAAACACAACAAACACAATTGAAGGATACTCTTCTCCTAACTTGAATAAAAAGATTACTACAGAAAATGCTAAATTAAGCCCTGGAAAAAAAAGAATGCTAGAATTTTTAAAAAAAAATAGTTAATGAAACCTCATTTAATTAAAAAATTTTTAAAAGATAAAAAATTTGATTTTTATCTAGTTACTAATAATGACTTACACCTTAATGAGAGTCCAAATTTAGATTTAAAAGATATTTATAAATTATTTAAATTTGATTGCACAAGAGGATACATACTTTTTTTTGTAAATAAATTTGTCTTTTTTACTGACTCGCGTTACATCTTAGCTGCCAAAAATTTTTTTAAGAAAGACTGTGAAATTCATAATTTAAGCGAAGTAAATATAGTTGACTACCTTATTATGCAAAAAAAGAAGTTATCAGGTGTTTTAGACCCTAGATTAATTTCAGTCAAAGAATTTAGAGAGTTAAATTCAAAATTAGAAAAAAATAAAATTAAAATTTACCCACAATTTAGAAATTTTTTAAAAAAGAATTATTATCCAAATTTTAATATTTCTTATGCTTTTAGTATGCCAAAATATTTAATTCCAAGATCATTTAATGAAAATTTAAGAAAAATTAAAAATAATATTAAAACAGAGGGTATATTAATTTGGAATAATGCACATGTAGCATATCTATTAAATCTCAGATCGTTTGAACTATGGAATTCTACTAAACCATTCGCAGGTTTATTTATTTCAAAAAAAAATATTAAACCTATCTTGATAACAAATAATACAAACTTGAATAATATATCTAAGATAAACAATAATTTTACAGTCTTAAGACAAGAAAAATTTATCAAATTGCTAAAATTATTTAAATTTAAAAATATTGAAACCTCATATGAATTTTTAAATTTAAATATTTATTTGCAATTATCGAAATTTTTAAATTTATCTGAAACTAATGTGAATATTTCTAAATATTTGGGGATTAAGACATCTAAAGAAATCAAAAATATAGAAACATGTCATATTGAAGATGGTTTAGCTGTAATAAAATTTTTTATTGATTTAAAGCAAAAAAAAATAAAACCTAAAAATGAGTATGAGGTTTCAGAATATTTATTGAACAAGAGAAAAGAGGGTATAAATTTTTTTAGGAATTCATTTGATTATATTAGCGCATATGACTCAAATGGAGCCATTATTCATTATAAACCTCTTCCCAATAATTCCTTATCCTCTAAAAATAGGAATGTATTATTGATTGACTCTGGTGCTCAATATTTAGAGGGTACTACTGATATAACAAGAGTTATTAAAGTTGGAACAAAAAATTTTTCTAGAATAAAATATTCATATACTTATTTACTAAAATCTTTAATTAAAATAGAAAACAAAATATTTCCAAGATATATAAAATCATCAGAAATAGATTCATTTATCAGAAATTATCTATCAAAATTTAATATATATTATAGTCATGGGACGGGCCATGGAGTAGGAAATTTTGGTGATGTACATGAAAAATATCCCATTATTTCTCAAAGATCTAAGGATGTTTTAACTAACAATAATATATTTTCTTTAGAACCTGGGCACTACGTTGAGGGTCAATTTGGTCTAAGAATAGAAAATTTATATGTAACAAAAACTTCAAATAAAAATTTAAAGTTAAAAAATATCACATTTGCACCTTACGATTTAGACTTAGTTAATTTGAATTTAATTACAAATTTCGAGAGGAAATATATTAAAAAATATCATAAGAAAATTTATGAAACACTCAAAACAAGATTAAGCAAAGAACATAAAAATTATTTTTTAAAAAATTTAATTAATAAGATTTAAAAAATCATTTTCATTTAAAATATTAATTTTTAATTCTTTAGCTTTTTTTAACTTAGAACCAGATTTCTCTCCAAATACAAGTATGTCTAAATTTTTTGAAACATTTGATGCAATTTTATAACCCTTTTTTTTAGCTAACTCTTTAGCTCTTTCTCTTGACATTTTTTGAAGAGTTCCGGTAAATAATATGCTCTTATTAAGATTGATTTTATCATCCTCAATTTCCTCAATTTCAATCATATCAAGTATTGCAAAAGACTCTTCAAGATTACTTTTATCAGAAAAATAATTAGTAAAAGAGCTTATAGCTTTTTCTCCTAATCCATCAATGTTTTCGAGTTGTTCTCTTAGTTTCTTTGATTGAATAAAATTTTTAAATCTATTTTTATTTTTAAAATACAAAGATATAAGTTCAGAATTATTTTCACCTAAGTATCTAAGACCTAGAGAGTATAAATATCTTGAAAGAGAGGTAATTTTGGATTTATTTATAGAGTCAATGAGATTAAAGAATGATTTTTCACCAAACCCTTCAAGGCTAATAATTTTGTCTTTATGAATTTCTAGTCTATAAATATCAGATCTATTTGATATTAATTTAAGACTAATAAATTTCTCAATTAATTTTTCACCAAGTCCATCAATATTCATAGCTTTTTTTGATACAAAGTGTTTAAAATTTTCTAATTTTTGAAATTTGCATTCATTTTTCCCTGCACTACACCTTTGTACTGCTTCACCTTCTATTTTAATAATTTTAGATCCACATAAACATTTATTTGGCACATCAAATTTTTTATTAGTTTTTTTTCTTTTCTCTAAATCTACTTTTGAAATATATGGAATTACATCCCCAGCTCTTTTAACCCATACAAAATCATTTACCCTTATATCTTTTCTTATAACTTCATCAAAATTATGAAGAGTTGCATTTGATACAAACACACCTCCAATATTAATTGGTTTCAATCTTGCAACAGGAGTGATTGCTCCAGTTCTTCCAATTTGTAGCTCTATTTTTTCAACTTGTGTCAATGCCTCCTCGGAGCTAAATTTAGCTGCTATTGCCCATCTGGGATATTTATTAGTGTTACCTAACATTCTTTGTAAATTCAAATCACTAATTTTGATTACCATCCCATCAATATCAAAATCTATCGAGTTTCTTTTTTTCTCAATTTCCGAAATATAATCATATATATTTTTTAAATTATTATATTTTTTCGCATAACCAGTATGATCAAAATTATTTTTTTTGCAAAAACTTAAGAAATCTTCAAAGTTTAAAAACTCATCATCATAAGAAAATTTACCATATCCGTGTGGTATGAATCTCAAGGGTCGATCTTTAGTGATTTTACTATTAATTTGCCGAAGAGATCCTGAGGCAGCATTTCTAGGATTTGAAAATTGATTTTTATTTTCAAATTTTTTGTTTAGCTTTTCAAAATCTTTTCTTATAAAAAATACCTCACCTCTTATTTCAATCAGTTTAGATTTACAATTTTTTAAAATCTGAGGTATGCCTTTAATACCCAACACATTTTTTGTAATATCTTCTCCTATTATGCCATCTCCTCTAGTAATGGCTTTAAATAATTTGTTTTCTTTATACACAAGAGACAAAGAAACCCCATCAATTTTACAATCTACATTAAATATATAATCTGAATTTTGTTTCTTTAAAAAATTACTTGCTTTATCAAAAAAATCTTCTGAGTCACTTAAATTAAAACTATTTGAAAGTGATAACATTGGTTCATAGTGTTTAAATTTTTCAAATTTCGATGAGTGTGGTGTTCCTATGCCTAAATCGTCAAATTTTCTTAAATCAGGATTTTTTGATAATAATAAATCATAGTCTTTCTTAAGATTATCATATTGTGAGTCATTAATTGTAGGATTTGAGTTGTAATATTGTTTATTATATCTTTTAAGCTTATCTCTTAGTTTGATAAGTCTATCTTTTGTTTTCATTTTTAATTTTGAAGTAAATCTGAAGCAACTTTTTTAGCAGTTTCAGTAATCTTTGTCCCACTAATTAAACTAGCTATTTCATCAATTCTTGTCTCTCCATTTAACTCAATAATATGACTAGACATCTCATTATTTTTTATGATTTTCTGTATTTTCCAATGTTTATTAGCTTTTGAAGCAACTTGAGGTGAATGCGTTATAGCTATAACTTGATTTTTTTTTGCAATATTTTTAATTTTTTCAGAAACATTAGACGCAATTTTTCCACTCAAACCACTATCTACTTCATCAAATATAAGAGTTAGATTGCTATCATTATTAGCCGACAATGATTTAATTATGAGAAGTAATCGAGATAGCTCACCCCCAGAAGCTACTTTTCTTATTGAGCTAAATTCAGAATTTTTATTAGTCCTAAATAAAACATCTAGTTCATCATATCCTTGAGAATTATAATCTTTTTCATCTTTCTCAGAAAACATAAATAAAATTTCACCCTGCTCAATATTTACAATTGGTAGTTGCTTATTAATACTTTCTGATATTTTCTTTGACTCTTTTTTTCTTAAATTTGAAACTTTTAAAGATTCTTTTTTAAAATTATTAAGATCATTGACATAATTATTAAATAATTTTTCTTTCTCTCTTTCAAAGTTTTCAAGAGAGTCTATTTCATTTAATATTTTATCTTTAATTGAAAATAAACTCTTTGGTTCTACTTCAAAAAATTTTGAAAGCTGTTGATATTGATAGATCTTTTCATCAATTTCATCAAAATCAATTTCAACATAGTCCTCAGAATTAAATTTATTTTCCAATTCATTAATTAATTCATCAATATCTAAAATTGAAGAAGTAAATTTCTCAGTAATATTTACATACTCTTGATTTATTTCTTTTAATTTATTTAAATTTTTTTGTATTGAATTTAAGTGATCATTTGAATTAAAGTTTGATATTAAATTTTTAATTACGTCAGAAATTTCACTATATTTTTTGATATTTTTGTTTAAGTTTCTTTTGTTTACAAGTTCTTCGTATTCATTTTCAGTTGGATTCAAGTTTTTAATTTTATTATTTTTAATTTTTAATATTTCTAATTTCTCATTTATATTTTTTTCATTTTCCAAATGGGATTGATAATAACTTCTTGAATTTTTAAATTTTTGAAATTTAAAGTTTAATTTATCTTTTTCTATGTCACCTAAATTATCTATAAATTTAAGAAAATATTTATTATCAAATAGTTCTTGTTGTTCATAGTTTTCTTGAAATTCAATAACATTTTTTAAAATACCTTTAATGTTATTCAGAGGTTTCATCTCACCATTAATAAATAATTTAGATTTTTGATTTGAGTTTATCTGTCTTTCAACAATTAAATAGTCATCCTCAACATTGATATTAAAATTATCAAGATTTTTTTTAATCAGTTTATTAATTTCAAAAACAGCTTTTATTGATGCAATTTCATTATCTTTTAAATTTAGATTAGTTTGATTTTTTCCACCTAATGCTAATTTCAGACCTTCTATGATTATTGATTTACCTGCACCCGTTTCACCTGTAAATGCGTTGAAGCCATTAATAAAATTGATAACTATCTTTTTTATTAAAAGAAAGTTTTTAATTTCCAAAGAAACCAGCATTATGATTAGTCCATAGATTGTATTAAAACATTATTAGAATTATTTTCTTCATTTTTTCTTAATATTTTAATTGGATTAAACTTTTCATACCAATTTTTATTATCATTTATATCTTCTAAATTATTTATAACGTTATATGACTTTTGATACCACTCACTTTTAGGAAAGTTATATGCTAAAATTGAAGCATAGAATTTTGCTAATTCATATTCATCTAAAGAGAAGTGTATTTTTGTAATTAAATATAAAGTTTCTTCTATGGAAAGACTTGAACTATGATTATCAAATATATCTTTCAGATACACTAAAGATCCATTAAAATTTTTTTTATCAAAATAAAATTTTGCAATACTTAGTTTTTCTGCTGCTAAATTATTATTTATAAGTTTTATTTTTGTAAGAATATCAATTTCATATTTACTGTTTGGATATGCATTAAGTATAAAATTAAATTTATTCAATGCGATATTAGTATTTTTCTGACTATATTCAGACTTTTTCATTAACACATAATATGTCATTGCCTCTAAATAATTGGCATAAACAATATCCTCACTTCCTGGGTAGTAGTTTTTATACATTTCAGCAAGAGCCCTTGTTTTTTCATACTCCTTATCTAGGAAATTTATATAAGCTTTTAAAAGTATACTTTTTTTTGCATAAGGGCTGTTTGGAAATAATACTTCTATTTTATCTAATTCAATTAATGCAAGTTCATACTGATTAGAATTAATATAATTATTTGATATATTAAATAATTCATAATCATTATATGAATTATTTTTATAAAAACTTTGATCATTTCTGTATTGATCATTATCATTATTTGAACAAGAAAAAATAAACAATAATAATATAATATTTAGAATCGACCTTTTCACGTATGAATTATAGCCTCAGAAAAAAAAATAAAATAGTCAAATATATTGTCATTCACTATACTGGTATGAGAAATCTCGAGTTAGCATACAAAAAATTATCAAATAAAAATTCAAATGTAAGTGCCCATTACCTGATATCAAGAAGAGGTATTATTTTTAATTTATTATGCCCCAAATACAAAGCTTGGCATGCTGGTAAATCAAAATGGAAAAATAATACAAACATCAACGATTATTCTATTGGTATTGAGCTTGAGAATAAAGGTCATGAATTTGGTTATTCAAATTTTTCTAAAGAGCAATATAATTCAATAAGAAAATTAATTTCTTTTTTAAAAAAAAATTTTAAGATTTATAATAAAGATATAGTTTTTCATTCGGACATTTCCCCTGATAGAAAACGAGACCCCGGAGAGAAATTCATAATAAATAAAATTGATATTAATAGATTTAAAATAAAGAAAATTAAGAATAAATACAGTATTAATGAAATGCTGATCTTATATGGTTTTCATAACTCATATATTAGAAATCATAAAAACTTTTGTATTGAAGCTGTTAAAAGATCTCTGAATTATAAAAATATCAACTCAACACAATCAAAAAAATTTTTAAACGATTTTAACAATTTATTATTTAATTAATTTTATGTATATTACATGTGGGTAGCGTGCAGTCGCTTTGTTTACAAAGAGGAAAGTCTGAGCTCGGGTAGAAAGTGATAACGGATAACTTCCGTCGAGGGTAACCTTAGGGAAAGTGCAGCAGAAACAAACCGCCGAAAGGTAAGGGTGAAAAGGTGAGGTAAGAGCTTACCGGATATTTAAATAGTATCGCAATATGTAAACCCTATCACGAGTAAGATCAAATAGAGGCTAAAGCTTTTTCTACAGCTGGCCTGGGTTGATCGCTAGAATTAACTAGTAATAGTTAATCTAGATAAATGACTGCAGTTTTTTAACACAGAACTCAGCTTATAGCTACCCAACACTATTTACTAATTAATTAAAATCCCATATAATCCCATAAAATACCATGTTAATGTTTTTATCATCTTTTTATGGAATTATTGACAAAAAAAATAGAGTAGCAATTCCATCTTCTTTTAGAACTACAATTAAAAACTCAAAGGAAAAAACTTTTATATTTAAAAGTTTAAAGTATGAATGCCTAGAGGTACACCTATCTTCCAAGATAAATTCTCTTGTTAAAAGCTTTGATGAAAAGGATTTTTTTTCAAAAAAAAATGATCATTTTAAAACAGCAATACTCTCTGATTTAGAAGAAATAACTATAGATAAAGAGGGAAGGTTTATAGTAAAAGAACAACTTCAGAAATTTTCAAAACTATCAAAAGATATAATTTTTATAGGAAAAGGAAATCATTTTGAAATTTGGGAAAAGAAATTAGGAGAAACACACAAAATAATTTCAAGAAGAAAATTTAAATGATCAATAATCTACATACACCCATTATGTCAAATGAAATATTATCGTTTATTGATGGTAAAAAAAAATTATCTATTCTTGATTGTACATTTGGTGGAGGAGGGCATACAAAAAAATTTTTAGAGAAAGGGCATAATGTTACTGCAATTGATCAAGATGAAAATTCTTTGATTATAGCTAAAGAATTAAAAAATAATTTTCCTAATATATATTTTTTTAAATCAAATTTTAAAAATTTTGATTCATTAGATTTAAAAAATAAAAAATTTAATTTTATTCTTTTAGATTTAGGCTTCTCATCTAACCAGTTAGAAGATAATGATATCGGATTATCATTCAAAATTAATTCAAATTTAAATATGAATTACTTGGGTGGCGACTTAAATGCTTATAAAATAATTAATTATTATAGTAAAGTTGAACTTCAAAGAGTTTTTAACTCATATGGCGAAATTAATCAGGCTGAAAAATTAGCTAATTACATTATTAATCAAAGATCTCAAAAAAAAATTAAAACAAATTTTGAATTAATTGATGTCTTGAGGGATAGTGGGGTTAATTTTAGATCAAAAAAAATACATTTTGCTACCCAAGCATTTCAAGCTTTAAGGATAGAGTCGAATAGTGAATTGGAAAATTTAATAATATTTTTAAAAAAGGTACACAATTTTTTAGAAATTAATGCTTATTTAGCAATAATTTCATTTCATAGTTTAGAGGATAGAATAGTTAAGAACTATTTTAGAGATAATAGAATTAAAAAAAATTATAACTTTCAAAGTAACAAAAATTGGGGTTTTGAAATTCTTACTAAAAAACCACTAAAAGCTTCAAAATTTGAACTTTTAGAAAATAATAGGGCTAGATCTGCAAAATTAAGAGTAGGGAGGTTCATTAATTGACTCAGCATATTTTAAAATTTTTTCTAATATTTATTTTCATTTTTCTATTTTTAAGTTTCAAAAACCAAACTAAAATACTTGAGAATGATTTAATACAACTAAAAATAAATTATAATAAAGATATTCAAAATTACATTAATAAAGAAATAGTACTTACAAAACAAATAAGTCAATTACAGATAAATCAATTTAATAATGAATTAATAGCAAATAAAAAAATTATTAAATTTGATAGAAATGAATTTAATGACTTTACAATTATAAAGGTCAATTATGTTCAATCTGAGTAATGAAACAGATTACAAATTATTATCTGAAACAAAAAGTTATTATTATTTTTTCATAACATTAACTCTATTTCTTTTTATATCCATTTTTATTAGATTAATATTTCTAAGTCTTGAAGATAATGGTTATTCATTATCTAGTGATAGAGATCCTAGTCTAAAAGCGTTGCCAACTATTTATGATTACAACAAAAATACTTTAGCTTACTCTGACTACAACTATTCTGTTAAAGATATAAAAAATAAAGTCAAATATTTAAAAAGAGATGTTCCACTTGATGATATTTCAGAATTTATATTTGAGGGTAATCCTTATATTAAATTTGAAAAAATCCTTACCAGAAGATACCCACATAGTGCTATCATGAATAATATTATTGGTCATACTAATATAGAACATCAAGGTGTATCATTAATTGAAAAATATGCTGAAAAAAAAAATAATGATATTTATTTATCATTAGATATTAAAATCCAAAAGAAAATTTATGATTCTTTATCTAATGATACAAAATATTTAAATCCAGAATACGCTATGAACGTTTTAATTGATTTAAGTAGTGAAGAGATTGTAAGTAACGTTTTTTTAGACAACAGAGATTTTAACAAGTTTGACCAAACTTTATTACCTTTAAAAGATTTAAAATTTGATTTCGGTTCTGTTTTCAAGACATTTACTGTTTATTCTGCAATTAAAAATCAAAAAATAGATCTAAATGAATATTTCGATGTAGAGCAACCTGTTTATATCGGCAATAAACTGATCAATGACTTTCCAAGAAATAGTGAAATACCTATGCAAGTAGCAGATATTTTAAAGAAGTCCTCTAATAGAGGTGCTATTTTAATTAGTAGAAATTTAGATTGCCAAAATGAATTTAAATTTGATTTAGATCAAATAGGTCTATTAAATTCCACTAATATTGGCTTTGGAATGAATTCTGTTGAACCAACAGTTAATAATTTTAGAGGTAGCTATTGTGATAATATCCCATTTGGTTACGGCTTATCGGTTTCACCAATTCAATTAATTAATGCATATGGAAAAATAATAACTGGAAGAAATGACTTTAATGCTACATTTGAGAAAAAAGACAAACATACAAAAAATAGATTTAACAATATATCAAACACTATTAATAAACTATTATTCTATGCAAATGAGACAAATAACGAATTATACAATAACTTTTTAGTAGCTGGAAAAACCGGTACCGCAGATCAAATTATTTCTAACAATGAAATATTTCAGAATGTTACATATATAAGTTTCTTTCCTTATAATAACCCAAAATATTTAAATCTAACTTTTATGCAAAATCCAAAAGAGTCATATGGAAAATATATGACTGCAGGAAATACGGTGAAACCAACTTTCTATAATTTATTAAAAGAGATTTATATGTATCTAGACCTATCTATCATTAATAATAAGAGCACAGAAATTTAATGAATTTAGTTGAATTAAAAAAAAGAGGTTTCAAAATAGCTACCAAATGGCAGGAGTGTAACAAAAAATCAATCTTTCTATATGATAATGATAGTATAATAAAATTTAAAAACTATATAAATTCTGCTTTAAAAAAAGACTGTAAGTTTATTATTTGTAATATCAAACTCAAAAATAAAATTAATCAAAATAAAATTAAATTTTTTTTTTATAAAAATCAAAAAGACTTAATAAATATGACTAAAATTTTTTACAATTTAAAAAATATTCAAATTATTTTCGTAACAGGCACAAATGGTAAAACCTCTATTGCTTATGGAGCAAATAAATTATTTAATATGAATGGTTCAAAGTCATGTTATATTGGTACACTTGGTTTCTTTATTAACTCAAAAAAAATTAAAAAATTAAATAATACTACTCCTTCATATTTCGAAACACTTAATTTAATTCAATTTGCAAAAAATAAATTTGTCAAATTTGTTTTTATTGAGGTGTCTAGTATAGGTTATTGTGAGGGAAGAATTGGCAATTTAATGTACAATCACTGTGTCTTAACAAACTTGAAATCTGACCACCTTGACTATCATAAAAGTATGAAAAATTATCATCTAGCTAAAAAGAAATTAATCAAATATCACAAACTAAAGAATTCAATTTTGTTTTTACAAGATTCTAATTTAAAGAATAAATTTAAATATTTTAAAAATTCTTTATTTTCTCAAGATAATTTTCTATTAAAAAATGAAATTTCAGTCATAGAAAAAAGTTTTTATAAATATTTAATAATTATTAAAGATAAATCTTATAAAATTACTACTTTTAATGATTTTATGGTTAAAAATATTTTAACTATTTTGATGATTTATAATAATATTAATAAAAATTTTCCAACAAATTTTAATAAATCATTATTTCCACCAGGCAGATCAGAAATAATTTATAACAAAAAAAATAAAGTAATCATCATTGATTATGCACATTCAAAGGATGCATATGAAAATTTATTAAAAAAATTACCCCTCTCAAATAAAAATATATTAATAATCTATGGCTGCGGCGGAGATAGAGATAAAACTAAGAGACCACAAATAGCTAAAGTTGTTTCAAAATATACAAAATTACAAATTATAACAGATGATAATCCAAGAAATGAAGATCCAGCAACAATTAGAAGAATTCTTATAAAATACTCTTCAAACCCCATAGAAGTACCTAACAGAAAAAAGGCTATAAAATTTGGAGTAGACTATATTAAAAAAAATAATGGTATTTTGATTATAGCTGGAAAAGGTCATGAAGAGATACAAACCTATAAAAATAAAAATTATTCATTTAATGATAAAGTAATTTCAACTTATTATGCAAAAAATTTATAATACAATTCATCAATTCCAATTAAATTATAAATCAAATATTGTTTTTGACACAAGACTTTTAAAAAAAAATGATATTTTTATTGGTTTAAAAACTAAAAATAATGATGGTAATTTATATTTCAATGAAGCTATTCAAAAAAAGGCATCTTTAGTCATTGTTAATGTAAAGATTAAACGACCTAACTTTATTTACGTAAAAGATACCAATTTATTTATAAAAAGATTTTGTAAATATATTATTGACTCTTACAAAGGTAAAATTATTGCCATTACAGGATCTGTAGGTAAAACAACATTTAAAGAAAATATTTACCAAATTTTAAAAAAAAATAACTTTAATTCATTCAGGTCATATAAAAATTATAATAATTTACAAGGTTTACAGTTTTCTATTATGAATATGGATTTAAGAAGTAAATATTCTGTATTTGAGTTAGGTATCAATAAATCAAATGAAATGACTAAATTAATTAAAATTTTGCAACCGCATTATTGTTTAGTGACAGGTATTGAAAATTCTCATATTGGTAATTTTAGGAATTTTAATCACCTTATAGATAATAAAATGAAAATTTTTAATTCAAAAAGGCTTATTAGCGGATTAGTAAATTATAATTACAACAATAATTATATTAAAAGTAAAATTCTTCATCCTAAAGTTAACCTTGTAAATGTCGATAAATTAGAAAAAACAATTTTTCAAAATAAAAAAAACTACACAGTCAGGTTTATTTATAATAAAAGAAGTTATTTAATTAACTCATCTAGAGGAGAATATTGTATAAATATAGCTATCATTTCCTATTTATTTATCAAAAAATTCATTAAGAATATTAAATTAAATATTTTTTTTTATGATGAGTCTATTATTGAGTCTAGAGGTAAAAGAGTCATAACAAATATAGGAACAAAAAAAATTATTTTTTATGACCATAGTTATAATGCTAATCCATTTTCATTAAATGAACAAATACAAATATTTAACAAGCGAAATATTTACCAAAAAGTCTATATTTTGGGAGCTATGAAGGAATTAGGCGATCAGTCTGATTTTTTTCATAATAAAATTATTGAATTGGCAACTAATTTAAAATGCTTAAAAATAATTTTTATTGGACAGGAATTCTATAAGTTTAAAAAAAAATTTGATAATTTTATCTTTTACAAAAACTATATACCAGCCATTAAGTATTTAAATAAAGAAATTAAAAATATAAAAAATATATTTGTTATGGGGTCAAGATCTAACCAACTAGATAGAATAATAAAAGAATATGTTAAGTGATATATTATACTCTCTAAGAGAAGCAGAATTTATATTTAATTTATTTGGTTACATTTCTTTTAGATCAGGTCTATCTTTAGTTACATCTTTTTTGATAGTTTTATTATTAATGCCTCATTGGATAAGATTTCAAAAAAGTATTTTTCCAAGTGGACAGCCTATACGTAATGATGGTCCAGACTCACACTATAATAAAAAAGGAACTCCAACATTAGGCGGTGTACTCATACTATTTTCAATTATTTTAAGTTCAATTTTGTGGACTTCAAATTTCTCAAGTTTTAACTATATATTAATTTTGACACTAATTTTATTTGGACTTATCGGTTTTATTGACGACTTTCAAAAACTTAAATTAGGAAAGGGCATGTCTTCTAAAACTAAATTCTTATTTCAGTTTTTGTGCACATTATTATTATATTTTATAATAAAATATAATGGATTTGATCTTAATAAATTTAGTATCCCTTTCTTGAAGAATGTTTCAATAGAACTTGGTTATTTTTATTTTTTTATTATTTTATTTATTGTAATAGGTTCAACCAATGCAACTAACTTAACAGATGGTTTGGATGGATTGGTCTCGATGCCATTGATCTTTGTATTCCTTACATTTGCTATATTTGCGTACGTGTTAGGTAATATAAATTTTTCTGAATATTTGTTGGTCAATTATATTAAGGGATCAGGGGAAATTGTAATTTTCTGCACCTCTGCAATAGGAGCCTTACTTGGCTTTTTATGGTTTAATTCAAGTCCAGCTTCTATATTCATGGGCGATACAGGTTCACAATCGTTAGGAGCTTCTCTTGCTGTAACTTCCATTCTTTTAAAACAGGAAATTGTATTAGCTGTTGCTGGAGGTCTTTTTGTAATCGAAACTATATCAGTGATGCTACAAGTTACATATTTTAAAATTTCAAAAGGAAAAAGAGTTTTTTTGATGGCCCCACTTCATCATCATTTTGAAAAAAAAGGATTATCGGAACAAAAAATAGTTATTAGATTTTGGATACTAAGTTTCCTTTTTTGTTTATTAGCTTTATCACTCTTAAAAATAAGATAATTGATAGATTTAAAAAAAAAATTTTTAATTTATGGATTTGGTATAAGCGGTAAATCGATAGAAAAATACCTTAAAAATCGGAATTGTAATTATGATATTTATGATGATTTTAAAAATATTAGACATAGAAAAGTAATCAGCAAAAATCGCTTAGTAAGTACAATTAAAGAATATAGTTATTTTATTTTATCTCCATCAATTAAGATAAGTAAAAATCATTTTTTACATAAATATAAAAGTAAAATTTTAATTGACTTAGATTTTTTAGTATTAGAGATATCTTCACAGAAAATCATTGGAGTTACAGGAACAGAGGGTAAATCATCAATTTGTAATTATCTTGACCAAATACTTTCAAAAAAATTTAATACTAAAATTATCGGCAATTTTGGAAATACTATTTTGGATAAAAAAAATTTAAGAAATTATTTATCAAAAATAGATATTTTAATTATTGAATTAAGTTCGTATCAATTAGATAAATTGAAATTTTTAAAATTACATTATGCATTAATCACTAATATATTTTCTGATCATTTAGAATATCATAAAAATATTAATAATTACATTAGATCTAAATTTCGAATACAAAATTTATTATATGAAAACTCTAATTTATTTTTATCAAAAAAAATATTTAATAAATATCGAAGTTATATAAAAATAAATAAAAATAGAATTATTTTAAATAACTATAAAATTACAAAGAAAAATGAATTATCTAATTATATTAGAGATCTAAATTTAAACTTAATAAAAAATCTGATTTATCATTTTGATACAAAATTAAAAATAAAAATTATTAAAATTACAGATAATTTAAATTATAGAAATCAGTTAATTTACAAATTAAATAATTTAAAAATCTATAATGATAGTAAGTGTACAAATTTGAGTAATGCGATATATAAAAATAATTTAATTAATAGCTCAAATAAAATTCTCATTCTTGGCGGTAAATTTAAACAACAAGAAAAAAATTCTAAACTCAATGTCAAAAATTCACTAGTTTTAATATTTGGTAATCAAAGAAATTTATTTATAAAACAATTAAATTTCATTAACTCTAATTATTTTAAATTTAATAATTTAAATGAATTAGTAATTTTTTTAAAACTAATTGTAAAATTACGCAAATATGAATATATACTATTTTCACCTGGTGGTGAGTCTTTTGATACTTATAAAAATTATTTAGATCGAGGAGATCATTTTAATAGCCTTATTAAAAAATCACTATTTTGAAAAATATACTTTTTAGAGATGACAATAGTTTATTAGGGTCCAGTTGGTATGTATTATCAAAAAAACTATTTATAATACCTGTTATTTTATCATTTATTGGTGTTTTTGCTATTTATTCTTTAATTGGTACGGAATATTCAATCTTATTAATAATAAAACATGTTATTTTTTTAATTATTTCTTTAGTTGTATTAATTTTTTTATCCTTGTTGCCAAAAAATAATTTAAGAAAATCTTTAAATTTAATGTGTATTTTTTTTATTTCACTTTTATTATTGGTGCCAGTTTTTGGATACGAAATAAAAGGAGCAACAAGATGGATCAGCTTTAATTTTTTTTCTATCCAACCTTCTGAATTATTGAAAGGCCCTCTTGTATGTATGTTTTCTTGGTTCTGTTATCTATACATTAAGACACATAATAAAATTTATTTATTATTAAGTTTCACAATCATAAGCACTGTTATAATACTTTTACTTCTTCAACCAGATATTGGCACATTATTAGTTTATATATCTATTTTTTCATTAACCTTAATTTTGTATTTCAGAAATTTGAAACTTTTCATTTTATTAGGTTTTATTGGAATATTTTTTATGTTACTAGCATATTTTTTCTTCGACCATGTTGCTTACAGAATTGATAATTTCTTAAATGGCGATAACTCACAAGTTTCTAGGAGTTTATCAGCTATAAAAAATGGTGGAATATTTGGTGTTGGTCTAGGTGAGGGTCAACTTAAATATTCAATCCCTGAGTCTCATAATGATTTTATATATGCTATTTTAATTGAAGAATTTGGGATTTTATTTGGATTATTTGTAGCCTTTTTATACCCAGCATTCTTTGTATTAGCAAGAAGATCTGTTTTGAATCCTTCAAATTTATTTATTTCAAATACAATTTTTAGTCTATGTTTTTTAATGTGTTTGCAAGCATTTGTGAATATAGGTTCCTCTATAAAACTTATACCTCCTACAGGAATGACATTGCCATTTATTAGCTATGGAGGATCATCAATGCTTTCTTATGCTATAATATTTGGTACAGTCATCAACTTTAGTAAGAATGAAGAGAGTACTGCAAATAATTCATAGTGAAGTTGCTGATGTAAGTGTAGTTTCAAAATTTTTTCAAAAAAAACACCAATCCACTACAATCTTTTATAAAAATTTACATTTTTTAAAAATAAAAGATATTGATCAATTTGATTTATTTATCTTTCATGGTGGTAAACAAAGTGCAAATAGTAAATCAAAAGCTATTTCTTATGAATATAAATTTCTAAATTATATCATTAAAAAAAATAAACAGATTGTCGGTATTTGTTTAGGTGCTCAATTAATTGCAAAAATTTTTGGATCAAAAATATCTAAATCAAAAACTAAATTATTTGAGTGTGGTTATAAGAAAAATTTAAAAAAAAATAACAAAGTTTTTAAGAATAATTTATCCTTTTTACAATTTCATACAGAGGGTATTTCCTATAATAAAAATATGGAACTATTGTCCAAAGGTATTTTATATGAAGTTGACTCTTTCAAAATTAAAGGAAAAGATATCTATGGTTTTCAATTTCATCCTGAAGTAACATCTAATACTATAAAAAGATGGCACGATATAGTTAAGATAAAATATCCATATATAGATAATTTAAATAAAATAATGAAAGACTTTAAAAAACACCAGTTTAAAAATTATAATTGGTTTCAAGGTTTTCTATTAAAGCTTTTAAAATGATTAATATTATATTTTCAGAAGAATATAAAAGTCACGATACAGGAAATCATCCTGAGTCAATTAAAAGGATAGAAGTTGTGAATAATTTAATTAAAGAAGAGTATTCAAAACATAATCTTATTGAACCAACTATTGCTGATAAGCAAATGATTTCTTTGGTGCATGATATTAATTATGTAAATTACATTTTTGATTCTATTCCTTCTTCTGGTTTTACTCATTTTGATCCTGACACAATTGCTTGTCCAAATAGTTTAAATAGTTACCTTCTAGCAGTTGGAGGTAGTGTTGATGCTGTTAATCATATTATAGATAATAAAAATAATGGTGTTTTCTTTTGTGCACATAGACCTCCAGGTCATCACGCTGAGAGTAATAAAGCTATGGGTTTTGGTGTATTTAATAACGTCGCTATTTCAGCTCAATATGCATTAAATACAGGTAAATTTAAAAAAATTCTAATTATTGATTTTGATGTACATCACGGAAATGGTACCCAACATATTTTTGAAAATAATCCCAACATTTTCTATGCATCAAGTCATCAATTTCCATTTTACCCAGGGACAGGATCACTTAATGAAGTTGGTGTTGGAAATATATTTAATTGTCCTTTGCCTAGTGATTGTGATTCAAGCAATTTTAAATCTTTGTTTAGAAAAAATATTGTTGATAAGATTGATAAAAAATTTGATTTAGTTTATTTTTCTGCTGGTTTTGATGCACATAAATTAGACCCTTTAGCATCTATAAATTTAGAGGATGAAGACTTTTATTGGGTGACAAAAATTATATTGGAAAAATTTGCAAATAATGTTCCAATAATATCAGTCCTAGAGGGTGGATATGACATGAAAGGTTTGCGTAACGGTTTAAATAACCATCTTAAGAAATTAGTTGAGTACTCTAATGAATAAAAAAAAAGAAAATAATTTTGAAAGTGCTCTAAAAAGATTAGAGGAAATATCTGATTTATTAGAGAATGAAGATACTCCTCTCGAGGATAGTATAAAGATTTTTGAAGAGGGAATAGAATTAAAAGAATTTTGTGAAGAAAAACTTAAATCTGCAAAACTTAAAATAGATAAAATTGTTAAGAGAAACAAATCTTTAAGTTCAACAGAATTCAAATAACTTAAAATTATAATGTCAATTTTAAGTAAAATTAACCTACCTGAAGATTTAAAGAAATTATCATTTAATCAATTACAAAAACTTAATGATGAGTTAAGAGATTATACAATTCAAGTAGTATCAAAAACAGGTGGTCATTTAGGAGCTAGTTTGGGAGTTATAGAACTTACATCGGCTCTACATTATGTCTTTGATGCTCCAAAAGATAAAATTATTTGGGATGTAGGTCATCAAACTTACCCCCATAAAATATTAACCGGTAGAAAAAGCAAAATTCACACATTAAGAAAAAAGAATGGTCTATCAGGTTTTACTAAAAGATCTGAGAGCATTTATGATCCTTTTGGAGCTGCACATAGCTCTACTTCAGTTTCAGCTAATTTAGGTATTACGGCTGCCAGAGATATGCTCAATCAAAGTTTTGATGTTATTAGCATTATTGGTGACGGCGCTATTAGCGCAGGTTTGGCTTATGAAGGTCTAAATAATTTAGGGCATTTAAATAAAAATTCTCTGATTATTTTAAATGATAATGAAATGTCTATAGCAGAACCTGTTGGTGCAATGAGCAAATATCTTGTAAAACTATTAAGTTCAAAATCATATGAGAGCTTTAGAGATATAATTAAAAATTTTACAAAAAGACTACCTAACGAAGTAGGAGATTTTGCAAAAAAAACTGAAGGTTATTTAAAAGGATATTTAACTGGAA
This sequence comes from uncultured Alphaproteobacteria bacterium, assembly GCA_902523135.1. Classification (GTDB taxonomy): domain Bacteria; phylum Pseudomonadota; class Alphaproteobacteria; order HIMB59; family HIMB59; genus HIMB59. The sequence continues at coordinate 101,988 of CABYYB010000002.1, forward strand.
ATACATTATTTGAAGAACTTGGTTTAAACTATTTAGGCCCTATTGATGGACACAATCTTAAATTATTGGTTCAATTATTTAAAAAATATAAAAAAAAGGAATTACATGGTCCTGTTTTTTTACATTTAATAACTAAAAAAGGAAAAGGCTATAAACCTGCGGAAAGTTCAAAAGATAAGTTTCACGGCGTATCTTCTTTTAATTTAATAACTGGTGTTCAAAATAAATCTAAAGAAAAAACATTCACTAATGTAGTAAGCGACACTCTTTTAAAATTAGCAAAAAAAGATAATAAAATAGTTGCAATCACAGCAGCAATGCCCTCAGGAACAGGTTTAGATAAATTTAAAGAAATTTACCCAAATCGTTTCTATGATGTAGGAATTGCAGAACAACATGCTGTAACATTTGCTGGAGGTATGGCAACAGAAAAAGTCAAGCCTTATGTGGCTATATATTCTACATTTTTGCAAAGGGCATATGATCAAATAATACATGATATTGCAATTCAGTCTTTACCAGTTAGATTTTTAATAGATAGATCAGGTTTTGTTGGTGCTGATGGAGCTACTCATGCAGGATCTTTTGATTTGAGTTATTTATGTTGCTTACCAAATTTCATAGTTATGGCTCCTTCAAGTGGGGAGGAATTAAAGAATATGATTAAATTATCTTTGACTATTAATGACAAACCATCTGCAATCAGATATCCAAGAAATTTAGCAAATGATTACAATGAAAAAGCTAATTTTAATAAAATGAAATTCGGTGAAGCAAAACTAGTAAAAAAAGGAAAAAAAATTGCTTTGCTGAGTTTGGGCACTCGGCTACAAAAAATCTTGGAGGTTTCCGAATTAATTAAAAAAAATTATAAATTTCAATGCAGTGTGTTGGACATGAGATTTGCTAAACCGATAGATAAGAAATCTATTAATTCTCTTGTAAAAAATCACGATATTTTTGTAACTATTGAGGAAAACGCAATTGGCGGATTTTCAAGTCAAGTAAACAATTATTTGTTAAATGAGTCATCTAAAACACCAAAAATTCTAAATTTCTTCATGAAAGACAAATTTATTGATCAATCTGATATCGAGGACCAATACACATTATCAGGTATTTCTTCAAAAAAAATATATGAAAAACTGACTAATCTTTTAAAGTGATTTTGATTTGTGAATTAGTAACATATCTGCAATTACAAAATTGGTCATAGCAATTCCCACTGGTACTGCTCTAATCCCAACACAAGGATCATGACGTCCTTTAGTTTTGATTTTAGTATTTTTAAAATTCTTTGTAATAGTATTTTTTTCACTTAAAACTGAGCTTGTAGGTTTCACAATATATCTAAAAATAATATCTTGTCCTGAAGAAATACCACCTAATATTCCTCCCGCATGGTTAGTATGAAATTTAATTTTTTTATTTTCAAAGTTAATTTGATCAGATCCATTAGTGCCATCATAGTTTACTAAATCAAAACCAGTACCAAACTCTATACCTTTTACAGCATTAATGCTCATAATTGCTTTAGATAATTCTGAGTCAAGTTTTTGATATATTGGCTCTCCTATGCCTACAGGACAATTTGAGACTCTAACTTCAATTACAGCACCAAGAGATGAACCTTTTTTTCGATGAGTTAGGATTAGATCTTCCCATTTTTTAAGGATGGACTTATTTGGTGAGAAAAAAGGATTTTTGTTAATAAAATTATTATTCCAAATTGTGTTTTTTATCTTCTCATTACCAATTTGAATAACAGCACTTGTAACATTTATTTTATTTTTTGAAATTTTTTTAAGAAGTAATTCTGAAAGAGCACCTGCAGCAACTCTCATTGCAGTTTCTCTAGCACTAGACCTTCCTCCACCTCTGTAATCATAATTTTTATATTTCATAAAATAGGTGTAATCTGCATGACCAGGTCTAAATTTATTTTTAATTTCTGAATAGTCCTTGCTTCTTTGGTCAGAGTTATAAATTATCATTGATATCGGAGCACCTGTGCTTTTACCGTTAAAAACACCAGAGAGTATATAAACCTCATCTTTCTCTTTTCTTTGTGTTGTAAATTTTGACTGACCTGGTTTTCTTAAATCTAATCTTGTTTGAATATATTTTGTGTTAATAGGTATTCCTGCAGGAAAACCATCAACGACACAACCTATGGCCTCTCCATGACTTTCTCCCCAAGTAGTAAACTTTAATAAATTTCCAAAAGAATTATGTGACATGAACTAATTACTTTTTACTAAACTCATTTAATAATCCTGCTACACCTTCAGCTTCATCAACTGCTACCATCCCAACTGTATGATAGCCGCAATCAACATGGTGGATTTCTCCAGTTACACCAGATGAAAGGTCACTTAAAAGATAGGCTCCTGTGTTACCAACATCCTCAAGTGTAACATTTCTCTTTAATGGAGAATTTAGCTCATTCCATTTTAAAATAAATCTAAAATCACCAATACCAGAAGCTGCAAGAGTTTTAATTGGTCCTGCAGATATAGCGTTAACCCTTATATTTTTATCTCCCATATCAACAGCAAGATACTTTACTGAAGCCTCAAGCGCTGATTTTGCGACTCCCATTACATTATAATGTGGCATAACTTGCTCTGCACCATAGTAAGTTAATGTTAAAATACTCCCACCATTATCCATTAATTCATAGCAATATTTACAAGACTCAGTGAAGGAGTAACAAGAAATATTTAGACTATTTAAAAAATTCTCTTTTGAGGTGTCAACGTATTTACCTCTTAGCTCATTTTTATCTGCAAACGCAACAGCGTGAACAAAAAAATCCAATTTTCCCCATTTATCTTTAATTTTTTCAAAAGCTTTTTTTACTGACCCTTCATTACCAACATCACATTGTATCAATAAATTTGAACCAACAGATTTAGCCAAAGGATCTATTCTCTTTAATAGAAGATCATTTTGATAAGTAAAAGCTAATTCAGCACCAAAATTTGCGCATTGTTGAGCTATACCCCAGGCAATAGACTTATCATTAGCCACTCCCATTATTAGTCCTTTTTTATTTTTTAAATCCATTTTTTGCTAAAATTAATATAATACTCATACCATGTCAGATAAATTAAATCCAATTATTAAGTTTAAAGAATGGTTTGATTTAGCCACTGAAAAAGAGATCAACGATCCTAATGCAATGTGTTTATCGACGGTTGACGATAAAAATACCCCTCATTCAAGGATGGTTCTATTAAAAGACTATAATGATGAAGGTTTTATTTTTTACACAAATTACAATAGCAATAAAGGTAATGACATTTCAAAAAATGTTAATGTTTGTTTAAATTTTCATTGGAAGTCATTATTGAGACAAATAAGAATAGAAGGTAAAGTCGAAAAAGTCTCAAAAGAAACATCAGATAAATATTTTAATTCAAGACATTATTTAAGTCGAATAGGGGCGTGGGCATCTAATCAATCAAAGGTCTTAAAATCAAGAGAAGATCTAGAAAATAAAATTGAATTTTATAAAAAAAAATATCCTGAAAAAGAAAGTTTCCCTCGTCCTGATTACTGGGGAGGGTTTATAGTAAAATACTCAAAAATCGAGTTTTGGGAGGATATGCCTCATAGAATTCACAAAAGAGAAGTCTTTGAGTTTAAAGATAACGATTGGGTATCGTATACCCTTAGCCCCTAATTTTTGGAGTATTCACTCCACCTTTTTAACAAATCAGAACTAGAGGACTCTTTGTGATTGCCACCTACACCAAACTTTAATTCAATATTATATTTCTTCGATGTTTTATATTCTAAAATTTTAGAAGAGTCTGATCTATCTCCTCCATTAGCAAAAATGATTTTTTCATTTGGATATTTATTTCTTACTTTAATTAACAAATTATTTGCACTCCCCATTTCATCATCTTCAAATTCCATAGTCTCATTTACTAATTTTAAGCTATCCACAACATACAATCTATGTTGAATATCCATAAAAAAATTTCCTTTTTTATCAATTAACCATTTATTGGAATTTACGCCTACAATTAAAAAATTAGAAAACTCTAAACATTCTTTCATCATCATAATATGTCCGGGATGGATGGGGTCAAAACCCCCTGAAACAACACTAATAATTTTATTTTCCACTTGAAATAAGCTCTAAATAGTTTTTTAAATTATTGTAATCTTTATCTGAAATATAATTTGGAGAAATAGCTAATATATCTCTCCATGTTGTGAGATAATTTAAATTCACTTTCATTTTAGATAAATTTTTTTTAGCTTTAGGGTAAATACCATAGTAAAAAACTACATAAATATCTGTAACTTTAAGTTTATTTTGTCTTAAAGCTTTTATGAAGTGTAATTTACTTCCTCCATCAGTTGCCATGTCCTCTACTAATACTGAATGAGTATTCTTTTTAAACTCTCCTTCTATTAGCTTACCTTTTCCAAACCCTTTGGGACTCTTTCTTATATATATCATTGGATATTTCATCTTTTGACATAGAAAGGAAGAGTAGGGAATGCCAGCAGTTTCTCCTCCAGCAATAATAGTCGAATTATCTTTATACTTCGATTTAATCTGTTTGCTCATTTCATTAATAATTAATTCTCTTTCTTTTGGAAATGAAATTAATTTTCTACAATCAACATAAACAGGGCTTTTTTTGCCGGATGTAAGAGTAAATTGTTTTTTGAAGTCTATATTAACACATCCAATACTTAACAGTAAGTTTGCTATCTTTTCTTTATTATTATTGATTTTGACCTTCGACATTTTTCTGAACAATATTTAACATCATTCCATACTTTTTCCCATTTTTTTCTCCAATTAAATGGTCTTTGGCATACCACACAAATTTTGAAATCTTTTTTATTCAGCTAAATAATCTTCTCAATCTCTTTATCTTCGAGATTACCATTAATTATAACAAGAGGGCAATGTAACGAGTTAGATTTTTCATATATAAGTTTGTCAATTAAAGGCCCAGGCTTGCCTATATCTTTACTTGTAGCAAGAATAATAGTTGAATTAGATGAATATTTATTTAAGAAACTTATAAACTCATCGATCTCATTATATTTAAATATTTCAGATTTTGCTTTAATTTTAGATTTATCTAAGATGAAGTTATGCACTTCTTTATGTTTTAATTTTTCAGTTGTTTTTTGATCTATATCCAAAATTTGTTCAGCCCCTGATGTAAGCATCATACCTTTGCTTGCGCTTTGAATAAAGCTAACAGTAGTAATATTAGATTTAGTTATTTTTGCTCTCCTTATAGCAAATTTAACTGCAGTCCACATTTCAGCACTTTGATCAATAACTACAAAATAATTTCTATTATTATTTTTTTTCATTTTTTTCTAAATATTAAATTTGTAACTAAACTGAGTAATAATGATATAGCAATCAAAATTATAATATAAATAAAAGACTCAGTTTTTAACAACTTTTCCAACTTAAATGAAATTCCTCCTTTTTTTATTTGCAAGTTTTTAGATACCATCTTAATAATTTCATTGTTTTTTATCTCGTACATATAAACTTTTATATTTCCAGGTGAGATATTATCTGGTATTAAAAATTTTTTCAAAAATAGATTTCCACTTAAACTTTCAAGCTCCTCTTCTATATACAAATTTTTTACTTTCATCGCTTTTCTTATTTTATGGAGTTCAAGAGAGTGATTGCTTATTAATAAATGCCTATCCTTTAAACTAGAATATAAAAATATTTCATTCAAAGTCTTTTTAGGAGACGTGAAGATCGCAAAAAAACTAGTTTGATTATTTAACTCTTTTGTTGCATTAATCCATAAAAAACCCTCTTTTACTTTTGTCGTCAATTTAGCTTTTTTATTCTCTCCTTCGAAAATGAAGATTACATCACTGTCTTTATCTTTATTTCCAAATAAAACTACTTCTTTTCCTAAAAAATTTGAGTTTATTTCAATTTCAAATTGATCTAAGGAAAAATTAGATGCGAAACCAATTTTAAAAAAAAATATGATTATTAAAATATATTTATACATAATTTATAATGAATAAGTTCTCAGGTGTTCTAAATAAATCATAAGCTAAAAATGATGAAATAATTAATAATAACATACCAAATGTAACCTTTAAATTTTCTTGATCAAGTATATCAACTATCCTTGCAGCTAGCGCAGCTCCAATAGAGCTACTTACTATTAATCCTAAAGCCAATACAAAAACTATATTTTGATTTATGTATATTTGCAAAAATAAAGATACAAAGGATACTATCGTGATGTTAAATAGAGATGTCCCTATTACTGAAATAGTTTTCATACCTAAAAAATAAATCATACATGGAATAAGTATAAATCCACCACCTATACCAGTTAGCCCTGTCAATACACCTATAAAAAAACCAATTAAAAGTGGAGCTAGTACACTTATATATAATTTAGATTTTCTATACTTAATTTTAAAAGGAAGTCCATGTATCCAAGAATGCTGGTGTAATTTAAATTTTTTATTTTTATGTACGATATTAACTTTAGCTGTTTCATAAAGAATAAATACAGCAGTAATAATTAAAAGAATTATATAGATACTATTTAAATAGTTATCAATTAAACCAATATTTTTTAAATTATTTAGAATTAATACACCAAAAAGTGTCCCCACTAATCCACCAATAACCATTGTTAAGCCCATCTGATAGTCAATATTTTTTCTTTGAAAATGACTTACAACACCAGTTGATGTTGAGGCGAATACTTGAACAGTTGTAGTTCCAACTGCAACAGCTGGAGGAATGCCAACTAGTATCAAAAGAGGAGAGGATATAAAACCTCCACCTATGCCAAAGAGCCCAGATATAAAACCAATTCCAACTCCAAGGGAAATTAATATATAAATATTTATGGATATTTCAGCAATAGGTAGGTAAAAATTCATATATTGAAATAAAATATTATACTTAAAATTAATAAAATAAATTAATGATTAAATACACTTTAGCATTTGCTTGTTCAAGCGATGGTTTTATTGCAAAATATTCTGGAGATAATCCATTTGAATGGACTAGCTTGGAAGACAAAAAACATTTAGACAAACTAATAAAGAATCATAAATGGCAAGTTATGGGCAGAAAGACTCATGAATTAAATCCAAACGAGTCTAGATCAAGAATTATTTTTTCTAGAAAATACCAAAAAATCAAACAAATTAAAAATTCAATAAATCAATATTATTTTAATCCAGATATTAATCAGTGGGATGAATTTGAAAGTCTTTGCAAAGAAAGTGTTTTAATTTTAGGGGGAACAAGTGTTCATGATTATTTCTTATATGCTGATTTAATTGATGAAATTTTTATAACTATAGAGCCTTTAAAATTTGGAAAAGGCTTACCAGCTTTTACTTACATAAATTTTAGGGACTTAGTTCCTTACTTAAATGAGAGAGGATATCGTCATTCTGAAAAAAAAATTAATGATAAGGGCTCTTTGTTAGTTAATTTTTCAAAAACTTAGAAGTTCTGTATAATCATTTTTGTCGTTTACATTAAAAAATTCAATTTTTTTATTTTTTTTAAAATTTATATAATCAAATCCAATTTCTTCAGCAAATTTCATAATTTTATAACCATTATTTTTTAAAAGGACTTCATTTAATTCCGTAAATATTTTTGATGACCAAAAAGAAAACATTGGTTCGATAATATTATCAATTTTACAAATATAAACTTTGCTCTGTTTTTCTGTAATTGAGATAAAATTATCTATGATACCTGTGTTTATTATTGGGGCATCAGTGGGAAAAAGTGCAAACCATAAATCCTCTTTTGAGTTTTTATATAGATCAAGAGCGCTATGTAACCCAGCTAGTGGCCCTTTGTAACCGCCAATTTTATCACTTACAACTTTATAACCAAATATTTTGTACTTACTGATATCTCTATTAGCATTAATAATAATGTCATTAGACTTTCCTTGAAGACTTTCTATTAAAATTTCAATGAAATACTTATCTTTAATTTTTAAAAAACTTTTATTTTCATAACCCATTCTGGAGGATTTACCACCCGTTAGTATTACAGATACAAGCTTACTCATCTTTGGTATATCTGAATTCTCCAGATAAAATATTTAACCGTTTACCTCTAATTCTTCCAATCATTGTTAAATTTTTCTTTCTAGCTATTTCAACTGCCCAAGCAGTGAAACCTGATCGAGATAATAATATTGGTATTTCCATTTTGATACATTTCAATACCATTTCACTTGTCAGCCTGCCAGTAGTGTAAAAAGACATTTCTTTTGTGTCTATTTTCTTATCAAGTATCAAACCAGCAATTTTATCAACAGCATTATGTCTCCCCACATCTTCAAAATAATACAAAGGTTTATCTCCCTGACATAAGACGCAACCGTGTATTGCACCTACAGATAAATATAAACTTGGCTCAGTATTAATTTTTTTGGATAAATTCATAAGCTGTTGATGATCTATTCTTATTTTTTTATTCAAGGAAATGGTGTTTATTTCTTCAAATAAGTCTCCAAATACAGTCCCTTGTGCACAACCAGAAGTATTTACTTTCTTCTTTAATTTTTCTTCATAATTAGTTTTACTCTTTGTTCTCACAACAACTGTCTTTAGGTCTTTATGAAACTCAATCTTTTTTACATCGTCTATATTATTAAGCATTCCCTGATTGAACAAATAACCTATAGCTAAATATTTTGGATAATCTCCTATAGTCATTATTGTCACTATTTCTTGGTTGTTTAAGTATAGCGTGAGTGGTTTTTCTTCAATGATTGGAATTTTTGATATTTCGCCTTTTTCATTAATTGATTTTTTTAATTTAAATAAAGATCTATTATTTACACTTGGTTTGATTAAAAAATCTGTCATTTTTTTCTTGATTGTATTATGGTGACAAGGTGAAAACAATAGCTGTTATTGGATGGAAAAATAGTGGCAAAACTACTTTAGTGAGTAATTTAGTAAAATTTTTTAAAGAAAATAAAATAAAAGTTGGTGTGGTAAAACATGCTCATCATTCTTTTGACATTGATCATCCTAATACAGATAGTTATAAAATTAGAAAATCCGGAGCATATAAAACTACACTAGTATCAGATAAAAGACTTGCATTCATAGAAGAGAAAGCTGAGTCAGATATTAATTTAGAACGTCTAGTAGAAATTAACAAAGATTGTGATTTGCTAATATTTGAAGGATTTAAGAGATTTGATGATTTGATAAAGTTAGAAGTAAGCTTACAAAAAAATAACAAAGACTACCTCTACAAATCTATAAATAATGTTAAATATATCGTTACAGACGATAATATCGATCATCCAATTCAGACCTTTAATCACAGTCAAATAGAAGAAATTGCCTCTAAAATATATTATGAAAACTCCTAGGCTAATATCTTTCAAACTTGCTCAAAAAATAATTATTCGGGAAAAAAAGAAGTTATTTCAAGAGTCTAAGATTAAATTAAAGGAAGCACATAATACAGTAGCATCAAGAACAATTACTTCACCAATAAATCTACCCTTACAAAATACTGCAGGATTAGATGGTTATATTATTTCTAATAAAAATCTCAACAAATTGTCAATATCTAATAAGCTCCTAAATGCTGGACATTCACATAAAAGATTAAATCCCAATTTAGCTTATAAAATAAATACAGGAGGTATTATTCCACAAAACTTTAAAAATTTTATTTCATTAGAAAACGCAAAAGTTGAGGGAAAAAATCTATTAGTCCAATACTCAAAAATATCTAATAAAGATATAAAAAAAAAAGGTGAGGATTTAAAAAAAAATAAAATATTGATAAAAAAAAATGAAAAAATTGATTTCATAAAAATCGCATTACTTTCATCAGTAGGGATAACAAATTTATGGGTATATAAAACTTTGAGAGTTGCTGTCGTATCATCAGGAAATGAATTAATAAAATCTGGCAAAAAAATAAAAGATCATCAAGTATATGACTCAAACAAATATCAAATAATTCATTTTTTAAAGAAATTTAATATAAGTGTTCACGACTTAGGTATTTTAAAAGACGATGAAATAAAAGTTGATAAATTTTATAAAAAAAATCAAAATAAATTTGATATTATAATTAGTTCAGGTGGCTCCTCATTTAGCTCTAAAGATTATATATCGTCATTTCTAAGTCAAAACACTGAACTTCTTTTTAAATATGTAAGAATTCAACCAGGTCGACCTGTAATTTTTTCAAAACTAAAATTCAATTATTATTTTTCACTACCAGGAAATCCATTAGCTGTTTTCACTAATTTATTTTTTTTAGTAAGTTTATTTATAGATCCTTCTCGCAAAGATAATTCTAGCATCACCAAATTTTACCAATCTGGATTTTCAGAAAATAAAAAATCTAATTTAACAAAATTTTATCGTGTGAAATTATCTAAAAATATACTTTATACTCATAACTCAAAAGGTTCTGCAAAACTAATTTCTCTTTCTGAGGCAGATGGTCTAGCATTTGTCCCTGAAGGAAATGATAAAATTAAAAAAGGCGAAAAGATTAGATTTATTGAATTTTAAATTTGATATTTACTAAATTCCCATTTTTTTTTAGTGAAATGATCTCATATTTTTTTTCTTCACAAAAATTTTTAAAGTCAAATTGCGATAACGGGTCATCACTTTCTATTGTAAGAACATCATTTTTTTTTAACTTTTTTATAAATTTTTCAGCTTTTAAGACAGGTATAGGGCATTCAAAGCCTTTAGTATCTAGATAATAATCCATTTACATATATATTTATTTTAAAAATACATGGAAATAAAGAATTTAGAAATTATTTTAGCTCTAGATAGTGAAAAACATTTCAATAGAGCAGCACAAAAATTAAAAATATCACAACCTGCTTTATCTATGAAGCTAAAAGCTCTTGAAAATGAAATAGGGGTTAGATTAGTAAAAAGAGGAAAGAACTATATTGGATTAACTTCTGAGGGGGAAATTTTAAAGGAACGATTTAAAAATATTGTCAAAGAGTACACTAATATAAAACAGTTAAGCTCCGAGTTAAAAAACAATTTAACTGGAAATTTAAGAATAGGTGTTATTCCTACCGCTTTATTGGAAGTTTCTTTTTTATTAAATAGTTTTGTTAAAAAATTTACAAATGTCAAATTGCAAGTAATTTCCATGTCCTCTAATGAAATTGATAAAAATCTTCATGATTTCAAATTAGATTTAGGGATAAGTTATTTAGAAAATGAACCAATATTAGGAGTTGAGAAGATACCTTTATATAAAGAAACATATTTTCTCATATCTAAAAAAAAGAATTTAAAAAATAAAAAGAAATTAAAATGGCAAGAAATTGGTAATTTAGATCTATGTTTAATTTCTAAAGAAAATCAATTTAGAAGAATATTAGATGCTGTTTTTAAAGAAAATAATATTAATCCGCGGGTATTAATTGAGTCAAACTCTATGACTCATATTTTCTCTCATGTAAATAGTTCGGAATTTTCAACAATTATGCCATATATATTTACTCAGTCATTTAACTACGATGAGAATACAAACTTTATTCAATTAATTTCTCCTGAAATATCTCATAAGGTAGGTATAGTTCATATTGATGATAATCGCCCATCACCTATTAAAAATAGCTTTTTAAAATTCTTAAAAAACTTTAATAAGTAATACTTATCAATTAATTACTTTTTGATAATTGAAACTTAATAAAAAATTACTAAATTATATCAAATGAAAGACTCACAAAGTAAGATTCATCCAGGTTCTGGTAGAAGAAAAGCATTAGAATTCAACAAGGGTCGCCAAAGTGATGACCAGTCAATTGATGATCTTAAAAACCTTATACCTAATGAATATTTTAGACAAAGGGATATGCTTATTGAAAGCCTTCACTTAATTCAAGACCATTATAAATGTCTTAAACCAAAACATTTAACAGCACTGTCCGAATTAACAAATTTACCTTTAACTGAAATTTACGAGACTGCATCATTCTATGCTCACTTTGATATTTATAAAGAGGATGATATCAGCCCACCTGAAACAACAATTAGAGTTTGTGATGGTATTACATGTGAGATGAACGGATGCAAAACTTTAGAAAAAAATTTAAGTGATAGCGTATCCTCTAATGTTAGAGTAGTTAGAGCACCTTGCATGGGAAGGTGTCATCAAGCACCAGTAGTTGAGGTAGGAAAAAAACATTTTGTAAACGCAGATGTAAGTTTAGTTCAAAAAGCCTTAGAGGAGCAAGATACAAAACCAGTTATACCAAATTACATTAGCTATGACGATTACGTAAAAAATGGTGGATATAAAATTCTAAATGATTGTATTGAAAATAAAAAAGACCCAATGAAGCTAATAGAAGAAATGGAGCAATCAGGTTTGAGAGGTCTTGGTGGTGCAGGATTTCCAACTGGTAGAAAATGGAGATTTGTCAGAGCAGAAAATAAACCCAGATTAATGGCAATTAATGGAGATGAGGGTGAACCAGGAACTTTTAAAGACCATCATTATCTTACAAGAGATCCTCATAGATTCCTTGAGGGAATGTTAATAGCTGCATGGGTTGTTGAGGCAACAGATGTATATATATACATGCGAGATGAGTACCCTGATGTAATAAAGTTTTTAAAGAAAGAAATTAAAATTTTAGAAGAAAAAAATTTAAATATTAAAACAAGAATTCATTTTAGAAGAGGTGCTGGCGCCTACATTTGTGGTGAAGAGTCATCAATGTTAGAAAGTTTAGAGGGTAAAAGAGGCTTACCTAGACATAAACCTCCATTTCCATCTCAAGTAGGACTTTTTGGTAGACCAACATTAATACACAATGTTGAAACAGTTTTTTGGGTAAGAGAGATTTTGGAAAAAGGCGCTGTCTGGTTTAGTAGTCATGGTCTCAATGGCAGGAAAGGTCTAAGAACGTTCTCTGTGTCGGGAAGAGTAAAAAACCCTGGTGTTAAGTTAGCTCCAGCAGGGATCACAATAAAACAACTTATTGATGAGTATTGTGGTGGTATTCAAGAGGGTCATACATTTAAAGCATACTTGCCTGGAGGAGCCTCTGGTGGAATACTTCCTGCAAAATTAGATAATATTCCACTTGATTTTGACACGTTACAAGAGCATGGATGTTTTATAGGTTCAGCTGCTGTAGTCGTTTTATCTGACAAAGATAACATGAAAGATATTGCCAAAAATTTAATGTTCTTTTTCCATGATGAAAGTTGTGGTCAATGTACTCCATGCAGAAACGGAACTGAAAAAGCTCTTAAACTTATGAACCAATCATCTTGGGATGTAGACCTTTTAAAAGAATTATCATCAGTAATGATGGACGCTTCTATATGTGGTTTAGGACAAGCTGCTCCAAATCCAATGCTTTCTGTTATTAAACACTTCCCAGAGGAGGTAACCAACTAATGTCAGAAAATATTAAATTTAAAATTGATGGCAACGAATATGTAGCTAATAATGACGAGTCGATTTGGGACGTCGCAAAAAAAAATAACATAGATATCCCTCATCTCTGTTACTCACCTGAGCCAGGTTATCGAGCAGACGGAAATTGTAGAGCATGTATGGTTGAAATTAAAGGAGAGAGAACTCTTGCAGCGTCGTGTATTCGTAAACCTACTGAAGGCATGGAGGTTACAGTTAACTCTTCAAGAGCAGAAAAATCACGATCTATGGTTTTTGAACTTCTTGTCTCTGATCAACCAGAAAAAAATAATTCTCCTGACCCTGAGTCAAAGTTTTGGAATTGGTCTGAAAAATTAGGTGTTAGTGATAGTCGTTTTCCTAGTAAAGATAAAATAGAGTTAGACAGATCTCATAAAGCGATGAGTGTTAACTTAGATGCATGTATAAATTGTAATTTATGTGTTAGAGCTTGCCGTGAAGTACAAGTAAACGACGTAATCGGAATGGCATACAGAGGGTCAACAGCGAAGGTAATATTTGATTTAGATGACCCAATGGGTAATAGTACTTGTGTTGCTTGTGGAGAATGTGTTCAAGCTTGTCCAACAGGAGCTTTAATGGAGTCCTCCTTAGTTGATAATGAGGGGAAAAGAGAGTCCTATTCAGATAAAGTTGTTGAGAGTGTTTGTCCTTATTGTGGTGTAGGATGCCAAACTGAAGTACACGTAAAAGACGACAAAATATTGTACGTTGATGGTAAAAACGGACCTGCCAATGAAAATAGATTATGTGTAAAGGGTAGATTTGGTTTTGATTATATTAATCATGATGGAAGGCTTACTAAACCTTTAGTTAGAAAACAAGGTGTTGAAAAAGATCCAAATCTTGAGATTAAAGATGCTGATATCTATGATTATTTTGAGGAGACTACTTGGGAAGACGCAATTGAAAGAGCTTCATCTGGTCTTTTAAATTTAAAAGAGGATCATGGACCAAAAAGTTTAGCAGGTTTTGGTTCAGCTAAGTGTTCTAATGAGGAAGCTTACTTATTTCAAAAATTGGTAAGAGTTGGTTTTGGTTCAAATAACGTTGATCATTGTACTAGATTATGTCACGCATCCTCTGTTGCAGCACTAATGGAATGTGTAAACTCTGGAGCTGTATCAGCTCCTTTTATGTCAGCATCTGATGCTGACTGTGTCATTGTTATAGGTGCAAGGCCTACTGAAAACCATCCGGTTGCAGCAACATATCTAAAACGTGCAGCAAAAAGAGGATCCAAGTTAGTTGTTATGGATCCAAGAAAACAAGGCTTAACAAAACATGCCACATATAACTTGCAATTTAAAGCGGGCACTGATGTTGCAATGCTCAACGCACTTTTATTTACCATTGTTGAAGAAAAACTTTATGATGAACAATATATTCAAGGACAAACAGAGGGCTTTGAAAAATTACAAGAAGAGATAAAAGATTTTTCACCTGAAAAAATGGAAGCTATTTGTGGCATCAAAGCTCAAGAGTTACGAGAAGTTGCCAGACTTTATGCTAAATCAGAGAGATCCATTATCTTTTGGGGCATGGGAGTATCTCAACATGTGCATGGAACAGACAATGCTAGATGTCTAATTGCTTTGGCTTTAACCACAGGACAGATTGGAAGAGAAGGCACAGGTTTACATCCTCTTAGAGGACAAAATAATGTTCAAGGTGCATCTGATGCCGGATTAATTCCAATGGTCTTTCCTGATTACCAGTCAGTTGAAGATGGGAGTATTCATCAAAAATATGAAAATTTTTGGAAGACAGGTCTTGATGACAAAAAAGGCTTAACTGTTGTTGAAGTTATAAACAAAATTTTAGAAGATGAAATTAAAGGTATGTATATTATGGGCGAAAACCCTGCTATGTCAGATCCTGATCAAAATCATGCTAGAGCAGCATTAGCTAAATTAGAACATTTAGTTGTTCAAGACATTTTCATGACCGAAACTGCCTGGCATGCAGATGTAATCTTACCCTCATCAGCCCATGCTGAAAAAACTGGAACTTATACAAATACTAACAGACAAGTTCAATTAGGTCGTCAAGCAGTTCCGCCTCCTGGTTCAGCGAGACAAGATTGGTGGATTACTCAAGCCATAGCCCAAGGTATGGGTTTAGATTGGAGTTATTTACATCCAAGAGATATTTTTAATGAGATGGCACAAGTAATGCCTTCTCTAAAAAATATTACTTATGAAAGACTAGAAAATGAAAATTCTGTTACATACCCATGTGATGATCCAAACAAACCTGGAAATGAGATTATATTCAATGAAAATTTTCCAACTGCAAATGGAAGAGGAAAAATAGTACCTGCTAAATTAATACCACCAGCGGAACTACCAGATGACGACTTCCCGATGATATTAACAACTGGAAGATTATTAGAGCATTGGCATACTGGTTCTATGACAAGAAGAGCAAATGTTTTAGATCATATAGAACCTGAAGCTATAATAAGTATGAATAGATGGGACATGAAAAGAATGACAATTAATCCAGGAGATCAAGTTTTAGTTAAGACAAAAAGAGGATCGCTAGCTATCAAGGTCAGAAGTGACAGAGAAATTCCTGAGGGTATGGTTTTCATGCCATTTTGTTTTGCTGAGGCTGCTGCAAATGTACTCACTAACCCTCAGTTAGATCCAATTGGTAAAATTCCTGAGTTTAAGTTTAGCGCAGCAAGTGTTGAAAAAATTCAACCTTCAGTCAACTAATTAAAAAAATACTTATAATATCTTTGATCGGTATGTCTTTTATATAAACAATTAAAGCTATAAGAACTATTATTAGAAAATTAATTGTCATTATAAAACGAAATAAATTAAAATTTGATCTATTAAAATCTCCTTCATCTTCAAGAACTAGCAGTGATTTGTTCTGTTGTGTTGATGATTGATTATCTAATTTATGAAAAATACTATAATCCCCGTCAAGTTTTTGATTAATCGGTTCATCAAATTTTTCGTAACTTGATTTATATTTTAGAAATGTATCAATAGTATTAATTTTTTTTTCTAAAGATTCAATTTTTGATTTTAGCTCATCAAAATCAGATTTATTTTTTAAGTTACTTATTTTAATTTTAGGTGATGGTTCATCAAAATTTGGATTATAGTCTTTATTTTCTAACTGATTTTTAATTTCAGCTAATGAGTCTAAAATTTTCTTTGATTTTTCTTCATTTAAACTTTGTGTATTATTTTTTGAGGTATCTCTCCCAAATTGATCAATATCTGAAACCATGCATTTTAAGCTTAATGTAAGTATCAAAAATAATCAATTGTATGTGTTTAATGTTTGATTATTAATTACAAATGATGGTGCCGGCTGGGGGACTCGAACTCCCGACCTGATGATTACAAATCAACTGCTCTACCAACTGAGCTAAGCCGGCAATGTGTTATTATTTATATTAAAATCTAGAATAAACAATATTTAAAAAGTACTAATTTTGAAATGATAAGCAGCAATAGCTAGAGAATTTGCAGCATTATAACTATCAATACAATCCACATTTTCTTGAGGGATACTTATTTTAAAGTCACTTTTATTCAATATACTTTTTCTTATTCCTTTTCCCTCATTTCCTATGATGATGACAGATTTTTTGTCAAAAATAAAATCTCTGTTCATTTCCTCACCACTCATATCAAGGGAATAAGTCCAATAGCCAGATTTTTTTAAAACTTCTATTGTTCTATTAATATTTTTAGAAACATGATATTTCATCATTTCAACGGCTCCAGACGAGGTTATTGACGTTACATCGTTAATATCTGCCGAAGAATGCTCTGATAGTAATAGACCATCAGCTCCCATCAACAGAGCCGTTCTTATTATGTTTCCTAAGTTATTTTGATCTGTAATCTGATCGGCGATAATTATAAGTGATTTTTTGTTGTTTATAATAATTTCCTCTAAATTGGAGGGTTTATACTTTTCTCTTCGTATAACTATATCATTGATAAATCTATCATTTTTAATACCAAGTCTATTAAAATCGTTTTTCTTTAGTAACTTTGTCTTATTATTAAGTTTATTTTGCTCTATCAGCTTGGCAAAAACTGATTGTTTATCAATATTTATAAAAACTTCAATAATCTTATCAGGATTATGAGTTATACAACTAGTACAAGAATTAGCCCCTGAAATAAGCATTATTTTAAATAGCAGTAAAAATTAAGGAAGTCTATTGACTTTCAAAGACAATTATCTATTAATCAACACCTGATTTTAAACACTTTGGAGGGATGGCCGAGTGGTTAAAGGCGGCAGACTGTAAATCTGTTCACGCAAGTGTACGTAGGTTCGAATCCTACTCCCTCCACCACTTTTTTTCACTTTTCTTATTGAATTTTAAAGAAAAATTAGTAGTTTATCGGAACTCACAAGGATTTGATTTTGTGGATGTTTTGAAGTGGTTACCCGCTAAATCGCGGGTGTAGCTTAATGGTAAAGCTCCAGCCTTCCAAGCTGGCTACGAGGGTTCGATTCCCTTCACCCGCTCCAAGTGCATTGAAAAAATTAAGTAATAGATATTAAAAAGAGGTAACAACTTAAAATGACTAAAGAAAAATTTGACAGATCGAAAGAACACGTCAACATCGGAACTATCGGTCACGTCGACCATGGTAAAACTACACTTACTGCAGCAATAACAAAAGTTTTGGCAGAAAAAGGTGGTGCAGAGTTTACAGCGTATGATGAAATTGATAAGGCACCTGAAGAAAAAGAGAGGGGTATAACAATTTCAACAGCACACGTCGAGTATTCAACTGATAAAAGACACTATGCGCACGTCGACTGCCCAGGTCACGCGGACTATGTAAAAAATATGATTACAGGTGCTGCTCAGATGGACGGAGGTATTTTAGTTGTTAACGCAGCTGATGGTCCAATGCCTCAAACACGTGAACACATTCTTTTAGCTAGACAGGTCGGTGTACCAGCACTAGTTGTTTACCTAAATAAAGTTGATCAAGTAGATGATCAAGAATTATTAGAACTTGTAGAAGTTGAAATAAGAGAGCTATTGTCAAAATATGATTTCCCTGGTGATGATATTCCTATCGTCAAAGGATCAGCTCTTGCGGCTGTAGAAGACAGAGATGAAAATATAGGTAAAAATTCAATAATTGAATTAATGTCAAAAATTGATGAGTATATTCCTGCTCCTACAAGAGAATTAGATAAACCTTTCTTGATGCCAGTTGAAGACGTATTTTCTATTTCTGGAAGAGGTACTGTTGTTACTGGAAGAGTTGAACAAGGTGTTATTAAACCAGGTGAAGAAATTGAAATTATTGGTTTAAAAGATACAACCAAAACAGTTTGTACTGGAGTTGAGATGTTTAGAAAACTATTAGACTCAGGTGAAGCTGGAGATAATATTGGTGCCCTACTTCGTGGAACTAAAAAGGAAGAGGTTGAAAGAGGCCAAGTTTTGGCAGCTCCTGGTAGTATTAAACCTCACAAAAAATTTAAAGCAGAGATTTACGCTTTAAGCAAAGAAGAGGGTGGAAGACACACTCCTTTCTTTGCAAATTACAGACCTCAGTTTTATTTTAGAACCACTGATGTTACTGGTTCAATTAAATTACCTGAAGGTACTGAAATGGTAATGCCTGGAGATAATATTACACTTGAAGTTGAGTTACTTGCTCCTATCGCAATGAATAACAATTTACGTTTTGCTATTCGTGAAGGTGGTAGAACTGTTGGCTCAGGAGTTGTTTCAGAGATTATCGAATAAAAATATTCTCTGCAGTAATACTAATATGAAGGAGTGTAGCTCAACTGGTAGAGCGCCGGTCTCCAAAACCGGAGGTTGCGGGTTCGATGCCTGCCACTCCTGCCAAAAATATAAATAAAAATATGAAATTTAATCCTGCTAAATATTTAAGAGAAGTTCGACAGGAGGTATCTAAAGTTACCTGGCCCTCCAAGAGAGAGACTTTCACATCAGCAGGTATCGTTTTGGTTGTAATTAGTATTGCTGCAATTATTTTAATGCTCTTAGACCAATTTTTTTCTTTTATTGTGAGAATAGTTCTAGGATAACATAATGGTTGAAAATACTGATACATCAAAGTGGTATGTCGTACACTGCCACTCTGGTTTTGAGAAAAAAGTTGCAGACTCAATTTTAGATGAGGCAAAAAAAGTCAATTTAGAAGACTCGATTTCTGAAGTATCTGTCCCTACTCAAGCAGTAGTGGAGGTAAGAAGAGGTGTAAGAGTTAACTCTGAAAAAAAATTTTTTCCAGGATATGTTTTAATCAAGATGATAATGAACGATGACACCTGGCATTTAGTTAGAGATATACCAAAAGTTTCAAATTTTCTTGGCACGAAAGATAAGCCAATTGCCATATCTGAGCGTGAGGTATCTAAATTATTACAAGACATTACTGAAGGTGTTGATAATCCTAAACCTAAGTTTGAGTATGAAGTTGGTGAACAGATTAAGGTGTCTGATGGTCCATTTGCTTCATTTAGTGGTATTATAGAAGAGGTTGACAGTTCAAGACAAAAGCTTAAAGTGTCCGTTTCAATTTTTGGGAGACCGACACCTTTAGAACTAGATTATTCACAAGTGGTTAAGGGCTAATAACATGGCTAAAGAAGTTTTAGGATACATAAAATTACAAATTCCAGCTGGTTCAGCTAATCCCGCACCTCCTGTTGGCCCTGCTTTGGGTCAAAAGGGATTAAACATTCAAGATTTTTGTAAACAGTTTAATGATAAGACAAAAGATTTGGAAAAAGGTGCACCTATCCCAACTATAATTACAGCATACAAAGATAGATCATTTGATTTTATCACAAAAAAACCACCCGTTACTTTTTATTTAAAAAAAGCCGCAAAAATAAAAAAAGGCTGTCAAACTCCTGGTAGAGCAAAATTAGGTAAGGTTACAATGAAACAGGTAGAAGAGATAGCAAAAGAAAAATTAGAAGATCTTAATGCCTATGATGTTGATCAAGCATCAAAAATAATACTTGGATCAGCAAGGTCAATGGGTATGGAAGTTGTATAATGAATTTAACTAAAAATAGAAAAAAACAAATTGAAGGTATAGACTTTTCAAAGTCATACAAAATATCTGATGCAGTTAAAATTATTAAAGAAAAAAAATATGTTAAATTTGATGAGTCATTAGAAGTATCAATCAATACAGGTATTGACTCTAAGCAGTCTGATCAAAATGTCAGAGGTAGTTTTATACCTCCTCATGGTTTGGGAAAAAAAGTTCAAATAGCTGTTTTCGCTCAAGGAAAAGCTTCAGAGGAGGCTAAGGCAGCTGGTGCTAAACATGTTGGAGGAGATGATTTGATTGCTACTCTTGAAAAAAAGATTGACGTAGATGTAATTGTAGCTACTCCAGACATGATGTCTGTTGTAAGTAAAATTGCTAAAATTTTAGGTCCAAAGGGTTTAATGCCTAATCCTAAAACAGGCACCGTGACAAATGATATAAAAAGTACAATTGAAAATATCAATAAAGGACTTGTAGCATATAAAAATGATAAAGCAGGAACAATACATGCTGCTTTAGGTAAAGTTAGTTTTGACGAAACTAAATTAACTGAAAACGTAACTTCTTTTATTGATGAAATAAAAAAAATAAAACCGTCAGGACTGAAAGGTAACTTTGTTAATTCTGTTTATCTATCTTCTTCTATGGGTTTTGGTTTAAGGGTTGAAATTTAATGAATAAAGCTGAAAAACAACAATATATTGAAAACCTTGATCAAATGTCAAAGGATTATTCTGCTATATTCGTTGCATCATTTTCAAAGATGTCAGTAAAAGAAATGATCGAATTTCGAACTGAAATTAGAAATAATGATGGAGTAACTAAAGTTTCCAAAAATAATATCGTTAAAATATTTGTTAACAAAGATGATGAAAAAAAAGGTCTAATTGATTTTTTATCTAATCAAAAATTATTGATTTTTACAAATAATCCTGTTGGAACTGCAAAAGTTTGTAAAAAATTTGAAAAAGATTTAAAAAAGCTATCTGCAGAGGCAGCTTTTTTTGATAACCAGTTATATTCTAAAGAGGATATAGCAAAGGTTGCAACTTTACCTTCTCTTGAAGAAATAAGAGGAAAAATAGTTGGATTGATTAATGCTCCTGCTTCAAAGCTTGTAAGATTATTACAAAGACCAGATCAGGATATCATTTCAATACTACAAAACAAAAAAGACTAATTAGGGAGAGACAAAAAAATGGCAGATTTAAATAAAATTGTTGATGAGCTATCAACACTAACAGTAATGGAAGCAGCAGAACTTTCAAAACTTTTAGAAGAAAAATGGGGTGTAACCGCAGCGGCACCTGTAGCAGTAGCAGCAGGTGGAGCAGCTCCTGCAGCTGATGCAGCAGAAGAAAAAGATGCTTTTGATGTTGTTTTATCAGCAGCTGGTGATCAAAAAATAAATGTTATTAAGGAAGTAAGAGCTATTACAGGTCTTGGTTTAAAAGAAGCTAAAGACATGGTTGAAGGTGCTCCGAAAACTTTAAAAGAAGGAGTTAAGAAAGAAGAGGCGGAGGCTATGAAGACACAGCTAGAAGCCGCTGGCGCAAAAGTAGAACTTAAATAAATATTTTTATAGGTTCTATAAAATATGCCACTTAGCTTTACAGAAAAAAAACGAATTCGATATTCATTTGGAAAAATCGGTAAAACGATTGAGGTTCCGAATTTAGTTGATATTCAAAAAATTTCCTACGATAAGTTCCTTCAATTAGGAAAGTCAGTAGAGAACCGTTCAAACACAGGCTTGCAAGAAGTCTTTAATTCTGTCTTTCCCATAAAAGACTATGCAGGTAAATCTGAACTTCACTATATTGACTATTATCTTGATAATCCTAAGTATGATGTAGACGAGTGTAGAAGGAAAGGTTTAACTTTTTCCGCCTCCCTAATGGTAACTTTTCGACTAATCATATGGGATATCAATGAAGAAACTGAAGAAAAATCACTCAGAGACATAAAAGAACAAGTAGTTTATCTAGGTGATTTACCCTTGATGACAAATAATGGTACGTTCGTTGTTAATGGTACTGAAAGAGTAGTAGTTAGTCAGCTACACAGATCACCAGGAGTATTTTTTGATCATGATGAGGGTAAAACCCATGCAAGCGGTAAGGTGTTATATAATGCAAGAATAATTCCTTACAGAGGTTCATGGTTAGATTTTGAATTTGATCATAAGGATAACCTTTTCTTTAGAATTGATAGAAAAAAGAAAATGATATCGACTACAATTTTACAGGCACTTCCTTCAAAAGCTTCACAAAAGTATTTACAAGAATGTATTCAAAATAAAGTCGAGCCAGATATTTATAAAGTTTCAGGAATGACCTCAGAAGAAATACTAACATATTTTTATGAAACTTTTAATTTTAAAAAAAACAAAAATAAAGACGGATGGATAGTTAACTTAGATCTGAATAAATTTAAATATAAAAATTTACCATTCAATTTAGTTGACCCTAATTCAAATGAAGTATTAGCACACAAGGACATTAAATTATCTTTAAAACTACTAAAAGAAATTAAAGATAAGAAAATAAGTAAATTCTTTTTTAAAGAAGAGGATTTATATGGTTTTTACCTATCGAATGATATAGTAAATTATGATAATGGATTAGTCTATGCTGAAGCCGGCACCTTATTAAGTGAAGAGTTTTTCAAAAGATTAGATGAATTATCTATAAATCAATTTTCTGTCATCAATGCCAACCAAGCAACTGGTAACTTAGGTATTATTAATTCACTTGTATCTGATAAAAATAATTCAAGAGAGGAAGCTCTTTTTGATATTTTTAAAATATTAAGACCAGGTGAACCTCCTACATTAGAAGCAAGTAACTTTTTATTTCAAAATATGTTTTTTAGCGAAGATAGATATGATTTATCAGAAGTAGGAAGAGTGAAATTAAACACTTATTTATCTTTAGATAAGAATAACAAAACAAGAATTTTAAGTAAATCAGACATACTAGCTGTAGCAAAAAAACTTTTTGATATGAAAACAGAAAGTGCTGGTAAAGACGACATAGATCATCTCGGAAATAGACGGGTTCGCTCTGTAGGAGAATTAATTGAAAATCAATACAGAATCGGTCTTGTAAGAATGGAAAGAGCAATTAGAGAAAAGATGGGAACAGTAGATATTGAGTCAATAATGCCTCAAGATCTTGTAAATTCCAAACCGATACAAACTGTTTTGAAAGAGTTTACTGGAACAAGCCAATTAAGTCAGTTTATGGATCAAACTAATCCGTTAAGTGAGATTACTCATAAAAGAAGAATTTCTGCATTAGGCCCTGGTGGTTTGACTAGAGAGAGAGCTGGATTTGAGGTAAGAGATGTTCACACAACTCATTACGGAAGAATATGTCCTATTGAAACACCTGAGGGCTCAAATATTGGACTAATAAATAGTCTTTCATCTTTTGCTAGAATCAACCAATATGGTTTTATTGAAACTCCCTATAGAAAAATTGTTAAAGGCACAGTAACAGACGAAGTTTTATATTTAAATGCTGATGAAGAGGAAAATTATACAATAGCTCAGGCTAATAGTCCTATTAACATAAATAATAAATTTGCTGAAGAACAAGTTAGTTGTAGAAGGAGAGGTGATTTTATTTTTTGTAATCCCTCTGAAATAGACTTCATGGATGTAAATCCTCAACAACTAGTGTCGGTTGCAGCATCCTTAATCCCTTTCTTGGAAAATGATGATGCTAATAGGGCTTTAATGGGTTCAAATATGATGAGACAGGCCGTTCCTCTGGTAAAAAGTGAAGCACCTCTTGTGGGCACAGGTTTCGAGTCAAAAGTTGCAAGAGATAGTGGTGCCGTAGTAATTGCAAAAAATAGTGGATATGTCCATCAAGTTGACTCTTCAAGGATTGTTATCAGATCTGACTCAAAAAATATAAGAAAAGACAAAAGTGGTGTAGATATTTATAATTTGAAAAAGTTTCAAAGATCTAATCAAAGCACAGCCATTAATCAAAAACCAATTGTTAAAATTGGAGATTATGTTGAAAGAGGAGATATTATAGCAGATGGTCCCTCAACTGATTTGGGTGAATTGGCTTTAGGTAGGAACCTTCTTGTAGGTTTTATGCCCTGGAACGGTTACAATTTTGAGGACTCTATAATTATGTCTGAAAGAGTCGTCCACGAAGATAGATATACTTCTATACATATTGAGGAATTTGAAGTCTTATGTAGAGATACGAAGTTAGGTCCTGAAGAAATTACAAGAGATATGCCAAATGTTGGTGATGAAAGCATTACTAATCTCGATGAAGCAGGAATTGTTTATATAGGCTCTGAAGTAAAACCAGGAGATATTTTAGTTGGAAAAGTTTCTCCAAAAGGTGACTCACCCATTACACCAGAAGAAAAACTATTAAGAGCAATTTTCTCAGAAAAAGCTGCTGATGTAAAAGATACATCTTTGAGATTACCAACTGGTTATTCTGGTGTGGTAGTTGATGTTCAAGTATTAGTTCGAAGAGGTGTTGAAAAAGATGAAAGAACTATTGCCATTGAAAGAGTAGAAATAGATAGGTTAGCTAAAGATAGAGATGATGAAAAAAATATCTTAGAAAATAATTACAAACAAAATCTTATTAGTATCTTTAAAAACAAAATTTCTAGTTTAAACATAGATGTTTTTACTAAAGGAAATAAAATTGAGGAAGATAATTTGAAATCAAAATCTATTGAGATTTTGGAACAAATACAAGTCGATGATATTTCATCTATGGAAACATTCGCCTCTCAAAAGAAAATCTTTAGTGATGCGGTAATTTTGTTGGATAAAAAATTCCAAAATAAAATTGAAAAAATACAAAGCGGTGACGATTTATTACCTGGTGTTTTAAAAGTGGTTAAAGTTTTTGTTGCTGTAAAAAGAAAATTACAAGCAGGGGATAAGATGGCAGGAAGACACGGCAATAAAGGTGTTATCTCAAAGATTGTGCCAATTGAAGACATGCCTTTTTTAGAGGATGGGACCCCAGTAGATGTTTTGTTAAATCCATTAGGTGTTCCTAGCAGAATGAATATTGGTCAAATTTTAGAAACTCACCTGGGTTGGGCAGCTTATGGAATAGGTAAACAAATTTCTAAAAGCTTAGATATGGCAAAGAAAGAGGGAAATATATTACAGTTAAAAGAGTCCCTTTCTGATTTTTATGAAAATAATAAAGACTCTAATACTGAAATTACTGAAATGAATGACGATCAACTAATTGAATTAGCAGGCAACTTAGAAAAAGGTGTTACTTTTGCTACACCTGTATTTGATGGCACAAATACACACGAAATTACACACTTACTAGATAAGGCTGGATTTGATAATAGTGGTCAAGTTCACTTATATGATGGCAGGTCTGGTGAGAGGTTTGAGAGAAAAGTAACTGTTGGTTATAAGTATATCTTAAAGCTTCACCATTTGATTGATGATAAAATTCATGCTAGGTCAATAGGTCCTTACAGTCTTGTTACACAACAGCCTTTAGGCGGTAAAGCCCAGTTTGGTGGTCAAAGATTTGGAGAAATGGAAGTATGGGCATTGGAAGCATATGGAGCATCCAATACTTTACAAGAAATATTAACCATCAAATCTGATGATGTAGCTGGAAGAACAAAAGTTTACGAAGCATTAATTAGAGGTGATTATAACTTTGAAAGTGGAATTCCTGAGTCTTTCCACGTTCTAGTTAAAGAACTAAAATCCCTTGGACTTAACGTAGAATTAATAGAAACAGACCCCACAATTAATAGAGAGAATGTACAATGAAGGATTTAACAAATTTATTTAAAACAAATAATCAAACTTTAAATTTTGATCAAATCAAAATTTCTGTTTCAAGCCCTGAGCAAATAAGGTCATGGTCCTTTGGTGAAATAAAAAAACCAGAGACTATTAATTACAGAACTTTTAAGCCTGAAAGAGAGGGTTTATTTTGTGCAAGAATTTTTGGACCCACAAAAGACTATGAGTGTTTATGTGGAAAATATAAAAGAATGAAATTCAAAGGCATTACATGTGAAAAATGCGGTGTAGAAGTTACACTCTCCAAAGTCAGAAGAGAGAGAATGGCCCATATAGAATTAGCAGCACCCGTTGCACATATTTGGTTTTTAAAATCATTACCAAGTAGAATTGGTCTTGCTCTTGACATAACTTTAAAGAACCTTGAAAAAGTTCTATATTTCGAAAGTCATATTGTGATTGACCCGTTAATGTCTGGCCTAAGTCCTAATCAATTATTATCTGATGAAGAGTTAGATGAAGCGATTGATCAATTTGGTGAAGACTCCTTTAAACATGGTATCGGTGCAGAAGCCGTGCAAGAAATTTTGTCAAAAATCGATTTAGAGTCTGAAATAAAAAATTTAGTTGAAGAAAGTGAAGCTACATCATCTGAAACAAAGAAGAAAAAAATTCTTAAACGAATGAAGGTAATGGAGGGTTTTAAAAACTCTAATATTAAACCTGAATGGATGGTCTTAAAAGTACTACCCGTTATACCACCAGAGTTAAGACCACTAGTGCCTCTAGAAGGTGGTCGTTTTGCAACATCCGATTTAAACGACTTGTACCGCAGGGTTATAAATAGAAATAATAGATTAAAAAGACTTTTAGATTTAAGGGCACCAGACATCATTGTTAGAAATGAAAAAAGAATGCTTCAAGAGTCTGTTGACGCTCTATTTGATAACGGAAGAAGGGGAAGAGTTATCACAAGCACTAACAAAAGACCTCTAAAATCTTTATCTGAAATGTTAAAAGGTAAACAAGGAAGATTTAGACAAAATTTATTAGGTAAAAGAGTCGACTACTCAGGTCGATCAGTCATTGTCGTTGGTCCAGAGTTAAAACTCCATCAATGTGGTCTTCCTAAAAAAATGGCTTTGGAATTATTTAAACCTTTTATATACAATAAACTTGAATCTTATGGATTTGCCTCGACCCTTAAATCTGCTAGAAAAATGGTTGAGTCAGAGAGACCAGAAGTATGGGATATACTTGATGAAGTAATAAGGGAGCACCCCATTCTTCTTAATAGAGCACCCACTTTACACAGATTAGGTATTCAAGCTTTTGAGCCTATTTTAATTGAAGGTAAAGCTATACAACTTCATCCGTTAGTTTGTACAGCTTTTAATGCAGACTTTGACGGTGACCAGATGGCAGTGCATATACCATTAAGTTTAGAGGCACAATTAGAGGCCAGAGTCTTAATGATGAGTACTAATAATATCCTTTCACCCTCTAGTGGCAAACCAATTATTGTTCCAAGCCAAGATATAGTCTTGGGAATTTACTATTTATCATTGATAAATGAGAAAGAGGAAGCTAAGAAATATTATTCTCATGTTGGCGAAGTAGAGTTCGCACTAGAAAACAAATCAATAGAGTTACATACACCAATTTTATACAGAACAAAAATTTATAACCCAGAGACAGATAGTTTTGATTATAAAAAATTTACCACATCTGCAGGCAGAGTAATTCTTTTTAAAACTGTTCCTGAAAATAAAAATTTACCTTTTGATGTTATTAATAAAGTTCTTACAAAAAAAGATATTAGTAATCTTTTAGATAACGTTTATAGATTTACAGGTCAAAAAGCGACTTGCATATTCGTTGATCAAATAATGAATGTTGGTTTTAAGTATGCTGCAAAAGCTGGTATTTCATTTGGTAAAGATGATTTAGTTATACCTGAGGAAAAGAATGTTTTGATTCAAGATACACAAAAATTAGTGAATAGTCTTGAAAACCAATACCAAGAAGGCCTTATTACTGAAAGAGAAAAATATAATAAAGTTGTTGGCTTATGGTCTACTTGTACAGATAAAGTAGCTAAAGCAATGATGAAAACTGTTTCATCTAACAAAGATAGTCAAATTAACTCCGTATACATTATGGCAGACTCTGGTGCACGTGGCTCAGAAGCTCAGCTGAAGCAATTAGCAGGCATGAGGGGCTTGATGGCAAGACCATCCGGTGAGATTATTGAAAATCCAATTACATCTAACTTTAAAGACGGTTTAACAGTTCTTGAATATTTTAACTCTACTCATGGTGCCAGAAAAGGTTTAGCAGATACAGCTCTTAAAACTGCAAGTTCTGGTTACCTAACAAGAAGGCTAGTTGACGTTGCTCAAGACTTAACAATTACATGTAAAGATTGTACATGTAAAAATGGACTAACTGTTGACACTATTTATGAGTCTGGTGAAGTTTCAATACCTTTAACAGAAAGGGTTTTTGGTAGATATCTTGCTGATGATGTCAAAAATAAAAAAGGTGAGGTAATAATAAAAAATGACTCTTATATTGCACACGAAGAAATTGAATTATTAGAAAAAGAAAATATTACATCTGTTAGAATCAAATCACCAATAACTTGTGGAACAACACATGGTATTTGTGCAAAATCTTATGGAAGAGACTTAGCAAAAGGAGTCCCTGTAAATACTGGTGAAGCAGTTGGTATTATTGCAGCTCAGTCTATAGGTGAACCTGGTACTCAGTTAACGATGAGAACATTCCATGTTGGAGGTGTCGCAAGTTCCTCCGCTGAAAAATCAAACTTTGAATCTCCCTGCGATGGCAAAGTTAAAATTAAAAATCTCAGATCTGTTGTGAATGGATCTGGAAATGAAATAATTATTAATAGAACAACAGAGCTTGAAATATTTGATAATAATAAAACTTTAGTCTCTTCATTTAGAGCTCCATATGGAGCGAGTTTGTTAGTAAAAAACGGTGCAGATATTAAACTTAATACATTATTACTTGAATGGGATCCTTACACAGTACCTATCGTTGCTGAGGAAACTGGAAAATTAGATTTTAGTGACTTAGTCGAGGGTGTATCTTTTATAGAGAAGTTCGATGAGACTACCGGTATATCATCAAAAGTTATTATTGACTGGAAAAGCTTTCAAGGAAAGCAAGATCTAAAACCACAGTTGTTAATAACTGACAAAGATGGCAATCCGATTAAATCAAAAAATTCATCTACCTATGACTTGAGTGTTGGTATTGTTCTAAATATTGAAAAAGGAAAAGAAGTTACTGCTGGTGATGTAATAGCTAGAATTCCAAGAGCGTCCTCAAAAACAAAAGATATTACTGGTGGACTACCAAGAGTTGCTGATATTTTTGAGTCGAGAAAACCAAAGAATCCTGCGGTTCTAGCAGAAATTTCAGGAACAATTGAATTTGGAAAAGACATTAAAAGTAAAAGAAGAATTATTATCAATCCTGAAGAAGGAGAGCCGGTAGAATTTTTAATCCCCAAAGGTACTTATATCTATTTTAATGAGGGAGATAAAGTAAACAAAGGTGATATGATTGTCGATGGGACTCCTGCTCCAACAGATATCTTAAATATTCTTGGAATTGAGGCCTTAGCTGAATATATGGTAAGAGAAGTTCAGAAAGTTTACCGATTACAAGGTGTTTTGATTGATGACAAACACATAGAATGTATTACACGTCAAATGCTACAAAAAGTTGAAGTAATCGACTCTGGTGATAGTGAATATTTAGTTGGTGACATAAAAGATAAAATAGAAGTTATAGAAAAGAATAACGCATTAAATAAAGAAGGTAAAAAAGAGGTTGATTATAAAATGATGATCCTTGGAATTACAAAGGCGAGCCTTCAAACTAATTCCTTCATTTCGGCAGCTTCCTTCCAAGAAACAACTAGAGTTCTTACTGAGGCAGCGATCAATGGAAAAGTTGATAAATTAACTGGCCTCAAAGAAAATGTCATTGTTGGTAAACTAATTCCCGCTGGAACAGGTAATGTTATTAGGGCTCTGCGAAAAGAGGCTAAAATCCGCGATAATTCGCTATTAAAACAGCTAGAAACCTCTAAATAGATGTTGACTATACGTAATACTATAAATATATTCTGCGAACTATGCCGACCATAAATCAATTAGTTAGGAAATCAAGAGAGAAAGTTTCTAAGAGAAACAAAGTCCCTGCTTTGAAGTCGTGTCCTCAAAAAAGGGGTGTATGTCTTAGAGTTTACACAACTACTCCTAAAAAACCTAACTCAGCATTAAGAAAGGTTGCTAGAGTTAAACTAACAAATGGTCAAGAAGTGACAGCATACATTCCAGGTGAAGGTCATAACTTACAGGAACACTCTGTAGTGTTAATTCGCGGAGGAAGAGTTAAAGACTTACCTGGTGTGAGATATCATATAATTAGAGGAACTTTAGATACCCAAGGGCTTGAAAAGAGAAGACAACGTAGATCGAAATACGGTGCAAAAAGGCCAAAAAATTAATATTTAATCCATGTCAAGAAGAAGAGCAGCTGAGAAAAGACAAGTATTACCGGACCCTATTTACAATAGTGTTGTCTTAAACAAGTTTATAAATGAGGTAATGGTAGGGGGTAAAAAAACGGTAGCACAAAAAATAGTATATGGTGCCCTAGACATTATCAAAACGAATAATCAAAGTGATGATCCGTTAGAGTATTTTCAAAAATCTATTAATAACGTTAAACCATCAGTTGAAGTTAAATCAAGAAGAGTAGGCGGAGCTACATATCAAGTACCGATGGAAGTCAGAAGCACAAGAGCACAAGCATTAGCATTTAAGTGGATATTAACTAATTCAAAAAAACGAAATGAAAAAACTCAAAGGGAAAGATTAGCAAACGAATTAATTGATGCTTTCGAAAATAAAGGTAATTCTGTAAAGAAAAAAGATGAAGTTCATAAAATGGCAGAGGCTAACAGAGCATTTGCTCATTATAGGTGGTAAAAATGGATTTAAGTAAATACAGAAATATCGGAATTATGGCCCATATTGATGCTGGTAAGACTACAACCACCGAACGAATTTTATACTATACAGGAAAGTCTCATAAAATTGGTGAAGTGCACGATGGTGCAGCAACAATGGACTGGATGGAACAAGAACAAGAAAGAGGTATAACAATAACTTCGGCTGCTACAACCTGTTTTTGGAATGATCATAGAATAAATATTATTGATACTCCTGGTCACGTTGATTTCACAATTGAAGTTGAGAGGTCTTTAAGAGTTTTAGATGGAGCAGTCGCATGTTTTGACGGAGTTGCAGGGGTTGAACCACAATCAGAGACAGTTTGGAGACAGGCTGATAGATATAAAGTTCCAAGGATTTGTTTTTGTAATAAAATGGATAGACTAGGTGCTGATTTTGAGATGAACGTTCAATCTATTAAAGATAGGCTTGGAGCTAATCCTCTTGTTTTACAAATGGCAATCGGAAAAGAAGCAGATTTCAAAGGCGTAGTTGATCTTGTAAATTTTAAATCAATTATCTGGAAAGACGATAGTCTGGGTGCTGAATATGATGTTACTGAAATTAGTGATGATTTAATTGAGGAAGCTAAGAAAAAAAGAGAAGAGTTAATCGAAAATGCTGTTGAAGCAGATGATAAAGCATTAGAGGATTATCTAGAGGGAAAAGAAATATCTGTTGATACTCTAAAAGCTTGTATAAGAAAAGGTACAATAGATTTTAAATTTGTTCCAGTTTTGTGCGGAACTGCTTTTAAAAATAAAGGTGTCCAACCATTACTCGATGCTGTTGTAGATTATCTACCTTCTCCTAAAGATATAGGTTTTGTTGAAGGAATAAAGGAAGGTTCAGATGATAAGTTACAAATTCCTAATACACCTGATGAACCTTTTGCTGCTTTAGCATTTAAAGTAGCTGCTGATCCTTTTGTTGGTCAAATAACTTTTTGTAGACTTTATTGTGGAAACCTAAGTTCAGGATCAACGATATTAAATTCATCAAAAAATCAAAAAGAAAGAATTGGGAGAATGCTTCTAATGCACTCAAATACAAGAGAAGAAATTAAAGATGCAAAGGCAGGAGATATAGTTGCATTAGTTGGTTTGAAGAATGTTACAACTGGTGATACTTTATGTGATCCATCAAAAAAAGTTATTTTAGAAAAAATGGAATTTCCTGACCCTGTTATTGAAGTTGCAGTTGAGCCTAAAACAAAAGCAGACTATGAAAAAATGGGACAAGCCTTGGGAAGGTTAGCACAAGAGGATCCAAGTTTCAGAGTTACTTCAGATGAAGAGTCTGGACAGACTATTATTAAAGGTATGGGTGAACTTCATTTAGAAATTTTGGTTGATAGAATGAAAAGAGAATTCAAAGTTGAAGCGGATGTTGGAGCTCCTCAAGTTGCATATAGAGAGACAATTACTAAAGATGTCGAAGTAGATTATACACATAAAAAACAATCTGGTGGTGCTGGCCAATTTGCAAGGGTAAAGATGAAATTTAAACCTTTAGAGAGAAATTCTGGTGTTAAATTTGTTAACACAGTAGTTGGAGGAAATATTCCAAAAGAATATATCCCTGGAGTAGAAAAAGGTATTAATTTTGCCGCTCAAAATGGAGTTATAGCTGGCTATAACGTGATAGACTTTGAAGCAGAAGTTTATGACGGTGCATTCCATGATGTTGACTCTTCTGTGTTAGCTTTTGAGATTGCTTCAAGGGCCGCATTCAGAGAAGCTGTTGGAAAAGCTGGACCAAAATTACTTGAGCCAATGATGAAAGTTGAAGTAGTTACCCCAGAAGATTACATGGGCGATATTATCGGTGATTTAAATTCAAGAAGAGGTCAAATTGAAAAAATGGAAGACAGAGGTAATGCGAAAGTTGTATCTTCTGTAGTTCCTCTTGCTAATATGTTTGGTTATGTTAATAATCTACGCTCAATGAGCCAAGGAAGAGCTAGTTATACAATGTTATTCTCACACTATGATGTAGTACCTTCAAATGTTGAAGAGGAAATTAAATCTAAACTGGCATAATCATGATAAATCAAAATATTAGAATAAGATTAAAATCGTTTGATCATAATATTTTAGATAGAAGTTCAATTGATATTCTTCAGACTGCTAAAAGAACTGGTGCTAAAGTAATTGGACCAATTCCCATGCCATCTAAAATTGAAAGAGTTACGGTAAATAAATCACCACACGTAGATAAAAAAAGTAGGGAGCAGTTTGAATTACGAACACACATCAGGATGATGGACATCATTGAACCTACACCACAAACAGTTGATGCACTTATGAAGCTTGATTTAGCATCTGGTGTTAATGTCGATATAAAAATAAAAAAATAATAAATTATGATCATCAGCACTAAAATAGGCCAAACTTCATTTGTTAATGAAAACGGTACTAGAGTTTCTGCAACAGTTCTTGATTACAATAGCTGTACTATTGTTGGTAATAGAACTATTGATAAAGATGGTTATCTTGCAAATATAATAGGTTTTCTTAAACCAAAAAAACTTAATAAACCTCAATTAAAAGAATTCAATAAATTAAATTTGGAGCCAAAAAAAATAATTAAGGAACAAAGAATAAAATCTGACGAGGAACTCCTAGAGGTTGGTTCTTCAATTGATCCTAAATTTAAAGTTGGTGATAAAGTTTCAGTACAGTCAAAATCAATTGGCAAAGGTTTTGCCGGCGCTATGAAGAGACACAATTTTAGTGGCATGAGAGCAACACACGGTGTTTCTATCTCTCATAGAGCTCATGGTTCAACAGGTCAAAATCAAAATCCAGGTAAGGTGTTCAAAGGAAAAAAAATGGCTGGTCATTTAGGTGATCAATTAACAACTACTAAAAATTTAGAGGTACTTTTAATTGATCAAGATAAAAAATTAATATTTATCAAAGGATCTGTTCCTGGAAAAAATAAATCTATAGTGAAAGTTTTTAAATAAATGTTTGAACAAATTACACTGAAAGATAAAAATATATCAGAAAAAGCTTTACATTTATCATTACAAAAAATCTATTCCCATAAACAAGGAAATAATCACAGTCTTGATAGATCTGAAGTTTCAGGCTCAGGAAAAAAACTGTTTAAACAAAAGGGAACTGGAAATGCAAGAGCTGGTAACAAAAAAACAACTCAAAGAAGAGGTGGGGGGAAAGCTTTTGGACCAAAATTCCACGTGGTTTCCTATAAAGTTAATAAAAAAGTCCAAAAAAGCGCTATAGTTTCATCCATAGTAAGTAAAAGTAATAATAAATCACTTTATGTTTTTGATGAGGAAAAATTAGATGAAAAAAATATCTCTGATTTTTTAAAAAAAAACCCAAACAAAATGATTATTTTTGTTCTTAGCAATTTAACTGAAAATAAATTGATTATTAAATTTCAAAACTACAAAAAAATATTTTTTCTCTCTGATAAAAGTTATTCAGTCCATACAGCATTAAAATCAGATATGGTTTTATTTTCAAAAAAATCAACAATTTATAATTCATACATAGGTAATAATTAAAATGGATCTTAATTTAATTAAAAAACCTGTCATTACAGAAAAATCTACAGCTAATGCTCAATTTAATAAGTACATTTTTGAAGTCCGAAATGATGCAAATAAAATTAACATAAAAAAGACAATAGAAGACATATACAAAGTTAAAGTTCAAAAGCTAAATAGTTTAAATGTTAAGAGCAAACCCAAAGTATTTAAGGGTCAAAGAGGTACAAGATCAGAGTTAAAGAGAATAATAGTTACTCTTAAAGAGGGTAACACCATAGATATGAGTGGCAAGGTTTAATATGGGACTGATAACTTACAAACCAACAACACCCTCTTATAGAAAAACAGTTAAGATCGATAAGTCACAGTTGTTTAAGGGACGCCCAGAAAAATCTTTAATAGAAGACCTACAACCAAATTCTGGTAGAAACAATACTGGTAAGATTACAATTAGACATAGATCTGGTGGGCACAAGAAGAAATACAGACTAGTAAATTTTAAAAGAAATACATTTGATAAAATCGGTACAGTAGAGAGAATAGAATACGATCCTAATAGAAGTGCCTTTATAGCGCTGATTAATTATCAAGATATAAAAGAATACATTATTGCCCCTACTGATTTAAAAACTGGAGATAAGGTTATTTCATCAGCCAAAGCAGAGATATCTCCTGGTAATGCGATGAAGTTAAAAAATATACCAACTGGTACCTCTATACATAACATTGAATTAAAACCAGGAGCTGGTGGTAAACTATGCAGATCAGCAGGATCCTTTGCACAGGTACTAGGAGAACAAGAAAAATATGTAATGGTTAAACTTTCATCCCGCGAAACAAGACTAGTCCATGGTGAATGTATGGCTACGATAGGGGTAGTATCTAATCAAGATAATAAAAACAAAAAAATTGGTAAAGCCGGAATTAAAAGACATTTAGGTATAAGACCCACTGTTAGAGGTGTTGTAATGAATCCTGTTGATCACCCACACGGTGGAGGAGAAGGAAGAACATCGGGTGGTAGACACCCCTCAACGCCATGGGGCATGAAAACAAAAGGTAAGAAGACAAGAAGAATTAAATTTACATCTAAGATGATTATATCAAGAAGGGCTAAAAAGTAATGGCAAGATCTGTATGGAAAGGACCTTACTTTGATGTAACTCTATTCAAAAAAGTTAAGAAATCAAAAGAAGAAAGTTCAAAAACCCCAATTAAAACATGGTCTAGAAGATCTACAATTATACCTGATTTTGTTGGAGTAACTATTTCCGTTTATAATGGTAAATCTTTTATACCAGTCTACGTAACTGAAGACATGGTAGGCCATAAACTTGGTGAATTTTCGCCTACTAGGGTTTTTAAAGGTCATTCAGGGGATAAGAAAGCGGTTCAGGGTAAAAAATAATTATGTCTAAAGAAGTAAAAGCAATCAATAAAATGATAAGAACAAGCTCTCAAAAGCTAAACCTAATTGTTAAAGATATAAGAAAAAAAGATATTAATGCAGCTTTAAATATTTTGAAATTTTCAAATAAAAGGGTAAGTAAAGAGGTGCTTAAAACTTTAAATTCTGCTGTTGCGAATGCAGAAAATAATAACAATTTAGACATTGACAAACTTTTTGTTAAAGAAGCTTACGTTGGCAAAAGTTTAAGGATGAAAAGATTTAGACCAATGAGTAAGGGTAGAGCTTTTCAAATTATTAAACCTTTTTCTAGGTTAACTTTAGTTTTAGAGGAGAGATTATAATGGGACAGAAAGTTAACCCAACATCGTTAAGAGTCGGTATTAATAAATATTGGCAATCAACTTGGTTTGAAAAGAAAAGTTACTCTACTTTCTTAAAAGAAGATCATAAAATTAGAAATTATATAGAAAAGAATTATTCAATAGCAGGAATAAGTTCAGTTATCATTGAAAGAGCTGCTGCAAATCTCAAAATTATAATTCACACTTCAAAACCAGGGGTTCTTATTGGTAAAAAAGGTGCGGATATTGAAAAACTTAGAAATAGACTTTCTAAATTATCTGACAAGAGCATTTCATTAGATATAAAAGAAATCAAAAAACCTGAAACAGACGCATCATTAGTTGCAGACTCTATTGCGAGGCAACTTGAAAAGAGAGTTGCTTTTAGAAAAGCGATGAAAAAATCAGGTTTATCGGCAATTAAACTTGGTGCAAAGGGCATTAAAATTGTATGTGGCGGTAGACTGGGCGGCGCTGAAATTGCAAGATCAGAAAAGTTTTCTGAGGGAAGTGTACCTTTACATACCCTTAGAGCTGATATAGATTACGCTACTGCTCGAGCTTTAACTACTTATGGAATTATTGGAATTAAGGTTTGGCTTTATA
The DNA here is from genome assembly GCA_902523135.1 of uncultured Alphaproteobacteria bacterium. Taxonomy (GTDB): domain Bacteria; phylum Pseudomonadota; class Alphaproteobacteria; order HIMB59; family HIMB59; genus HIMB59. Next base: position 139,246 of record CABYYB010000002.1, read on the forward strand.
AAGGCGAGAGTAAAAATACAACAAATAGATCAGATGATAAAAAAGAGAAAACTAATTAATGTTATTACCGAAGAATACAAAATATAGAAAACAGCACAAAGGAAGAATACACGGTAGTGCCAAAGGTAACTATGAACTAACATTTGGTTATTATGGACTTAAATCATTAGATGCTGAAAGAGTAACAGCAAGGCAAATTGAGGCATCCAGAAGAGCTATCACAAGATTTTTAAAAAGAGCTGGAAGACTTTGGATTAGAGTTTTCCCAGACGTACCAGTCACAGCAAAACCCGCAGAAGTTAGAATGGGTAAAGGAAAAGGCGCAATTGATAGATGGGTCTGCAGAGTAAAACCGGGAACTATAATGTTTGAGGTCGATGGTGTTGACAAGCATTTAGCAAAAAAAGCTTTTGAACTAGCATCTGCTAAATTACCTGTAAAAACATCATTCGTATCATTGGATCAATTTTAATGGCTGATAAAGATATAAATAGTTTAAAAAAAGAGTTATTTAACCTTAAAATTATGAAGAAAAGTGGTCAACTCACAGATACCTCTCAATTTAAAAAAGTTAAAAAACAAATCGCATCACTATTAACTAGAGAAAGGCTAAATAAAAATGCCTAAACGTATTTTAACTGGAAAAGTTGTAAAAAAATCTGGCGACAAAACCATATCTGTTTTGGTAACAAGACAGACTACACATCCTGTTTATAAAAAAATAATAAGAGTCTCAAAAAAGTACCTTGCTCATGACAGTGACAATAAAATTATTGTGGGAGACTCTGTAAGAATTCAAGAAACTAGACCTATTTCTAAAAATAAATCATGGGAAGTAATTAAATAATGATACAAGCAGAGTCAAATTTACAAGTAGCAGATAATTCTGGAGCACGATTAATAAGCTGTATAAAAGTTATCGGTGGATCAAAAAGAAGATATGCAAGAATAGGAGACATTATTGTTGTTTCAGTCAAAGATGCTATTCCAAGATCTAAAGTTAAAAAAGGTGAAGTACAAAGAGCTATTATAGTAAGAACAAAAAAGCCGTTAATTAGGGAAGACGGTACATCAATTAAATTTGACTCTAACGCAGCTGTTCTTTTAGATAAACAAAATGAACCAATTGGAACAAGAATTTTTGGACCAGTTACAAGAGAGCTTAGAAAAAGAAATATGATGAAAATAGTTAGTTTAGCTCCTGAGGTGTTATAATGATTAAAAAATACAAAAAAGGTGACGAAGTTATCGTGAGAGTCGGTAAAGACAAAGGTAAGATTGGAAAGATTTCAAAAATTATAAACTCTGCTGATAAAGTTGTGATATCTGGTGTTAACGTAAGTAAAAAACATCAAAAGCCATCTCAAGACTCTAAAGGTGGTATTGTTGACAAAGAAATGCCAATTCATATTTCAAATATTTTGGCTTATGACTCGAAATCTAAAAAATCTTCTAAAGTAGGTTTCAAAATTGAAAGTGGAAAAAAAATTAGAATTTTAAAATCATCAGGAGATAAATACTAATGACAAATTCAGTTCAAGAACTTTTCAATGTCTCTGACCAATTAGCCAAAAATCTAGAAATATCTCATAATCTTGCTGTACCAAAAATATCAAAAATAGTAATCAACGCGGGTATCGGAGCTATTAAAGAGGATAACAAAGCTATTGAAAAAATAAAAAAAGATTTATCTCTTATAACTGGTCAATCACCAGTCGTTAGAATGTCAAAAAAAGCTATTGCCTCTTTTAAAGTTAGAAAAGGAATGCCAGTAGGGCTTTCTGTTACTCTCAGAAAAAATATGATGATGGAGTTTTATGATAGACTTGTGAATATTGCTATGCCTCGTATTAAAGACTTCAGAGGCTATAACAAAAAGTCATTTGATGGCCAAGGTAACATTACCATAGGTATTAAAGATCATATTATTTTTCCTGAAATTAGCGTTGAAAATGTTGAAAATATCTTCGGTTTTGATATCACTATTGCCACTTCTGCAAATAATGACAAAGAGGGGTATGAACTTTTAAAATTAATGAATTTTCCATTTATGAATTAACCATGGCAAAACAAAGCGCAATACAAAAAAATATAAATAGAAAAATACTGATCGATAGACTCAGCGAAAAAAGAAAAAAATTAAAAAGTCTCTTATCTAATAAAGATTTACCATTTGAAGAAAGAGTAAAGATACAAATGAAACTTGAGTCATTACCTAGAAATTCATCAAGAATAAGATATCGAAACAGATGTTTCCTATCTGGTAGGCCGCGCGGTGTTTATAGTAAATTTAATTTATCAAGAATAGCTATCAGAGATATGGCTGGTAAGGGTCAAATACCAGGTTTAACGAAAGCGAGTTGGTAGTATGAGTGACACTCTAGCAGATATGATTACTAGAATAAGAAATGGCCAAAAAGCCAATAAAGTTTCAGTTAAAGCGATATTTTCAAAATTAAATGTTAATGTTTGTGATGTGTTAAAAAAAGAGGGATATATTGAAAATTTTGAAATTTTAGGTGATGCAAAGAAAGATATCTTAATTACACTTAAATATTATAAAGGCTCACCGTTAATTAACAAAATCGAAAAGATTACAAAACAAGGATGTAGAGTTTATAGTTCTGTACAAGAAATTCCTAAGACTATTGGAGGTTTAGGTACCACAATTTTATCAACCTCAATGGGCGTAATGTCTGACTCCGATGCAAGAGAAAAAAAAGTAGGAGGGGAAGTGCTAATAAGCGTTTTCTAAAATATGTCAAGATTAGCAAGAAACCCAATTAATATTCCTGAAGATATAAAAGTTTCTATGAGTGATAACGAAATTAATTTTGAAGGTAAGTTGGGAAAATCATCAACTGTTCTTCCTGTTGGAATTAAAGTTGACCATAAAGACAATCTTTTACATTTTTCTGGAGAAAATAAAGCACTTCTTGGAACTATTTATGCAAATGTTAAGAATGAAATTATTGGTAATTCAAAAGGATTTGAAAAAAGGCTTGAACTAATTGGAACTGGATACAAAGCTAATGTTTCTGGAAAAAAGCTCGTCTTATCACTTGGTTTTAGTCACGATATCAACTTTGAAATTCCTGAGGGTATTTCTATAAAAGTTGAAAAAAATATTGTGGTAGTTACTGGTACAAGTAAACAATTAGTTGGTCAAGTTGCAGCCGAAATCAAGTCATTTAGAAAGCCAGAGCCTTATAAAGGTAAGGGTGTTCGATATGAAGGTGAAAGAATTTATAGAAAAGAAGGTAAGAAAAAATAATGAATAAAGATAAAACTAGAGCTGTTCGTAGAAAATTAAGAGTTAGAAAAAAATTGAATAATATAAAAAAACATAAACTCTTAGTTTTTAGATCCTCCAAACACATTTATGCTTCAGTATTATCTGAGAGTAACGATAAAACACTTTGTTCATTTTCTTCAGTTAAATTAGAGAAAGCTGAGGGACAAAAAAAAATTGATATAGCTAAAATCGTTGGTTCAAAAATTGCCGAACTAGCTATAGAAAAAGGTATTAAAGAAGTAAAATTTGATAAAGGGTCATATAAGTATCATGGAAGACTTAAAGTATTAGCTGATGCAGCAAGAGAAAAGGGTTTATCGTTTTAATGTTGGAAAATAATACAAATAAAGAATTAATAGAAAAGCTTATTTCAGTTAGAAGAGTATCTAAAGTTGTTAAAGGTGGAAGAAGATTTGGATTTGCTGCCCTTGTTGTAAGTGGTGATGGACAAGGTAGAGTTGGTTTTGGATCAGGAAAAGCTAAAGAAGTACCTGAAGCAATCAGAAAAGCTTCTGAAGAAGCCAAGAAAACTATGGTTAGAATTCCTTTAAGAGAGGGTAGGACTATTCACCATGATGTAAAAGCCAAATTTTCCTCAAGCACAGTAATTTTAAGATCTGCTCCAAAAGGAACAGGTATAATCTCTGGCGGCCCATCTAGAGCTATTTTTGAGGCATTGGGCATTTCGGATGTTGTATCTAAAGCTATTGGAACAAAAAATCCACATAACATTGTTCGATCAACAATTAAAGCTTTAAAAAGTATCAATACACCAAAATCAGTGTCTGCCAGAAGAAGCATAGAGATAAATTCTGTAATTAGTAAAAGAGAAAACTAAGAATGATAAATCAAATTTCTAAACAACGCCAAACAAACAGAAAAAGAAAAGGTAAAGGAATTGGTTCTGGATTAGGAAAAACAGCTGGTAGGGGTCACAAAGGGCAAAAATCTAGGTCAGGTGTTGCTGTTAGAAATTTTGAGGGTGGTCAAATGCCTATTTATAGAAAAACTCCAAAAAGAGGTTTTAATTCATTAAAAAAAATAAATCCTAAATCTTTAACTTTGTCTTTAGTAAGTTTTAATAAATTTAAAGAAAACTCTTTAATTGATAATAACTTTTTAATACAAGAGGGTTTCTTAAAAAAGAAAGATCATAAAAAATCAATTAAACTAATCGACTCAATTCAGTTTAAAAAAAAACTTCAGTTTAAAAATTTTAAGGTTACTCCTGGTGCCAAAAAAAGAATAGAAGAACTAGGTGGATCTACATCATAATTTTAGATTATGAACATAAAAGTACCAAATATTGACTATAGCGAAGCAATAAAAAGCTCAGGCTTATTTAAAAAATTAGGTTTTGTTTTATTCGCAATAGCTGTTTATCGTCTTGGAACATATATTCCAGTCCCTGGTATTAACTCAGCTGTTTTAGAACAAATATTCGAACAACATCGTGGGGGAATTTTAGGAATATTCGACATGTTTTCTGGTGGAGCTTTAATGCGTATGTCTATATTTACGTTAGGGGTTATGCCATATATCTCAGCATCCATCATAATGACACTAATGCAGTCATCCTTTGATAGTTTAAAAGCTCTTAAAGAACAGGGCACCCAAGGTAGGAAAAAAATACAACAATACACAAGATATTTAACAATACTTTTAGGACTTTTTCAGAGTTATGGTATTTCAAATGGTATACTAAATTTATCAGATACAGTAGATCCAACTTTGGGAAGTGTGGCTTTCTTTCAAATTTCTGCAGTAATAACAATGACATCTGGAACTATTTTTTTAATGTGGCTAGGTGAACAGATAACTGAAAATGGATTTGGAAGTGGAATTTCAATTATAATATTTTCAGGAATCGTAGCAAATCTTCCTTTTGCTATTTTCAACACATTTGAACTTGGAAGAACTGGAGCCCTATCAGCTATTGCAATTATATCAATAATTTTTTTACTTCTAATACTAATAGTAATAATTGTATTTATAGAGAGAGCTCAAAGAAGGTTATTAGTCCAATATCCAAAACGCCAAGTAGGAAATAAAGTATTTGGTGGTCAATCTTCTTATTTACCAATTAAAATAAACATTTCTGGAGTTATTCCTGCTATTTTTGCATCATCGTTGCTATTATTTCCAAATACTATTTCTAATTTTTCACCTGAAAGTTCCGGTTTTTTATCTAGTTTAGGATTTTACTTATCTCATGGGAAACCACTTTATATGGCTTTTTTCTTCGGTCTGATTGTTTTCTTTGCATTTTTTTATACTAGTATCGTTTTTAACCCTAAAGAACAGGCTGAAAATTTAAGAAACAATGGAGGTTTTGTTTTAGGCTACAGACCAGGTGAGCAAACAGCTACTTACTTAGAACACGTTATTTATCGGTTAACTTTTGTAGGTGCTATTTATTTAGGTTTAATTGCCTTAATTCCAGAATTTTTAATTGCTAGACTATCAGTTCCTTTTTATTTAGGAGGAACAAGTCTTTTGATAGTCGTTATTGTGGCAATGGATTTCTTTTCACAGATTCAAACACAATTATTTTCATCTCAATATGAAAAATTATTAAGTAAAAATAAAATTTATAAAAGTAAATGGTTATAGTATTTATTGGCCCTCCTGGCTGTGGTAAGGGTACACAAGCGAATATTTTAAAAGATAGTATTTTACCTGATCTTAATATTTTAACAGTTAGTTCGCTATTGAAAGAGAAATCTCAAGACGAGAGTATTTTAGGAAAAGAAATTAAAAATAAAATGGATAATGGCGATTTAATTGAAGATACAGTTGTGATTTCAGTTTTAAAAGAAAAAACAAACACTTTGTTTAACGAGCAGATTTTAATTGATGGTTTCCCAAGAAGTTCAATTCAAGCTGACTCACTTATTGAAATATTTGGTAGTAAAGATTTAAGTATTATCAATTTTGAGGTTGATGATGACCAACTTCTACAGAGAATAAAAAAAAGGTCTATGGAGGAGTCAAGAGCAGATGATAGTTTTTTTGAAAAAAGATTACAAATTTATAAAAAATCTCATTCAGAAATATTAAATTCATTAAAAAAAAATTATAAAGTTACTGATATTCAAGCCAACGATGAGATTAGTACTGTCACTGCTAAAATCCTTGATAATCTTGGATTAAATTGAGGTAATTTATATTGACTTTTAAATACTTTTTTAATAATTTCACCCCTTCAGGAGTTCTCAATTGGCAAGAATAGCAGGTGTAAATTTACCAGTAAATAAAAGAGCATTAGTTTCTCTTACTTACATTCATGGAATAGGTCCTAAATTCGCTATGGATATTTTAAAAGCAAATAGCTTAGATCCGACAAAGAGAATTAAAGATTTTTCTGAGGATGAAATTTCAAAAATAAGAAAATCGATAGATGAGAGTTATACTGTTGAAGGCGACCTTAGAAGAGTTGTATCTCAAAATATTAAAAGACTAAAAGACTTAGGCTGCTATCGTGGTTTAAGACATCGAAAACAACTTCCAACAAGAGGTCAAAGAACGCATACAAACGCTAGAACTAGAAAAGGTAAAGCTGTAGCTATAGCAGGAAAGAAAAAAGTAACTAAGTAAAATGCCCAAAAACGAAAAAAAAACACCTGATAAAAAAAAATCAAAAAAGAACTTTGGTCAAAACGGTGTAGTTCATATCAAAAGTTCTTTTAATAACACAATAGTAACAATTTCAGACGTGAGTGGAAACGCTGTATCTTGGTCATCTAGTGGTTCCATGGGATTCAGGGGCTCAAAGAAATCTACACCATATGCTGCACAAATTGCTACAGATGCAGCTGGAAAAAAAGCATATGATATTGGGTTGAGAAAACTTGACGTTCTAATGAAAGGGCCTGGATCTGGTAGAGAGTCAGCTCTAAGAGCTTTACAAAACATAGGGTTTATTATTAACAATATTAAAGATGTTACACCGCTTCCACATAATGGATGTCGACCTAAAAAGAAACGAAGAGTATAAACTAAATTTATAGGAGCTAAAATTGATAGAGAATAATTGGATAACTTTAGTTAAACCTAACAAAGTTGATTATAAAATAAGTGACAATAAGAAATTTGGAACAGTCGTAATAGAGCCTTTGGAAAAAGGTTTTGGGACAACATTAGGTAACGCTCTAAGGAGAGTGCTCTTATCGTCATTACAAGGTACTGCTATTTCCTCTATCAAAATTAATGGTGTGCTCCACGAATTTTCAACAATTGAGGGCGTAAGAGAAGATGTTACAGATATTATAATGAATCTTAAAAATGTTACTTTCAATTCCAAAAGCAATCACTCCCAAAAATTAAACTTGAACGTAAAAGGCCCAAAAGAAGTCCTTTCCTCAGATTTTGAAGAAAACCCTGAGGTAGAAATTATTGATAAAGATGCTGTTATTATGAATGTTGACTCAAATAGAGAAGTAAATTTGGAAATATTCTTGGATGTTAACAAAGGTTACATATCTGCAGAAAAAAACAAAGACAACGAAAATAAAAGTGTTGGACAAATTATACTTGATGCAACATACAGCCCAGTGAAAAGAGTTTCTTACAACGTAGAAAATTCTCGTATCGGCCAAGATACTGAGTTCGATAAACTTATTTTAGATATTGAAACTAATGGAACTGTATCCCCAGACGATGCTGCTGCTTTGGCTGCAAGAATTCTTCAAGATCAACTTAAGCCCTTTATTAATTTTGAAGAGCCTACAGAAGATGAAAGAAAAAAATTACAATCATCTAATGAACCTCAATTTAATAAGAATTTACTTAAGAAAGTTGATGAACTTGAACTATCAGTTAGATCAGCCAACTGCCTAAAAAATGATAATATTTTTTATATTGGTGATTTAGTCCAAAAAACTGAAGGAGAAATGTTAAGAACACCTAATTTTGGAAGAAAGTCCCTTGATGAGATAAAAGAGGTTCTAACTTCTATGAGCCTCAGTATGGGAATGGATTTACCTGGCTGGCCACCTGAGAATATAGAGGAGTTATCCAAAAAATATGAGGACCCTTTTAAAGTATAATGAAACACGGACTTAAACAAAGAAAGTTAAATAGAACTTCTTCACATAGATTAGCTTTGTTAAAAAACTTATCTATTAGTCTTATTAAGCACGAAACTATAACTACTACTACTGAAAAAGCAAAAGAGCTAAGACCTTTTATTGAGAAATTGGTAACTAAAGCTAAAAATGATAATTTAAGTAATAGAAAATACATTCTGGCCAAACTTTTTAACAATAAGGAAGCTTGTCAAAAACTTTTTTCTGAAATTTCTAAAGAGCAAAAAAGTAGAAATGGTGGTTATACTCGTATAATCAAAAAAGGCAATAGGTTTGGCGATTTTGCCCATACAAGTATCATTCAGTTCGTAAAATAATATTTAATGTCATCTTATTTAGCGCTCGTGATAGGTGCTATATTAGGATCTAGCTTTCGTTATTTTTTTACCTTTTTAAACTTCACTATTTTAGGTTTACCGTCAGCAACTATATTAGTGAATATTATTGGATCTGCTATGGCAGGTTATTTTTTAAATAAATTTAATGGTGCATTGTATATTTTTGTTTATATCGGCTTTTTTGGGAGTTTTACTACTCTATCTTCCTTCAATATGGAACTATTTTCATTAGTTTCTGATAGGGCTTTTTTCAAAGCATTAATATATTTTTCTTTTAACATTTTTATATCTTTTATTTTCTTTTATTTATTTCATATGATTAGTCTTAGATTTGCAAATTAAGATAGATCAAAATTATAAAAGGTTAGATAAGTTTCTATTACAACATTTTGAGTCTCTACCTTTATCTTTATTACAAAGATTAATTAGAAAATATAAAATAAAAATAAATAACAAAAAATCTAAAGCTAATTCGCCATTAATAAGAGGAGATATTATATATATATATCATAAATTTGAGATTAATAATGACTTCTCAAATACTATTAAACTTACAAAAGATAAAAAAAAGATTTTTAAAGATCAAATAATATTTCAAAACGATGACTTTATTGTTATTAACAAGATTGATGGATATTCTGTTCAGAGAGGATCTAAAGTATTTATTTCACTAAAAGACATATACGAAAATGTCATCAAGCATAAATTATATATAGTTCATAGATTAGATAAAGATACTTCAGGGCTTATGCTTTTTGCAAAAAATAGAATTGCTGCCAGTAAAATCTCATCTTTATTTTTAAATAATCAAATTAAAAAATACTATATTTCAGTAACTAATTCTAAATTTAATAAAAATACTGATACGTTGATTAACTATAATTCTGATAAGAAAGAATTAAAGCTAGCATACAGAAAAATTCAATTAAATAATCATGATTATTCTTATTTGATTAAATTATTTACAGGAAAAAAACATCAAATTAGACTTCAATTCTATCTTAATAAAAATCCTATCATTGGTGATAAAAAGTTCTCTGGTAAAAAATTTAATAAACTACTTCTTTGTTCTTATAAAATTATTTTTAAGTTAGATAGTAAATTTTATAAATTTAAAATAAACCCTAATAAAATACTTTTATAAATTCCTCTTTAAGATCTTCATATATTTTTCCTTTATTATAATTTATTTTAAGTTCTTTTAAGCTACTTATATCTTTGGAATTAAGACCACACGGATCAATTTTCTTAAAATTATCTATATCAGGATTAAAATTAATTGATAACCCATGATGAATTATACCTTTAGAGTATCTCAAACCAATAAATATTATTTTTTTTAATTTACAATTGTATTCAACCCACAATCCTCTATTTTTTTCTTTTTTCCTGTGAAGTGTTATATTGCTTCTTTTAAATGCTTTTATACATATGTCCTCTAACGAATTTATGTAATCTATAATATTTTTTTTTCTTTTTTTTAAATTAATTAAGGGATAAATGACTAATTGCCCAGGGCCATGAAAAGTTATTTTACCACCCCTATTAACTTTAATTACTGGTATCTTATTTATTTCATCTATTTTAAATTCTTTGGGAGTAGAGCTTCCTGCAGTAAACACATTTTGATGTTCTAAAAACCAAATTTCCTCATCTTTTTCATTTTCAGACATTTTTTGGATATGTTTATTCATCAATCTTGTAACTTCTTGATATTTTTTTTGTCCTTTTAGTTGTTTTATTTCAATCATTCTTTATTAATAAATCTATTAACTGCGGATGTGGCGGAACTGGTAGACGCGCAGCGTTGAGGTCGCTGTAGGATTAAATCCTGTGGAAGTTCGAGTCTTCTCGTCCGCACCATATATATAATATAAATGCAAAAATTTAATAAAAAAGAGTATATTAAGTCTATAAAGTCCCTTCACTCTGCTGATCAAGCAGACAGTATAGAAAGCCTTCCATTTGAATTACAGTCATCAATATTAAAAACTGATACTAAAAACTTTCACCCTGACTTTATTGCCTATTTACGCGAAGAAACACGTGATGATATTTTGCATATGATACCTAACAAACAATTGGTTAAATTAATTAAATATCTAGATTTAGATGATGCTGTTGAAATTCTTGGTGATTTTGAAACTAAAGAATTAGTACAGATACTCTCCAAGCTAGGATCTCAGCAAAGAGAAAGAATTGAAGAAAGCTTGCAGTATGATGAAAACTCTGCTGGAAGACTTATGAACAGAGACTATCTTTCAATCAAATCTAACTTAACTGTAGGTGAACTTATCGATCAATTAAGAAATACCCGAAGAGGTCCTAAGGATTTTTATAATATTTTTATTGTAGATGAACAAAATATCCCAATTGGATATATTCCCTCAGGAAGAGTTTTAAGATCAAAAAGATCAAAAAAATTAAAAGAAATCATTTGTAAAGATATACATATTATTAAATCTGATGAGAAAATTGAAGATATTGCCTACACCTTTAGACAGTATGGCTTAGTTTCGGCACCTGTTGTAAATTTAGATAATAAAATGATAGGTATCATGACAGTAGATGATGTTGTTGAAATTGATCATGAAGAGTCAGAGGATGATATGAGAAAATTGGGAGGTTTGTTTGTAAATGACTTTTATAAAGGTGCTTTTACATCTGCTACCTCAAGATTTATATGGTTAGGGTTAAACTTATTGACAGCCATATTAGCATCTCTTGTAATAGATATATATTCAGACCAATTACAGCAAATGATAGCTATTGCAGTCCTGATGCCTATAGTGGCTTCAATGGGTGGTAATGCAGGCACTCAAGCTATGACCATATACGTAAGAGCTATTGCCACTAAAGATATTAATAATTCAAACTATATTAAATTGGTTGTAAAAGAATTTTTAATAGGAAGTATCAATGGTTTTGCACTTTCTTTAATAATGGGTTTAATAGCTTATTATTGGTTTGAAAGTGTTGTATTAGCTTTTGCAATATCTTTTGCCATTTTAATAAACTTAGGTTTTGCTTGTTTAGTAGGCATAATTATCCCAATAACAATTAATAAAATGAAAATAGATCCAGCCTTGGCATCTGGAATTGTTCTTACTACTTTTACAGATGTATTTGGTTTTTTATCATTTTTATCAATTGCAACTTACATATTAAATTTATAGTTTATTTCGATGATCAACACTGAAATACTTAGAGAATATGATATTAGGGGCATTTATCAAAAATCATTAAAATTAGAAGATGTACAAAATATTGCAAAGAAAATCTCAAATATAATTTCTAATATTAATACTCCTAAAATCATTATAGGCCATGATGGAAGATTATCTTCCTTAGAAATTAAAAATAAACTTATTGATACCTTCAGGAGACATGGTGTTGATGTAGTAGATATTTCATTAATACCAACTCCAGTTAGTTATTATGCTACAAAAAAACTAGATATTCCTAATTTAATTATGATCACCGGCTCTCATAATCCAAAAGAATATAACGGACTAAAGATTATTATAAATAATAAACCTTTTTTTGGTGAAAAGATAAAATCTCTAAACAAATTAGATGATGCCTCTATATCGTCAACATTGGGCCAATTAACATTTAAAGACGTAATTACTCCTTATACAGAGGAAATTATTTCACAATTTAATAAACTAGATAAGCTTAAAATAGTTTGGGATCCAGGAAATGGGGCCATTGCACCAATAATTCATAAAATTATTAATTCTATAAAAGGAACTAATATTATTTTGAATAGAAGCATAAATGGTAATTTTCCTAATCATCACCCCGATCCAACAATTAAGAAAAACATTATTCAGATATCAAATTATATTAAAGAAAAACATTTTGACTTAGGTATTGCTTTTGATGGTGATGGTGATCGAATTGGAATATTGGACAACAAGGGAGAATTAATTTACTCAGATATTATCTTTTTACTTTTGTCTCTCGATCTTTTAAAAGAAAAAAAGGACTTAGTAGCTATAGCAGACGTAAAATGTAGTAAAATACTTTTTGATACACTTAAAAAAAATGGTGTTGACATTCATATGTCTAAAACTGGACATTCTTTAATCAAAGAGATGATATCCTCAAAAAATGCAGATATAGCAGGTGAAATGAGTGGACATATTTTTTATAATTATAAATATTATGGATATGATGACGCTATATATGCTTCATTGAAATTAATTAGGATACTCAATAATACTAAAAAAAAATTAAATGAATTAACAAGTGTCTATATGGAGTCATCGTCAACACCTGAGATAAAATTATATTGTGATGAAAAAATTAAATTCAGTCTTTTAGATAAAATAGTTGAAGATATTCCTAAACATTACGATAGTGATGCTAACTTAATTACAATTGATGGTGTAAGGCTGGAAACGGAATATTTTTGGTTCCTTCTAAGAGCTTCAAATACTCAAAATTGTATAGTATTTAGACTAGAGCACTTTATTAAAGATAAATTTAAAGAAGAATTAATTAAATTAATATCAATACTTGAGTCATATTCATTGGATATTGAAGAATTAACTAGTTTTAATCAAACAGTCTAGTTTATTTAATTTAATTTCATTACATAAATTTTTTGCTGTTCTTTGATCATCAACGTTAATATAACTTATAAAATATCTACCATTTTTTTTTATTTGATGCTCAAAACTTCTAAGTATTTTTATTTTATTTTTCAGAAAATTAATATGCATCTTGGATTTACTAATCTTTTTGAAAGAGGATGTCTGAACAGTATAAGTAATAATACTTTTTTTTTCATTCTTAATAGTTAATTTTTTAGTTTCTTCATTATTGGATACTTCTTTATTTCTGTATTTATTCATAAGAAAATTAATTTTATTATTCCTTTCTTTTGCAGAATTCCCTCCGAAATATATACCTAATAGATATCTGTCACTATCTATTGATAAAAGTGATATCTGAAACCCAGATTTTCTTGTATAGCCAGTTTTTAAGCCAATGTAATGATCATACTTTTTTAATAGTGTATTATGAGTTGTAAAATTTTTACCCTTAATTTTAACATTTGTTTTTTTAAATCGATGTAAGTGTTCAGGAAAATCTATAATTATTCTTGAACTTAATATAAACATGTCATATGCAGTCGATAAATTAGCTCTATTAGGAAGACCATGTGGATTTGCAAAATTTGTGTTTTTTAAATTAAATTTCTTTGCATAATTATTCATTTTAAGTACAAATTTTTTTTCAGTGCCAGATATTTTTTCAGCTATCGCTACAGCTGCATCATTCGCTGATTTGATTATTAATGAGTCAATCAATTCATCTACAGTGATGAAATCCTTCTCAGCTATACCTAATTTAGAGGGTTGTTGATAAGTAGCATGTTTAGAAAAGTAAATACGATCATTTATATTAATATTTTTTAACCTTAGTTCATCAAATAAGATATAAAGAGTCATAATTTTAGTAAGTGATGCTGGATGATTTTTTGTATCCTTATTAACCTCAAAATATATTTCTTGTGATATTGGATTACCTACTACACTTGCAATTTTTGCAAATAAGGGCTGTGATAAATTGACTGTTAAAATAAGTGTAATAAGTATTATTCTCATAATCTCATTAATTTGTTATAATTACACATGTCTTTAGGATTTAAATTATACTCTTTTTTTAATGGTAATCTTGTTCATCAGGATTCGCTAGGTAATAAATATTACCATGACAAAAATAATTCTTCCAAAAGATGGGTAGTTTATGCTCCTGGTTTTGGACCTGAGTCTTTACCTACACAGTTTCATAATTGGCTTCACAATACTTCTGATGAAACTTACAATTTTGAACTAGAAGAAACCAACCAAGAAAATTTAGTAAAAAAAAGAGTGCAAAAACACTCAGTTAAACATAAAGAGACTATGCAAAAAGGTTATAACAGTTGGCAACCGAAATAATTAGAGAAATAGATCTACTTGACTCAAAATATCATCTAAAAGTCGGTATCTTTTTTTGTTTCATAATAATAATTATTTTTTACATATTAAAAAATATAAATAATAATAACTCAATAACTTTCACGGCATCTTTCAATTATGTGGAGGGCATCAATAGTAATACCGAAGTACAAATTGCTGGTATAAAGGTAGGAGGTGTAAATAAAATTAATCTCTTATCTGAAGGTATTACAATAGATGGTTATATTGATAGCAAATATAATATCCCTGAGGACTCAATTATGAAAATTAAAAGTAATGGAATTTTTGGTAGGAAAACATTATCTATAGAACCAGGTTTTGGTGAGGATATGGATAAAACAAATTATCAATATATATTTAATCAAACTCAAGACTCATATTCAGTGGATATGTTTTTTAGATATCTTAATAATTTAAATGAATAACAAAATAAATATCGAATTTTCTCTTGGATTATTAATATTATTTATTTCAATAATTTGCGTTTTTTATTACTCTTATAAAATAAATCTTTTTAACAAAGTTGAAACATTCCAAATTAATTCTAGTTTTTTTGATATAGGTAACATGAATGTAGGTAATGAAGTCAAAATTAGAGGTGTTAAAATAGGTGAGGTCTCTGGTATCACACTAGATCAAGAAAATTATATGGCAATTATCACATCTTCTATAAATGTAGGAATTGAAATACCAAATGACTCTATATTTAAAATATCTACTAATGGATTTATAGGATCATCATATGTTGAAATAGATTTAGGAAATAGTGAGGAAATATTAAAAAATAATGACTACACGATTAATAATATTGACGCAATATCTTTGGAAGAAATTATTAATAATTTTATTTTTAAGTAATATTTTTTTTTTTCAACTACAAGCTAATGAAAGTAATAATACCTACTTACTTATATTAGATAAATCTTCATCAACAAAATACGATCTTAAATTTTCAAATTCATATAAATTCAGAAACTTATCTTTTGAATTAATTACATGTAAAAATATTAAATTTGATAAATATCTTGATATTGCTGCTTTATTAAAAATTACTCAAAATGACCAGATATATATTGGTTGGTTTTTTAAATATACTGATGAATTAAATTTGTATTCAAATAAAATTTATGAAATTTCACTAATTGAATGCTAATTAAATTTCAAGATATTATTTTCTAACCAATTAGTATTATAAATACCATTAATAAAATCTTTTTGACTTAAAATCCATTTATGAAGCTCAATATTTGTATTTATACCATCAATTATGATTTCATCTAACGCTCTTTTCATTATTGATATAGACTCGTTTCTATCTCTTCCTTTAGATATAATTTTTAATACAAGACTGTCATAGTGTGGATTTACGTCGTAATTTGTATATAAAGCTGTGTCTACTCTAATTCCTTTTCCTCCTGGGACATTGATAAATTTTATTTTTCCAGGACTTGGAGAAAAATCTTTTGCGTTTTCTGCATTTATTCTACATTCAATTGTATGATTTCTTTTTAACAAATTTCTTAAATCTATTTTATAACCAGCTGCAATCATAATTTGATATTTCACCAGATCAATGTCATAAGCTTCCTCTGTAACTGGATGCTCTACTTGTAATCTGGTATTCATTTCAATAAAAAAAATTTCATTATCTTGATATAAAAATTCTAATGTTCCCAAACCTTCATATTTTTTTTCAAGGAGTAAATTTTTAATTTTTTTCTGGATTATCTCTAAATTATTTATCTTTACAAAATCAGAAGGTATTTCCTCAATAATTTTTTGATTTTTACGTTGAATAGAACAATCTCTTTGTCCAATTATTTCTGCATAATTATTATTAGGATCTGATATAACCTGAAATTCAATATGTTTTGCATTTGTCAAAAATTTTTCTGCATACATAGTGTCATTACCAAAATAATTCTTTGCTTCTGATTTTAATTGAGAGAAGTAACTTTTAATCTCTGAATTATTGTTAAATACCCTCATTCCTTTACCTCCACCGCCATATGCTGCTTTAATCACTATGGGCATTCCTATCTCAGATGCAATTTTTATAGCATCATCAGTATTATTTATATTTTTTGAATTTTTATTTCCTAAAATAGGTAATTTAAAATCATTAGCTAAACTCAAAGCATTACTTTTGTTTCCTAAATCTAGGATTGACTTTGATGATGGTCCTATGAATTTTACTTTATGCTTACTTAATATCTTTGCAAATTTATCATTTTCACTTAAAAAACCATAGCCTGGATGTACAGCATCAGCTGCAGTAATATTAATTGCGCTGATAATACTTGGAATATTTAAATAACTATTGTTAGGTAGTGCACTACCAACACAGATACTTTCATCAGCTAGCTTTACATGCATTGCTTCGGCATCAACATCTGAGTGAATTGCAACTGTTTTAATATTTAGTTCTTTGCATGCTCGTATAATGCGAACAGCGATTTCTCCTCTATTAGCGACTAATATTTTTTTAAACAATTACGAAATTTCAAATAAAGGTTGGCCAAATTCAACTGCCTCCCCATTTTTAACCATTACTGCCTTAATTGTACAATCTCTGTCAGATTTGATTTCATTAAAGGTTTTCATAGCTTCTATTAAACATATAGTATCACCCTTCTTTATCTTTTGACCTTTTTTTGCATAAGGAGGAGAACTAGGTTTTGGAGTTAAGTATATAATACCTACCATCGGACTATCAATACTTATTAAATTATTATTTATTTCATGATCAATTTTTGTGGATTTAGATAAACTTTTATTAGAATTTTGATTGTATATTCGATCATTTGAATTATTTGATATTTCAATAGAATTAATTTTATTTGAAAATTTAATCGATCCTAAATTATTATCTTTTATTTTTTTTATTAGGGTATCAATTGTCTCATTAATTTTTTTGTCTAACATTAGTAAATAATATACCTAATAGGTAACAAAATAAACTTTTATATAAAATTGCTATTTAAATTGTTTAGCTAACTTTAAGTTTTGATTATAGTAATTTGATTTAATATCTAGCCCATAACTTTCTCTTTTAATTTCTTCAATTTCATAATAATTTAATTTCCCGACTAGTTGACCATCTCTTATTATAAAAGGCGTATCGTAAGCACGTAATTCAAGAACTGCAGGTATACCTGACTTAAAATTTCCAAACCCAGGATCAAAAAAACCAGCATAATGTACTCTAAAATTTCCAAAACTATCTTTAAATGGCTGTAGTTCTGCAGCTTGGTTATTTTTAATTTTAATCGACTCTTTAGAACGAAGAATATAGAATTCATCTCTTTCAATAATGAAGTAATTTTTATTTGGAATAATTTCTTCCCAATACTTATCTGACTGATAAAAATTAATTTTATTTAAATCAATAGTAGATGTAATCTTTTTTGCTTTGTATGCTGAAACTTGATTTTTTTTAATTGATACAGATATATTAGTATCTTTAATTTTATTTTCTATATTTGATCCATGAAAAAATCTAATTTGGTTCAATGAAGTACCAGTTTTTAAGATGATACTAAAAGATTGAGGTATTATTTCTAAGTATAATTTACCTTTGTATGCGTAATTAATTAAATCATATTCTTTCCCTTTTTCTGTAATTACACGAGTAAAAATATCTAGTCGGCCTGTTGTGCTCTTAGGATTAGACTTTCCCATAATATTTTTTGGTAAATTTAATTTTTCATTTAATTCACATAAATAGATACAATTTTTCTCAAGTAGAGTATTTTTATTTAAATCAATTTTTGTTAGTGACAATTCTTTTATCACATCGGAAATTTTAATATTGTTAGGAATAAAAGAGGCTTTAATACGATAACATTTATTTGATAATGTTAAGTCAAGCGAAGCCGGTTGTATTTGTTTTTTATTTATTGAATTATAAGAGTATATTTTATTCTTTTTAATAAGATTAATAATTTGTTCATTGTTCAAATATGGCATTTACATATATTATTTTAATAACTTATGAATTAGATATAAATTTATCTCTTTACAAATAATTAAAATTACATCAAAAAAACTTATAATTGAATTCGTCTTCATTCTTTTGTTGACTTTCTCTTTATCTTTCTTCTATAAGTTTTTTCATGATTTATGCTTTCAATTTTATTTTTCTCTATAACTTCTCTAGCATTATTTTTAACTTTGTTAATTAATTCTTGATTAAATAAAAAAATATCTTTTGGCATTGACTCCTGTATGAAATTCACTTTAAAAGATGGCTTAATTGAGGCTATTTTCTTATCAATATTTTTAGAATTTTCATTATAAAATTTTCCATCAATTTTAATTTCAATATCATCTTCGTTACCAATCCCATCAATGCTTTTAATATTTGATATAATATTATGTATTATTATAGAATTCGTTTTCTTAAACCCATTACCATCACAGCAATCACATTTAGTATAAAATGTATCATAAATACTCTGACCTATTCTTTGCCTCGATATTTCCATTAAACCAAATTGTGAAATTTTTGTAATTTGAACTCTAGATTTATCTTTATAAAATAATTCTTTAATTTTTCTCTCAATTTTTAAATTATTAGCATTTATACTCATATCAATGAAATCAATAACAATTAATCCTGCTATGTTTCTCAATTGTATCTGTTTAAATATTTCATAACTAGCCTCTAAATTTGTATTAAAAGCTGTAATTTCAATATTTTTTTCTGATGTGGAACGTCCAGAATTTATATCAATACTAGTAAGAGCCTCTGTTGGGTTAATTACTAAATATCCTCCAGATTTTAAGTAGATATTTTCATCTGTTAAACTATTTAATGGATTTTTAATTCCATAATTTTCAAATAAAGGAAACTTTTCTTTGTAATGTATAATTTTCTTATTTGATTTTACACTAAAGTCATTTTCGAGTTTTTTATAAATTTTCATAGTCTTCAAGTCAGAAAAAATTATTTCTTCTATTGACCTTTGATTAAAATCTCTTGCTACTTTTATTATGGGTGTATCTAATTCTGAGATTAATACGGGCGCTTTTGATTTTAATGTATCATCTCTTATTTTAGTCCATAATTTTCTTAAATAATTAAAATCTGCTATTATATCTTCATCCTCTGCGGAGATTGCATTTGTTCTAATTATTAAAGACATTCCATCTGGTAAATTAAAATTATCGTGTAATTTTTTTAATCTTTTTCTATCAAGGGGATTTGAAATTTTCTTAGATACACCACCTGTAGATGAATTATTGGGCAATAAAACGCTGTATCTTCCAGGTAAAGATATAAAGGTAGTTATTGCAGCTCCTTTTGTTCCTCTTTCTTCCTTTACTATTTGTATCAATAAAACTTGATCTTTTTTGATTACATCTTGTATCTTGTATTTTCTATAGAATGATAAAAATTGTTTTTTATTTTCTTTTTCATCATCAATTTCAGTATTTTTGTTGTTATTTACAAATATTTTTTCGTTATGAGGAATTTTAAAGTAACTTGGATGTATTTCATCAAAAGGTAAAAAAGCTTTCTTTTCAGATCCAAATTCAATAAAAGCTGCTTGTAACGATGGTTCTACTCTAGAAACAGTTCCGAGATATATATTATTTTTTTTATTTGCGGCTAAGGCATCGGAGTAGTCAAAATAATTGATTTCTTGCCCATCGGCCGCAATGATACATAATTCACTATTGATGCTAC
This sequence comes from uncultured Alphaproteobacteria bacterium, assembly GCA_902523135.1. Lineage (GTDB taxonomy): Bacteria > Pseudomonadota > Alphaproteobacteria > HIMB59 > HIMB59 > HIMB59. The sequence continues at coordinate 159,633 of CABYYB010000002.1, forward strand.
CATCAACAAAAATTCTTTTAGACATGTTTTTAAATCCTTACGATATGATAAATTATTAATAGTTTGGTCGCTTAGTAAAATGAAACTTTTTAAATATTTACAGTACATTTTTTTAATCTGTATATTAGGTGCATCTATCATGATTCTATATTTATGGAATATTCAACAAGATTTACCTGATCATAATATATCTCAATATTTTCCAAATGAAATAACTAAAATTTATGATGAAAAATATGAGCTTATGTATCATGTAGGAAATAGAGATAGGTTTTATTTAGACTATAAAGACATTCCTGAAGATATGATTAAAGCAATTATTTCAGCTGAAGATAAGACTTTTTTTCAACATCAAGGTTTTGATATAAAAGGAATAGTCAATGCTTCTATAATTAATTTAAAAAATATTTATTCTAAAAATAATAATAATTATGTTGGTGCCTCTACAATTACACAGCAATTAGTAAAAAATATTTTACTTAATAGAGATCAAACTATCTCAAGAAAAATCAAAGAACTAATATTATCACTTAGAATAGAACAAGAATATTCAAAAGAATTTATTATAGAGCTTTATCTAAACGAAATCTATTTTGGAAGACGCTCTTACGGAGTGGCCTCTGCATCATTTAATTACTTTAATAAGTCAATATTTGACTTGGATATACATGAATATGCATATCTTGCAGCCCTACCCAAAGGTCCAAATAATTATGATCCTAAAAAAAATTATAATAGAGCCTTAGATAGAAGAAATTATGTTTTAAAACAAATGGAATTAAATAAATTCATAACTTCGGATCAATTTAATTTTTATTCAAAATTAGAGATAGAGCTTTATGAAAAAAATAATAAAAAATATAAATCAGATTATAAGACAGACTTTATACTTAATTATTTGAATACAAATTCATTTAACGAAAATGCATTTTATATTCAATCCACGATAGATCAAACTCTTCAAAAAATATCTGAAAAATCTTTATTGGATAATTTAGCCTTATTTGAGAGAAAATATAAAAAATGGTCTGGTAGCTATAAAAACTTGGAAGATATATTGATATATAAGAATGATCATTGGCATATTGCTAAAGTTATTAGTAAAAATTCAAATAAAATAAAATTATCAATAATTAATTCAGATGAAATAATAAATTTAAATAATGAAAATAATTTCTATGGACCTGAAAAGATTTCACCAGACACATATTTAAGTATAGATGACTATATTTTTGTGACTAACATAGATAATATGTTTTATGCAGTTCAACTACATGAAATAAATGGATCTGTAATTATAATGGATCCTTTTAATGGAAATATAGTTTCTATGGTTGGTGGTGTTAATTATGAAATTAGTAATTTTAATAGAGTTACTCAGGCATATAGACAACCAGGATCATCAATTAAACCATTCATATATGCTCATGCTTTAGAAACTAAAAAATTTTTACCTAATACACTAATATTGGACTCAAACATTTTGTTGGATCAAGGTAATAACCTTCCTGTATGGGTACCTAAAAATTATTCTAATAGATCTTATGGAGAATTAACATTTAGAAGAGCTCTAGAGACTTCAAATAATCTAGTAACATTAAAAATAGGATTAGATTTAGGATTGAATTCAGTCAATGAGTTTTTAGATAAAATTAATTTTTACAATAAAAACATTAAATCTGACGTCTACTCGACTCTTCTTGGAGCAGTTGAAAATAATCTTTTAAATTTGGCTGCATCTTACTCAATCTTTTTAAATGGTGGTTATATAGTCGAGCCATCAATAATTAAAAAAGTTGTCTCAAACGAAGGTGAATTAATTTTTAATAATGAATATTTGAAATGTTTTTATTGCTCATTTTCAATTGAAGACAGGTCATACAGAATACCAAAGATTGAGTCACAAAAAGAAAAAGTCATATCCCCACAAACTTCATTTCAAATATTAAATATTCTGGAAGGAGCTATAGAGAGAGGTACTGGCAAATCTTTGAATAAAATTGATTATCCAATAGCAGGAAAGACAGGTACAACAAATGAAAGTAAAGATTTATGGTTTTTTGGACTAACTCCTAGATATGTAATTGGAGTTTATGTTGGTTACGACACACCTAAAACAATAGGATATAGAGAAACAGGATCCTCTGTTGCTTTACCTATTTTTAAATCAATAATTGAGAATTATCTCTTATATAACAAAAATACAAATGAAAAATTTATATTGCCTAGTGACTTAATTATTAAAAAAGTTAATAAAGATAACGGTGAGATTTCTGATGGACAAAATACAATTATTGACTATTTTACAAAAGAACAGTTAGAAATATTAAATAATATTAATAAAATTGAAAGCATCGGTGGGATAAATTAATGGACAAATACGAATTATTAAATTTAGTCAATGAAATAGACTCTTTAATAAACATTACAAGGAGGAGTCTTTGACTACGAAAAAACGATTAAGGAAATTGAAACCTTAAACGAAATAATTACTAACCAAGAAAATTGGAATAACATTAATTTAATTAATAAATCTCAAGAAAAATTTAAGCAAAATACAAATGTCATAAACGATTTTAATTTTATTTTTAATCAGTTTAAAGATTTTAAAGAGTTTATTGAAATTTATGAATCTCTAAATGATAAAGAAATAAATGAGTTAGTTGAAAATATTAATAATTTAAAAAAACAATGTGAGAAAATAAAAATTAAATCTCTTTTAAACAAAGAAACTGATGATTGTAATGCTTTTATTGAAATACATGCTGGAGCAGGAGGCACTGAAAGTCAAGATTGGGCAGAAATGTTGTCTAGAATGTACCAACGTTTTGCAGAAAAAAATGATTACAAATATAAAATTATAGATTATCAAAGAGGAGAGGAGGCTGGTCTCAAAAATTTAACGATGATAATATCTGGCTTTAAAAGTTATGGTTATTTAAAGAATGAGTCGGGTATTCACAGGTTAGTAAGAATATCTCCTTTTGATTCAAATAAGAGAAGACATACAAGTTTTTCGAGTGTTTGGGTATATCCTGAAATAGATAAGGATATAGAAATCGAAATTAATAATAAAGATTTAAGAATCGATACATTTAGAGCTTCAGGTGCAGGAGGTCAGCATATTAATACTACTGATAGTGCAGTAAGAATAACACATTTAAAATATAATATTGTTGTGCAAAGCCAAAGTGAACGTTCACAACATCGTAATAGAGACACTGCAATGAAGATGCTAAAATCAAGATTATATGAGATAGAATTAGATAAAAAAAATGAAGAAAAAAAAAAGGAAGAGAGTAATAAAAAGCAGATTGGATGGGGAAACCAAATAAGATCTTATGTCCTTCACCCATATAAAATGGTCAAAGATCTTAGAACAAATTATCAGACATCGAATGCTGAAAATGTTCTTGATGGAGAAATATCTGAATTTTTGGAGTCAACGTTAATTGATGCATAAATCTTATTTTTTAAAAATTTTAGCTCTAATATTTCTACCATTTCAAACATTTTCATATGACTTTAGTTTTCAGGGAGGTGATAATCTATTACAAATTGATTTTGAAGGTAATCAAATAAAAGAAATTAAATTTGACCTAAAAATAAATGGTCAAAGAAACTTTGGAATAATAAATTACCATAATAATGAGATTTACATTCTTTTAAATACTGACAAAATATCATTTGATAATTTCAAAAAAGTTTTTCCCAAGCCTCAAAAAAACAAAAAATTAACAAAGAAAATTAACTTCAATTGGGAGATATCTGAAATGACAATTTCAGAGGAATATTCTCTCTTTTCTAACAAATTAAATTTTATCTATAATAAAGGTTTTGAGTCTATGATGTTCTATGATAGTCAAAAAGAATTTGAGTTGTCAATCCTACCACAATTAGATGGAAACAAACAAATCTATTTATTTTCCAAAAACGCAGGTCAATTTTTTTATGCACAAAAAATATCTAAAAACATGAATGGTGGAGCTTTAATTGGTAAAGGTTCTTTTAGAAAATTTGATGACTATGATTTAAATATAAAAGTTAAAGATTTTAGTATTGATAAAAATTCAAAGTTCTACAACTTACTTTTTACATCAAGAATGTTGGACATTTTTTCAGTATTACAAAATAGTCAAGATGAATTTAATTATTTAGAGGTTCCTGTACAAAAAAAAGGTAAAGTTTTCAATTTTGACCATGCTATAATGTTAGGTGGGACAGTTGCTTTTTCTTTTAAGGGTGAAGCAAACCCATCAGAAAAGGTTGCAACAGTAAATGGAACTTATGGACCCTTATATTTATTTGAAAAGAATTTTAAAAATGTACCTTTTTTGAGTGAATTATTTGGTAAAAATGTTGAGGAAAGCCTTTTAGCTGCTGATTTTAAAGTCAAAAAGAATGGAAACAAAACAGATTTTATATTTAACCCTTTATCAATACTTACTCCTGGTAAAACAAGAAACTTTTTTGATATTTGGGAGTAATTATTTTATTTTAATTTTATCATAAGTAGAAATTTCTCCTGATTTTATTATTTCAGCTCGTACTCCACTTTTAAATGCTAAAAGTTTAACAAGATTTATGATCCCTAATTTTTTTTGAAGATATCTACATGGTTGACATAATTCGTGAATTCTTAAAATTACATTATTAATTTGTATTTTTTGATTTATAGCATTGTTAAGATCAATACCTGATGTGATTATATTTCTTCTAAAATCTTTATGATCTATTTTTTTTCTTATTTTCTTATTAAAATCATTAATTTTTTCAGACTCTATTAAAGTAACTTGTTCATAATTATTTTTAAAATTTTCATAATATCTGTCATTAATAATTCCCTTATTTTTCACTAAGATTGCTTGATTTACATAAAAAGTATTTTCTCCATCAAGATTACTAATATTGATTGCTTTAATTTTGCCCATTTTCTAATATATTTACTTTAGTTTATATTTATGCAAGATAACACAAATTTATATAGTCAAAGGAATATACTAATTCGTAATTTTCTTATTTTTTCTAGATTAGCACCTTTCGTAACCAGTTTTATAGGTTCTGTTCTTATTAATAAAATTTTTCTAAAAACTCCTAATATAATTAATTTAGATTTTATTTTGATTTTCATATCACTTTATTTGGTTTTATACGTATTTATCTCTCACACTAAGTCTTTATGTGAGCAACTTGCTATTGTTAACCAAAAAATTAATTCACATAGCGACGAATAATAAGTTTTATTTTAAAATTTTTTTTATTCCTTTAGGGTCTATTATAGTTTATAAAAGAACAAAATATGAACAAAAATATCCTAGTAAAGATTGATAAGGACAACAACCTTGAGTCTGTGCCATATATCTTGTCTAAGATTTCAGCTGGATTTCCATCCCCAGCTGATGATTATATAGAAAATAATCTAAGCTTATCAGAGCTATTGATCAAAAATCACCTATCAACTTTTCTAATGAGAGCTAGTGGTGACTCCATGGTAGATTCTGGAATTAATGATGGCGACATATTAGTTGTAGATAGGAGTTTAGAAGCTAAAAGCAGAGATATAGTAATAGCTATATTCGAGGGAAATTTAACTGTCAAACGACTAGTTATTAAGACAGATGGTTCTGCCATCTTAAAAGCTGAGAACCCATTGTATAAAAATATATTAATATCAGAGTATGCAGAATTAGAGATATGGGGAGTTGTCACCAGCGCTATTCGTCAATTTATTAAATAACCCATGAATATAGTGGCCCTAGTAGATTGTAATTCATTTTATGCCTCGTGTGAGACTATCTTTAAACCCGATTTAAGTAAAAAACCTATTGTAGTTCTATCAAATAACGATGGATGTGTCATAGCTAGAAGTTCTGAAGCTAAGAAATTAGGAATTAAAATGGGAGTACCTTTCTTTGAGATAAGGCAAATAATAAAAAAATATCCAGTGCATGTGTTTTCATCAAATTACAGTTTATATGGAAATATCTCATCTAGGGTAATGGGAGTATTAAAAGAGCATTGTGATAGATTGGAAGTTTATTCTATAGATGAAGCTTTTTTAATATTAAATAAATATTCAGAGAGAAGTTTTGTTTCAAGAGCAGAAGGAATAAAAAAAATAATAAGGAAGTGGATAGGCATACCTGTAAGTATAGGAATAGCTAACAATAAAACCTTATCAAAAGTAGCAAACCATCTAGCTAAAAAAGATGAACTAGGATCTCAAGTAGTAGAAATTATAAATCAAAAACAAATAGAAATATCCCTAAAGGTACTAGGGGTGGGTGATATTTGGGGAATAGGAGTTAGGATAGAGAAATTTCTTCAAAAAAATAGTATCTACACTGCATACGATCTATACAAAACAGACCCAAGGTGGGTTAGGCAACACCTAGGAGTAGTGGGAGAGAGAACCTATAGAGAACTACATGGTGAAATATGTATACCAATAGTAGAGAAATCTGAGCCAAAAAAACAATGTCGAGTATCAAGATCTTTTGAAAATTATGTAACCAGTTTTCAGGACTTAGAGAAAAGAATAATATCTTATGCAACTAGAGCTTCAGAAAAGATCAGATCTGATGGTTTGCAGGCAAAAAAAATTACTACATTTATTCGTTCAAATAAATTTAACAACAATAATAAACAATACCATGCAGCTAGGACTTATGATTTTATATCTCCATCAAATGATTTATTTGAAACAATTAAATTTGCTATAAAGGCATTAAAATCTATTTATCGACCAGAAATTAAATATAAAAAAGCAGGCATTTTACTCTCAGATTTAACTCCAGAGGGAGAATACAATAGAGATTTATTTTATCATCAATCAGAAGAGAGTATTTTAAAAAAGATTAGGGTAAATAAGGTATTTGATAATCTAAATAACAGATACGGAAGCGGGACTATTTGTGTTGCCAAAGAAAACTACGAAAAGTTTTACATAACTAGACGACAAAACTTAAGTCCCGCATACACATCAAATTTTGATGATTTACCTAACGTAAATTAGTTCACAGCAGGTATTGATGCCATAGACTCTTCAAAAGCTTCAGTATCGAATTTATCTTCAGCAAGATTGCCTGAAAAATAATCCATATATGCTTGCATATCAAAATGACCATGCCCACAAAGATTGAACAAAATAGCTTTTGATTTACCCTCGGCTTTACACTTAAGAGCCTCATCAACAGCACCTTTAATGGCGTGAGTGGCCTCAGGTGCAGGCATAATTCCCTCAGTTCTTGCAAATTGTATACCGGCTTCTAAGCACTCTTTTTGACCATAAGCTCGAGGTTCCATATGACCATTATGAACTAAATGCGATAACATAGGAGACATTCCATGATACCTTAGTCCACCTACATGCGTGGGTGATGGCATAAAATCAGAGCCTAATGTGTGCATCTTCAACAATGGTGCAGATTTTAGAGTATCACCAAAGTCATAGGAATATTTACCTTTAGTTAAAGAAGGACAAGAAGATGGCTCAACTGCAATGGCATGAACATCTTGTTCTCCTCTAAATTTTTTTCCTAAAAAAGGATTACATAAACCTGAGAAATTACTTCCTCCACCAGTACATCCTATTACAATGTCCGGATAATCATTGGCCATTTCCATTTGTAGTAGTGCTTCTTGCCCAATTATAGATTGATGCATTAAAACATGGTTAAGAACACTACCTAATGCATATTTTGTATCATCATTTGTAGCTGCAACTTCAGCTGCTTCAGATATAGCAATACCTAGTGAACCTGAACTATTGGGATCCTTTTCAAGTATGGCTCTACCTGAATTTGTCTCATTAGACGGGCTGGCTACAACACTACCACCATAACTTTCAATTATAGCTCTTCTATAAGGTTTTTGATCATAGCTTACTCTTACCATGAATACTTTTATCTCTATTCCAAATACTGCCCCAGCATAACTTAATGCTGTTCCCCATTGACCTGCACCGGTCTCGGTTGCTATTTTTTTTACACCTGCTTCTTTATTATAAAAAGCTTGAGCTAATGCAGTATTCGGTTTGTGGCTACCTGAGGGACTTGCTCCTTCGTATTTGTAATAAATTCTGGCTGGTGTATCTAATGCTTTCTCTAAAGCTCTAGCCCTTACCAGTGGCGTAGATCTCCAACGACTGTAAGCCTCTAAAACTGGCCCTGGTATATCAATATACCTCTCTTGGGTAACTTCTTGCATTATTAATTCCATTGGAAATAAAGGTGCTAAGTCATCTGGACCTATTGGCTGTTTTGTTCCTGGATTTAAGGGTGGGCTCATAGGCTCTTTTAAATCCGCTCCCAGGTTGTACCATTGTTTTGGCACATCACTGTCTTTTAAAAAAAATTTACTATCCTCACTCATAATGAAGAATTTTATTGCATTTGTTAGATAAAAAGTAGAATTATTTATTCACTATAAAACCTATTTAAGGCAGCTTCTTTGTTAATTAAGGGTAAAAGTTGTGCTACGAGCACACCAATAAGTATTAAAAAACACCCAAAAATCTGAACATTTGTCAAAAATTGAGAAAGAATAACCCAAGCTGCTAACGATCCAAATACTCCTTCAAGAGAAAATGTAATTGCTGCAGTAGATGGTTTTACATACCTTTGACCAAAAACTTGCAGAGTATAAGCAATCCCACTTGACATTACACCTACATATAAAAGTTCAAAGATTTCTTTTGATATACCATCAATAGTAGGATTTTCAAAAATGAATATAAATGGCAAACTATAAAAAAAACATAATAGAAATTGAGATGATGCCAAAGTAAATGGTGCATTTATAATTTCAAAGTATTCATCAATTAAAATGCAATGTATTGCAAAAAATAAAGCACATACAATTACAAGTATATCAGCAAATTGTGCTTCAAAACTATTTTCAAGAGTTAAATAATAAGAACCTACGAGACATATTGATACGGATAGCCAAATACTCCAGTGTATTTTCTTTTTTAAAAATAACCTCGATATTATAGGAACAAATGGAACATATAATATAGTTAAGAAAGCTGCATTTCCAACTTTAGTATACTGTAAAGCGTATTGTTGAAGGTAAGTTCCTAATAATAAACTTAAACCAGTTAAAAGAACTACGAATATAAATTTTTTTTTATTTTTAAGATTTTTAATTTTATTTATTTCATTAAAAGCAAAAGGTAAAACTATTATTCCACCAATTAAAAAACGCATATTTGTAAAAGTTAGTGGACCAATAAATTCCATTCCTGTAGTTTGAGCCACAAATGCAGTACCCCAAATTATTGATGCTACTATGAGACATAAAGTAGATAAGAAATGTTTGGAGTTCATAAGAAACTGGCTCCGCAGGTAGGATTCGAACCTACGACCTGTCGGTTAACAGCCGAATGCTCTACCGCTGAGCTACTGCGGAACGTTGCATCAAACTACAATAATTTTTTAATTTTTCAATTAGCATTTTTTAATTCAATTTTAAAAATAATTTTCAATGATATTAGGGTTTATTTGGATATAATATGTCGATGGAAAAAATTATTTCACCTTGTATATCAATATGCAAAACAGATCCATCTACCGGATATTGTTACGGCTGTGCTAGAACTTCTGAAGAAAAAGCGATATGGAAAGACGAAAATACGACAAATGAATGGAAAATAAATAATATTTCCGAGTTAAAAAATAGACTTTCTGGTTGGCAATTATCATCATTTGAGGAGTCATATGATTTTAAAATAAAAAATGGAATATCTCTAGCAAAGCACAAAATGATGAATAAATGAAAAAAATTAAAGGCTCGTGTCTTTGCAAGAAAATTAACTTTGAGATTAAAAATGAATGTAGATACTCAGTTTTTTGCCATTGCCAGATGTGCCAGGCTTCAAATGCTGAATTTAGTTCTTATACAAAAGTAAAAAAAGAAAATCTAAATTTTAAAAGTAAAAAAACTTTAAAATGGTTTATTTCTAGTAAACATTATAAAAGAGGTTTTTGTTCAATTTGTGGAAGTTCATTATTTTTTCAAAAAAAATCTTCAGATGATTATATCTCAATATCAACAGGTACCTTAAATAAAAATATACCTTCTATTGGCCATATTTTTTACAAATATAAAAAATCAAAAATTAATTTTTCTAAATTAAAAAAATTTCCTCAATCTGCCCAAGGATATTTTGATAAGTTTATTTACAGAATTAAATGAATTACTCATTTACGATCAAGATTATCTTAATATTACTATTTATATACCTTTTAATTATCTTTTATGTTTATACAAAACAAAGATCTCTTCTTTATGTCCCTCAAATTGATAATTATGATGATGAATTACTAATCATTCCTGCGGAACAAGTATTTATTGAAAATAGCTCAAATATAAAATTAAGATCAATTTTTTATAAACATCCATCTGATACTAAAACTACATTACTAATGTTTCACGGTAATGCTGGTCCTATTGAAAATAGATTTTATAAAATTAACAAGTTATCAAAATATGACCAAAATATTTTACTTATTTCTTGGAGATCATATAGTGGTAATGATGGTGAACCTACTGAGGATGGTTTATATGATGACGCTAGAAGTGCTATAAAATGGCTTGAAGAAAAAAATATTTCTAAAAAGGACATCATTATTTATGGAGAATCTTTAGGAACTGCTGTTAGTATAGAAATAGCTCAGAATAATAATTTTAAGGGTCTAATTCTGGAGGCGCCATTTACTTCAATGATTGATGCTGCTAAATTTCATTATCCATACCTTCCTGTTTCAATCATGCTTAAAGATAAGTATTTAAGTGACAAAAAGATTAAGAACGTTATTTCCCCTATATTTATTATGCACGCCACAGGGGATGATATTGTTCCATTTAGAATGGGTGAAAAAATGTACAAATTAGCAAATTCACCTAAAAGTAGTTATTTCGTTGATGAGAATGAACATTTAGTAACTTATGATGAAAATTTAATGAATAAGATGGATGAGTTTTATGAAACTATAATTAATGATGAATAAATTTAACAATCTCCCAGAACTATTTTATTTTCAAGCAGATAAGAACGAAAATAATCAACACTTACTAAAACTTGACTCAAACAATCAAATTATCTCAATGAGTTGGTTAGAGACAAAAAATCTAACAACGAAAATACACAATTTTTTAGCAAACAAATATTTAGGTGAATTAGAGAGAGTTTTGTTGGTTTCAGAAAATAGACCTGAATGGATGGCCTCTGATATCGCTATAATGTCTAATAAACTTATTTGTGTCCCCAACTATACAACTTATACTTCAAGAGATTTTGAGCATATTTTAAATGACTCTCAGCCTGTTGGTTTAATAGTTTCAAATAAAAATTTACTTCAGACTATTTTAACTGCCAGCGAAAAAGTTAAATATAATTTCAAATTTATCTTATGTTTTGATTATTTTGAAAATAATTCAATTTCAAATTTAGTATTTTTAAATGACTTAACAGATGACAATAATGATAATAATAGAGAAAAAATTAAAGAAATTAAGCGCAAAGATCCAGCTTGCATAATTTACACGTCAGGCACACAAGGATTACCGAAAGGTGTTATTTTAAGTCATGGGGGCATATTAAGTAATTGTGAAGGAGCGTATGAACTTCTTAAAACTATAAAGAGTCCAGATTTAACCTTTCTTACTTGGTTACCTTTATCTCATTCATATGAACATGCAGTTCAATTTGTTCAGATTATTTTAGAAGCAAAAGTATTTTATAATAAAAGTATTGAAACACTTCTGCCTACAGTAAAAATTGCAAAACCTCATATAATGACTGCTGTTCCAAGATTTTATAATAATCTCCATGCAAAAATGAAGATTAATCTGAAAAATCAGTCTAATTTTAAACAAAATTTATTTAATAAGACTATCCAGCTAGGAACAAAAAAATTTAAAAATATTAAATTAAGTTTTAGTGAAAATATAATTAACCTAATATTAGATGCATTAGTCAGAAAAAAAGTAAAAAATAATTTTGGTGGCAGATTAGAGGCTTTTATTTCAGGTGGAGGACCTCTTGATAGTCAAGTAGGGGAGGCGCTTAATGCCCTTGGTTTAAAGACTTTACAAGGTTATGGCTTAACAGAAACCTCACCAGTTGTAAGCTGCAATTTATTAAATAAAGTAAAAGTTAATACAGTTGGTCCTATATTTCCTGGAGTTGAAGTTAAATTAGCAGAAGATGGTGAAATATTAGTTAAAGGGGAGAACCTTATGCTGGGCTATTGGAATAATAAAGAAGCTACTGAGCAAACAATAAAAGATGGTTGGCTCCATACGGGGGATATTGGTGAATTTGATGAGGACAATTATCTGAAAATTACAGATCGTAAAAAGGATATAATAGTTTCTCTAGGAGGTGATAATATTGCACCATCTAAGATTGAAAATCTATTAACTTTATCTCCTGAGATAGAACAAGCCTGTGTCTTTGGTGAACAAAAGAATTATATTGCAGCATTATTAGTATTAAACTCAGAGACTAAATCTAGTGATGAAGATATTCAAAGATATATTGATGAAGTAAATAAAGACTTAACTCAACCAGAAAAAATAAAAAAGTTTATCTTTATTGATGAGCCTTTTAGTATTGAAAATAACCTAATGACTCCCACAATGAAAGTTAGGAGACATGAAGTACAAAAAAAATATCAAAATCAAATTGATCAATTATTTTAATGCAATTATTTGCAGCCATAGATTTTGAAACAGCCACAAGTGAGAGAACATCAGCATGCGCTATTGGATATGTAATATTTAATAAAACTAAAATTATAAAAAAAGTCTCCCATTTAATAAGACCACCTAAACCTGAAGTTCATTTTACAGATATTCATGGTTTAACATGGGATATGTTAAAGAAAGCTAAAACATTTGATAAAGTGTGGCGCCAAATTAAGAGTGAATTATCTGCTGTTGATTACTTTTTTGCACATAATGCTCCTTTTGATCGATCTGTCCTGCACTCATGTTGTTATTTTTATAATATCGACCTACCTAAACAAGAATTTAAAGATACTGTTGCAATCGCAAGAAAATATTGGGAATTTGAAAACAATAAACTAAATACAGTATGTAAAAATTTAAGAATTCCATTAAATCATCACGATGCATTATCAGATGCTAAAGGATGTGCTTTGATAGCTATTGAGGCTTTTAAAAAAGGTTATTTTATTTAATTTTATTACCTATAAAGCTCAAAGAAGAAAAAATAATTATTAAGGCAAGGCTCATATAGATCAAGGTGTTAATCGAATTTGTCTCATCCAATATCAATCCATATAAGAAAGGGGAGGCTGCTGAGGCCAAAACACCAAAAAATGTTAAAAGGGCCCTTATTGCACCTAGGTTTTTTACTCCATACATTTCTGCCCACAAAGAATTAGACATATTCTCAGTAAAGCCATTTGATAATCCAAGACCTGCCATGTAAAGATATAATACAAATATATGATTTGAAAATAACATCACAATAAATATTAAAGCCATGGGAATTAAGTGAAATGAGATTACACTCCTACCAGAAAATTTATCGACTAACAAACCAGAAACTAATGAACCACAAATTCCACAGATTGCATAAAAAATAAAACTTTGTGCAATATCTAACATTGTCCAATTATTTAATTGCCCAATAAAAACTTGATGAAATAAAAAACCAGTTACTGTAAATGACATATATAATGTAAGAGGTAAATAAAGATAAAATTTAAGATCTGTTAAGACATCTCTTCTTCTCCATGAAAATGAATTTTGAATATCTTCATTCTCAAACCCAGTTTCACTTTTAAAATTATTTTTATTTAATAGGTAGTATAAAAATACTCCGAAAAATAATATTATAAATACAGATGAACTAAACCAGGTAATTCTCCAGCCGAAAGTTAATATTAAAATTACTACTACAAATGGATAGATCATCTCACCAAAAGAAAAACCAAATCCAGATATAGCTAATGCTTTTCCTCTATTAGCTTTAAAGTATCTTGCCATTGTAGTTCTTGAAGTGTGTCCCATAAGCCCTTGTCCAAAAAGTCTTAAAAAATAAATTACAAAAAAAAGAAGAATTACATTAAACACAATACTTGCAAAAAAACATGTTATGGAAAGACCTAATACAATTGCTAAAGTATATTTTTTAAGAGAGACCGTATCTATAAGTTTGCCAGCCCATATAATAGTTAACGCACTTAAAATTGTAGCTATTGAATACAGACTGCCAAATTGAGTATTACTTAAGTTAAATGTTTCTCTAAAATCTTCACTAAAAAGAGAGATAAAAAATGTTTGTCCAAATCCTGATGCGAATGCTATTAGAAAGCCAAATATTAATAAATTTGAATTTTTATTTATAAAATTAATCAAAACAAGAGGGATATTATGATTTAATGACTATATATCAATTATAATAAAGAAAGGTACTACTGGTGAGCACAATTAAAAGAACTGATGATGTTAATCATCCAATTATAAAGGATGTCTATGAAGATATTAAACAATCAAGAAACACAACTTATATAGGTAATTTTTGGAAATATTTAGCATTCGACCCTAAATTACTAAAAAATGTTTGGAGTGATGTTAAAGATTTAATGGTAAAACAAACCACAATTCCAAATAAAACTAAAGAGATGATTTATATGGCAGTCTCTATAACAAATAATTGCTCGTATTGCACACATTCACACACAGCTGCAGCAAAAAAACTTGGGATGACTGAAGAAGAACATTCAGAATTTTTAAATATTGTAGCTCTTGCAGCAAAAACAAATCAACTGGTCAATAGTATACAAGTGCCAGTAGATGAAATATTTGATGAAGACATAGAAAAATAATCCAATGGAATTCTTAATATGGTTTTGGAATGCAGGTGAACTTCTGATGATTATAGGTATTGGTATAATTATAATTGGATTATTATTTTATAGAAAAAAAAAATAAATTTTTAACTTATTTATTTAATTATTTTATTTATGATCCCCAGAATTATTATAATATTGATTAATGTATTACGATGATGATAATAATGACGATAATACGCTGTTAGGTAGACTTACTGAGTTAAATAGAGCCCTAAGTCAAATGATGAGGAACACCAGCGAAAGAAATATCGTTGAAAAGTTACATACTTACCAACTTGCTATAAAAAAAACTCTAAAAATTATGACTAAAAAGCAGCTTAGCACTATTTCCGAGTCCTCCAATGAATACGAAGATAGATTAGAACGAGGAGACTTTGACTAATTTTTTTAGTCTATATTTTTAAAACCGTAGCCTGTTTTTTTTACTCTTGTTTTAAAATAATTCTTATTAAACTTGTTAATTGTAGGTTTAGTATTTATTTGCTTGGCAATTTTAATACCAGCTTTTTTTAGAGAAGAAACTTTTGTAAAATTATTTGTGATAATATTGACTTTATTCACTTTTAATAACTTAAGTATCTTAGCGGCAATATTAAAATCTCTTTCATCATCTAAAAAACCTATGTTGTGATCAGCATCAATAGTATCCAAGCCTTTTGACTGAAGAGAATATGCCCTCATTTTATTGGCTAGTCCTATACCTCTCCCTTCCTGATCTAAATAAAGGATAATACCTCCTTTATTTTTAACCATATAGTTTAAAGAGTTATTTAATTGTTCTCCACAATCACATTTTCTAGAGTGAAATATATCCCCAGTAAAACAAGCTGAGTGGATTCTAAGGTTTGTTGGTTGTTTTAAATTTTTTGGTTTAATTATGATTGCAATATGTCTTCTAGCTCCAATATATGACTTAAAAATATTAAAAGTAGTAGATGCAACATTTGGTAAGGGCACATTTGCACTTGAAACTAATCTGATACTATTTGTTATAAATTTATTCTGATTTTTTAACTCTTTATGGTTAAATCTTAATAGTCCAAGTTGTAATATTAGATTATCAATATTTTTATAGTATTTAGAATTAATTTTTTTAAATACAAGTGATGGTATTACCTTCGCATTTTTGGCTATATCTAAACAGACATTATGGAAGTCTTTACTTTTGATATAAGGCTCATCTTTAAATAATATTTTATTTTGATCAGATAAAGGGTTAATGAATAAACTTAATAAAGATTTGTTTGATATTTTTTCATTTATTTTTAAATAAATATTTGTTGATACTTTATTTTCAAATATTGATTTTGCTTTTTGTTTTGTGATTAAAAGATATTTGTCTTTTTGTAGGTATTGATTGAATTGATTAAGAATTTTATTGTCCGAATGTTCAATATTAAAGAACATCCAATAATTTTTATTTTCTTTGATA
The DNA here is from genome assembly GCA_902523135.1 of uncultured Alphaproteobacteria bacterium. GTDB lineage: Bacteria > Pseudomonadota > Alphaproteobacteria > HIMB59 > HIMB59 > HIMB59. The sequence goes on from CABYYB010000002.1 coordinate 175,956, forward strand.
ACTATTGGTCTTCCGGTTCTAAGCTCATTGATAGCTCTATCAATAAATGTACCAAAATTTGATTTTAAACTCATAGACTATATATATACTCAATAGTACTTGATACAGATGAAAAATGATAACAAAGCATAATATTTCTTCACTATTTGAATTTGTAAAAAAACAAAAAAAATCAAATATCTTAAGAATTGATTTAATTAACAAATCGTTTGTACTTAGTCAACATTCTAAAACCAATCATATTTTAATTGATAAAAATGGCGTTAATTTTAATTGTAAGATTGAAAAAAAAATAAATGAAATAGCACAAATTTTGTTACCAATATTGATGATAAAAAAAAAATTCTATATCGGTCAAATTGGACAAAGCTTAGACGGTAAAATTGCACTCTTAAACGGCAATTCTCATTACATTAATGATAAAAATAGTATTTCATACCTTCATAGTCTTCGTTCGGTGTGTGATGCAGTTATAGTTGGTGTAAATACAATAAAAAAAGATAATCCCTTGCTCACTACAAGAGCAATTAAGGGTTCAAATCCTCAGAGGATAATTATAGATCCGTCACTAAAATTAACAAATAACTATCAAATATTTAAAGATGGTTTTTCAAATATCATATTTACACACTCTAATATTAAAAAGAATTTAAATAATACACAAATTTATAAATTACCTGAAAGAAATTTCACAAATCTTATATACAAACATATAAATAATTTAGGTTTTAAGCTCGTATTAGTAGAAGGTGGTTCTAAAACTATATCTAAATTTCTTGAGAATAAATTATTAGATATTATGCAATTTATAATTGCACCTACAATTATTGGTTCTGGTATTAATTCTATAAATATAAAACCTATAACAAATTTAAAAAAAGTTATTAGAACAAAAAATAAAATTTATAAGTTTGGCGAAGAAATAATAGTAAGCTTAGAGTTTTAAAGCTAAAAAATCTTTATTTCTTAGAAAAAATTTTGATTTATTTTTTTTAATATTTTCCCTTCTAAAATCTAACCACCTATCTAATGATATCTTATTTTTTTCAAGTACATTTTCACAAAAATCTAAAAACATATTTTGAAATTTTTTATTCTTTGATACATCCCAACTCGAGTCAAAAACAAATGTTTTGTGTGACTTAGAAAACAATTTATTAATTATTTGACTACAGTTTTTACCAACTGCTTTTTGCCCAATACCTTTATCTGACTCCTGATCTTTATTAAATAGATTTAAAACGTATTGATCATCTTTATGTTTTGGGTGGAATTTAAAAAATCCATCATAATTAATCGAAAAATATATAACTTTTGTATTTAGATTTTGTTTTTTAAATTCTAAATACCAATTTTTTGGCATTATATCTAAATACGCAGATCCTGTAATAATATCGTATTTTTTGAATTCAAAATTTTTAATATTTTTGATTAAATCAAATTTTTTATAATTTATATTTATAATTTTATTCTTATTATTTGTTTTTTTCTTAAATTCTTTAATTGACTCAAATGATATGTCTATCATATCCCATGATTGCCTTTTTTTAAGTTTAGGGTACAGATATCTATAGTTAGAACCTGTTCCACAACCTAAATCAGCGATAGACAATATTTTGTAGTCTTGAAAATATCTATTAATTTTTTCTACGATTTTTTTATTTCTTGAAACTTTGTCAATTTTCTCTCGAAGAAATAGCCAATCATTATTAAATTTATGCATCTTTAATTATCTTGATAAAAAGATCTCCAGATTGTATTGGTGTTAAAAATTTTCTCTTATTTTGTGATAATTTTTTTGATAAATCTGAATTAAATGCATTTTTAGTGATTAATTTTGATAAACTTTTTTCTTTGAAATTATTTAAGTAGATAATTCCATCCTTTTTTAGAGTACTCATAATTGTTTTAGTTTTATATGTAATAATCATTTTTTTGAGTTGAAGGGCATTAGCAAGTGACATACCAAAACCTTCATATTTACTTACTGAGACATAGAAGTCACACTTAGAATATAGTTTTGATAATAAATTAGTCGATACATTGCTATGAAACTTAACTTTATTACTTAATTTATAATTACTTATAATTTTTAGTAATCTATTATAGTACTTACTCTCTCTAGTTATATCTCCTACAATATTTAATTTTATTTTATCCATGTATCTTAATTCGTTTAATAGATAATGATAATTTTTTCTCTCAATAATACTTCCTACAGATAGTAAATTTATATTTTTATCCCTTTTATATTTATATTTTTTTAATTTTTCTATTCCAGGCTCTACAACTTGAATTTTTCGCTTATTAATTTTAAATTTTTCAAAAATTAGTTGTTTTGTATCATTTGAAGTGACAATTATTTTTTTCGTTTTCTTATATAATTTTTTAGCGTTCTTAAGAAAAAATTGACTTTGATTGCCATTAAATTCTAGATAAAGAGGGTGGTGTATAAGAGCTATTACTACAAATCTATCTAAAGAGTTTATTATACTACCAATACACTCAAAAACTAATCCATCAATAATTAGTACTGCATTATCAGGTAATTTTTCTAAAGTTTTTTTTAGATTTTTTAAGTCATTTTCTTTAGGAAAGGGAAAGCTGTTAGCTAGTTTGATAGCATTTAAATTAAATTTAATTTTTTTTGCTCTTCTTAATATATTTTTTTCATAAATGTAACCGCCTGTTTTTGTATTAATATCACCCGGATAAAAAAAATAATAAGATTTATTGTGTATTACTGATCTCTTGTTCATAAGAAGCCCAAGCTACATTTGATTCAGTTAAAATAATTTTAATTTTATGCAACTTGTTAAAATCTTCTATGTAATCTTTTTGTAATTTAGCGCATATTCTATCAAAAATATCTTTTGCAAGAAATTCCGTAGAGGTAATTATATTTTTAAATTCTTCAATTTCGTCTAAATTTTTATAACTATAAAATTTTAATACGTCAGAGAGAATTTCTGTTACAACCCCGAGATCCATAATAATGTTATATTTGTTAATCTCTTTTGCATAAAACTCAGCATCAACTATGTAGGTCGCTCCATGCATATTCTGTGCTGGTCCAAAAACCTCACCTGGGAGTGAATGTGCAATTAAAATATTATTTCGAACAGTAATTGAATACATTTTAATACTTTATAGCATGCATTATGCTTTCTGGATTATTTAATATTGAAATATAATCTTTCTCTAGATCCTTAAAGTCACTTTCAGTGTTTATTAATTTAAGAAGTTGGTTATTAGATAAAGCATAAATTGCTAAATTCAATCTCTTTTTATAATCATATTTTTTTGATAAATACTTTGGAATATTTGAAACTTGAGAACCAATAATCTTTAATCTCTTTGAGTGAAAATTACCTCCTAAATTTATATGACCTTTTTTATTTCCATACCAACTAGCCTCAATAAATTTTCCCTCTAAATTTAATTTTTTTAGTGATTGGTTTAATACATCATAATTAGATGTTGTATTAATTATAACATCTAAATCTTTAATTTTTTTAAAATTAATAAATTTTAGTCCTAAAATATTAGCAAATTTCTTCTTTTTAATATTTATGTCAGTAATAAAGACATTTTTAAATTTTAGTAATTTATAATAGTATGCAGTTAAAATACCAACAGAGCCCATCCCTACTATCAATATTTTGTTATTTAATTTTGCTTGAGTATCCCAAAAGATATTAATAGCTGTTTCCATATTTGCTGTTAGTAAATATTTTCGAATATCACCATTACCTTTCAAAATATTCACATTATTTATATCAATCTTAAATAGTGACTGATGAGGGTAAAGACAGAATGTATTTTTATTTAAATATTTTTTTGGTCCTTCAACTATTTTACCAACATTAATGTAACCGTATTTAATTGGAAAAGAAAAAGATCCCTCTTGAAAAGGAGATTTCATTATATCGAATTGATCTTTACTAATACTACCAGATGCTACTAATCTCTCAGTACCTTTACTAATTCCTGAATAAAGAGTTTTTACAAGAACAGTTTTAGAGTTTTTTTTATAGCTTAGTATTTTTTTCTTAATAATTGCTTTATTTTCATTCTTAAGCCATAGAGAATAAGTTTCCATAATAATTATATAAATGTTAAATATCACTTATGCTATCAAAGTTTTGGTCCGATTTAACATCAGTAGATATTAGTAAATTAGGTAAAAATAAAATACTTATTCTCCCATTTTCATCTGTAGAACAACATGGAGAACACCTTCCATCAGGTACTGATAAATTGATATTAGATGGAATTTTAAATACTTTTATTATGAAATATCCCAAACTTAATAAATATTTAATTCTACCAAATATCTCAATAGGTTCAGCGAGTGAACATAATAGCTTTGAGGGCACTCTATCTTCGAACTCTACAAATTATATAGATTATATTATCAGCATAGTTGGTGAGTTATGTATTCGTAGATATAAAAAATTTATCTTTTTAAATAGTCATGGCGGACAAATTAGTCACTTAGATATAGCTGCTAAAGAAATTAAAAGTAGATATAAAGCTGTCGATATTGTTAAGGCACATTATTTTTTATTTAAAGGTTTTGAAAAAATTATTCCAAAAAAGGAATTACTTTATGGATATCATGGAGGTGAATTTGAAACATCAATAATGCTCCACCTTTATCCAGAATTGATAAAATTAAATAAAATTAAAAGAAACAAACTCTCATCTGACTTTAAATCAAAAAAAATAATTTCTTATGAAAGAACAATTAAAAGAGCTTGGAATACAAAAGATTTGTCCAAGACAGGTATAATTGGCAATCCTACAAAATCCTCTGCAGATAAAGGAAAAAGAATTCTAGATCTTACATCAAGAACTTTAAAAAAAATAATTGATGAAATGAAGTAGTGGAGGCCCACCCCGGAATCGAACCGAGCTACAAGGATTTGCAGTCCTCTGCATAACCAATCTGCCAGCGGGCCATAAAACTTAGCATAACACTTTTATTGATATTTGTAATCGGGATTAGTGCCAGATGTGTATTCTATACCATCAATTACTACTTTTGGCCAAGTACCAATTCCAATAAGTTTGGGTCTTGACTCCAGATAATCTAAAATACCTTGAATCTTTTCAAAATCGCTCATAAATTTTTTTAACTTTGGAAAGTTATCTAAAATTTTATCATCTAATAGCAATGCTAGTGAAACATGATGATAAACATTAAAGTCACAATAAAATGCTCTTTCTCCTAAAAAAAAATTACCTTCATATTTACTTAATAACTTTTCAAAATTTGTAAAAGCTTTGGGTAAAATTTCATCTAAAAGATTTTTTTTATTCTTTAAGTGCATTTCACCAACCCAAACATTTATTGTTGGATTTAAAGGAAAAAATAAATCATGGGCAGACTCAAATATAGAGTCAGCATAAGCCACCATTTCCTCATTATTGGGGATATTGTTTGTAAGCTTAGCTATATATCTTGAGATAGTATTGCTTTGCCATATTTCAATTTTCTCATCTATAACAAGCAAAGGTAATTTATGAAAAATCACCTCTTTTTTGACATCACCCCATGGTTTTTTAAAATAATCCCATGCCATTTCATATGAATATTCGATACCCGCAGTATGTAGCATCATTCTTGGAGCCTCACACAAAGCTCTAAGATTGAAATAGATTAACTGTAGTTTAGACATAAAGTTTATATTAATATTTTTATATTATAAATATTTGTCATGAAAACTAAAAATTATTTATCTGAAGCACAAAATTTTCTGAAAAGAAATACACAAGTAAAATCATTCGATATTGTCATGCATGACTGTAATGGTGTAGGTCGTGGAAAAATAATTAGAAGAAATGAGCTATTAAATTTGTATAAGTCAGGTAGGCAATTTCCTCTTTCTTTACTTGGAATGGATATTACTGGTGAGGATACACCTGAAACAGGATTAATTTTAGAGCAAGGTGATGGTGACATAAAAGCTTGGCCTATACCATCATCACTTAAGTTATTGCATAACAGCAAACCACCAAGAGGTGAGTTATTCATGAACATGTATGATATTGATGGAAAAAAATTGTTAACAGATCCAAGAAATATTTTGGAAAATAAAATTCAAGATTTTAAAAAAAAAGGAATTAATTTTTATGCAGCATTTGAGCTAGAATTTTTTCTTGTTTCAAATGAATTGGATGAGTATGGAAAACTCAAACCAGCAAAATCTATACTTGGAAAAAGAGCATCAATTAAAAAGACAGATGTATATTCAGTAGATCATCTCCATGGTATGTTACCTTTAATTGATGATATTTATGAAGCTACAAAACTTGCAAAAATAGAAGCTGAAACCATTATTTCAGAGTACGCACCCGGTCAATACGAATTAACATTAAAACATCAAAAATCGTTATTAAAAGCTGCTGACGATATTTTAAGGCTAAAAAGAATTATAAGAGCACAAGCAAGAAAACATGGAGTCACTGCATGCTTTATGGCAAAACCTATGGAAAATATTTCTGGTTCTGGAATGCATTTTCATATTTCACTTTATGATCAAAAAGAAAAAAATATTTTTGCCGAAAGAAATAATGAAAAAATAAATAAAAATCTTAATTATGCACTTGGGGGTCTTTCAAAAACTATGGGTGAAAGTATGTTGATATTCGCACCAAATGCTAATAGTTGGAGGAGGTTTGTTTCAGGGTCTTATGCACCAACAAAGCCTAATTGGGGAATAGATAACAGATCAGTAGCTTTTCGAATACCAAGTAGTAATAAAAATAATAGAAGGATAGAACATAGAGTCTCAGGAGTTGATGCAAACCCATATTTAGTAGCCTTAACTATAATTTCAGCAATTGAATTAGGAATTCAAAATAAAATTTCTCCAGATAAACAAACAACTGGAAATGCTTATTTAAAGAAAAATAATCAAAAATACAAAATTCCTTCTGACTGGAATTCATCAATTATGCTATCTAAGAAATCCTCTTTTTTAAAACAAACTTTAGGCCCAGAATTACATAAGGCGTTTATAGCCATTAAGGAAATGGAATATCATAAATTTGCTAGTACTATATCAGAATTAGATATTGATTTATATTTAGATGCTATTTAACTTTATCTAGAAAATCATTAAGCTCTTTTTCTTCCATTTTAATAAGATGTTTATCTTCAGGGTATACACCACTATTAAATTCATCAACAAACATCTTAAAACCTTTTATTCTTAATTCTTGTAATTCTCTCTCTTTAATTTCTAAATCTACATATTTTTTTGCATGTCGAGGATAATGACCAACGTTTGTACCAAGTATATCATTACAAAATAAATATTGTGTATCACACACATCACCACAACCCATACCCATAGTTATCATTTTAGTATTCTTTGTTATAAATTCTGCAAGCTCAACTGGTACCACCTCAACTTCTACGCAAGCCGCTCCAGCATTTTCGAGATCTTTTACTTTTTGATACACTTTAAAAGCTTCGTTTGATGTTTTTCCTACAGCTCTATAATTAGTCCATGTTGCAATATTTGGGACTAATCCAACGTGTGCAGTTACAGGTATTCCCTCTTTTGCCATAGCTTCAATAAAGTTAATTGAGTGTGAACAATAAATAGCATCTGCTCCCATTTCCATTATTTCAAAACCTTTTTTTATTGCCTCTTGAGGAGAACTCACCAACCCATGTTTAAGACCAACAGATAAAAATGCTGTTGGAGCAACTTTTCTTACATCCTTGAAATGATGATCGGGTTCACAGGAAATGATTTCAATTCCTGCTTTATAGGCAGCTTCTGCCTCTTTTGCTGTATCTATATGAGTTTGAGGCCACTTCTTTTTCCCTTTTTGACTCCATAAATCAAAAACGGTAGTTCTTTTAGCCATTGTTATTAGATGGAACGGCTACTTGTAATTCATATGAAGGGTTTTTTGCTTGTTTTAAAATAGTAGGGATGATTTCAGAGTATGCTCCCCATAAACCTTTTTTTGCAGGAGGCATCTGATCTTTAACTAATTGGTGCAGTTTAGGCAAATTATGCGATGGCACAGTAGGGAACATATGATGTTCAATATGATATTCCATCTGCCAATATAAAAAACTGAAGATCGGGTTTAAATGCATTGTCCTAGTACTATATCTATGATCTTTGATATTATCTTTAAGCCCAGTATGTTGAGTTAATCCAAAAAGTCTTTTGAGTGTTATCCCATAAAAGTTTGGAAGTAAAAAATATAAAACCGGCAACCAAGACTGAAAAGCAATTGACATTAAAATAAATAAGATCCAAATACCAACATGTAATCTTGAAGAGTTTATGCATTTTTGATGTTCTCTTTCAGGAATTACTTGTTTCATTACTTCTGTTTTTTTGCCTAGAGCATGAAGAATAGTCTCGTATTGAGTTGTTTTTTTAAAATTAATTATGTCAAAGAAAGGTATGAATAAACTGAAAAAGTAAAAAACATCAGTTGGTCTTCTAATTGCTATTTCAAAATCAAGTGGATCATCAAAGTAAGTATAACCATGATGACGAAAATGTGACCATCTCCATCTTACTGGTTCAAATCCATTCATATAACTTCCAATTTGATAAAAAATGTTATTCCAATAGTTTGTTTTAAAAGCTGTTTTATGTCCTGTTTCGTGCCAAATAGGATCTGCGCAATTCCATATATTTCCATAAATTAAAAAAAATAATAAAGACCACCAAGTCCCCCATGTCATATAAGCTAAAACACCGAATACAATTAAAGAACCAAAGAAAATAAACATGTGTTTAAAACCTTGATAATCCGACTTCTTAAGAAGCTTTACAAATTCTTCTTTATCAACGTCACAATGATGCCATTTGTCTAAGTCAACTTTCATTTACAAAAAAATACCATAAACTAAAAAAAAATAAATAAGGTCAGACAAATGATCCTATTGCACCGGCTATGGCAAGAATCAAGCCTAATCTAGACAAAGACCCAGAATTTTTAATATATTTTTGATTGGGGGATAGGCTTTTTCTAGCTGATACATATAAATGCATATTTATAAATATGGCTGTTATTAGAATTAAGCTAGCTCCAAATAATTTCATATGAAAAGTCCAACCTAAATTAAATGAGCCGTATATTACCAATAGCAAAATAATTCCAGTAACCCACATTGTGATGATAGCTAATAAAGATAAAAATGCTAAAACCTTAAAACCTTTAGCCAAATGAGGCTCAGGCACTTTACCTTCTTTTTTATATATAGATTGTATAACAGCACTACCAATACCTCCTCCTCCAGCAATAAACAGAGATATAAGATGAAGAAACTTACAAATGTATATAATCATAGAAAAAAAATATCATAATTTAATATTTATGAGTTAATATATTTTTAAAAGTTGTTTAAAAAAAAGATTGTCACAATAGTCGGTGCTGGCGTCATTGGTGCTGGATGGGCTGCTAGAATGCTAGCATGTGGTCTAATTGTTAATGCTTATGATCCAAGTGTTAAGGCAAGAAAGCAACTTTTATCAAACACTAAAACAGCTTTAAAGAGCCTCCAAAGATTAGGTTTAAATAAAAATGCAAAACTTAGTAATTTGAAGATTTATTCTGATCTCAGAGAGTCTCTTCTTTCAACCACCTTTGTCCAAGAAAATGCTCCTGAGAATGAAAAATTAAAGAAGAAACTTCTTAAAGATATAGATAAATTATTGCCAAAAAATATAATCATTGCATCTAGTTCATCAGGACTTTTGCCTACAAGAATTCAATCTTTATGCAATTACCCGGAAAGAGTTTGTATAGGTCATCCATTTAACCCTGTATATTTATTACCTCTTGTTGAGTTGGTATCAGGAAAGCAAACAAAGAAAATTACAATAACTAGAGCTAAGAAGTTTTACGAAGAAATAGGAATGAAGCCTTTGATTGTAAAAAAAGAAATTGAGGGCTATATATCTGATCGCTTACAGGAAGCTCTTTGGAGAGAGGCACTTCACATAATTAAAGATGGCATTGCTTCAACTCAAGATGTTGACGATGCGATTGTTTATGGACCTGGATTACGATGGTCTTTTATGGGTGTTTGTCTAACTTTTCATCTTGCAGGAGGGCAAACTGGTATGAAACACATGTTAGAGCAGTTTGGACCTGCTCTTAAATTACCTTGGACTAAATTAAAGGCGCCAAAACTTGATGCAAAGCTAAAAAAATTAATGATTTCAGGCACAAAAAAACAGGCAGGAAAATACACTATAAAAGATCTAGAGGTGCAAAGAGATATTTTTTTGATTGAAATCATGAAAACTTTGAATAAATATCAAAGTAATAATTTTCCTAATTGGAATAAAACATTTAATAAATTTTAATATGAGCGAAAATCTTTCAATTAAAACAATCGATAAAAATAACAAGTCTATTTTGGTCGATTGGAGTGATGGTTTTAAAAGTAAATATAATTTCTTATGGTTGAGAGATAATTGTCCCTCTGAAGTGCATCCAACAGCTCGTGAACGAACTTTTAATTTGCTTGATGTATCTGAAGATATTCACCCTAAAAATTATTCTCTAAATAGTGAAGGTAATCTTGAGATTGAATGGAGTGAGGGAGGACATAAAAGTGTTTATGAGAGAGATTGGTTGAGACATAATTGTTATTCTTTAAAACACAGTCGAGAGTACGTTTCACCATATAGGATTTGGGATAAATCCATGCAAGATAGATTTACTGATATTCAAATAGATTACAGCGAAATAATTAGTAGTGATGATGGTTTAAAAAAGTGGTTACAGCAACTACATTTTTTTGGTATTTCAATTGTTAAAAATGCTCCAACAGATGTAAATTCTGGTTTTGATATCCTGAAAAATATAAGTCACACTCGAGAAACTTTTTTTAAAACACCATTCGAGGTCATTGATATACCTAACCCTAATAATTCAGCTTATACTGCCGCAGGTCTAAGAAATCATATTGATTTACCATATTATGAGATAGCTCCAGGATATCAGTTTCTTCACTGCTTAATAAATAATGCTACTGGGGGTGAGTCAGTTGCTGTAGATGGTTTTAAGGTAATTGATTATTTAAAAAATAATCACCCAGATGATTATGACGTACTACTTAATACGTCTGTAAAATTTGTAAATAGAGACTACACAACTAATACAATTAGAGTAATGCATAAACCTATAATAACTCTTGATCACAATAATGATTATAATGATATTAGGTTCAGCGTTGCCTATATGGGAGTTATGGACTGCCATCCTGATCAAATGGATCATTTTTACTCAGCATACAGAAAGCTTTTAAGCTTTCTTCATGACCAGAGGTTTGAAATTAACTTTCGTATGCAAGCCGGAGATATTTTTAGTTTTAATAATCGAAGAGTGTTACATGGTAGAAAAGAATATGATGCCAATTCTGGAGAAAGGCACCTTCAAGGTTATTATATGGATAGAGATGAAATATTGGGTCGCTTAAATTATATTGAAAATTTAAATCCTTAAATTTAATAAAAATTAAAATAAAAAATTCAAGAGTTGTTCAAAGATTACAGTAGTATAAATACAAAAAATTTATTGGGGTTATTTATGTCAAAGGGTAAAAGAAGCAATAGATAATGAGAAAAAATTAGTTAAGTAATGTCTTAAATTACTTACTTTGGTGGCTTCATCTTTTTAACCTCCATCCTTAAACCTATCCTCTAGGTGATTCTATCTTATCAAATAAATTGGATTTTGTATTTTTTAATTTGTGAATATTAATAAAACTTTATTTTACACAATGTTCATTGTCCCAAAATTTATTAACTTTTGGCATTATTAATGGCAGTTTAGCAATAACAGTAGGTCCAAATTTTTCTATATCTCCAGTTGCAAGAACGTAATTACCCATATTAATTTCGTTGAAAACTTTAATGTAGTATGAACCTGGTTCGTAAGTTACTGTACTTTTAAAATCTTCACCGATTTGCGGTCCTATCCAATACCATTTTTTACCATAGGGCTCATACCATTCCCACCACTCAAAATTTTGACCATCAACTTCCTCGATGACACTTAACTCAAGGTCTTTACCTTCTAAAATACTAAATGAGAACTTTCTAAATGTATTACAATCATCAATTTTTGGAACAGTAATACCAACATAAAAATTAAATTTCTGATCAGAATTTATTAAGTAATAATGTGGATCACCATTTAATTTAGAGTATATTGCTTTTGATATTTCTGGTTTTTCTATTAGATATGCCTCATTAGGTTTATTTGGGTTTGAGTCATTAATTACAGGTTGATGAGCATAGGATAATGAACAAAAGGTAATTAAAATAAAAACACTAAAAAATTTCATAGTTTAATTTACACTATTATTTTATATGAGGCGAATATGATCTATGAAAAACAATTAATTTTGTTATAAATCAAACTTTATCATGAATTTTGAACAAGCAAGATCAAATATGGTTCTTAATCAACTCAGAGCTAATCGTATTAAAAACTCGTCTTTAATTGAAAAAATTGAATTATTTCCAAGAGAAAACTTGTATCCAAAACCTTATAAACATTTAGCTTATTCTGATAAAATTATATTTTTAGATGATGGTCGCTTTATTCTACCTCCTTTAACATCATTTCATTTATTACAAGCGTTGGGAGAGATTGACGATGAGAATATTTTAGAAATTGGTTCTGGATTTGGTACTTCAACATCTATTATTAATAAATTTTCCTCTAATGTTGACTGTATAGAGTCTTCTTCGCAAATGACTGAAGTTTTCAAAGATAGTATTAAAGAAGGTTTGTTTAATGCCTCTTTATTAAATTTAACGATAGAGGAATTTTTCAATAACAAAAAACCAAACATTCAAAAATATCAAAAGATTATTATTAATGGTTCACTTGATGAAGAGCCCATAAATATAATTAAAAATGCATCAGATAATGCGGAAATTGTTTGTATAATTGATAATCAAGATTTTAAGCATAAAATTGTTAAATATATAAAAGTAGGTGGCAAATCGAATAAGTTTGTTATAGATGAAGCTTCTTCTTCTTATATTTATAAATATGTTCAATCCGAGCCATTTGTTTTTTAGCAAATGGATGAATTTCAAAATAAAAAAGAATATGAAAACGAAATTTATCAGCTTTGGTTAGATAAAGAATGTTTTAAACCTAAATACAATTTTGATAAAAACTTTTCTATTTGTATACCTCCTCCAAATGTAACAGGGTCGCTGCATATGGGACATGCTCTTAATAACACTATTCAAGATATTTTAACAAGATATCACCGTATGAATGGCTTTAATACTCTATGGCAACCAGGAACAGACCATGCAGGCATAGCGACACAAATGGTTGTGGAAAGAAACTTAGCTGAGAAAAATATTTATCGTAAAGATCTCACAAGAGAAGAGTTCATTGAAAAAATATGGGAGTGGAAAGAATATTCGGGTTCCACAATCATAAATCAATTAAAAAGGCTTGGTAGTTCATGTGATTGGTCAAGGGAAAGATTTACGATGGATGACGGATTGTCATCTGCAGTTAGAAAGGTTTTTGTTAAATTATATACAGAGGGGTTGATATATAAAGATCAAGCTCTTGTTAATTGGGATACCAAATTTAAAACAGCTATTTCTGATTTAGAAGTTGTTCCTACAGATGTAAGCACCCAAATTTACTATATAAAATATCCAAGCTCTAATTCTGAGAGTATAACTGTTGCAACAGTTAGGCCAGAAACAATTTTTGGTGATGTTGCTATAGCAGTTAACCCCAATGACAGTAGATATACTTCATTAAAAAAAGAAACTTTTACTATTCCTTTAACATCAAGATCTATTCCACTTATATTTGATGAATATTCTGATCCGGAAATGGGAAGTGGTGCAGTTAAAATTACCCCAGCACACGATTTCAACGATTTTGAAATCGGTAAAAGGCACAACTTAGAACTATTAAATATTCTAAACGAGGACGGAACATTGAACGAAAATTGTCCAAAAGAATTTCAGGGTTTAGATCGTTTTGAGGCAAGAAAAAAAGTTGTTCAATTGCTAAAAGAAAAAGGTTTTTTAGAAAAAATTGAAGATTATAAAACTACAATACCATATGGTGATCGCTCGAACACTGTTGTCGAACCTTTTTTAACTCATCAGTGGTTTTGTAATGCTGAAGAATTAGCAAAACAGGCAATGAAAGTTGTAAAAGACGGTGATACAAAATTTTTTCCATCAAATTGGGAGAAAACATACTTTCAATGGATGGAAAATATAAGACCATGGTGTATTTCTCGACAAATATGGTGGGGACATCAAATTCCAGTTTGGTATGGTCCTGATGGAAAAGAATTTTGTGCAGAAACTGAAGAAGAAGCGAAAAATTTAGCTGTAGACTTTTATAAAGCGGATAAAATAATTTTAAAAAGAGATCAAGACGTCTTAGACACCTGGTTCTCCTCAGCTCTTTGGCCTTTCTCTACATTGGGATGGCCCAACAAAGAACAAACATTAGATACATTTTACCCTAATTCTGTACTAGTTACGGGTTTTGATATCATCTTTTTCTGGGTTGCCCGCATGATGATGATGGGTAATAAATTTATGTCAGAAACACCTTTTAAAACTGTTTATGTTCATGCTCTCGTTCGTGATGAAAAAGGTCAAAAAATGTCAAAATCAAAAGGTAATGTCATAGATCCTTTAGAAATAATTGACAAGTATGGTGCAGATACACTTCGCTTTACTCTAACATCATTAAATACACCTGGAAGGGATGTAAGGTTAAGTGAGCAACGCATAGCTGGTTATAGAAACTTCGTTACTAAAATCACCAATGCCTATAAGTTTGCTGAATTTAAAGGAATTTATCCATTTACAGATAATGGCAAAGTTAACCCTATCCATATTTTTAATATTTGGATTATAAATGAGTTTCAAGAGTTATATAAAAAAGTTCAAGAAAATTATGAGAAATACTATTTTCATGAAGTAGCTAATCAACTATATCATTTTACATGGCATACTTTTTGTGACTGGTATATTGAACTTTCTAAAAATCTTTTAGACGACAATCAATTTAGAGATGAAACCAAACAAACTTTTCATTTAGTATTTAATTCTTTATTGCAACTTTTACATCCAGTGATTCCTTTTATCACTGAAAAATTGTGGGGTAAAAATAATAAAGATATCTTGATGAGTCATCAGTGGGACTATGTTGATCTAAAAACAGTGAGTGAACATGTATCTAAAACAAAATTATTTATTGATTTTATAGAGGAATACAGGTCAATAGAAAAACTTTTTGAAATCAAAAAAGAAGATACTGTAGAAATTTTTTCTAAAAACCAATTAATTCAAACAATTTTAGAAGATAATAAAAAAACATTTGAATTTTTAACAAGAAAAAAACTTTCATCATCCCATAAAGACAATAGTGTTACTTTACCTTTTAAAGAGTTTGATTTTGAAATTTCCACTAGCCAAATTGATAAATCTAAAATCAAAGAAAAACTTATAGAAAATAAAAGCTCTTTGGAAAAAGAAAAAAATACGATTGATAAAAATTTATCAAATGAAAATTTTGTATCAAAAGCTCCAAAAGATCTAATTGATCAAAATAAAGAGAGACAAAGTTCAATTAATATGGAATTGTCTAAAATTGATAGTATATTAATTAATATTCAATAATGGTTGATAAAAGCAAATTACCAAGTAGACATGTTTCTGTAGGTCCTAAAAGTGCACCACATAGAGCTTTTTATTATGCTATGGGCATTACCGAGGAACAGATTAAACAACCTTTTGTCGGTGTAGTAACCACATGGAATGAGTCTGCCCCTTGCAATATTTCACTTTCTCGCCAAGCTCAATCAGCCAAAAAAGGTGTGTGGGATGCAAAAGGCACACCAAGAGAATTTACCACCATTACTGTTACTGATGGTATTGCTATGGGTCATGAGGGAATGAAATCTTCTTTAACTAGTAGGGAGATTATAGCTGACTCAACTGAACTTTCTGTAAGAGGGCATTGTTATGATGCCTTAGTTGGTTTAGCTGGGTGTGATAAATCTTTGCCAGGTTTAATGATGGCAATGCTAAGACTTAATGTGCCATCTGTATTTATGTACGGTGGATCTATATTACCAGGTGTTTATAAGGATAAGGACGTAACAATAGTAGATGTTTTTGAAGCTGTTGGAAAACATTCAACAGGAAAGATTTCAGACCAAGAACTCCATGACATTGAGTGTGTTGCCTGTCCATCTGCTGGATCCTGTGGCGGACAGTTTACCGCAAATACCATGGCATGCGTTTCAGAGACTATTGGTTTAGCCCTTCCAGGTTCTGCTATGACACCAGCTCCTTATGAAAGTAGAGATAAATATGCTTATGAAAGTGGAAAAGTAGTTATGGAATTAATTGAAAAAAACTTGAGACCTAGGGATATTGTTACAAAACAATCACTAATAAATGCGGCTGTGGTTGTTTCAGCATCAGGTGGATCAACCAACGCAGGTTTACATCTACCTGCTATGGCTCATGAAGCTGGTATTGAATTTACTTTGGAAGATGTCTGTAATATTTTCCAATCAACACCTTATATAGGTAATTTAGCTCCGGGGGGGAAGTATGTAGCTAAAGATTTATATGAAGTTGGTGGTGTTCCTGTTCTAATTAAAGCACTCATTGATGGCGGGTTGGTTGATGGATCATGTATGACTGTTACTGGAAAAACGTTAGCTGAAAATGTAAAAGATGTGGAGTTACCAAAAAATCAAGATGTTGTATATCCTGTTAGTAGCCCAATTACTAAAACAGGTGGCGTGGTAGGTTTGAAAGGTTCTCTTGCTCCTGATGGTGCGATTGTAAAAATAGCTGGACTTAAAAAATTACAGTTCAAAGGAAAGGCAATTTGCTTTGATAGAGAAGAACATGCTCTAGACGCTGTCTTAAATGGTAAAATTAAACCTGGTCATGTTGTGATTATAAGATACGAGGGCCCAAAAGGAGGGCCAGGTATGAGAGAAATGCTATCTACCACTAGTGCCCTTTATGGACAAGATCTTGGCGAAGAGGTAGCTTTAATTACTGACGGAAGGTTCTCTGGAGGTACACGAGGTTTTTGTATCGGCCACGTAGGTCCAGAGGCTTATGATTGTGGGCCTATAGCGTTAGTTGAAGATGGTGATGAAATAGAAATTGATGCAGAGAAAAATATACTAAATTTGAATGTAGACGAAAAAACGTTATCCGATAGAAAAACTAAATGGGTTAATAAAGAACCAGAGTTTATGTCAGGTACTTTATGGAAATATATGAAAACTGTTGGACCTGCAAACCTAGGGGCAGTTACACACCCTGGTGGTAAATTAGAAAAAAAGACTTATTCAGATATTTAAATCTATAAGAATAGGGCAATGATCAGAGGGTCTATCCATATCACGGTATTCTTTTAATACTTTTAGTTTCATTATTTTACTTTTCAAAAATGGAGATAAAAGAAAGAAGTCTATTCTTATTCCTTCCTCTTTTCCAAATTTGTAAGTTTTATAATCAAAAAAAGTATAACTTTGTTTTTTTGGAGTAGTCTTAAACACATCAATTAGATCTAGATTTATTAATTTATAGAATTCTTTTCTGGACTCAGGTTGTGCTAGAGCATCATTTTTATATTTTTTAATATCATGAGCATCTTCATCATCTGGAATGACATTAAAATCTCCCATTAATAAAACTTCATATTCTTTTTTAAGTATTTCTATTTCTTTATAAAGTAATTTCATCCATTCAATCTTATTTGTAAATTTGTCTGTATCTATAGGATTTCCATTAGGGAAATAACAATTGAGGATTGCTAAATTTTTATCTTTTACAATAACTGTATTGTTTCTTGCTTGTGTCATATTTAACCTTTTTAAGGGATTTTCATTTAATACAATCGCACTTTTACAAGAAACACTTACCCCATTATAGCTTTTTTGAGTTTCAGCCACTGTTTTCAATGAAAATTGATTAAAAAAATTTTCTACGTATTCTTTATCTAATATCTTCAGTTCTTGTAAGCAAAATATATCTGGAGCTTCTGTTTTTATTATTTTTTCTATAAGTGGTTCTCGAGCTCTTAAAGAATTTACATTCCAACTAATTATTTTCACAATTAAACACTAAATGATGTGCCACAGCCGCAAGAATTTTTAGCATTAGGATTTGAAATAGAGAAACTAGAACCTATCAATTCATCTTTATAATCTAATTCAGACTCATTTATGAAAGTCATAGAATTTTTATCGATCAAAATTTGTAAATCTTTAAAATTAAATACGTGATCTTTGGTTTCATTAATTACATTTTCACTTTTAAATACGTACTGGAATCCAGAACATCCACCACCTTTGACTCTGATTCTAAAATATTTCATATTTTGATCTTTTAGAACTTCTTGAATTTTATTTATAGCTTTATCTGTTATATTAATACTTCCCATATGTTCACTAATTTATCAGCTTTACCAGAAAATTCAAAAGGAAGACTTTACGATGAAATAAATGATCATCGATCACTTTACGAGAGAGATAGAGACAGAATTTATCATTCAACAGCCTTTAGAAAACTAAAAGATAAAACACAAGTATTTATGTTTGAAAAAGGTGACTATTATAGAAATAGACTAACACATACTCTTGAGGTATCTCAAATAGCAAGATCTATAAGTAGAAAATTGTCTTTAAATGAAGATCTTACTGAATGTATAGCACTATCTCATGATTTAGGTCATAGTCCTTTTGGTCATGTGGGCGAAGAAATAATTACTCAAGAATTAGATGCAAATTTTAACCATAATTATCAATCTTTTAGACAAATTACATTATTAGAAAAGAGATATATAAATTTTGATGGTTTAAATTTAACTTGGGAAACAATAGATGGCTTAATAAAGCATAATGGAAAAATACAAGAAACAAATAGAAACTACGACTTATCAAAAAATTTTAAATTTGATTTAAATAAGAATCCCTCATTAGAGGCTCAAATCGCATCCTTGTCTGATGATATAGCTTACATAGCTCACGATTTCGATGACGCTTTAAGATCAGGTATTCTGACAATATCAAGTTTAGCTGAAAATAAAGAACAATTTAATTTTATAGATTTTTCATACATTGCAAACTTAAATAAAAGTATTGCAAGAAATTACTTTTCAAGGTCCATTATGAACTACTTAATTTTGGATCTTCTTAACGAAACTGAAAATACTCTTTCTAATAATTCACAAATAAGATCAATTGAAGATGTTATAATAAACACAAATTTTTTGGTTAAGTTTAGTCCTCCAGTATTAGATAAAGTAAAATTTCTTAAAAATTATCTATTTGAATTTTTTTACACATCTGATTTTGTATATAAAAATAGAACACAAGCTGAAAAAATTTTAGTATCTATAATAAAATTATTAAATAATGATACTTCTATGCTTCCATCTAAATGGAAAGAAAAATTACAATCTGATACAGATAAGCAACAAATTATAGTCGATTATGTATGTGGTATGACAGATCAGTATGCTATAAATTTCTATAAAAAATATGTTACATAAATTAAAAAAATCTCTTTTTGAAATATTAATTAAAATTGATAAGAACGTTAGTATTAATTTTGAAGATGTTGAAGTTGAAACACTTTTTGACCAAAAAGGTGATTTTACAACTAATGCTGCTCTAAAATTTTCAAAAATATTTAGAAAAAATCCAAATCAATTAGCAGACATTATTTTAAAGGGTATAAATTTAAATAATTTTGAAAAAGTAGAAATTGCTGGACCTGGTTTTATAAATTTTTTTCTTAAGGATGAAAGTTTTAATCCTCAATTATTCAATTATGAAAAAGAATTTACAGAAAATGAAAAGGTAAATATCGAATTTGTATCTGCAAATCCAACAGGCCCATTACACTTAGCACATGGAAGAGGTGCAGTTGTTGGGGATATTTTATCTAATTTATTTGAGTATTTTGGACATCCTGTAACTCGTGAATATTATGTAAATAACACAGGTAATCAAATTAATGAATTTCTATCTTCAATACTTTATTCGATTTCACATACATATAATCTAAATCTTAATGAAAAACAATTTTACAAAGGTGATTACATTAATGATATAGCAAAGAACTGTTACGAAAAATTTAAACCAATATTTGATAATAAGCTAAGTTCTGATGAGAAAAACAATATAGTAAATTATGCTATAGAAAATCTTGTCAATCAGACGCTTCAAACACTTGGCACAGCAGGGATTAAATTCGATCAAATTTCATATGAAACAACCATCATGGATAAGGGTCATCTCCCGTTAATTCTTGAAAAATTTAAGCAAAAAGATCTAACATATGAAGGTCAATTAAATGCCCCTAAAGATTTTAAGGGCACTTTAAAAGATAATCAGCTAACAATATTTAAATCAACTCTTTTTGAGGATGATGAAGATAGAGCGTTAACTAAAAATGATGGCACTCCCACTTATTTTGCAAATGATATTGCTTATCATGAAGATAAATTTCAAAGAGGATTTAATAAATTAATAAATATATGGGGCGCTGATCATTTAGGATATCTCAAAAGATTGTCATCAGCGATAACTTCTTTACATCCAAAAATTGATTTTTCAGTTGTTTTTTGTCAAATTGTCAATTTAAAACGCGATAATAAAATACAAAAACTCTCAAAAAGAGAGGGTAACATTTTTGAACTAAAAAATTTAATAGATGAAATAGGAATTGATAATTTTAGATATTTTATGTCTTACAGAAAAAATGATACTCACATGGATTTAGACATAGATTTAATTAAGAGAGAGAATAAGGAAAATCCTATTTATTATATTCAGTATTCTTATGCTAGAACACAATCCATTTTAAATAAGGTAAATAAAGTTGTTGATACACCCGTTATAATTACTTCAGAATTAAAAAACTTATATAAAAAATTATTGGAGTGGGATAATGTGGTAAAATCTGCATATTTAAAAAAAGAAGTTCACTTAATAGCACACTACTTAGAGAGTTTGTCTTCATATTTCCATACATTATGGTCCTCTTCAAAAAATAAACCATCAGTAAAATTTTTAGATAATGAGAATAATATTTCCTCTAATTTAATTAAGTTATTACATAATTATCAAAATGTCTTAGACGAAGGGTTAAAAATTTTAGGCATAAAGCCTAAATTACAAATGTGAAAAATCTAAAAATAGTAATAATTATTTTTTTTTTAATTCTGATTTTATTATTTTCCTATCTGTTTTTTGATAATTACTTGAAGTATATTTTTTTTGATAATTTTATAACTATTACTGCTGATGAATTTGATTTTATAAAATGAACTTTCCTATAATTATATCCATTAAAAGTATTTCTTTATCTAAACAAGAAAAAAATTTTATTTCGAAGATAAAACCTTTTGGGGTAATAATTTTTACAAGAAATATCATTAATATTCCTCAAATATCAAAGTTAAATGAGTCAATTAAATTACTAAGTAAAAATACATTAATATTTATTGATCAAGAGGGTGGCATCGTAAATAGATTTAAAAAATTTAAAGAATTTAATTTTTTAGATAATTTTGAGCTTTATAAAATTTATTTAAGATACCCTTCTTTATCAAAGCAGTTAGTTTTTTTGAAATCTTTTATAACATCGTATTATCTAAAAAAACTAAATTTTGATATTAACACTGTTCCAGTCCTAGATTTACCAATTAAAAATACAATCTTAATGATTAAAAAAAGAACTTTTGGACCAAATATTAATGTCAATATAATTTTGCAAAAAATATTAATAGATAATTTAAGTTACTTTGGACTAATTCCAATAATGAAACATATCCCGGGTCATGGTGTAACAAATAAAGACTCACATTTAACTTTGCCAATAACAAAATTAAGTAAATCTTCTCTTCATTACCATATTAAAATATTTAAATATTTTAATAAAATACCTTTAGCAATGACTGCACATATTAAATATCTGTCTTGGGATAAAAATAACATCGCTACTTTTTCAAGTTATATTATTGATAATATCATTAGAAAAAAAATTAGGTTCAAAGGTTTAATTATATCTGATGATCTAGAAATGAATGCTAATATTTATAATATAAAGGATGCTATTAAGTTAGCTAACTTATCTAAATTAGATGTTATTTTAGATTGTAGCTCTGATTTGGATAAATATAGTAAAATTGTAAATTCTTTTAATGTTTCAAATAATTATGTAAATGTTTATAAATCCAAAAAACTTCAGCAATATAAGAAAAAATTAGACTTTAAATCTATTAATATTAATCACTATCATGAATTGTATAATCAATTGTTAAAAATTAATGGATTCTAACCTAAATATAGATATTAAAGACTACAATGGACCTTTAGATGTTCTTTTAGAACTTGTTCATAAAAATAAATTTGATTTAAAAAATCTACCAATACTTAGTCTTTGTAACCAATATATTGCTTTTATTGTAGATTTAAAAAAGGTTAGCATAGAGATAGCATCAGAATATTTACTAATGGCTGCTATAATGGTTTTTTTAAAATCCAAATACCTAGTAAATAAAGACAAAGAAGAGGATGTTAAAAAAGTAACAAGATTTCTTACAAATCGATTAACGATATTAGAACTTGTAAATAAAAATAGTATTAAGTTATTCGAGCTTCCTAAATTCAAACAGGAATTCTTTCCAAATACACAAAAACATAAATTAAAAATTGAAAAAAACTTTGTAATTAAAGACAAGCTTATTGATCTTTTAAAAGCTTATGCAAATATTCATAAAAGAAATCAACAATATACTTTAAAGTTTAGCTCTACTAAATTATTTACTATCAAGGATGGTCAAAACGTAATTTCTAAGGAAATTCTATCTAACCAAGATTGGTTCACATTGAAGAGTTTACTACCTGATAATTTAAAATCGGATATTTTGAATAAATCATTTTTTTCTAGCACATTTAATGCCAGCCTTCACATGGCAAAAGAAGATAAAAATGAAGAAAAAAAAATAGTAATTAAGCAATCTTTGCCATTTTCTGATATATATTTAAAAAAAGATGAGTGAAACTTCACAAAAAATTGAAGCTTTAATATTTGCATCAAGTAAGCCAGTTTCAGAAAATGAAATTAAAAAAAGACTGGATATTCATGAGGATATTTCTGAAGTCATGTCTAATTTAGAGACTGCTTATCAACATAGAGGTATAAATTTAAAAAAAATATCAAATAAGTGGATTTTCTTAACAAACACAGAAGTCAGTGAGATCTTTCATGAAAAAAAAGAAATACAAAAGAGACTTTCAAAACAAGCAATAGAGACATTGGCTATAGTTGTTTATCATCAACCTATAACAAAATCAGAAATTGAAAGCATTAGAGGAGTTGTGATAGGGCAAGGAATATTTGATCAATTAATGGAGTTTGGCTGGATAGCACCAGGAGGTCGAAAAGAAGTTCCAGGTAGACCTATTCTTTGGGGCACTACTGAAGACTTCCTTTTACATTTTGGTTTAGGCACACTAGATAATCTTCCTGGAATAGAGGAAATGAAAAACTCTGGAATATTGGATGAAAATTTTGCTTCAATGAATATCCAAGAGGTTTCAGATGATCTAAATAAGGATGAAGCCTTCATAGATGATGACGATCAAGCAGAAACTCTTGATGAGTTTTCAAAAAGTCAATTAACGCAAAATAATGATACTTGATGTGAGAGATCTTCACCATTCTTTCGGTGAGATAAATGCTATAAATAAACTTAGTTTTTCAATAGAGCATAACTCGATTGTTTCCATTTTGGGTCCCTCCGGCTGTGGAAAAACTACTTTAATTCGATTAATAGCTGGTTTGGAAGAAATTCAAAAGGGGCAAATATCTTTTGAGGGTAAATTAGTTGCAAATGAAAAATTTAATACTCCCCCAGAGCAAAGATCAATCTCTTACGTTTTTCAAGACTTTGCATTATTTCCTCATATGAACGTAAAAGAAAATATTAGTTTTGCAGCAAGCACTAAAGTAAATAAAAAACAGTTGATTGAACAAGTAATACAATTAGCGAAAGTTGAAAATTTTCTGGATAAATATCCTCATGCTCTTAGTGGAGGAGAACAGCAAAGAGTTGCATTAGCAAGATCAATAGCTGTTCAACCACGTCTATTACTTTTAGATGAACCTTTTTCTGATTTAGATACTAATTTAAAAAAGGAAATTATTGATGACACACTGCACTTAATCAATAGCTTGGACTCCTCTGCTATTGTAGTAACACACAATGCCGAAGAGGCTATGTTTCTTAGCAATGTCATTATTGTAATGGAAAAGGGAAGGATAGTTCAGATAGGAAAACCTCGTGAAATATACTTTAATCCTTCTAATGTTTATGTTGCCTCTTTGTTTGGAGAGGTTAATATTTTTAAGACAAAGATTTTAAATAATAAATGCGAAATTCCTTTAGGTATACTAGAAACAAAAGACTTTAAAGATAACCAACAAGTAAATGTAGTAGTTAGACCTGAGGCTATTAAATTGAATGTTGAAAAGTCTCCTTTGACAAGTCCTAACTCAGGAGTTGTTGTTGACTCTAAATTTCTTGGAAATAGTGCCATGATTCATATGACAGTGAATGATAGCAATAATAAAAAACACCACGTACATAGCAAGTTAATTGGAGAGTTTTTACCTGCCCCTGCTAGTTCAGTTTCTTTTTCACTAGATCTAAACCACGTATTTATTTTTCCTAGATAAGACATCAATAATGTAGTAGATTAAATAAATGGGTACATTTAGCATATGGCATTGGATAATTGTTTTAATTATCGTTCTTTTATTATTTGGAAAAGGTAAAATACCATCTTTAATGGCAGATATGGCAAAAGGAATTAAGTCTTTCAAGAGCAATATGGCTGAAGATGAAAAACCTGCTAACCCAGATCAAGACAATAAAGACAATCAAAATAAGGACCAGTAATGTTTTCTTTAGGTTGGATGGAGATATCCATCATCCTAATCATAACTGTAATAGTTGTAGGACCTAAGGAAATACCAACTGTTATTAAATTTATTAAAGGAATAACCTCAGGCCTAGGAAAAATTTCTAGAGAGTTTAAATCTACTGTAAATGAGATATCTCATTTAGAGGAGGTGAAAGATATTAAAAAGGATATTTTAGATACAAAAGAGTCAATTGTAAAAGAAGGAAAAGAATTAGACGAATTTATTGAAAAAAGTAATGATGAAATAATGAAAGGTGAAAAAAATGACCGAAGTTGAAAGTTCAATGAATTTCTTCGATCATATAAAGGAATTAAGGCAAAAACTAATTTATGTCATAATTTTTTTCATTATTGCATTTATTGTTTCTTTTTATTTTTCTCAATCAATATTTGAATTCCTTGCTAAACCGTTAACTTCGATATTAGGAGATGGCAATGGATTAATTTATACGGCTCTTCAAGAGGCTTTTTTAACAAACGTTAAAGTTGCTTTTTTTACAGCTGCTTTTATTTCATTTCCTTTTTTATCCATACAGATTTGGTCTTTTGTATCCCCAGGATTACTTAAAAAAGAGAAACAAATTTCATTACCAACTTTAATTGCTATCCCATTTTTGTTTGTTTTAGGTGCCGCTGTTGTCTATTACGTTATATCACCCATAGCTTGGAAGTTTTTTTTAAGTTTTCAAACCTCACAAGCAGACGGCATCAATATTACTCTTCAAGCAAAAATGAATGAATATTTGTCACTTATGATGACATTTATTTTTGCTTTTGGACTTGCTTTTCAATTACCTGTTATTTTACTTTTACTTGTTAAATTTGGTGTGCTCACTATAAATCAATTAATTTCATTTAGAAAATATGCAATTGTTTTGTCATTTGTATTTGCTGCAATAGTAACACCACCTGATCCATTTTCACAAATTTCTCTAGCGTTGCCTATAATAATTTTGTATGAAATATCTATCCTTGTATCTAAATTTATGGCTAAGCGAAAGATTAATAAGGATGAGAATAATTAATAGAAATAGTCATGCATGATATTACTTTTATAAGAGAAAATCCTGATTTATTTGATGAATTGTTAAAAAAGAGATTTATTGATCCAAAATCAAATGAAATTATCTCTCTTGATAAGAAAAAAAGAGATATTTTAACTAAATCTCAAGAATTAAGAGCAGAGAGAAAGAATTTATCATCTTCTTTTGCAAATCTTAACGACAGTGATAAAGCTGATTTACAAAAAAAGGTACAATTAATTAAAAACAAGATTGATGAACTAGAAAACGATATTTCAATAATAGATGAGCAATTAAAAAATAATTTATCTAGTCTGCCAAACCTCCCACATAAAGATGTACCTGTGGGAAAAGATGAAATCTCAAATAAATTAATAAAACAAGTTGGAAAAATTCCTTCATTCAGTTTTCCACCGAAATCCCACTATGAACTTGGAGAGAATTTAGAAATGATTGATTTTGAGCAAGCTGGGAAAGTATCAGGTACAAGGTTTGTATATTTAAAGAAAAAGATAGCAAAATTAGAAAGAGCTATAGCTAATTTTATGTTGGATAAACACACAAATGAATTTAATTATACAGAAATTAATCCACCTAACTTAGTTAGAGATGCTGCAGCTTATGGAACTGGGCAATTGCCAAAATTTTCAGAAGATTTATTTAAAACTAACACAAATCATTGGTTGATACCAACTGCTGAGGTACCTTTGACTAATTTAGTATTAGATACAATCGTATCTGATAAAAATTTGCCCCTGAGGTACACAGCTTGGACACCATGTTATAGATCTGAAGCTGGAGCAGCAGGAAGAGATACAAGGGGTATGATAAGACAGCATCAATTTTCTAAAGTCGAATTAGTTAGCATAACTAAAGAGGATGAGTCGGAAAAAGAGTTAGAAAGAATGTTAAGTTGTGCAACTTCTATACTAGATGATTTAAAAATTCCTTACCAAGTTATTTTATTATCTTCTGGTGATATGGGTTTTTCTGCAGAAAAAACTTATGATATTGAAGTGTGGTTACCTGGCGAGGGAAAATATAGAGAAATATCTTCTTGTAGTAATTGTAATTCTTTTCAAGCTAGGAGAATGAATGCTCGTTATAAAGACTCAGATCAAAATAAATTTGTTCACACTTTAAATGGATCTGGTCTAGCAGTTGGGAGGACATTAATAGCAATTTTGGAAAACTATCAAAATGAGGATGGTAGTATTAGTATTCCACAGGTCCTGAAACCGTACATGGGGAGTTTAGATAAAATCTCTAAATAATTATATTCATACTAGAACAATAATATTTAAAAAATTGGTAAGCAGACCTACCTGTTCTATTTCCTCTTGAAAAAATCCATTTGAGTGCACTATTTTCAATCTCATTATCAAATTCTACTTTATAAAATTTACAATAATTTTTAATTATTAAGATAAAGTCTTTCTTACTTAAGTTATGAAAACTAATCCATAATCCAAATCGATCAGATAAAGATAATTTTTCTTCAATCCCCTCATCTTGAGATATTGCAGATGATCTTTCATTATCTAACATATCTCTCTTCATTAAATGCCTTCTGTTACTTGTGACATATATTAGAAATTCGTAGTTTGAGTTGTAAAAAGACCCTTCAAGAAATGATTTAAATTGAATGTATCTTCTATCATTTTGTTCAAATGATAGATCGTCAATAAATATTATGATTTTTTTATCTAACTTATAATTTAAAAAAATATTTGGTAAATCTGATAAATCTTCACTATTAATTTCTAATGTTTCAAAATTATCATATCTATGTGCATAGTTTTTTAATATACCCCTTATAATACTGCTTTTGCCACTTCCTCGTACACCCCATAAAAGACCATGATTAAAAGCTAAACCTTCTAAAAAGTTTTTTGTATTTTCCTCTATTTTTTTTATTTGTTGATCAACACCGTACAAAAGCTTTAAATCAAGGACTTTATTGAATGGTATTTTATCTAAAGATTTTTTTGATCTATTCCAGCAGAGTAAATATTTATTTTTCAATTTTATGTTGACTTCATTGATGATTGTGAGATTTTAGTGCTTATTTTATTAATTTAAAGGATTTAAATCATGGAACAACTCGCAGGAATTCTACCACTTATATTAATTTTTGTCGTTTTCTACTTTTTACTTATTAGGCCCCAACAAAAGAAATTAAAAGATCACAAAAATATGATCGCAAATTTAAAAAAAGGTGATCGAGTTGTGACCCAAGGCGGAATTATAGGCAACATCCATTATGTAAATGATGATGGTACTCTCTCTGTAGAAATAGCAGATAACGTACAAGTCAAAGTAGCTAAGGGTATGATAGCTGATATAGCAGCTAAATAGCTTAATAAACTTAATTAACATAATGATTATTTTTAAACAGTGGAGATTATGGGTATCTTTATTACTGTTAATAGGAAGCTATATCTTTATTAAACCTAATTTTGAAAGTCAAACATCTGATAGCAAAATTAATTTTGGATTAGATATTCAGGGAGGGTTTTCATATTTACTAGAATTAAATGAGGAAGAATATCTTAACAATCTTTTAGTTAAAACATCTCAATATATTGAAAATACTTATTCTATTTCATCCGATATAGATAATGGAGAAATTGTAATATCTAAAAACCAAAATTTAGATGCTCTTACAAATATTGTTATACAAAATTTAGGTTTAGAAATTAATGAAAAATCAGATAAGGAAAATAGTTATATTTTTTCTAAACAAAGTTTTAATAAATCATTGTCAGATATGACTTTAAATGCAGTCGAAATTGTAAGGTCAAGAGTTGATTTTCTTGGTAATAAAGAATTATCTATACAAAAAGTAGGATTAAATAAAATTTTATTAGAAATACCTGGTGATTTGGATAATAACGTCAAAGAAGTAATCTCTAAAACAGCTAAATTAACATTGCACCTAGAAAAAAATAATATTGTTGGTTCTAAGACTTTTATAAATGAAGAAACTGGTGAACAAGTTAGAGTTCAAGAAATTCCAAATATAACTGGTGACTTTATTCAAGATGCGTCACTTCAATATAATCAAAATGAACCAGTCGTTGCTTTTTCTTTTAATAAAGAAGGTTCAGATCTTTTTGCGAAAATGACTTCTGAAAATGTTGGTTCTAGATTTGCTATAGTTCTTGATGGTTCTTTAATTACTGCTCCCGTTATAAGAGAGTCAATTACTGGCGGTAGTGGTCAAATATCTGGTGGTTTTACAAATGAAACTGCTAATAATCTTGCAATCATTTTAAAGTCTGGATCTTTACCAACTCAAATAAAAATAATTCAAGAAAAACAAATAGGCCCGACTCTTGGACAAGAAGGCGTAGAGAAAGGAGTTATAGCATCATTAATAGCTCTTATAGCTATTACTCTTTTTATGATTGTTTATTATAAAATTTCAGGATTTTTTACAGTTATCACAATTATTAGTTGTCTGTCTTTACTTTTTGCAATGATGTCCTTATTAAACACAACATTAACTCTACCTGGTGTTATTGGAATAGTATTAACAATAGGAATGTGTGTAGATGCAAATGTTTTAATATTTGAAAGAATTCGAGAAAATTTTAAACATAATATCGAAGATCCTAAAAATCATGGTTTCAATTCTGCCTATGTAACTATTCTTGACTCTAATTTAACAACATTATTCGCAGCTATTTTTTTATTTGCTTTTGGTTTTGGGCCTATTAGAGGTTTTTCAATTTCTTTAATTATTGGAATTATATCCTCTCTAATAGTTACTTACATAATACTAAAATTATTTATTAATATAACTTCAATAAAATACCTTGGACTTCAAAGATGATTAATTTTTACTCTTTTAAAAATAAATCTTATTTAGTCTCCCTTACTCTTATAATACTAACAATTATAATTATTTTTTTTAAAGGATTGAATTTAGGAATTGATTTCAAAGGTGGATTGAACTTTGAGGTAAAATCAAACTTAACAACTAATCAGCTTAATGAATACTTTGATTTTATAGAATCTGATAGAGAAGTCTTAATTAAAAGAGAGGTTGGCAGTGATGTTTTCAGTATCAGAATAGAGTCAGGTGATAATAATCCTGTTTTTATTGAAGAAATAAAAAATATAATTGGTCAAAACCCCGATATTGAAATATTACTCTCTGAGTATATAGAACCAACTTTTAGTGAAGAACTTATAAAAAATTCTATTTATGCTTTAGCATCTTCTTTGTTGGTAATAGCTGTTTATGTTTGGATAAGGTTTGATTGGCAGTTTGCAGCATCAGGTATATTCGCATTATTACATGACGTTTTTGTAGCTATAGGCTTTATGTCGTTATTTAATATTGAATTTAATTTAACAATGATCGCAGCTTTGCTACTAATTGCAGGTTACAGCATAAACGATACTATAGTTTTATTTGATCGGCTTAGAAGTTTAACTTCAAACGAGGAAAATAAAGATAATTTTGAAACTAATGTTAACAACTCAATTAAATTAAACCTTCGAAGAACTATATTGACAAGTTTCACAACTATATTGGCATTATTATGTCTAGTTTTTCTAGCACCTGTCAATTTAACTGAAATGCCAATAGTTTTTATTTTTGGGGTTTTGATTGGAACTTTTTCTTCTTTATTTCTGGTGCTTGGAATAGTGGGGGATTTGAATTATGAAGCAGTGCTTAAAGCAAGAGACTCTTGATATTTTTTTAAATAAATACCTGTTTGATTATTTTTATTCTTAATTAGATCCTTTGGTTTACCTTCAAATAAAATATTCCCACCTTTTTCTCCGCCCTCAGGTCCTAGATCTATAATCCAATCACTCGTGTTAATAACATCTAAGTTGTGTTCTATTACAATTACAGTATTTCCGTAAGAAACTAATTTATGAAGTATCTCTAAAAGTTTCTTTATATCATCAAAGTGAAGTCCAGTTGTAGGTTCATCTAAAATATAAAGTGTTTTGCCAGTTTGACGTTTTGATAATTCTTTTGAGAGTTTAATCCTTTGAGCTTCTCCACCGGATAGTGTTGTTGCTGATTGACCAATAGAAATATACCCTAAACCAACATCTTTTAGTGTTTTAAGCTTTGAATATACTTGTGGATTATTAATAAAAAATTCTTCAGCATCATCTACTGTCATTGATAAAATATCATTAATATTTTTTTTATTGTATTGAATACTTAATGTTTCCTTATTATATCTTTTTCCGTTACAAACTTCACATTTAACATATACAGGAGCTAAAAAATGCATTTCAATTTTTTTTAATCCATCACCCTCACAACTCTCACACCTACCTCCTTTGACATTAAATGAAAATCTGCCAGGCTTAAAACCTTTAACTTTAGCCTCTGGTAAATTTGCAAACCATTCTCTTATTGGTGTAAAAAGCCCAACATAGGTAGCTGGGTTTGATCTAGGTGTTCTTCCAATCGGTGATTGATCGATATTTATAACTTTATCAATATTTTCTATACCTTTAATGTCCTCATAAGGGAGTGTTTTTATAATTTTTTCATAAATTCTGTTATTAGTAGCTCCATACAAAGTCTCATTAATTAATGTTGACTTTCCACTTCCAGATACACCAGTAACAGTTATAAACTTACTTAAAGGAAATTTTACACTCACATCTTTTAAATTATTCCCATTTGCCTTTTTAATTTCAATAAATTGTTTTGAAGGAATTTTATTAATAGTGGGCGGATACCTACCAATTAAACCTCTTATATAGCTACTAGTTAAACTATCTTTACTATTTAGTATTTTGTTAAATTCTCCGTTAGCTACAATAGATCCACCATTGATACCCGCATACTTACCGATATCAACTACATAATCTGCCTCTCTTATAATATCCTCATCATGCTCAACGACTATTATTGTGTTTCCTAAATCTCTTAAATTCTTAAGAGTATTTATCAGTTTTTGATTATCTCTTTGATGAAGTCCAATTGAAGGTTCATCTAATACATATGTAACTCCAGTTAAACCAGACCCAATTTGACTTGCTAATCGAATTCTTTGAGATTCTCCGCCAGATAGAGTAGAACTTTTTCTCGATAAACTTAGGTAATTCAAACCAACTTCATTTAAAAAATTTAATCTAGAAAAGATTTCCTTTTTTAATGGAGCTGCTATTAGTTTTTCCTGATCATTTAATTCATTTTCAAATTCATTAATCCACTTCAAAGAGTTAGCTATGCTTAAAGAAGTAAAGTCAGAAATGGTTATGTTATTAATCTTCACACATAGTGCTTTTTCATTTAGTCTTTTTCCATCACAGTCATGACAAGTTTTTGAGTTTCTAAATTTTTCAAGCTCCCATTGCCTCCACCAACTTGATGAGCCATCATAGATATCGTCCATAATATTTATTAAACCATCAAATTGTCTTCCACCAAAAAGAACCTCATTTTGAAAAGATTTAGGTATTTTAGACCAAATAACATTTTCTAATTTTTTTGCATTAAACATTTTTTTTAGCTTTGGAAATATTCGTGATTTTGATCTTTCTGACCAAAAATTTATTACTCCATCATTAAATGATAAATTTTTATCTGGTATCAATATATCTTCATCAAATGTATCTATTTCACCAAGACCGTCACATGTTTTACAAGCTCCATATGGATTATTAAAACTAAATAATCTGGGTTCTATTTCATCAATACTAAATCCACTTACGGGACACATGAATTTATCAGATAATGTAATTATTTCATTATCATCAATATTAAATACCTCAACACTTCCTTCACTTTCTTTTAAACTAATTTCAATACTATTTGCTAATCTATCTCTATTATCTTTTGATGGTATTATTCTATCAATTACAACACTAATAGAATGTTTAAAGTTTTTGCTTAATTCGGGTAATTCTTCTTTTTGATAAAGTTTGTTATTAATTAAAAATCTTTCGTAACCTTTTTTAAAATATTCCTCAAATAGTTTTTTATACTCTCCTTTTCTCCCTTTAATTAATGGAGACATAATCATTATTTTTTTTGAATTAAATTTTAAATTAACTTCATCTATCATTTCTGAGCTAGTTAAGCCTTTGATTGGTTTTCCAGTTGCGGGTGAGTAGGGGACACCAACTCTTGAGAATAGAACTCTTAAATAATCATAAATTTCTGTTACTGTTCCTACTGTTGATCTGGGGTTTTTTGAAGTTGTTTTTTGATCAATTGAAATAGCAGGAGATAAACCTTCTATTTTATCAACCTTAGGTTTATCCATCATATCTAAGAACTGACGAGCATAAGCACTTAGTGATTCGATATACTTTCTCTGTCCTTCTGCATAAATTGTATCGAAGGCTAATGTTGATTTGCCAGACCCACTTACACCAGTTATTACAACGAGTTTGTTTTTTGGTAAATTTAAATTTATATTTTTTAAATTATGTTCATGGGCATTATGAACAATAATGTGAGTAAGTGGTGAATGTTTATCCATTAAATTAGATATCAATTAAAGGGCTTTTAATATATATTAATATTACCTTTTAATAAAAATATTCATGGCTGGATCAGTAAATAAAGTAATTCTTCTAGGTAACTTAGGTAAAGATCCTGATATTAGAGCGACCACAGCTGGATCAAGATTGGCGAGTTTTTCAATCGCTACCTCTACGAAATATCGAAACAAAGATACCCAACAGTTAGAGGATAAGACTGAGTGGCACAGAGTTGTTGTTTTTAATGATAAGTTAGCTGATATTTGTGAAAAATATTTAAGGAAAGGTTCAAAGATATACATAGAAGGTCAACTTCAAACAAGGAAATGGACTGATAATAATGGTGTTGATAAATACACCACTGAAGTAGTTATTCCAAATTATTCTGGAGTATTAACGATGTTAGATACTCGTTCTCAATCATCTGTTAGTGATGAAAATAATAGTAATCAATTAGACTCAGCAGCAGATGAAGCAATGGGTGGTTCAGAAACATCTACAGCTGAACAACTCGATGATGACATTCCTTTTTAAAAAAATCATTGGCTAAAAAGAAAAAAACTAAAGCAAAACAGTTAGATGTTTTGGATACTAAAATATATCCAAACATAGATATTACAGATGAATTAGAAAAAAGTTATTTAGATTATGCTATGAGTGTCATAGTCTCTAGAGCTTTACCCGACGTTAGGGATGGATTAAAACCAGTTCACAGAAGAATACTTTACTCTATGTATGAGTCTTCGTACCATCACAACAAACCTTATAAAAAATCTGCAAGAATAGTTGGAGATGTTATGGGTAAATATCACCCTCATGGTGACTCTGCAATATATGAGTCTATGGTTAGAATGGCACAAGATTTTACAATGCGTCTACCCTTAATAGATGGCCAAGGAAATTATGGTTCTATGGACGGAGATCCTGCTGCAGCTATGCGTTACACCGAAGCTAGGTTAGATAAAATCTCATCTTTTATGTTAGAAGAATTAGAGTATGAAACAGTTCAACTTAGAGCAAATTACGATGAGACATTAACAGAACCAAAAGTTTTACCATCAAGATTTCCAAATATTTTTGTAAATGGTGCCAGTGGTATTGCAGTAGGAATGGCAACAAATATTCCTCCCCATAATCTTGGTGAAATTATAGACGCTACTTTACTCCTAGTAGATGAACCAGATACAACTTCTAAACAACTGCATAAGATCGTTAAAGGACCAGATTTTCCAACTGGAGGAATTATATCTGGCACTGCTGGTCTAACCTCAATGTATGAAACAGGTAGGGGAAGCGTTACAGTCTTATCTAAACTTCATGAAGAGAAAATTAAGAGTAGAAATGCAATTATAATTACAGAAATTCCTTACTTGCAAAATAAGTCAAAACTTTTAGAGCGTATTGCTGATGTAGTTAATAATAAAACGATAGAGGGTATTAACGATATTCGTGATGAGTCGAATAAAGAGGGTGTTAGAATTGTAGTTGAATTAAAATCATCTGCTGTGCCTGAAATAATAAAAAATCAGCTATTTCAATATACTCCCTTAAAAACCTCATTCAGCAGTAATATGCTTGCATTGAAAGAGACAAAGCCTTTAACGCTAAATTTAAAAGATGGCCTCACTTATTTTATTAATTTTAGAAAAGATGTTATTACAAAAAGAACTGTATATAAACTTAACAAAGCAAGAGAAAAAGCTAATATTTTAATTGGATTATCAATTGCTGTTAATAATATTGACTCAGTAATTAACCTTATTAAAAAATCTAAAACTCCTTCAGAGGCTAAAGAAAAATTATTATCAACAAAATGGACAGTAAAATCTAATGTTACTCAATACATTAAGTTAATAAATCCTTCTTTTAAGCTATCAGGATCTAAGATACTGTTAGATGAGGAACAAGCTAAGGCCATTCTGGAATTAAGACTTCAAAAGTTAACAGCTTTAGAAAGAGACGATTTATTTAATAATTTAAAATCACTTGTAGAAGATATTAATACATATCTCAAAATATTAAATTCAGATAAGCAATTATTAAAAGTATTAAAAAGTGAATTGACAGAAATAAAAGATAATTTTTCTACAGATCGAAAAACTGAAATTCAAAAACATGATATTGAAGACATAGATACGGAAGATCTAATAATCGAAGAAGATGTTGTAGTCACAGTTTCCCATCAAGGTTACATAAAAAGAGTTTTAAAATCCTCTTACAAAGTTCAAAAAAGAGGAGGTAAAGGTAAAAAAGCTATGACTACACGAGATGAAGATTTTCTTGAACAAGTATTTGCAGCCACTACTCGTGATACAATATTATTTTTTACTTCGGTTGGAAAAGTTTATTCTATGAAAGCTTATGAATTACCTGCTGGCACACCTACATCGAGGGGAAAAGCAATAGTCAATCTTATTCCAATAACAAAAAACGAAAAAATTTCTTCTATTCTTACATTGCCAAAAGATATTGATGATTTTGAGAATTATAATTTAGTTTTTGCTACTAGCCTTGGGAACATTAGAAAAAATAAACTAAAAGATGTTGCAATGAGCGGTTCAAGAAAATTATCTAGAACAGGTAAGACTGCCATTAAACTTAAAACAGGAGATAGGTTAATTGGTGTAATTTCTGTTATAGAAAATGATGATGTACAGCTTGCAACAACAAATGGTAAATCAATCAGATTTGCTACAAAAGATTTAAGAGAGTTTTCAGGATTAGGCTCCGCGGGTGTAAGGGGGATTAAACTAGCTAAAGATGATAAAGTTGTATCTGTATGCAGTTTACTTCATAATAAAATATCTATAGATGTAAGAGAGTCCTATTTAAAAGCAAAAAATGAGGCTAAAAAAGATATATCAAAAATAAACAATAAATTTAAAGAACTTGCAAATACAGAAGAATATCTCTTATCAATTACCGAAAATGGTTATGGTAAGTTAAGTTCTGCTTATGAATACAGAATTACTAATAGAGGTGGATCGGGAGTTACTAATATTACTGTTACCCCTAAAAATGGAAGAGTTATTCAATCATTAAAAGTAAATTTGGATGATAATATAGCTTTAATTTCAGATACTGGTAAATTATTAAGGTGTAATGTTGGAGATAACATCAGAGTAGTTGGAAGAGTTTCCCAAGGTGTCTCTGTATTTAAAGTAGATGCCAATGAAAAAATTGTCTCTGTAGCAAGGTTAGAAGATTAAAATGTCAAAAATTGGTATATATCCCGGTTCATTCGATCCAATCACATATGGACATCTCGATATTATTCAAAGGAGTTTAAGTGTAGTTGATGAATTAATTATAGCTGTTTCAAATAATAAGTCTAAAAATCACCTAATATCTATTGATGATAGATTAAATTTAATAAATCAATCAATTCTATCTCTTCCAGATAACGATTTATCAAAAATTAAAGTAGAAAAATTTGATAATTTACTAGTACACTATGTAAAATCAAAAAATGCTTCATTAATTATTCGAGGTTTAAGAGCTGTTTCAGATTTTGAGTATGAATTTTTAATGACCGGTATGAATAGATCAATCGATAAAGATATTGAAACTATTTTTTTAATGTCTTCAGAAAAATATCATTTTATTTCATCGAGATTTATAAAAGAAATACACAAGTTGGGTGGGGATATTTCCAAAAGTGTACCAAAACCAGTCCTTGATTTCTTGGCAAAAATTTGAAATGTTCACAATTATTCTATACGGGCCCATAGCTCAGCCGGTAGAGCACCTGACTTTTAATCAGGGTGTCGCAGGTTCGAATCCTGCTGGGCTCACCACTTAAAACTATGATTAAAGTTTATTTAGCTGGAGAAATTCATTCTAATTGGCGTGAAGATTTAATTCAATTGTGTAATTCTGCTAATTTGAAGACTCAATTTTTCTCGCCTGTCACCAATCATGAAAATTCTGATAATTGTGGCGTAGCAATATTAGGACCTGAAGATAAAAATTTTTGGAAAGATAATAAAGGTGCCAATATTAATTCTATTCGTACAAAAAAAGCTATAAAGGATAGTGATGTAGTAGTTGTTAAATTTGGCGAAAAATACAAACAATGGAATGCTGCTTTTGATGCTGGATATGCTTCGGCTCTAAACAAATCAATTATTATTATACATAGTGATGATCATCAACATGCTTTAAAAGAGGTAGATGCAGCAGCTTCTGCTGTGGTGTCTAATAATGAACAAGTAGTTCGTATATTAAAATATGTCCAAGATGGATCTCTTGAAAAATAAATATGTAAATATAATAAATCGACCAACTGTTTATTTATGGTTATAATCTGAAATATGCTTGATAAAAGAAAATTTTATATAAATGGTGAATGGGTATCTCCATCAAAAAACTCAGATTTTAGTGTAATTAATCCAGCTACAGAAGAACCTTATGTAACTATATCTTTAGGTAGTGAAGATGACACTAACAAGGCTGTAGTGGCGGCAAAAAATGCTTTTACTTCATGGAAAAATACCTCAGTTGAGGAAAGAATAACTTTACTTGAAAAACTCTTAAAGATTTACAAGAGAAGATTTAATGAGATGACCCAAGCCATTTCAACTGAACTTGGTGCTCCCTTAGATTGGGCTTCATCTGCACAAACAGCCTCTGGAGAGTCACATATTGAAGATTTCATATTGAGATTAAAAAAATTTGAATTTGAAACAAAATTTGATGAAAGTTCTGATAATTATATAGTTTATGAACCTATTGGTGTGTGTGGTCTTATCACACCATGGAATTGGCCTATTAACCAAATAGCTCTTAAAGTAATACCGGCATTTGCCACTGGCTGTACCATGATTTTAAAACCTTCTGAAATGGCACCTCTGTCTTGTTTGTTATTTGCTGAAATGATACATGAAGCAGGTTTTCCTAATGGTGTTTTTAATTTAGTAAATGGAGATGGGGCAGGTGTTGGATCTCAAATATCCAGTCATCCTGACATAGACATGGTTTCATTTACTGGTTCTACTAGAGCAGGTAAATTAATTTCAAAAAGTGCAGCAGACACAATTAAAAGAGTTTGTTTAGAGCTTGGTGGTAAGGGAGGTAATATTATTTTTGCTGATGCATATCCCAATGCTGTTAGAGATGGTGTAAGGAATATAATGAGTAATTCTGGTCAATCATGTGATGCACCTACACGAATGTTAGTTGAAAAATCAATTTATGAAAAAGCTGTTGAGGAAGCTGCAGATGAAGCTAAAAAGATAGGCGTAGATTTACCATCTAAATCAGGAGATCATATAGGACCTGTAATTAATAAAACTCAATTTGAGAAAATACAGTCGTTAATTCAAAGTGGTATTGACGAGGGTGCAACACTTGTAGCTGGTGGAGCGGGTAGACCATCAAATCTTGAAAAAGGTTATTATGTAAAACCAACTGTATTCACAAATGTTAGTAATGATATGAGAATAGCTAAAGAGGAAATATTTGGTCCAGTGCTATCCATTATTCCTTTTGAGTCTGAAGAAGAGGCAATTTCGATAACTAATGATACACCATATGGATTAGGTAATTTTTTACAAACTGAGAATAAAGAAAGAGCCAGAAGAGTTTCAAAACAATTAAGGGCTGGTGTAGTTCAAATCAATGGAAATGCTCCTGACGCTGGAACACCTTTTGGAGGCTACAACCAATCTGGTAATGGACGAGAGGGTGGAACGTGGGGTCTGCATGAATATTTGGAAGTTAAAGCAATTAGTGGTTGGAAATAGATGATAGGATTTGTCATGGTTGGAACAAACGATCTTGATAAAGCTACTGGGTTTTATGATACCCTTCTTGATATTATTGATCTAAAGAGAATTGAAAAAACTGATACTTATGGCTCCTACGCCCCTAAATCAAATCCAGAGGCAGTAGAATTTTATGTTACAACTCCTTTCAATAAAGAAAAAGCAACAGTCGGTAACGGAACTCAAATTTCTTTTTATATAAATAATAAAGTAGCTGTTGATTTATTTCATTCTACTGCAATAAGTTTAGGTGCTAAAGATGAAGGCGCCCCAGGTGAGAGATATGAAGGTGAGTATTATTCTTATATCAGAGATTTAGATGGCAACAAAATTTGTGGTTACACTTACCTTAATAAATAGAGATTTATTTTATCTTTATGTCTTATTCTGATATTGAAAATAAATTGAACTCAGGAAAAATTATTATTCTTGATGGTGGGATGGGTGCTGAACTAGAAAAACTTGGAGCATCTATGGATAATAATCTTTGGTCTGGCAGATGTTCTGTAGATAATCCTGAAATCGTATACAAAGCCCATCAAAATTTTATTCAATCAGGCTCAGATATAATTACGACTAATACTTACGCTAGTACTCCAATATCAATGAAAGAATATGGCTATGAAAACCATATCGAAGAATGGAATAAAGCGAGTGTAAAAATAGCTAAAAATGTTATTGAAAATTCTAATTTTAATGTATGTTTAGCTGGTTCGGTTTCTACATATGGTAGTTGGGATAGAATTGAACCAAAATTCTTAAAACCAGGTTTTTTAAAACAATTAAGTATTTTATCTGAAGCAGGTGTTGATTTAATTATCCTTGAAGCAATGACTTCATCGACAAGAACCATAGAGACATTATTAGATTGCTCTAATAAATTTGATATATCAATATGGCTTTCAATATCTTGTGCATTGAACAGAGATAGAAATCAACTTATGCTTGGATATCAAGAAAGTATCAGTAATTCTGAAGCATTTTTTTACGATGATTTTGAAAATTCTATTAATGAATTTAAAAAAATTCATGATGGTCCTATATTAATAGCTCATTCCGATATAAAGGTGATAAATCAAGGAATTCAAATAATCAAAAGTAATTATAATGGTGTTATTGGGGCTTATCCGAATAACGGTTTTTTTAAAAAACCACATTGGAATGTGGTAGAGAGTATTTCTCCACAAGAGTATTATGAAGAAGCTAAATTATGGGTTGAAAGCGGAGCACAAATTATAGGTGGTTGCTGTGGAGTCAGCCCTAGTCATATCAAAGCATTATCGGTTTTAAAGAATTAATTTTTAAGTTAATTCTGTTTCTCTGTAAGAAGACGTATCTTCCATTAACAATTTAGTATCAATATTTATACCTAAACCTTCATTGTCATTTATTTTGACAAATCCATCTTTAATTTCATAGTTTTGATTACAAAATTTTAATGAGTATGGAATATATTCAGGAAAAAATTCTGCCATTTCTGTATTTGTAAAACTCATACATACATGTACCATCGCAGATGCTGCAATTGACATAGAATTCCAACAATGAGGAGAAACTGTAACTTTTTTTTCATGAGATAATTTGATTATTTTTATCATATCAATAATTCCCCCAACACCTGAAATATCTGGATTGAAAATATCAACTGCGTCCAAAGCTAAAGTTTCAATAAAATGATTTAATCCACATTGCTTTTCACCTGAAACAATTCTCATACTTGTTTTCTCTCTAATATCTTTAAGTGATCTTGTTGCTTCACCATCAACTGGTTCTTCAAACCAATAAGGTCTAAATTCCTCAACAAGTGAAGCTAGTTTAAGTGATATATTTGTATCTTCAGGGCAGGCTAGATCTAACATAAGAGGTATTTCATAGCCTAAAGCATCTCTTATTTTTGAAACACATGTTGCTGCTTGTTCAACAGTTCTATTTTGAAGTGGATATATTTTAATACCTCCATAACCATCGGTTAGTGTTTCTATACATCTTGATGATAATATTTCATCATTTTTAAAATCCTCACTCCATATTGTTGCATAAACAGGAACTTTTTCTCTATAATCCTTTGATAATATTTTATAAAGAGGTTTTTTTTCTTTCTTCCCCTCTATATCCCAAAGACTCATTTCTATAGCACTTATTGCAGCGGAAAAGTCAATTCCACGATGTCCATCAGCTATTATATTTGACTCTGTATAAAATCTATCTGGT
This sequence comes from uncultured Alphaproteobacteria bacterium, assembly GCA_902523135.1. Taxonomy (GTDB): domain Bacteria; phylum Pseudomonadota; class Alphaproteobacteria; order HIMB59; family HIMB59; genus HIMB59. Next base: position 217,475 of record CABYYB010000002.1, read on the forward strand.
GTTATGTCTTTTACATGAGATAAAGAGCTCATTAAATTATGAATAATTTCCACAATTCCTTTTTCTCTTGCAGGTAATGAAAAAGCCTCACCCCAGCCCTCAAAACCATCAGAGTTAGTTAATTTTAAAAATATAAATGGTTTTATTTGTGACCATCCATCTTCAGTTTGTTTTGAATTAGTTATCCATGTCTCCACTTTTCTTATGAATGTCATTATTTAAAATTTTTCAATTAATTTCTTTAAATGATTGTCACTTACACCACAACATCCACCAATGATTTGGATTTGATCATCAATAAATTCTAGGCAAGAATTTGCAAATTCATCTTCATTAGATGTAGCAATAGCTTCATGTGTACTTGTATCAAATTTATGTATTTCTGGATAAAACATCATAGGGCCACTCCAATGATTTTTTATAATTTTCAAGCCACCATAGCTATCTTGAAACCACGTGTGCATAATACCATAAACATCTCCACCAATATTTGTTAATGTTTTAATAATATCTTCAAATAAGATTATTTCATCTTCAGGTAAAAATTTTGGTTGTTCTTGATATATTTTTTCATCATAAATTAGTGATTTTTCTTTTTCAGCTCTAAAATTTCTTCCAACTATCGTGTTATCATATTTATTCACACAACAGCTTAATCCAACCCAAACAGGTAAACCAGTTTGTAAAGCAGCATTCAATAATAATTGAGAGTGGTCTATGTCTAATAACATTTCTAATATTAAAATATCTACACCAGAATTTTTTAATGTGTTGGCTGCCTCTATATAATTCTCTTCTTCTTGTTTAAATGACGGAATAAACCTTGGATCAGGTACAAATTCATTTTCCTTTAAAGCAAAAAAATTGGAGAGACTTCCAGCTATAGCAACCTGATTTTCCTTATTACAGTTTTTTAATGCTTTTTTTGCTAATTCGACAGATCCAGTTAAAAATTTTATAGTTTCATTTTCACGATTTAAACTTTGTAAAACGTGTCTATTGGTTGCAAAAGTGTTAGCGGTAATGATATCACATCCAGCATTGATGAAGTTTTCATGAACTTTTACAACAATATCAGGAGATGTAATTGTTGATAATGCTGCAAATGCAGGGCTCATATCACCACCTAATTTAGCAATCTCAGAACCATTTCCACCATCGAGGAAAATTTTTGAATTGTTATTTAATTTTTCTTTATAAATCATGATTTTTTTGTGTTTGGCGCTAGTACTACTGCTAAAATTCCACCAAGCACAATCATTGAACTTCCTATTATTTCACGCCAGCCAAATGGCTCATCTGTCAAAATACTAGAACTGGTCACACCAACAAGTATTTCTGATAAAAAAAGAATGGAACACAAACCTGCACCTAATTTGCTAGGAGACCAGAATATTACTACACCTGTGGGTATAAAATAAAAAACAGATATAAAGAAAAGAAATGAAGACATTGCAACGAAAGAGTCCATTGTAGGCATAGGTCCTAAATAATCTTTTAAAAAGAAGCCAGCTAGAATGTTAAATAAAGTTCCATAAAAAAAGAAAGAAAAAATTGTTGGGAATACACCATCTGTCTTTGCGATTTCTAATTTTATCATCCCGCCAGCAAATAATGCCCCTCCAGCAAAAGCTAACCAATCACCAGCATTCTCTGGTAAAGGGATTATCGTTTGCTTACTAAATACTACCCATAGTCCCCCTAAAGCTAAACCGAGTGTTATGGCTCTTTCTATTCCAGGTCTTTTTTTTAAAAATAAAATTTCAAAAATAGTGGTCCATATTGGTGTCATGTAAAAAAGTATCAATGCTCGAACTACATCAGTTAAAAGAAAACTCAACGCATAACAAATAAAGCCACCCCCACAAAGTAACCCTGTTATCGGTAGCTCTAAACCAAAAGTTCTTCCATTAATTTTTCGCCACGCTGCAATTGGAGACAAAATTAAAACTCCAATAATCATTTGTGCGATGGTTCCCCAACCACCAGTAAGACCACCATCCTCTAATATTCTTTGTGGTAACCAATATATTCCCCATGATCCAGCTGATATAGCAAGGGCAGCTGCTATTTTATAATGATGAGGATGCCTCATTATTACTAATCTAACAGAGGTTTAAACTTACTAAAGTTAAATATTTCCTCATATTTTTTTGCAAAAGCAAATAATTGTAAATCATTTTTCTTTTTTCCAATTATCTGCATACCCATTGGCATACCAAGTTCATCAAATCCGACAGGGATAGTAAATGTCGGTAATTCAAGAAGACTAGATAATATAAAAATTTCTAACCAACGGTGGTAAGTATCTAACTCAAAAGAATTTATTTTTTCAGGAAACTGTTGATTTTTATCAAACGGAAATAGTTGTGCAGAGGGTAAAGCTAGAAAATCATAGTTTTTAAAAATATTTTCAATTTGTTCTGCACACCTTTTTTTTTGTTTATAAGCACTATCTAAGTCATCATCTTTTATATTTTTTCCTTGATTGTACTCCCATATAGCTTGGTAAGTCATTGTATTAATGTCTTTTATGTTCATTGCTAAAGTATCTTCGTAAATACTTTTTGATCTAAACGTAATCCAGCTATTCCATAGAGCTTCATTATCAAAATCTGGTTTTAATCTTTCTATTTTTACATTCAAGTTTTCTAATTTTTTAAGTTGAGACTCACACATATCTAATATTTTTGTTTCAATTTTATAATTGTTATTCATATTAGATAACCAACCTATTTTGATATTGGTTAAATCTTCATCTTTTATTTTTTGATTTTTAAAAAGCTCTTTTAAATCAAAAGAGTAGTTATCCCTCGTATCACTTCCAATCATTTCATCTAATAAAAATGCCATATCACTTGGTGATTTTGCTAAACAACCAGGTGTTGTGAGTATGGGAATTTTTGATAATTGGTTTCCTCTATCTACTGAAATTAAGCCAGGTGTTGGTCTGTATCCATAAATATTTGCATATGCTGCTGGTCCTCTGCATGACCCCATTTGATCAGTGCCGTCCGCAAATGGTATCAGTCCTGCTGCTACAGCAGTGCTGGCTCCTCCACTTGATCCTGCTGCAGATTTTGTATTATCATAATAATTAGAAGTTGGGCCAAACAATCTGTTTATTGTATGTCCACCAATACCTAATTCTGCTGTATTAGTTTTTCCTATTATAATAGCTCCGCTTTTAATTAGACGTTCTACAAATAATGAATTTTTTTTAGGAAAATAATCTTTTGTTCCAGGATATCCATATGTTGTTTTAATGCCAACTACATCACTTAAATCTTTAATAGCTATGGGAATTCCATTTAAAGTATTATCAAATTGAGTTGAATTATCTTTATTTATAGCCTCTTTTATAAGATCATCTCTATCCTTGAGAAGCACTATTGCATTTAAATCTGGATTAAATTTTTCAATCCTATCCAAAAAGTATTCCATTACCTCTTTTATAGATATTTGTCTCTGATTAATACTATGTATTATTTTTTCAACAGATTGATCCTCAAGCATAGAGGATTAGCGAGCTTGTTTTATACTTTGAGTAACAATTTCTTTCATTTGCAACAATGATGCTTCTTTTGGATTTGTTGCATAGGCTTGATCCTGCATTGCTTTTTTTGCAATCCTTTCAGCACAGTCTTCGGGAACATCAATTTCACTTAAACTTTTGGGGATATTTAATCTATCAAGTAACAATTCGATATTTTCAGTAAATTCATTTATTGTATGATTTTCAAATTGCATGGCTTCTGACATTCTTTGAACTTTCTCGTCCATACCTGGTAAATTGAAATGAAGAACAGGCGGTAAGACAATAGCATTCGTTAAACCATGATGAGTATTAAATTCTGCTCCAACCATGTGGGATATTGAATGAACATTACCTAATCCCTTTAAAAAGGATATTCCTCCCAAATAAGATCCTATAATCATTGCACCTCTTGCCAACAAATTATTTGGTTCTTCTACGGCTAAAACAAGAGATTTTGAAATTAAATTAAGACTTTCTAAAGCAGCTCCATCACAAAGTGGATGAAAACCCGGCACACAGTATCCCTCGATACTATGTACAAGTGCATCGACACCTGTCCACGCTGTTAATTTTGGAGGTAGTTCTAATGTTAACTCTGGATCTACAAGTGTAAATATAGGCCTTACATCTGGGTGCCATATACAAAATTTCATTCCTTTTTCTAAATGTGTAACCATTGCTGTTATTTCTGTTTCTGCCCCAGTTCCAGCAGTTGTTGGGATAGTTATTATTTTTGGAAACGCATTTTCTTTTGTTATCTTTGGAACAGGTTGTTCAAACTCAAAATCCCATAAAGGGGTTTCACTATTAACAGTTAAACATATGGATTTGCCACCATCCATTGCACTTCCACCACCAATAGCTATGATTGAGTCGTGACTTCCATTTTTAAATTGGTCACATCCTTTGGATATCTCGTCATCTCGTGGGTTAGGAGATATATTATAAAATAAATCTGATTTAATATTATTTTTAGACAATAATGCTATTAACTTTTTAATAAAAGGAAGATCCTTACTACCACTATCTGTTACAATAAGGGGATTTTTAATATCAAATTCCTCACAAAATTTTCCAATTTCATTAAATCTTCCTGGTCCATAATACGTGGTAGTTGGAAACGTCCAGTCTTGATTAGAGAGAATATCTTTTTCGTTCAGTTTAAAGTTTTTCATTTAAGATAATAAAGTTTATAACAAGTTAATAGTGATATGAAATGATTAATTTTATTAATAATCAAAAAAATACATTTCTTGCAATCTCTGCAATGGTTATTGGAGTAATATTCATAGATATACACGGATTGATTGTAAAATATTTAGGAGGTGAGTATTCAACAATTCAACTAGCCCTCTTTAGAAATACTTTTGCAATAATCCCTCTAATACTTTTACTAATTTATAATAAAGAAAGCTCTGATCTTTTTAAAAATTTAAATAAAAAATTTATTTTATTTTGTTTTATCAGAGGTTCTTGTTTTTTAGCTATTAATATTTTGTATTACATTGCCATAAATAATATGGAATTTGCTACAGCATCTACACTAACTTTTTCCTCTACATTTTTTATAGTAATTTTATCAATCTTCTTTTTAGGAGACAAAGTGGGTATATATAGATGGTCAGCTGTCATAATTGGCTTTGTTGGAGTTGTAATGATTATGAAACCTAATAGTAGTATTTTTTCCTATTATTCTATTTTACCAATACTGGTCGCTTTCTTATGGGCTGTCCAAGTGATAGTACTAAAATTTATACCAGATAATTTTACTACAGGAAAAATTCAATTTTATTCTCTGTTTTCATCTTTTCTTGGATCGTTAATTTTTATTTTTTTTACAACTGGTCATACATATATCGAGAGTAATACTGACTTTTTAATTTTATCACTAATTGGTATTTTTGGAGGAACCGCTGCAATTCTATTTATTTACTCTTATAGGTTAATAGCAGCTAGTAAAATCGCAGTTTTTGAATATTTAGCAATACCCTCATCTTTTATTCTAGCCTGGATATTTTTTGGTGAAGCACCTTTTGGTCAGCTTTTTCCAGGTGTTCTATTAATAGTTTTCGCTGGAATGATTATTATTTGGAGAGATAAAAATAAGAAAATTAATAAACCTAACTAAATGGTAAGATTATTTAGATTTCATAGACTTCATAACTATGGTTCGATCAATTTCTCCAACTAACTTACCAGATTGCGAATTTATTATAGGGTAGGCTGTATCATCCTCGCATATCTGGTCAATTAATGTTTCAATTTTAGCATTTTCATCAATACATTTTGTCTTGTCTGAAAATAATTTTTTTGACTCATCAGAACATTCCTTACGCATAACTTTTCCTGCACTTAATACCTTATATTTTGGAACATCCTCACAAAAATCTTTAACATATTTGTCTACGGGATTTGCTACAATTTCTTCAGGCGTTCCAACTTGAGAAATCTCTCCATCTTTCATGATAGCGATATGATCGCCCATTTTTATTGCCTCCAAAAAATCATGAGTAATAAATACCATAGTGCGTTGCAATTTTTTTTGAATGTCTAATAATTCATCTTGCATTTCTCGTCTAATTAAAGGGTCTAAAGCAGAAAACGGCTCATCAAATATTAAGATTTCTGGCTCAACAGCCATTGCACGTGCTAAACCAACTCTTTGTTGCATTCCACCTGATAGCTCTCTTGGATAATTATTATGCCAACCTTTTAAACCAACAAGGTTTAAAGACTCTGTAGCCTTATCTAATCTTTCTTGTTTTTTTTCTCCCCTTATTTCTAAACCATAAGATATATTTTCAAGGACTGTTCGATGTGGAAAAAGTCCAAAGTGTTGAAATACCATACTCATTTTATTTCTTCTAAGATCAAGAAGACTATTTCTACTTATTTTTGTAATGTCAGTATCATCAATAATTACCGATCCTGATGTAGGTTCAATTAATCTAGTTAGACATCTTACTAATGTTGATTTTCCACTTCCTGATAATCCCATTACAACAAATGTTTCACCTTTTTGAATGGAAAAGCTGACATCTTTAACAGCTACTACATGTCCAGTTTTCTCTTGGACTTCGTCTCTACTTAAATTTGGATCTAAATTATCTAAAATTCTTTTTTCATCATTGCCAAAAATTTTCCATATATTTGAGCAAATAATTTTATCCATATTATTAGGGTATATTCCTATTATATTGTGAATTAATACTATTAAAATAAAATTATTTTTATAAATTCTTATATAAATGGATAAATGTAATTATATATGTCTGTAGATCAAAATATAAATACCAAAATTAGCTCAAATAAAAATATAATCCTCTACGTAAGCATTTTTATAATCGGGGCAGTAGCGTATTACCTTTCAATTATTAATGAGGATCCTACTGTATTTCCTAAATCTATTACTGATGAATTTAAATTTACCGCATGGATAAATGCCGGAGAGGATTATTTAAAAGATAATTATAGATGGATAACTAGATTATTTGCCTCCTTTTTACAAGCGGGTTACATGGCTTTGGAAAATTTCTTTGTTGAGTCTCCATGGATTTTAATTATGTCTTTGATGACTCTTCCAGCTTTAGCTTACGGTGGTATTAAACTAGCTCTATTTTGTATGTTTACAGTTTATTTTTGGGGAGCTGTAGACATGTGGGAAGTATCTATGCAAACACTAGCATTAATGGGTTTGTCGGTAATTTTATCTGTAATTTTTGGTGTTATTTTAGGAATACTTAGTTCACAGAGTGATAGATTTGAAAATTTTCTAAAACCAATTTTAGATACCATGCAAGTAATGCCCGCCTTTGTATACTTATTCCCTGCAATGTTCTTTTTTGGAATTGGTGGAGCTCCAGCGATACTTGCTACGTTAATTTATGCTATGCCTCCAATTATTAGATTAACTAATTTAGGTATTAGACAAGTATCAAAAGAAACAATTGAGTCAGCTGAGTCTTTTGGATCTAATAAGTTTCAACTTTTATTTAAAATAAAAATTCCAATGGCTTTACCAAGTATCATGATGGGAGTTAATCAAACGATTATGATGGCATTAGCTTTAGTTGTTCTTGCAACTTTCATTGGTGCTGAAGGTTTAGGCGGTCAAGTATGGCAAGCAATAAGAAAATTAGATGTAGGTTGGGCAATGGAAGGGGGCTTATGTATTTTATTTATGGCAATAATGTTTGATAGAATAAGTACCGCTATTAGTAAAGAAAAAGAAACCTTACCAGATGATGTAAAAAAATTTTACTTATTACCGCAAAATTTACATAGAAACCCATTAGCAAATTTAGTTGAATTACCAATAAGATTAACTGTAAAGATAATAGACTTATTTTTCACAAAAACTGTTAACATTTTTGCATATTTAATGGCTAGCATAATTTCTGTATTTAATAAATCCTATAATGGTTCAGTTAAAAATTTTATAAATCAGCGATATTTTTTATTTTCATCATTATTAATTTTCATCTTTATTTATATTTTTGATGCATACTTTTATAGCATAGGGACTTTTCCAGAAACTTGGGAAATTAATATTCAAAAACCAATAGAAGATGCTGTTAAGGCAATGACTCTTGACCCTGGTTTTATTTCCTTTGCAAAAGGTATGAAGTATTTTGTTTACTTATATTTGCTAAACCCACTAAATTTATTTCTAACTCAAATACCTTGGTGGTACACAATGATTGTTTTTATTCTTATTGGATATGTGACTGTAGGAATAAAGTTTGCCACAATTACTGCTATATTATTAGCCTTTATTGGAGCGACGGGTATGTGGGTGCATTCAATGATTACGCTATCTTCAGTACTCGTTTCAGTTTTAATTTGCTTCGTAATAGGAGTGCCACTTGGAGTAATAGCATCTTACAATAAATGGTATAGAGATATTCAAAATGTTGTTTTAGACGCAATGCAAACTTTGCCTTATTTTTGTTATTTAATTCCTGTTTTAATGTTTTTTGGAGGAAATATAGTTTCTGCAGTTATTGCGACTGTTATATATTCTGTGCCACCAATAATAAGATTAACAGCTCTTGGTTTGTCACAAGTTTCAGGAAGCTATTCAGAGGTATCTAAATCTTTTGGAGGAACAGGAATTCAAACTTTAAATAAAGTAAAATTTCCATTAGCTGTACCCAGTCTCGTTATGGGATTTAATCAAACTGTGATTATGGCTTTTGCAATGCAAATTGTTACACCTTTAATTGGTGGAAAAGGTCTTGGACTTCAAGTATTTAATGCACTTCAAAGATCAGATACAGGAAGAGGTCTATCAGCCGGTTTAGCTATTGTTCTTCTTGCTATTATCATCGATAGGATAACTCACGCCTGGACTAAAAAACAAAGACAAGCCCTTGGACTAGATACATCCTAATGGTCTCTAAGAAAGATCTTCCCTTAACTAGTTCACATTGGGGAACTTATAGAGCAAAAGTACAGAATGGGAGAATTAAAGAGTTAATTGGATGGGAAAACGATAAAGATCCCTCACCAATAGGCCCCGGCATTATAGACATTCACGATAATCAAACGCGAATTGATAAGCCTATGATAAGAAAAAGTTGGATTGATAATGGACCAGGAACAAATAATAATTTAAGAGGGATTGAACCTTTCGTAGCTGTATCTTGGGATGAAGCTGAAAATATAGTAGCTAAGGAATTAAACAGAGTAAAAAAAAACTTTGGTAATTCTTCAATATTTGGTGGATCTTATGGTTGGGCTAGTGCTGGAAGGTTCCATCATGCTCAAAGCCAACTACATCGCTTTTTAAATTGCATTGGCGGTTACACAAGATCTAAGTTTACTTATAGCTTTGCAGCAGCAGAGGCAATGGTTCCCCATATACTTGGAAGTTATCGAGCTTATCTTGATACCTGCACTAGTTGGGACTCAATCGAAGAAAATACAAAACTATTTGTATGTTTTGGAGGGGTACCAATAAAAAACGGTCAAATAGCTCAAGGTGGTACTGGAAGTCATAATCAAAAAGAAAAGTTAATTCGATCAGCTAAAGCTGGCATAAAATTTATAAATTTTAGTCCACTCAAAAGTGACTTACTAGATGAAGTTAAAGGAAAATGGCTTCCTTTAAGACCTAATACCGATGTAGCTATTATGCTTGGCTTAGCACACACACTCTATATAGAAAATTTGTATGATGAAAAATTTATTAAAAAATACACAGAGGGTTTTGAAATTTTTTTACCATATCTATTGGGAGATATAGATGGGGTAGTAAAAGATGCTAATTGGGCATCAGAAATAAGTGAAATTTCAACAGATGAAATTATATCTCTAGCAAGAGATATGTCTTCAAAGCGCACTATGATATCGGTTAGTTGGTCTTTAACTCGTCAAGATCATGGTGAGCAACCTTTTTGGGCTGCAATTATGCTAGCATCTATGTTGGGTCAAATAGGATTACCAGGTGGTGGTTTTGGTTTTGGCTATAGTGCAACTAATCACATAGGTGGCCAGTTTTCAATTATTCCTGGTGCTGCTTTTCCACAATCCGATAATAAGATTGATAATTTTATTCCGGTTGCAAGGATAAGTGATTTATTATTGAATCCAGGTGATACTTTTGATTTTGATGGCCAAGAATATGTATATCCTGATATTAAATTAATTTATTGGGCAGGGGGTAATCCTTTTCATCATCATCAAGATATTAACAAACTATTACTTGCATGGCAGAAACCTGAAACAATTATTTGTAATGAATGGTGCTGGAATTCGTTAGCTAAATATTCAGATATTATCTTACCATGTACCACTCCACTTGAAAGACAAGATATAATGCTCACCCCAAGAGATCCATATGTTGTATCAATGTCAAAATTAGTAGAACCTTTTAAGGAAGCTAAAAGTGATTTTGATATTTTTAAAGGAATTGCCAAAAAAATGGATATTGAAAATCTTTTTACTGAAGGAAGAAGTGAAGAAGACTGGCAGAGATGGATTTATCAAGAAACATCTGTTAAATCAAAATCATTGAAAAATTTTGATTTTCCAAGCTACGAGGAGTTTAGAAAAATAGGATGGTTTAAAGTTCCACCACCAAAAGAATATACAATAATGTTAAAAGATTTTGTGAAAGATCCTATGAAATACCCTCTCTCAACACCTAGTGGAAAAATAGAAATATATTCCAAAACAGTCGATAGTTTTAATTATGACGATTGCCCTGGCCATCCAACATGGTTAGAACCTTGTGAGTGGCTTGGAAGTAAAAATAATAATTATCCTTTGCATCTAATTTCTAATCAGCCAAAAAATAAATTACATAGTCAAATGGATCACGGAGGTTACAGCAAATCTTTTAAGATTAAAGATCGTGAACCAATTGAAATGAATAGTGTTGATGCACATAGCCGTGGAATTAATAATGGAGATATAGTAAAACTTTTTAATGACAGAGGAGCATGTCTAGCTGGTGTAAATATCAATGAAAATATCCGCCCTGGAGTTGTACAAATTAGCACAGGCGCTTGGTATGATCCGGAGGATACTAAAAATTTAAATACTATTTGCAAACATGGTAATCCTAATGTCCTTACAAAAGACAAAGGAACTTCAAAATTAGGTCAGGGTCCTATAGCACACTCATGTCTCATTGAAGTAGAATTAGTTACAGATAATGTTTCACCTGTGACAGCATTTGATCCTCCTGTTATTATTCGAGATAATAAATATAACTCAAATAAATATGTTGATAAATAAATGGGAAATTTACAAGAAGAAGCTGATTTAAAACAAACAATCCAAATTAGCGCTCGTAGATTTGAAGAATCTCCATTTATTCAGCGTACTAATACTTTGAATATGGTTAGAGGTGTTTATGCAGGTAGATACTTTCCGATGAAAATTGATGAAGATCCTCAAGAAAAATATTGGCTGTTAAGACAAAAAGCACTTTTGTTTGATGTTCCAGAAAAACCAATTGAAATATCAGGAAAAGACTCAGTTTCTTTTTTGAATAAAGTACTAACAAGAGAAATTTCAACAACAAAAATTGGCAGAGGCTATTATGCACTCGCATGTACACCAAAAGGTGGAATTTTTATGGACGGAGTTTTATTTAGATTTGATGAAAAAAAGTTTTGGTATGTTCAAGCAGATGGTCCCTTTGAAGATTGGCTTATTGCGCATAGTTCAAATTATGACATCGAAATAAAAGATCCTAAATCTAGAGTCCTTCAAATTCAAGGTCCAGCATCAATCGATATTATGAAGTCAGCCTCAAATGGAAAGATTGATGAAAATATGCCTTATTTTAGCTCCAATTTTTTTGATTTAGGAGGTCAAACTTTATATGTTTCGAGAACAGGTTTCACAAATGAATTGGGTTTTGAAATATTTTGTGATGGATTTAATACAGACCATTTGGCTCTATGGGACTATCTTATTGAATGTGGTAAACCATATGGAATGAAATTTTCTGCCTCAAGAGCTATGACAATTAGAAGAATTGAGGGCGGTATTTTTGGAAATTTAACTGACATTGATACAACAATTACTCCTTTCGAAGCAGGCCTCGGTTATTTTGTGAATATGGATAAAGATTTTATCGGTAAAGATGCTTTAATGAAAAAAGATAAAAGAACATGTTTATTTGGAATAACATGTAAAACAGCAGTTCCTAAAGCTGGAAGTAAAATAAAACTTAATGATAAAGATGTCGGTTACATTACAGCAGGTGTACCGTCACCAACCCTACAATTAGGAATTGGTTATGTAAGATTTTACGAGCCAAATGATTATATGAATAAAGAGATTGAAATATTACTTCCAGATAATTCCTCTCATATCGGAGTCGTTGTTGATTTACCATTTTATGATAAAGAAAAAAGAATTGTAAAGGGTATTGATAGAACAATTCCCACCAAACCTGATAGTAAAAATTTTAATGCAAAATAATTTCCTTAAAAATAAAAAAATTATTTTATCTGCTGGTGCTTCAGGCATAGGTTTAGCCACTGTGAAATTATTATTATCACAAGGTGCTTTTGTATATACTTGTGATATTGATAAAAAAAATATAAATAAGTTAAAAAAAAATCCATATTTTAACAAGAAACTCTTTTTATCGGAATGCGATGCTTCAAATGAGGATGAAGTAAAGAAATTTTATAAAGAAATATCAAACAAAACTAAAAAAATAGATGGACTTATAAATAACATTGGTATAGCTGGACCTACATCTCCTTTAGAGAAAATTAAATCTGAAGATTGGGAAAAAACTTTACAAGTCAATGTAAATAGTCACTTTTATTTTACCAAATATGCAATACCAATGATAAAAAAATCTAAACATGGATCAATAATTAATATTTCTTCTACAGCCGGTATCGATGGTTTTCCTAATAGGTCACCTTATGCGGCAAGCAAATGGGCCTTAGTTGGTATTACCAAAACTTTAGCAATGGAATTAGGTAAATTTAATATACGAGTCAATGCAATCTGCCCAGGTTCTGTTAAAGGTGTGAGAATGATGAGAGTCATAAAAGCTAAAGCAAAAATGTTAAAACAATCTGTAAGATCAATTGAAAAAGATTTTGTTTCTATGAGCTCTTTAAAACAATGGGTTTATGAAGATGATATTGCAAAAATGTGTTCTTTTTTAATTTCGAATGACTCTTTGAGGGTATCCGGTCAAATAATTTCAATAGATGGTAATACTGAAAGAATGGATTAGGATTTTTTTAGTTTTAAAAAATCTCTAGTCTCTTGGGGACTCATAATAGAAGAGCCCAACTCATGAACTATTTTTATTGCCTTTTCAACTAATTGTGGATTAGTTGCAAGTTTTCCCTTCGATAAATATAAATTATCTTCAAGCCCAACTCTGGGATTACCTCCTAGTAAAACTGTTTGTGCAACAAAGGGCATTTCATTTCTTGAAATTGCAAACCCTGACCAAATAGCATTTTTAGGCATGACATCTAACATTGCAATCATAGCTGTAGTTTTTGCTGGAGCTCCCCAAGGAATCCCTAAACACATTTGATATAAGGGTGGATCGCTTAGTAGTCCTTCTTCATAAAGCTGAGCTCCAAACCACATATTACCTAAATCAAATGCTTCAACTTCAGGTTTAACTCCAATTTCTTTTAAACGTTTTGCTGCTTTTCTCAAATCATTTGGTGTATTGACTGCCAACACTGAACTATCACCAAAATTTAAAGTTCCAGCATCAAGTGTACATATTTCTGGTAGTAATTCTTCTACATGAGATATTCTCTCCATAATATTTGCCATATCAGTATATGGACCAAAATCCATTGGGTTATCTCCTTCACCTATATCTAAATCACCTCCCATACCAGTTGTTAAATTAATAATTACATCAGTGTCGCTTGATCTAATTATTTCAACTACCTCCTTATAAAATTCAAATTTTCGACTAGGTGTTCCATCTTCTTCTCTGACATGAATATGAACAATCGATGCACCGGCTTGTGCAGACTCCAATGCAGATTTAGCTATTTGTTTTGGTGTTTTTGGAAGATCAGGATGTTTAGATGCAGTGTCACCAGATCCATTTATAGCACATGTTAGAAATACTTTAGTTTTCATCATTTTTGATACTATTACACTTAATCAATTATTAAAAAACATATTTTTATAGGATTTAGATACTGATTGATGAATAAATTGCATATGTACTTTGGCATTTTTTTGCTAATATAAATAAATAATGGGAGGGATAATCTATGAGAATATCTAAAACAATTATTACTTTTATTCTATCCTCTATTCTTTTTACTGCAACATTCAGTAAAGCAAGTGCAGAAAAATTACTTGCTGCAATTGCTGACTGGACTGGTGGAGAGATTTCGTGCCAAGTAGCTGTAAGCATACTTGAGGACGAACTAGGATATGAAATTGATAGAATAGTATTTGCCTCAGGAACTGGTCTCTGGGAGGCTATCGCTGCAGGTGATATTGATTTTGCTTGTGAGTCATGGCCAAGTTATGCGGAAGCTGATGATGTTATGTTAAGTGGCGATCTTATTCATGGCGGAGAAGTTAAAATGACTTACTCTGGTGATGGAAGTGTAAAGTTACTTGGAACTGTCGGTATTACCGGTATGTCAGATTACTATGTTCCAAAATATTGGGCTGATGCAAATCCAGATTTTTCAAGTTATGCTGATTTAAATAATTTCAAAGATGATTTTGCTACTATGGAGTCTGGTGGTAAAGGTAGATTAATTGGTTGTCCAGTTGCTGGTTGGAACTGTCATGATCAAAAAAGATTAGATTTACTTGGTCTAGATTTTGTTGCTGATGAATTAGGAACTGAAACTGCTGCTCTTGCTGAAGCGCAAGGTATGTACGATAGAGGTGAGCCTTTCTTAATGTACCTTTGGGAGCCGCATTGGTTCTTTGGTGTTAACGAATTAGTTGGTGTAAAATTAGCTCCAAATAAGACTTGTGATACTTTCACAGAAGCTAATAACTGGGAAACTTGTGGTGCAGATTATTGGCCAGCAACAGGTTGGGCAGTTGACTATCCAATGAACTACGGTAATCCTGATACTTTTGCAAAACCTGAAAACCAAGCTGCATTAGAATTTTTTGGTAAAATGGCTTTATCAAATGCAGATCAAGCAGCAATGCTTGTTAAGGTTCGTGAAGGTGGAGAACTAAATGATGTTGTAGCTGAGTGGAAAGCAAATAATAAATCTACTTGGGAAAAGTGGTT
Organism: uncultured Alphaproteobacteria bacterium; assembly: GCA_902523135.1. Taxonomy (GTDB): domain Bacteria; phylum Pseudomonadota; class Alphaproteobacteria; order HIMB59; family HIMB59; genus HIMB59. The sequence goes on from CABYYB010000002.1 coordinate 232,744, forward strand.
ACCAACATCAGTAGAAGGTCTATCTGGATCTTAAGATCATAAAATTTTAAGGCTCTGTTTATATTGCAGAGCCTTTTATTTCGAATAATAAATGAGTTTTGAATAATTTTCTTTATTCACAACTAATTGAACCAAATTTAGATAATAAAGAAACTTTTTTAATACTTGATGATGGTAAATCGTTCAGCTATGAGGAAATTATATCAATTGCTTCAAAAATATCTCATAAACTAATCAAGTTCGGATTAAAAGTTGGAGACCATATACTTGTAAAAGCTCCTAAATGTAAAGAAACCATTGCTTTATACCTATCTTCTATAATGACTGGTGCCGTTTATTTCCCTCTTAATTCAAATTATACGCCAATTGAAACTAACTACTTTGTGAAAGACTCAAAACCAGCTTTTTTAATTTGTGAAGAAAGTGAAATTCAAAAACTAAAGCCTATATGTGATGAAATCGGATGTAAAATTCTATCTATGAACGTGAATGGAGAGGGAGAGATAACAGATGGCCTTAAAAATTTTGATAATTATTTTAAGCCAGCTTTTAGAAAAGATGACGATTTAGCAGCTCTTCTATATACCTCAGGCACAACTGGCAAACCTAAAGGAGCTATGTTAACTCAGCTGAATTTAGTTTCTAATGCAAATCAATTAGTAAATTTATGGAATATTAACCGTGATGATACTTTAATCCATTCCCTTCCAATTTATCATACTCATGGATTGTTCGTGGCTATGAACACTACAATGATGGCTGGAGCAACTGTAAGGTTGCTTAAAAATTTCAATTTAGATTATGTTTTTGAGGCTTTTGATAAATCTACCTTGATGATGGGAGTACCTACTTTTTATACAAGATTGTTAAAAGATAAAAGATTAAATAAAAAGCATACGAATAATATGAGGTTATTTATTTCTGGTAGCGCTCCCTTATTAAAAGAAACACATAAAAATTTTTATGATATTACAGGTCATCATATTTTAGAACGCTACGGTATGACAGAGACAAATATGAATTCATCTAATCCTCTTGATGGCGTTAGAAAAGCTGGCTCTGTTGGTAAACCAATAAAAGATATAAATATTAGAATAAGTTCTACAGAGGGATCTGAGGTATTAAATAAAAATCAAATTGGAATGATAGAAATTAAAGGCCCTAATGTATTTAAAGGTTATCTAAATAAATTGGATCAAACCAAAGAAGCATTTACAAAAGATGGATATTTTATTACAGGAGATATTGGTTATTTCGATGATGATGGTTATCTCTATATATC
>CABYYB010000003.1:0-62474 GCA_902523135.1 uncultured Alphaproteobacteria bacterium
TACTCCGATGGTTGATGTTATGTTGGTTTTACTTATTGTATTTATGGTCACAGCTCCTCTTCTAACTGTGGGTGTTCCAGTTAATTTGCCAAAAGTTGAGGCTAATTCTTTAGATGCACAAAAGGAACCACTTGAAATCTCAATTAATGAAAATAATGAAATTTACCTAGGTGAAGAATTAGTACCTTTTGATGAGTTAATATTGAAAGTTAAAACTATTGCAGGCTCAAATACTGACATAAGAATTTTTTTAAGAGCTGATACCACTATTAATTACGGAGAAGTAATGAATGTTCTTGGTGCTCTTAACACATCTGGTTTTTTAAAAATTGCTCTTGTAACGAAAAAACCAAGTTAATTGTCTACTATTTCATTATTTAATCCTTTTAGAAACTTAATCTTATTCATTGAAAATTTCAGTTACAAAAAAAGTGATTTTTATTTTCAAATATTCTCTTTTCTTTTACACCTACTAATTTTGATACCAATGATTAATTTTACTTTTGAAAAAAAAATCAGTGATATTCCAATGATTCTACCAGTTGAAATGTTCATTATTGAAGAAGAGACAGCTGCACCTGAATTTGTTGAGGAGATAAATGAAATTGTTCCAACATTTCAAGAACAGACTCCAAAACAGAATGAAACTGAGGCTATTGAACCAGATATAAAAGAAATAGCATCTCAAGATTCAATTGATCCAATAATTCAGGATACTAATGAAGAAGTATTAGTTGATAACTCTGCAGACAAAACGAATGAATTTATCATTGATGAGAAAGTAAAACCTGAAATTAAAAAACCAGAAGAGGAGACACCGCCACCGATAGAAAATGATTTTGAGATTAAATTAAAACAAAAACCTGAACCTAAAGAAATACCTGAACCCAAAAAAGATATTGAGATTGTTGTTAAGAAAAAGCCTGTAAAGAAAACTTTCAATGTTAGTACTGTTCTTAAAGATTTAGAAAATCAAGATAAAGAATTTAAAAAAGAGCAGGAAGCATCCGAAGTCAAACAAGAAGAAGTTTTCACAGAAAAAGTTGGACCAATGATGACTATTTCAGAAATTGATTTACTAAGGCAACAATTACATGGCTGTTTAAATCTTAATGTTGGTGTCGCAAATTTAAAAGAAATAAAACCTATTATTTACATTGAAGTTAACCCTGATCGAACTGTAAAAAATTCTAAAGTAGTCAATAAAGAGAAATTAAATGATCCATCATTTAGAACTGCTGCTGAAGCTGCAATGAGAGCAGTAAATAATCCAGATTGTAGCCCTCTTTTATTACCTGCAGATAAATATGAACAGTGGAAAGAAATTAACTTTACTTTTGATTTCAGCTGGATGTTTGATTAATAAAAATTTAAGATAAGAATTGAATAATCGGCTACAAATATTCCTATGATTAAAAAAATTCTAATAATTTTGTTTTTTTCATTTAATGCAAACGCTGCATTAGAGGTAACCATTGCACAAGGTAAAGTTGAGCCTACTCCCATAGCTATAACTCAAATTTTTGGAGCTGACTCAGACACAGCTAGATACGGAAACACACTTAGACAAATTATTTCAAATAATCTTACTAATTCTGGGCTTTTTTATACTGTGAATGAGGACCTTTACATTCAATCAGACAATTTAGTTGAAAAAGTTCCACGTTTTGAAGACTGGAAATTAATCAAAGCACAGTTTTTATTAAGTGCAGATGTCAGCAAAATAGATAAAGGCATTAGACTACGAATGAGGCTTTATGATGTCTTTAATGCAAAAGAGATAGAAAAATTACAACTAACAATACCTGATGAAAATTTAATTAGAAGAGTGGGCCATACTGTAAGCGACATTGTTTATGAGAGGATTACTGGTGAAACAGGTTACTTTGATACGAGGATTGTTTATGTTTCAGAAATTGGTCCGCTAGACCAAAGAGTAAAAAGACTAGCAATCATGGACCAAGATGGACATATAGATAGTCATCAATTTTTAACAGATGGAAAAAATATGGTATTAACTCCTCGCTTTGCACCAAACAAACAATTAATAACATATATGGAATACAAAAATAATCTTCCAAGAGTTTATATTTATAATCTTAAAACAGGCGAAAGAGAAATTGTTGGAGATTTTCCTGGAATGACTTTTGCACCGAGATTTTCACCAGATAGCCAAAGTGTTGTGATGTCATTTTCAGATCCTAACAATGCTGCGAATTCAGAAATATATCTAATGGATTTAAACACGCGATCTCGTTTAAGATTAACACACGACTCTGGAATTGACACATCGCCCTCTTTTTCTCCTGATGGTGAAAAAATTGTTTTTAATTCTGATCGTGGTGGAAGTCCCCAATTGTTCATCATGGATAAGAATGGAGATAACATTAAAAGAATTTCAAAAGGTAGAGGTGTGTATGGAAACCCAGTTTGGTCTCCAAGAGGTGACTTGATAGCTTTTACCAAGTTAACGCAGGGTAATTTCCATATAGGCGTCATGGATATAAACGGAAATAATGAAAGAGTGATTGTTAGGGATTTTGCTTTAGAGTCTCCTGCTTGGTCCCCTAATGGCAGGTATTTAATATTTCATAGACAAAAAAGGTCAAATCTTGATGGTACTGGAGGGGAAGTAACAATACATTTTATAGATATTACTGGATACAATGAGAGGGTCATCCCTACACCAAGGGATGGAAGCGACCCAGCTTGGTCACCTTTATTGTAAGAATTCATAAGAATTCAACAAAATTTAAAAAAAATTAAATAAGAATTGTCTTGATTTCCAAAAAATTCAGTGTTTATTTACCTAAAACTATAGTAAGAATATATTTACGCGGAGATTTATAATGTTAAAAAATTTGTTTATGCTTATTGTTGCGGGTTTTTTCCTTGCTTCATGTGCTGCTACTAAGACCGAACAAGGCGGAGACACAGATGCAGCTTCAGCCAGTGCAAGTTCATCCTCAGGTGGTGAAATTACAGCTGGTACACAAGAAGATCTGATTGTTAACGTTGGTGACAGAGTCTTCTTTGAATTTGATAGTTCAGAACTCACTGTTGATGCTCAAGCAACACTTGATGCACAGGCAGCTTGGTTAATGCAATACCCTGACACTAACATAACTGTTGAAGGTCATGCAGATGAAAGAGGCACTCGTGAGTACAACTTAGCTTTAGGAGATAAAAGAGCATTTTCTGTCTATTCTTATCTAGCTCAGGCTGGAGTTGACACTAATAGAATGGAATATGTAAGTTGGGGTAAAGAAAGACCTGAAGTAATTGGATCTGATGAAACTGCTTACAGTCAAAATAGACGCGGCGTAACCCTAGTAAGTAATTAATTAAAATTTCATTAAGGTGCTCTTTTTAAAAGAGCACCCGAAACTCTCATGAAAAAAATAAACATAATTTTGGTTATTTTTTTCTTAGTCCTTTTTAGTAACCAATCTAATTCAGAAAATCACAATCAAGTATCTGTAGAAATTGACAGAATTAAAAATGATATAATTGATCTTCAAAAGTTTGTTTATAAAAATGAGTCATCACTAAGTAATAATTCTAAATCAAATTCAAAAAATGATTTAGAAGAATTAAAAATATTAATCAATGATATTTCAAAAAATATCATTTCATTAGAAAAACAAATTTCAGACATTAAAAATGATGTAAAAAATCTATACTCCTTATATACATCATCTGACTCTAACGAAAAAAAAATTATCAGTTCATCTGATCAGTTAAATATAGAGGAAAGTTCTTCAAATATTGTAGAGAATTCAGAGGATGATCAATTATTAGGACAAATCAGTTTGTCTGATCTTGAAGGAGACGAAATAAAAAATATAGAAATACCTAATGAGGTGTCTGATGAGACAATTTCTTCATTAGGTCTTGAAAAAGAGGAATTAGATGAAATTGAAATAAAATCTATCTCTGAAGTAAACACCTCAATGCTTAATGATTTAGATAAGCTGATAGAAGAAAGAGAAATTGAGCTTAATAAGCCAATAATTGACGTTGAATTAGAGTTAAAAAATGCAAAAACAAGCTTTGCAAGTTTTGATAATCAGTCTGCTATTCAGAGTTTACTTTTAATAATTAATTCAAATACGGATCAAGATGAATATCTTGCTGAAACTTATTATCTTCTTGGCAGAACTTATTTTATGGAGAATGAAATAATTGAAGCTGTAAAATATTTTGGAATAAGGCACAGAGATTTCTCATCATTCTCCAAATTTAAGTCTGAAAATTACTTTTGGCTTGGAAAGTCTCTCTTTAGCATTGGTGATCAAGAAAATGGTTGTTTAATAATGGAAGACATAATTTTTTCTAATACCTATTTAGATAGCAAAGAAGTTATAAGTTCTGCAAAATCACTTCAAACCGAAAAAAATTGTGGTTTGATTATTGATTAATGAAAGCTCACTATCGTTTGGTTTAAAAAATTATCTCAAAAATAATTTAAAAACTAATGAAAAAATATTAATCCTAATTTCTTGTGGGTTAGATAGCACGGTTCTCTTTGATTTAATATCTAAATCAAATTTTTTTGATAATAAAAATATATACTATTTAATTTTTGATCACCAAAAAAGATCAGAGGGAAAGTATGAGATTAATCAATTCATTAAATTTTATAATTTTAAAAATAAAAACATTTCTATAAAGAAAATAACCTTAAAAGAAAAACTAAAAGGATTTCAAGAGAAATCTAGATCTTTTAGATATAACTATATATTCAACTTCTCAAAAAAAAGAAATATTAAAAATGTATTTCTTGGTCACCATCTTGATGATCTTAATGAAACTTTTTTTATGAGAAAAATTCAACAATCTGGAATATCTGGATTAACAAATATTTTTTCAGGAAATTATAAGGGTCTCAAATTACATCGTCCGTTATGCAAATTTACTAAAAAACAAATTAAAAACTATGCCATTAAAAAAAAACTAATTTGGTTTGAAGATAGAAGTAATTTAGAGCTAGATTATACTAGAAATAAAATAAGGCGTTTTTTATACTCAAAAAAACTTTTTTCTAGGATTAATAAAGAAAGGTTAATGTTTTCAAGTACATATTATATCGCATTCTTGCATCAAAATTATTTTAAAAAAGTGCGTAATAAAATCTTTGAAGTAAAATTAAAAAAATTTAATGATTTGAATGATAATCTTAAGCTTATGGTAATACAGTCATTTTATTACGAAAACCGATATATACTTAAAAAACAAATTCGTGATGAAAATATAAGGAATTTTATAAAAATATTAAAAGATCAAAACTACAATATTAAAGAAAGGTCAATATTTTCAGGGAAAATAGGTGTCTTTAAAAAAAAAATATGTATAAATCTTACTTAGCACTTTAAACGTACACATCATTAACTATATTAAATATATGAAAAATTTTTCTAAAAACATTTTTGTTTGGATTATCATCAGCCTTATTTTACTTGGTTTATTTAATGTATTTAAGAACTCTCAAAGAGACTATTCATCAGTTACTTACACCTACTCAACTTTACTAGATAAAGCACAAAATGGAGAAATAAAATCTGTTGAAATTCAAGGCAATAATATTTTTGGTCAAACAATGGATGGTGTTGAATTCTCAACTTATGCACCAAGAGACCCTAATTTAATTGAGACACTAAGCGATAATGAGGTTGCTATAAATGCCAAGCCAGAGCAATCTGGTATGCACCCATTATTAAGTATATTTGTATCCTGGTTTCCTATGCTTTTACTAATTGGTGTTTGGATTTTTTTTATGCGTCAAATGCAATCTGGAAAAGGTGGAGGTGCTCTTGGCTTTGGTAGGTCAAAAGCAAAACTACTAAATGAAAATAAACAAAGAGTAACATTTAATGATGTTGCTGGAATTGATGAGGCTAAACAAGAACTAGAAGAGGTAGTCTCATTTTTAAAAGATCCACACAAATTTCAGAGACTTGGTGCTAAAATACCTAAGGGAGCTCTTTTGGTTGGCCCCCCAGGAACAGGTAAAACTCTCCTTGCCCGTGCAATAGCTGGAGAAGCTGGGGTACCATTTTTCTCAATCTCTGGTTCAGATTTTGTTGAAATGTTTGTTGGAGTTGGTGCTAGTAGAGTAAGAGATATGTTTGAACAGGGAAAGAAAAATGCACCTTGTATTATATTCATTGATGAAATTGATGCTGTTGGAAGACATAGGGGTGCTGGATTAGGTGGAGGAAATGATGAAAGAGAACAAACTTTAAACCAGCTCTTGGTTGAAATGGATGGTTTTGAAGCCAATGAGGGAGTTATCATTGTTGCTGCAACTAATAGACCTGATGTTCTTGATCCTGCTTTGCTCAGACCAGGGAGGTTTGATAGACAAGTTGTGGTTCCTGCCCCCGACATTATTGGTAGAGATAAAATTTTAAAGGTTCATACTAGAAAAATTAAGATGGATAAATCTGTTAAAACTATAGCTATTGCAAGATCTACCCCCGGTTTCTCTGGAGCAGATTTGGCCAATATAGTAAACGAAGCTGCACTAATTGCTGCTAGGAAGAATAAAAAAATTGTAACAATGGATGATTTTGAAGATGCAAAAGATAAAGTAATGCTTGGCACTCAAAACAAGTCTAAAATTATTTCAGATAGTGAAAAAGAGGTTATTGCTTACCATGAGGCAGGACATGCATTAGCTAATTTACACTGTAAGTATGCTGATCCTATTTACAAATCATCAATTATTCCAACAGGTAGGGCTCTAGGATTTGTTATGAGCGTTCCTGAGCAAGATAAAGTAATTCATCGCAAAGATGAGTATTTAGACAAGTTAGTCGTAACTGTTGCTGCACGTATAGCCGAAGAAATAATTTTTGGTCCAGAAAAAATAGGATCTGGAGCTGCAGGCGATATTCAACAGGTAACCAACCTAGCAAGAGCTATGGTTACTCAAATGGGTTATAGTGATAAGCTTGGAAGGGTCAGATATACAGGTAATCAAGAAGAGGTATTTTTAGGTCACTCCGTTACACAATCAAAGAATATTTCTGAGGAAACTGCGAGAATTATTGACCAAGAGGTTATACGCCTCGTTGAAGATGCAGAGTCAAAAGCTAGAAAAATACTTACTGATAATATAAAAGATCTTCACACTATTGCAAAAGGACTTTTAGAATATGAAACACTAACAGGCGAGGAAATACAAAACTTAATCAAGGGCATTAAACCTAAAAGAGACGACGATTTATCCACCAATAGCTCTGATGACAGCCCAGATAACAAAAAAGAAGCTGCCAATAAAGGCCCTTTACCATCTTTTACAAAAGATCAAAACTTTCCACTTCCAAATTAAAGATAATATCAATATTAAATATTTAATATGAGGTTATTTGGTACCGATGGAATTAGAGGTGAAGTGGGCAAGTACCCGTTAACACCAGAGAATGTACTTAAACTAGCAAAAGCTTCCTCAATTGTTTTGAGAAAGAAAAATTCAATCTCAAGAGTAGTTATAAATAAAGACACTAGATTATCAGGATACATATTTGAACCGGCTTTAACATCAGGTTTCTTATCTATGGGAATAGAAGTAATATTAGTTGGACCTTTACCCACACCCGCCTTAACAGTTTTAAGTAAGTCATTAAGAGCAGATTTTTCTGTAATGATTACAGCTTCTCATAATCAGTATAAAGACAACGGTCTTAAATTTTTTTCTGGGCAGGGTCTTAAAATTACTTCAGAAGAGGAAAATAAAATAGAAGATTTATTTTTTAACTACGACTTTGATAACTTTAAAATAAAACAGTCAAATTATGGTAAGGCTATAAGACTTAAAAATGCAATAGGAAGATATTCCGAAGCACTTAAACATAGTGCAGATAGAAATCTTAATTATAATCAACTAAAAATAACTTTAGATTGTGCAAATGGAGCATCTTATAAGGTAGCGCCAGAAGTTTTGTTTGAATTAGGTTTAGACTTACACACCATTGGTAATAGTCCCTCTGGCACAAATATTAATCAAAACTGTGGCTCTTTATTCCCTCATAAAGCATCAGTATTAGTTAAAAAAAAAAGATGTGATGTCGGAATTTGTTTAGATGGAGATGGTGATAGAGTTATTTTTATTGACGATAAAGGTAATGTATTAAATGGAGAGGAAATAATTTTTATTTTTGCCAAACATTATTTATATGAAAAAAAAATAAAAAAAGGCTCTGTTTTAGTCACTAACGAAATTGCAAATCATGGTCTTGATATAGCCTTAAAAAAATTGGGGCTGAAATTAAAACGAGTAAAAGTTGGCGATAAAAATATTTTAAAGGAAATTTTAGATAATAAATATATTTTTGGAGGCGAACCATCTGGACATTTTATATTTAAAGATGATATTTTAATTGGCGATGGTATGGCAACAGCCATTAGATTGCTCACTTTAATTTTAAAAGAAAAGAAAAAGTTATCAGAATTGAGAAATGGTATTAATTTACTTGAAGAATTGAGTATAAATCAAAGAATAGATCGTGAAAGATTTTACTTAAATCAAGAGAGTGTTTATAAGAAACTAAATAAATTACTAAAAAATTCAGATATTTATTACAATATACGTCCTTCAGGAACAGAGCCTGTATTAAGAGTGAACTTGCAATATCATAAAAGAAATATAAAAGTAATTAATCTTAATAAATTAAAAAAACAAATAATTAAAGTTATTTCAGATGCTTGTTAATTCTTTTGACACAAAATACTCAATTACAGCAAAAAAATATGAAAGTTTGGATAACTCATTCACCAAAACTGTCAGTTCTAACAAAAAATTTTCAAGAATTTTTACATCTGTAATTGAAGATAAATCTTTAAAGTCATTATCAGAAGCAACTCTTCGTTCAGATATTACAGGTCAGGTTATTAATACAATTTTGACTCACGACTCAAAATCTAAACACTTCCTTTATTACATGGGAGATGTTTTCAAAAAAGATAAAATGAACAGCAATAATATTAAGCAGTTTAGACAACATGGTGTTGAAATTATTAATTTTTCTAAAAATGATTCATTCAAAGAAGTTTTACAGATCTTAGATAATTTTCTTAAAAAAATTATAAAAAAAAATTACACTTATGTTTTTACTGATCCAAAAATATCAAAAAATAAAAGTTATCTTATCAACAGTATTAGTTATAAAAATAATATTTCTAAATTTGTCAATATTTTTAAAAAAAAAATTGATGCTCCTTTTGAATTAAATTTAGAAAAAGACTTTTTTTCTCAAGACTATCATCAGGATATTTTTTTTTATGTTTACTCAAATTCCACAAAAAAAATATTAGCCCAAGGTGGTGGCTATAAATATAAAAAAAATACAAAAAAAATTGAGGGTTTTGGTTTCTCATGCAATGTTGATTACATTGCCGAACTAATTTAATGAACACCGCTGTTATAGGACTGCAATGGGGCGATGAGGGTAAGGGTAAGATTGTTGATTATATTTCAGAAGAATTTGATTTAGTAGTAAGATATCAAGGTGGTAACAACGCGGGCCATACTGTCATTGTTGATGATACTACTTATAAATTAAATCTTATCCCATCTGGTATAATTCGTGGAAAAGTTTGTTATTTAGGTCAAGGTGTTGTGCTTGATCCTAATCATTTTTATAACGAGTATGATCAAATTACTAAAAAGATTGAGAGTCCTAAGGTATTTTTATCTTCAAATATATCTCTTATCTTAGAATATCATAAGCAACTTGATAAAATTAATGAATTAATTTTAAAAAGTGAAAAAAAAATTGGTACCACTTCTAAAGGCATTGGACCTGCATACCAAGATAAAGTTGGAAGAAAGAGTATTAAACTATACGATTTAAAATCTAAAAATATAATTGAAGAAAAATTAGAGACAATTAAGAAGTTTTATGACCCCATTCTTGAAAGTTTTGATGAAAGTAAAATTAATATTGATAAAACAGTCCAAGATTTATTAAGTTTTTATGATTTAGTTAAAGGATTAATTGTTGATAATTCTTTTATCAAAAAAGAATTTAAAAACAAAAAAATATTATTTGAAGGTGCTCAAGGGGCGCTTCTTGATTTAGATCATGGCTCTTACCCCTTTGTAACTTCATCAAATACTGTTTCATCAAATATTGTTATTGGTTCAGCAATGCAGGTGGATTATAAAACTGTTGGTATATTTAAAGCCTATGCTACAAGAGTTGGAAATGGACCATTCCCATCTGAATTATTTGATAAGGTTGGTGATTATATAGCTGAGAAAGGTGTTGAAATCGGCACTGTTACAAAAAGAAAAAGAAGGTGTGGTTGGCTTGATTTAGTATCTTTAAAGTATAGCTGTGAAATAAATCGTGTAAATGAGCTTTGCATAACAAAAGCTGATGTATTAAATAATCTCTCAGAAATTAAAGTTTGCAAAAGTTATAATTCAAAAAAATATGAGGAGGTAAATTTTAGTGATAGTGATATTTTGGAGTCATTGTCTTTAGATGATAATGATTTTGAGTCATTTTCAAGTTGGGGTGAAATTAAAGATTTGAGTAAATTTGAAAACTTACCCGAAAATCTTAAAAAATTTATTTCATATATTGAAGAGTACTTAAGTATTCCAATTAAAATTATTTCATTAGGGCCTGAAAGAAATCAAACAATTATTAGGTAATTTAAGATTTAGTTAAAAGTTTTTGATCTGTAATAATTTTAATTTCTTCTTGAAGTTTTTTAATTGCTTTATTCTCTATTTGCCTAACTCTCTCTCTACTTATTGAATATTTCTTGCTTAGGTCCTCTAATGTCTTAGGCTTTTCATCTAATCGTCTTGCAGTTAAAATTTCTATTTCTCTAGGTTCAAGTTTTGTTACAGCTTGATTATAGAGCGCTTTTCTTTTTTTTAATTCATCACTTTGTTCAACTTTTGAGACAGTATCAATTGATTTATCCTCCACTTGATCAATCCATTCTGAGTCATTTTCATCATTTAAAGGAGTGTTTAATGAGAAATCATGATTAAATACCCTTCCTTCCATTTGCTTCACTTCTTCCTCAGTTACTCCAAGATCATTAGAAATTGATTTAATTTGATCATTAGTGAGGTAACCATCCTCATATTTTTTAATTTGATTCCTAAGTCTTCGAAGATTAAAAAAAAGTTTTTTTTGAGCTGCGGTAGTTCCTATTTTAACAAGTGACCAACTATGTAAGACATACTCCTGAATAGAAGCTCTAATCCACCATATTGCATAAGTAGCTAACCTAAAACCTTTTTCAGGATCAAATTTTCTTATTGCTTGGATAAGTCCTAAATTACCCTCAGAAATTAAATCAAATAATGGTAAACCATAACCTTTATAGCCCATAGCTATTTTTGCCACTAGTCTTAAATGACTTGTCACAAGCTTTTGAGCAGCTACTGTATCGCCATTTTTAAGCCAATTTATTGCAAGCCTTTTTTCCTCTTCATCTGTCAAAATAGGAAACTGATTAATTTTTTTTAAATAAGGATAAACATCATTTTCAGAGGTAATAACAGGTAGTAAATTTTTATTTTCAATATTCATTGCAAAATTGCTTTTAAATCTCTCATGTCATCGGGTAAATCACAAGTAATTTTAATATGTTTTTCTATAATTGGATGATTAAATTCTATTTTATGGGAGTGTAATGCTTGCCGTGGAAATAATAAAATACAATTCTTTTGACTAGTAGCCATATTTGTTAATCGAAATTTTTCCTCTTTGTTAAGTCTATAATCTTTATCACCAACAATTGGTAGTCCCAGACTCAAAAGATGTACTCTAATTTGATGAGTTCTACCAGTTATAATTTCACAATTTAGAAGACTAATTGAGCCGTGAAAAGTTTTTACGCTAGAAACTTTTGTGATTGCTTGTTTTCCAAGATTATTCGATACATTAAATTTTGTCCTTTGAATTTTATTCCTAGATATATTTTTATTAATTTCAACTTGCCTTTGATTAAGTACACCATATGTAAAAGCTAGATAATTCTTTTTTATATTTCTATTTTTAAACATCTCCTTAAATTTATTTTTTGAATTACTATTTTTAGTAATAACTATAACGCCACTTGTATCTTTATCAAGACGATGAACAATTCCCTCTTTTAAATACTCCTTATCATCTATTGTAAATTGCCCTTTAAGACTTTCCTGTAAGCTAGGGCTATTATCTATCCCATTTTTTTTGTGTGTTAAAAGCCCAGAAGGTTTATTTAATATTGCTATATAGCTATCCTCGTATAATATTTCTATTTTAAAATCTTTGTAATTATAAGATTTAATCATTGAATATATGTTAAAAAAAAAAATTCTAATTAGTTTAGTTATTATTCAAGGCTTATTAATAATCGTAGGGATAATAGCAATTATTTTTGGTGTTTTCTATAAAATGAGTAATGACAATAACAAAACAATTATTATGAACAAAAATATTGGCTTAAATGATGTTTATTTAATTAATGAAAATCAATATCAACAAAAAATTGTTAAAGATAACAAAGCAATTTTTCAAATTGTAGATATTGAAACAAACAAAGTATTGAAAGAAATAGTTATTGAAAAAGATTAAATATATTGTGATAGCAGGATCTTCAGGTGGTCATATCTTACCTTCATTAGCGTACATCAATAACTTATGTCTTATGAAAGATCCAAATAATATTCTTTTTATCACTAATGAAATAGGAAAAAAATATATAGGAAAAATTGAAAGTAATAAAATTAATAAAATTATTTTAAAATCAAAAAATAAATTTTTTTTTATTCTTAACTTATTATTAAAAGTATCCTTTATATTTTTGTCTAATAGAAGGATAATTTTGATAGGTTTTGGTGGCTTTATTACAACTCCCGTTTTAATAATTTCAAAATTATTTAATATTTTTTTTTTATCTTTTAATAAAATATATATTCATGAGCAGAATGTAATATATGGATTAGCAAATAAAATAAACTATTTTATTTCTAAAAATGTATTTATTTCATTTCCAAAAAACAATATGCGTAGAAAAGAAATTTTTGTTGGTAATTTTTTTATAAATAGAAATAAATTTAGAGAAAAACTTGATCATAACTTTATAAATGTTTTGCTAATTGGTGGAAGTGCTGGTTCATTAGATTTGAATAATATGATGCTAAAAGAAATAAAGAATATCAACAATTCATATTTAAAAAATACAAAATTCTTTATTCAAATACCTGCGTCTCATATCGATGTTTTAAAAAAAAAATATATAGACCTTGTAGATAATAATAATTTCGAATTCTTTTCTTTTAAAGATGATTTAAATCCCCAAGAATACGATATAATACTTTCAAGATCTGGTTCAGGCTCTATAAATGAAATTTTATATTTTACTAATGATGTTTTTTTTATTCCTCACTTGATATCTAGAGATCAACATCAAAGATTTAATTTAGACTATTTTTTATCTCACAATATGAGTTTAAGCAAATTTTCAATTCCATTAAAAAAAAAGAAAGTGAATAATTATTATTTTAATTCACTTATAAATCCTCATTCTATTGAAAAAATTATTTGTTACACCACAAGATGAAGCTCTCTGAATTAGCTTCAAAGAATGTTCACATAATTGGGATCAATGGCATTGGTATGAGTGCTTTAGCAATTTACTTAAAAAAAAATAATGTAAATGTTACTGGCAGTGATATTACTCATAATTCTAATACTATAAATTTAGAAAAAAATAAAATTCCTGTTTATATTGGTCATAAAATTTCAAACATTATAAATAGAGATATTATATTTTATTCTTCAGCTATAAAAAATAATCCTGAAATCAAAGAGGCAAAAAAAAATAACATACCTTGTTATAATAGATCAAAACTTTTACAGCTCATATGTAGAGATAAATTTACTATTGTAGTATCTGGTTCACATGGGAAAACATCAACTACATCTATTTTGGGACATTTATTAGTTTGTGCTGGTCTTAATCCTACCATCATCTCAGGTGGAATTATGCATAATTTTGGACAAAATATATTTCTTACCAATAGTAATTATGTTGTTGTAGAAGCTGATGAAAGTGATGGTACTGTTTTTAAATTGAATCCAAAATATTTATTATTTTTAAATGTTGATAGGGAACATATAGATTTTTATAAATCTTACTCAAATTTTAAATCTAAGATTAAAAATTATATTTTTAAACAATCTCAAAAAAATATTAAAATTTTTATAAATAATAACGATAAATTTCTTTATTCATTGAAAAAATATTCTGACAAATTGAATACATTTGGATCAAATAAACAAGCCAATTACAGTTATAAGGTAAGAAAATTAACTAATAGGAAATCATCATTTGATATATTTAAAGGTAAAAAAATTTTAGCAAATAATATATCTACAAATTTATTAGGTGAACATAATGTACAAAATTTAACAGCAGCTTTATCAATAATTGATGATTTAGGATATAAAATCAAAAAGTCTCACATACTCAATTTTAAAGGCACAAAAAGAAGAATGAATATTCTTGGAAAGCTACAAAAAGCTACATTCATTGATGATTATGCTCATCATCCTACTGAAATAGAAAAATTAGTAAACATCTCTAGATTGTATAAAAAAAAAGATGTCATTTTAATTATTGAACCACATAGATACTCTAGATTAAATGATTTATATGAGGAATACTTGAGCGTGTTGAAAAATATAAAGAATTTAATAATTTTAAAAACTTATGGAGCAGGTGAGAATTATAAAAAGGGTATGAAAAATTCTAAAAATTTGGTGAATGATTTGAATGTTTTAAATAATCAAAAAACTAAATATATTAACAATTATCAGGATTTATATAGTTTGCTGGATCAATTTTTATTAATTAAAAGAGAGAGTATAATTATTTCTGCAGGAGCAGGTATTATTTCAAATCAAATTCGTTTTTTTTATGACTCTAGAAAATAAAAATTTAATTGTTAATTATTCAACAGCAAAATATTCATGGTTAAAATCTGGTGGTAAAATTAGACAACTTTATAAAATTTATAATCAAATCGATTTAAACAACCTCTTTAATAAAGATGATATAAAAACTAAATCCCTATTAGTTATTGGCAATCTATCAAATACATTAATTAAAGATGATGGTTTCAAAGGTATTGGTGTAAAACTTCAAGGTAACTTTGCTAATATACAAATAAATAATGATCACATGCTAGTTGGTTCTGGAGTCTTAGATAGCTACCTTTCAAAATTTTGTTATCAAAAAGGTGTTTCAGGATATGAATTTTTATACACAATACCTGGTTCAATTGGTGGAAATATATTTATGAATGCTGGATGTTATAATCAGGAAATAAAAGACAAGTTAATAAGTGTTATTTATTTTGATATGAATGATAACAAAATCTATGAAAAAAATATAAAAGAATTAAAATTCGATTACCGAAAGGGTTTCCAAAAAATCAATACAATAATTTTATATGGTAAATTTAAAATTTCTCATGGAGATCAAAATTATATAAAAAGCTTGATGCAAGAATACGTAACTATTAGAAATCAAACTCAACCTCAAAGAGTAAATTGCTGTGGAAGTATTTTTAAGAATCCAGTAAATCAAAGTGCTTGGAAATTAATTAAATCCTCTATAGATGAGAGTTTTTATGATGGTCCAATAAAATTATCTAAAACACACTCTAACTTTTTTGAAAATGACCCTAATATAAGTGCAAACAGTATTGACTCATTTATTTCTAAAATTCAGAAAAAAGTTAAAGATAAACATAAAATCACTCTCGAAAAAGAATTAAGAATTATAGATTGATCGATAAAAAGATAAACTTATTCAAAATCCTTGTAGTAGCAGGAGGATGGTCTGATGAAAGAGAAGTATCTCTCATGTCAGGAAAAAATGTTTTTACTTGTCTTAAAAAAAATAAATTTAATGTGAAATTTTTTGATTTAAAAAAAAATAATATTGAAAATATTATTCAAAATAAGCCAGATTTAATTTTCAATTCTCTTCATGGTGAATATGGAGAGGATGGCGGATTAAATTCGTTAGCTCAAAAAAATAATATACCTATCACCCATTCTGATGCTATTTCATCTGCTCTGTGTTTTAATAAGCGTTTACTCAAAAACTTTCTTAGAAAAAGACTCAATGTTTTATCTCCAAAAGAAATAACTTATAAAAACCAAATTAAATTTCCAATTATATTAAAGCCTAATTGGGGAGGATCATCTAAGGGAATTAAATTCATAAATAATAAAAATGATCTAAAAAAAAACATAAGTAACAATAAAAATTTAATTGAAGAAATTATTGAGGGTAGAGAGTTAACTGTAACTGTAATTGAAAATAATAATAAAATAGAAACCCTTGGTGTTACAGAAATTGAATATGAAGGTATACATTATGACTATT
This sequence comes from uncultured Alphaproteobacteria bacterium, assembly GCA_902523135.1. GTDB lineage: Bacteria > Pseudomonadota > Alphaproteobacteria > HIMB59 > HIMB59 > HIMB59. Next base: position 16,417 of record CABYYB010000003.1, read on the forward strand.
CAGCTAAATATTCAAAAAATAAAAGTTTGCATTTTTTACCAGCAAGAATATCTAAAATAAATAATGATTTCTTGTCAAAGATATCAAAAAAAATATTTCGTATTTGTAATTGCAAAGGAATAATAAGATTAGATTTTATAATAAGTAATAAAAATGGAAAAATGTATTTTTTAGAACTAAATACTCATCCAGGTCTAACAAAAATATCATTAGCCCCTGAGCAAGCAAACTTTAAAAACTATAGTTATTCATATTTATTAAAACAAATTATAAATTCATCTTTATGAAAACTAATTATAAAAATTTTACAATTTCTCTAATATCAATTTTTTTCTTAATCTTATTTGTTGGTTTTTCGGTTAATTTAATTTTAAAAAAACCATTGGAAATTATTAATTTCTCTAACTCGGATATAAATCACGATTTTGAAATACAAATAGCAAATAATCTGAATGATATAAACAACTATCTAAAAGAATATTCATTTATTGAAAGTCATTTGTTTCAACGAGAAGATAATGGAATAAACATTAAAATAAATTTGAAAAAACCTTTTGCAATAAATAATTTAACTAATGAAATAATTTTTTATGATAATACCAAAGCTTCAATTCAGTATTTCAGAAAAAGTTATTTAGAAAAAATCAAACTTATAGATATTTCTAAAGAAAGCATTTACATTAATAATTATTTAATGGAAAATTATCAAACTTTATCTTCTTTATTTAATATTGATCAAATAGAATATATTGATGGTAGAAGATACAATTTAGTTTTAAGTAATGGTAAAAAAGTTATGCTTCCTAAAATGATTGATTCTCAATTATTATTTTTTATTAAAAATAACATCGATTTAATTAACAAAACCACTAATTATGATCACTTTTTAGATCTAAGAAATTTTCACAATAAAACAATAAGATTAAAATAATTGGATAGTTATAAATCAATAATCGAAATCGGATCATTTTCTATAAAGACAATTATTTATTCCCAATTAAATCAAGATTTTTCAATTATTGGCACAGGTAAGACAAGATCAAGAGGATATACTGGAGAAGAAATAGAAAACTTTGATGATTTCATCGACTGTATAAAGAATTCTATCGTCCAAGCTGAAAAACAAGCTAACTATGTTATCAGAGATGCCTTCATACTTGTTACTAATCAAAGTGTAAAAATAAAAAAAACACAAAAAGATCTAAATTTAAACGGGGCTATAGTAGAAAAAAATGATTTAAGGAAAATTTCCAAAATAAAAATTAATCGAGATAAAAATTTTCATTACAATTTTTATACTTCGCATTATAAAATTGACGATAAGATAATTACAGATAATCCTGTGGGTCTAAATTGTAATAAGCTATCTATGATTTCTTTAATTTCAATGATTGATATGAAGCAAATTAATCTTTTAAACAATATATTTCAAAAACTACAGATTAAAATTTTAAATTACTTAGACTCTACAACGTCTTATTATTTTTACTTAAAAAACAAACCTAAGAGTAAAACAAATGTTGTACTTATTGATTATGGTTTTAACACTATTAATATTATTATGATAAAAAATAAAGTTTTACATTTCCAAAAAAAAATTTTACAAGGTAGCAAAAAAATTTCTAATGATTTAGTTAATATTCACAACGTTAGCTTTGACTTTGCAGAAAAACTAAAAATTTCTTCAATAGATTTATCTGACACAAGAAATTTTTCGGTTGAAATACCCATCTGGGAGGAGTTTGGTAATAATAAAAAAAAAAATGTCGGACACGATAATTTAAAAGAGATTACATTAGATCGCTTAGATGAAACTTTTGACTATGTTTTAAAATCTTTACCGAAGGATAGTAGTTTTTATTCGTATATATTTACAGGCGGTGGTTCAAAAATTAAAAATTTTTATAATTACTTTCGAACAAAATTTGGCTTTGACATTCAATTTTTAGAACCCCCAAAGTCTTGTGGAATCCCCAAGGTCTTAAATGACGCAAGTATAATGTCCTTGTATTCAAGTTTTTGGCTATTAACTAATAAAAATTCTAAAAATACTGAATTCATAGAAAAAATTGATTCTTTTTCAAATAAAATATGGTACAAAAGATTCGTAGACCTACTATAGGTTGATTTGCGGGGAAAAAAATGACACTAGATATAGAACCAGTTGTTGATCAAAAAAACTTAAAACCATCTTTAACCGTTATGGGTATTGGTGGAGCGGGAAGTAATGCAGTAAATAACATGATTCAATCAAATTTAAATAATGTAGATTTTATTGTTGCTAATACTGATGCACAAGCCCTTGAAAATTCTCTATGTTATAATCGTATCCAATTAGGATTAGAAAAAACCAAAGGATTAGGTGCCGGAGCTGATCCAGTGATTGGAAAAGATGCTGCAGAAGAGAGTATTGATTTAATATCAGAAGAGTTAAGAAACACTAACATGCTTTTTCTAACAGCTGGATTGGGAGGCGGCACAGGCACAGGCGCATTACCAGTAATAGCTAGTATTGCAAAAAAATTAGGTATTGTAACAGTAGCAATAGTATCAACCCCATTTAACTTTGAAGGCACTAAGAGAATGAATCTAGCATTACAAGGGCTTGAGGAGGTAAAAAGTAATGTTGATACATTACTTATCATACCTAATCAAAATTTATTTAAAGTGTCTAATGAACAGACTTCTTTTGCAGAAGCTTTTAAAAAAGCAGACAATGTTCTTTTTGACGGTGTCAAAGGTCTTACAGATTTAATTACGCAACCTGGTCTTATCAACTTAGATTTTGCAGATGTTAGAACTGTAATAAAAGAAATGGGATTTGCAATGATGGGCACTGCAGTCGCAGAAGGCGATAATAAAGCAGTAGAGGCTTCAAATTTAGCTTTAACTAACCCACTTATTGAAAATATAGATATGAATACTGCTAAAGGAGTTATCGTTAATATTTCTGGCGGTAGCGATATGACTTTATTAGAAGTTGATCACGCTGCAAATATCATAAGGCAGAGTGTTAACCCTGAGGCAAATATAATTTTTGGCTCTTTGATTGATGAGACCCTTCAAGGAAAATTAAAAATAAGTATTTTTGCAACTGGCATAGAGGCATCAGGAAAAAAAATTCTCTATTACCCAGAAACTGAAAATAATTCAGGATTTAGCTCTATACAAAATAAAATTGACGGAAGTTTTTCTTATGAGGGTTCAGATAATAAACATTTTGAAGATATTTCAAGTATAGTTGAAAAAAAGCAAGTTGACTCTGAATCAGAGGAATTCAATTTATCTAATACCCCGGATATTACTTCAGAGAATAAAGATGAATTGATTGAAAAAAATAACGAAAGTTCAACCAATTCAGAAAATTTTGAAGAAAAAAAGAAAAAAGGTTTTTTTAGTATGCTTTCCAATCTGATGACTTCTGATAAACAATCTACAGAAGAAAGTGTTGAAATTCCTGAAAAAAAGCAAAAAACGAAAAAAACAAAGACAGATCCAAATCTTTTTTTATTTAGTGACGTTTTAGAAGAGGATACCGAGAAAACAAAACAAATCAAAGATTCCGATGATATATCAGAGGTTTCCGAAATTTCAGAATTAAGTGATGAAAATGAGACCATTGAAGATATAGACACTCCTTCATATCTTCGTAAAGGCTCTAATCAATAAGTTCTGTAAATACAAAGTTTTACAAATATAAAGTAATACTTTTTGGGTATTTTCATAATATTATTTTAGATGAAAAGCTTTACTCTCAATGATTCTGTAAATATAGATGGTATTGGATTGCATACTGGTGTTAAAACTAATGTTATTCTTAATCCTGCCCCTCTAAAGTCTGGCATCAATTTTAATAGAACTGATAAATCAACAATCATTCCTGCTAAATGGGATAATGTAATATCTACAAAATTTTCAACTAACATTGCTTCAAATGGAGTTGAAGTTAAAACAGTTGAGCATTTATTGAGTGCTCTTGCAGGTCTACACATCAATAATTGTGAAATTTTAATTGACAACGTTGAAGTACCTATTCTTGATGGTAGTTCTAATGTTTTTGTTGAAAGTATCTTAAAAAAAGGAATAAAAGAGCAAGACCTAGAACAAAAGATTTTAGAAATTGTTAAACCTATAAAATTTTCATGTGATTATGGATATGCTGAGTTAGCACCTAATTCACCAAAAGATGAAGGATTAAATATTAATTTAGAGTCTAGTTTCGAAGGAAAGTATAAAGATCAAGATATTAAAATTAAGAACTTAAATGGTAACTATATCGAGTCCATATCAAAAGCAAGAACTTTTGGTTTTTTTCAAGAAATTGAATACCTCAAGTCACAAAATCTAATTAAAGGAGGCTCTCTAGATAATGCCATTGTTATAAAAGACAAAAAACCTCTTAATAAAGATGGATTAAGATATGATAACGAATTAATGCGTCATAAAGTTTTGGACGTGGTCGGTGATCTTTATTTATCTGGATACCCTATTATTGGAACTTATAAGGGTTTTAAAACAGGTCACTTCATTACAAATAATTTACTTAAAGAATTATTCAAATCAAAAGAAAACTACAAGATACATAATATAAACTAAACCATTTTCTTAGGGTCAGTATATTTATTAAATTCTTCTTCAGATAAATCAGTTAGTTCCATACAGGACTCTTTTAATGAAATGTTTTTATTATAAGCATTTAGTGCCACTTTAGAGGCTAGATCGTAACCAATAACTTTAGTTAATGGTGTAACAAGCATTAAAGAGCGATTTAAAAGTTCATTTACTCTTTTTTTGTTAACTTTTAATCCTTTCAAACAGTTTATATTAAATGAAGCCATTGCCTCACTTATTAAACTAATTGCATCAAGAGTATTATGTATGATTAATGGATTATAAACATTTAATTGGAAATGGCCTTGAGAACAAGCGAGGGCTATTGAGTTTCTCAGACCAATAACATGTGTACACACCATTGATAGTGCTTCACACTGTGTAGGATTTATTTTTCCTGGCATAATTGATGAGCCAGGTTCATTTGCTGGAAGAATTAACTCAGAAATTCCACTTCTTGGCCCAGAAGCTAATACCCTAATATCATTTGCCATTTTAAATAAAGTACTAGTTAAAATTTCTACGCCTGACATGACTTCAATAAATACATCATGGGAAGCAAGCGACTCATACTTATTTGGGGCAGATTTAAACGGAAGTCCTGTTTCCTTTTTTAAGTATTTAATAAATATTTTAGAAAAACTTTTTGGCGCATTTACTCCAGATCCAACTGCAGTTCCTCCTTGAGCCAATTCATAAAGCTTATTTAAACTTTTTTTAATAACATTCTCTGCATAAGAGATTTGATCATAAAACGCTAAAAATTCATTAGAAATTTTTATCGGCGTTGCATCCTGAGTGTGAGTTCTTCCAATTTTAATTATTCCTGTAAACTCAGAAATTTTCTTTTTTAAAGATTTTTTGAAAAAAGCTATCTCAGGAAGTAAATTTTTTTTTATCGATAGTACACTAGCTATATGCATAGCAGTAGGAATACTATCATTTGATGATTGAGACCTATTAATATGATCATTAGGATGAAGTGGGGTATTTGTTGGGAGTTTTCTTCCTAACAACTGGTTACTTTTATTTGCAATGACTTCATTTATATTCATATTGATTTGAGTTCCTGATCCTGTTTGCCACACAACAAGAGGAAAGTGATCATTTAATTTTCCAGATATAATTAAATCACAAACTTTACCGATAATTTTTGTATGATTTTTTGGTAATAATTTTAACTCAGCATTTGCAAAAGCACATGATTTTTTTTGTAAGGCAAGGGCCTCTATAAATATATTTTGAAAATGAAATTTCCCAATACCTATTTGAAAGTTTTCTATTGATCTTTGAGTCTGCGCTCCCCAAAGTTTTGTACTTTCAACTTTAATTTCACCTAAGCTATCTTTTTCAATGCGAAATTTGACCATGAGTAATTAATAATATATATCAAATTCAATGAAAAATATTTTATTAATTCGCCATGGTCAAAGCGAGTGGAATAAATTAAATCTTTTTACCGGCTTTAAAAACATTGAATTATCCGAACAAGGCATTGAGGAAGCGAATAAAGCTGGGCAAAACTTCAAAAATTTAGATATTAAATTCAATATTGTATTTACAAGCGAATTAAAAAGAGCTCAAGAAACCGCTAAAATAATTCTTCAAAACCTCGATCAGTGGAATTTTTTAAATAATGAAGGAAAAATAATTTCAAACATTAACCTAAATGAAAGAGATTATGGTGATCTCACGGGTTTAAACAAAAAGGAAACTGCTGAAAAATTTGGCGAAGAACAAGTTCATAAGTGGAGAAGAGGTTATTCTGATCAACCCCCTAACGGTGAAAGTCTTGAGGATGTGGTCAGAAGAGTTACAAAATATTTTGAGGAAGTAATTAAACCTGCTATTCAAAGCGATGAAAATGATAATATTTTAATAGCAGCACATGGGAATTCTCTTAGAGCGCTTTTAATTGTTATGAATATTTATGAACCAAATAATATTAATTCTGTTGAACTCTCAACTGGTGTTCCAATACATGTTATCTTAAAAGATAATAAGTTCAGTATTAAAGATTAATTAATTGATAGATATAGCTTTAGTTATAGCAATCGTATCATATTACACCGTCATGTTTATCACACCTGGGCCCAATAATGCTATGTTAACAATCTCAGGCTTAAAATTTGGTTTTAAAAGGTCTTTACCACATATTACTGGTATTTCTCTAGGTCATGCTCTTCAAGTTTCATTAATTTGCACAGGTTTAGGTTTAATTTTGATTAATAAACCAGAATTTCAAATGATACTAAAATGGCTTTGTTTTTTTTATCTCATTTATTTAGCTTATCAAATGATTGGGTCACTAAAGGACTATAAGAAAGATACAGGTAGGCCCTTAAATATTTACGAAGCTGCCCTTTTTCAATGGGTAAACCCTAAAGCATGGACGATAGCTATTACAGTCGCATCTGGTTTTATGCCTTTAGAAGAAAAGCTTTGGATAGCTGTTGTTTTCACAGGGTTGATGTCATCACTTGTAAGCTTTCCATGTATAAGTTTATGGGCACTTTTTGGGAGTTTAATTAAAAATTTAGTATCTAACCCTAAATTAAAAAGAAGTTTTGAGTATTTCTTTGCAATATTATTAGTATCTACGGGTATTTATTTAATATTAAACTAATTTTTCAAGTAAATTTAAATAACGAAAATTAATATATCCTTTTTTGGATAAATAAAATTTTTCAATGCTATCTCTTTTTAAAGAATTACAAAATATTGGTAATTTTGCTTTTAATTTTTTACTTATATTAATAGTTGATTTTAGCAAATGCTCTTTATTAGCAGATTTTAAAATTTTGATTGAGTGTTTACCGCTCAATAAATCATAAAATAATAGAGAACAATTATTTTTTAATATTTTATTAAACATAGCTCTATTTTGCTCAACATATTCAACAATATCGAATAAGACTAAGTAATTTTGATTTGACTTTATTTGACTTTGTTTCAAACCTTGCATTGATAAAAATAAATCTATTTTTTGATTTGTATAGTACTTACACCCAACTGAGATATATTCTTTCTCTTCAATTATGCTGTCAGTAAATTTTTCAATATAAAAGTTGAATTTGGCTGATTTATTTTTTAATTCAATAATATCATCTGGTACAAGGGGCATTCTTGTTTCTTTTTTGGCCTTATCTGAGAGCATACAAATATTCATAATTAAAAAAAAATATATACTATAATCTTATGAAGTTAATTCCAGAATGGGAAGCACATGACAAATGTCTAATGGCTTGGCCATGTAATAAAAATCTTTACAACAAAATAATTAAAGATGCCAGATTAGAAATGGCTAATTTAGCTAATTGTATTTCAGATGAAGAAACAGTTTATATGTATTGTAATAAAGAGGATTATAATGATTGTAAAAAATATATTAATAATCAAAAAATAAATATTATCCAACTAGAACTAGATGACTCTTGGATGAGAGATATAGCCCCAATCTTTATAAAAGAAGACAATGAACTTAAATGTATTAACTTTAATTTTAACGGTTATGGAAAATATCCAAATTATTTAAATGATAATAAAGTAGGTGAATATATCTCAAATCAATTTTCTATTACTTCATATATAAATAATCTTACGTTAGAAGGGGGTGCTATTACTTACGATGAATATGGTAACTTGTTTTCCACTGAAAGTGTGCTACTTAACCCAAATAGAAATAATCCTGAAAAAGCAAAAATAGAGCAAACACTGACTAGTTTATTTGACTTAAATTCAATAATTTGGATCCCCGAAGGTTTAAAAGATGATGATACTGATGGGCACATAGACAATATTTTATGTCCTATTGGAAATAGAAAATATTTAATAGCAAAAAATTATGATTTAGACGATTTGAATTCAAATAATTTAAATAAGATTAAATCAATTATTCTAAGTAACCTTTCTAGCATTGACGGTAATATAGAATTAATTGATATACCACTACCTTCAAAAATAGTTGTAAATGATAAAAAGCTTATTGCCTCGTATATAAATTTTTATTTTTCAAAGCATAAAATCTTCGTTCCAAAATTTAATGTTAAAGAAGATGAAATGGTTTATGATATTTTTAAAGATATTTTTAAAGATAAAAAAATTGAGATGATAGAAACTTCACATATAAATTATGGTGGGGGTAATATCCATTGTGTTACTATGAATGTGCCAAAAAATGTCAATTAAGGTCGCTGCTTCACAATTTAAATCAATAAAAGAAAAAAAAGATTTAAATATAAATAAGGCTATAAATATTGCTCTACAAGCATCTAAGGAAAATGTAAATATTTTCCTCCTACAGGAGTTATTTCAAACTGAGTACTTTTGCTCAACTCAGGATAAAAGGTTTTTTAATTATGCAATTGAATTTCCTAATGACAAACTTTTTGAAATTTTTTCTAATTTTTGTAAGAAAAATAATATGGTAATGCCGATCAGTTTTTTTGAAAAAAAAGAAAATAATTTTTTTAATTCTCTAGTTGTAATTAATGCTGATGGTAAATTAAGTGATTTATATAGAAAGTCCCATATTCCCGAGGGTCCTGGTTATAACGAAAAGTTTTACTTTAAACCCGGAGATACTGGCTTCAAAGTATTTAACACAAAATTTGGAAATCTTGGTTGTGGTATATGCTGGGATCAATGGTTTCCTGAATGTGCGAGATCTATGACACTTTCTGGTGCAGATATTTTATTATATCCCACAGCAATTGGTTCTGAGCCTCAAGACCCTTTATTAGACTCAAAAGATCACTGGCAAAACGTAATGAAAGGTCATGCAGCTGCAAATCAAATTCCAGTTATAGCTTCTAATAGAATTGGCACAGAAAATGAAGGTTCAATATCTGTTACATTTTATGGAAGTTCCTTTATCGCTAACCATTTGGGTAATATTGAAATTGAAATGGACAAAAAAGATGAAGGTTTTGTATCTAAGAATTTCGACTTTTCAGAAATAACAAAATACCGCCAATCTTGGGGAAATTTTAGAGATCGTAGACCAGATCTATATAAAAAAATTTGTGATTTTTAAAAAAAATTATCATATTATTCAAATTCTACTTATTTAAGAGGAGAGGTAATATGAATAAATTTTTAACAGCTCTTTTAGTGTTAATACTCCCTATGAGTTTGAGCGCTAAAGAAGAGTTATTTATATACAATTGGTCCGATTACATAGCTGAAGATACAATTGCAAATTTTGAGGAAGAAACTGGTATTGATGTAACATACGATGTATTTGACTCAAACGAAGTTCTAGAAGCTAAGCTTTTAGCTGGAGGAAGTGGTTATGACTTAGTTGTTCCATCAGGCTCCTTTATGGAAAACCAAATTAAAGCTGGAGTTTTTCAAAAACTTGATAAAAGTATGATTCCAAACCTCAAAAATTTAGATCCAAGTGTTTTAGAAAAAACTGATGCTCATGATCCAGGTGGGGAATACTCTGTTAATTACATGTATGGCACAACTGGAATTGGTTACAATGTTGCTGCAGTCGAGGAAAGAGGTGGAGATGTTGAGTCATGGGACATAATATTTGATGTTGATCAAATTTCTAAATACGAAGATTGTGGTGTGGCTTTCTTAGATGCACCAAGTGAAATTGTTGAGATTGCTTTAAATTATCTTGGCCATGATCCAAATACAGAAAACACTAAAGCTAATCAAGAGGCACTAGAATTATTGAATAATATTAGACCTTACATAAAGTATTTTGACTCTTCTCAGTACATTGATGATTTAGCAAATGGTGAGATTTGCTTAGCAATAGGTTGGTCAGGTGATGTATTTATAGCAGCATACGAGGAAATCGAAGAGGTCTGGTATTCAATTCCTAATGAAGGAACAGTAATTTGGTTTGATATGATGGGAATTCCAGCAGATGCAAAAAATGTAGAAAATGCTCATAAATTTATAGATTATATTTTGAGACCAGAAGTTGTTGCAGAGATTACTAACTATGTGTGGTACTCAAATCCTAATCTAGTAGCTAACACAACTGAAGGTTTGATAGATCCTGATATTCTTTCAGACCCAGCTATTTATCCAACAGAAGAGACATTAACTAAACTTTTTGCAGATACAGCTGACTCACCTCAAAAGTCTAGGATATCTTCGAGAGTATTTAATAGTTTTAAAGCTTCTCAATAATTAAATAAAAGCGCAACTTTTACTTTAGTTGCGCTTTTCACAATCTTTTTATGTCTGAACCTTTTTTACAAATCATAGATGTATCAAAAAGGTTTGATAATGTTGTTGCTTTAGACAAAGTTAATCTAAAAATAGCTAAATCTGAAATATTCAGTCTCTTAGGATCTTCAGGATGTGGTAAGTCAACACTTTTGAGAATTATAGCAGGTTTTGAGAAGCCTGATGAAGGAAGAATTCTACTTGAGGGAAAGGATATTACGAAACTTCCACCATATGTAAGACCTCTAAATATTATGTTCCAAAATTATGCACTATTTCCGCATTTAAATGTCACTAATAATATCCAGTTTGGACTAAAAGAAGAAAAAATTTCTAAAGAAGAAATCAATCATCGTGTTAATGAAATTTTAAATTTACTAGAACTGAATGGTTTAGAGAAAAGAAAAATCAATGAGATATCTGGTGGTCAACAACAACGTGTAGCGTTAGCAAGATGTCTAGTCAAAAAACCAAAATTACTTTTATTGGATGAACCACTTGCAGCATTAGATAAACAGCTAAGAGTACAAACACAATTCGAGTTAGTTAATCTACAGTATAAGTTAGGTATCACTTTTATAATTGTTACCCATGATCAAGAGGAAGCAATGTCATTATCTGACAGAATGGCAATTATGAAAAATGGAGAAATCCTACAAGTTGGTAATCCTGTTGAGATATATGAAAAACCGAAGGACAAATATATAGCCAATTTTATAGGCACAGCCAATATCTTTAATGTTCTTAATAAAAATAATCAAATCATCATTAAAGAATTAAATTATGAAGTTAAAAATATTAACAATAAAGAAAACTATGTTAAATGTTTAATTAGGCCTGAAAAAATTTCTGTAAAAAAACTAGAAAATCAATCTGATAATTTAAATATTGGTGTAATTAAAGAAGTAGCTTATTTAGGGAGCTATACTAAGTATTTAATTGAGGTTAATGGATTTGAATTTTATTCTTTTATGCAAAATAGTTTAGTTTCAGATAACCTTCAAATAAGATGGGATGACAAAGTTCAGATAAGTTTTAACGAATCATCAATATATTTCTTTAATGATTAAAAATTTAAAAAAACAAAACGTGTGGTTTGTATTCACTCCATATTTATGGCTAGTTTTGTTCTTTTTTGTTCCATTAGCTTTAATTTTTAAAATATCAATATCTGTGTCTGAATGGGGTATGCCACCTTATCGTGATCTTTTCTCCTTATCTGAAAATGGATTGAAGATTAATTCAACTCTTGGAAATTATTTATTTATCTTTTCAGACCCTTTCTATATCAGATCATACCTCAATTCACTTTCATTAGCTTTTACATCCACTGTATTATGTTTATTAATTGGTTATCCCATAGCTTTTTACGTTGCAAAATCCAAACCAAGTATAAGAAACATACTATTGATTATGCTTATCATACCTTTTTGGAGTTCTTTTCTTCTAAGGGTATATGCATGGAAAGTCTTACTGCAAGGTTCTGGTATTATTAATTCAATTCTCATACATATAGGGCTAATTTCTGAACCAATATCTATGTTACACAATCACTACGCTGTAATTTTAGGTGTCGTTTATACTTACCTTCCATTTATGATTTTACCACTTTATGGATATTTGGTTAAATTTGATTTAAATATGATTGACGCATCTAATGATTTAGGTGCAAAGCCATTAAAAACGTTTGTAAAAGTTATCTTACCTCTATCTTTACCAGGAATAGTAGCTGGGAGCATGTTGGTTTTTATACCAGTTGTTGGAGAATATATAATTCCAGAAATGTTAGGTGGTAGTGATAAGCTTTATTTTGGGAAAATAATTTGGGATGAATTTTTTGTAAATAGAGATTGGCCTATTGCTAGCGCGCTTGCGATGTCTGGTATTGTTATTCTTGTATTTCCTATAATTATTTTCCAATTGATGTACGCGAAATATAATTTTAGAAATGAATAAATTATTTTTTAAAATTTTTACCTTAACAATTGGATTTTCGTTTTTATATTTTCCTATTTTAACTCTTATAGCTTACTCTTTTAATGATAATAAAAGAGTTATGGTTTGGAAGGGTTTCTCTTTTAGATGGTATAAGGAATTATTTCAAAATGAACAAATTTTAGAGGCTTTTTATACTAGTCTAAAAATCGCTTCTCTTTCAGCAACATTTGCAACAATCATGGGTGTAATGATTGGTTTTTCATTAACAAGAATATCAAAAATTCCAGCAAGGCCTTTCTTTATTTTCTTGAGTTCCTCTCCTTTGGTTATGCCTGAGATAATTTTAGGACTTTCTTTGTTGTTATTCTTTATATCATCTAACCATATTATTGGCTTTCCTTCCTCAAAAGGACAACTAACAGTCTTAATATCGCATATAACTTTCTCTGTAGCTTTTGTTGCAGTCATTATCCAATCAAGGTTGAGTAGTTACGATAAAAATATAGAAGAGGCTGCTCAGGATCTTGGTACAATTCCAAATATGATTTTTTGGAAAATAACTGCGCCTGTAATATTACCTGCAATATTATCAGGATGGTTACTTGCATTTACACTTTCTTTGGATGATCTTGTGGTTGCTAGTTTTACTACCGGTCCCGGAGCTAACACTTTGCCAATAGTGGTTTTTTCTAAAGTTAGATTGGGATTGAGTCCAGAAGTTAATGCTCTTTCCGCAATAATAATGCTAATTGTTATATTAGCAGCAATTAGTATTTACTTAATTAATAGATCAAACATTAAGAAGTAAATATTCTCTTTCCCATGCTGTAATAATTTTATTATACGCATTTACCTCTAAGTCTTTAATTGAACAAAATAATTCTATAAATGTTTCACCAAATATCTCTTTTGCCTCCTTAGATCTAGAAAAAGTATCTATTGATTGATAGATGCTTTCTGTCAAAGAAACATTTACGTTATATGCAGCTTTTTTGGTCTCCGGGGTTGCTTTTAATTTTTTCTTCAAACCTAAATATCCTGCAGATAATGTTGCAGCCATAGCTAAGTATGGATTTACATCCGATCCACACAGTCTATTTTCAATTCTAGCCTGGTTAGCAGAGTTAAAATTTGGGACTCTAAAACCACAGGTACGGTTTTCAAAACCCCAGTTAAGGTTAAATGGCGTACCTTCCTCCCAATAACCTCTGAGCCTTTTAAAGGAATTAACGTTAGGTGCAAAAAGAGGTAAAAAAGCTTTTGAATATTTTTGTAATCCACCCATATAATTATCAAACTGTTTTGTAGTTTTAAGATTTTTGTCCACAAATATTGGTTTACCTTTTTTTAAAATTGATTGATGTATATGCATCGAGTTCCCTGGAGTATCTTCCATCGGTTTAGCCATAAAAGTTGCATACAAATTATGCTTCAATGCAGTTTGTCTAAGAGTTCTTTTAAATAAAAAAACCTGATCGGCCAAGTCAAGGGGGTTACCATGCTTGAAGTTAATTTCCATTTGTGCTGGTCCATCCTCATGATTAATATTCTCTACGTCTAATTCTTGAGTCTCACAGTAGTCATACAAATCCTCAAAAATATGATCAAATTCATTAACAGCGTCAATACCGTAAGACTGATTTCCTTTTTCAATTCTTCCAGATTGCCCACTTGGTGTCTCTAAAGGATTGTCTGGATCATTGTTTTTCTTAACTAAATAGAATTCAATTTCTGGAGCAACTACTGGTTCAAGACCTATTTTTTCATAAAGACCAATTACCTTTTTTAAAATACCTCTAGAGTGGACCTCTATAACATTATCATTGTTATCAACAGCATCACAAATAACCTGTGCGGTTGGCTCTTCATACCATGGAACAGTTCTCAGAGTATTAAAATCAGGCTTTAATATAAAATCACCATCTGTAGGATTTAAAATCTGATCATCTATTGAATAAGTCACATCTCTAGATACTGCTAATTTGAATAGGGCTAAAGGTAATCTTAATCCACCTGACTCAATAGAACTTAAAAATTTTTTTGTTGGTAGTATTTTTCCCCTTGGTATACCTGAATTATCAGGAATCATACATTCTACCTCTGTTATTTTATTTTTCTTTAACCAATCGACATAATCATTCATAGCTATAACTAACCTTTAAAATTTGATATTTATGTATCTGATGGATTACTCAGATAATTATTACGTAAGAACAAAAGCATTCAGACTTAATACTAACAAATTAAATGAGAGCTTACAATGTGATGTTTGTATAATTGGTGCAGGTTTATCAGGAATTTCATCAGCATTATATTTATCTAAATTAAATCCAGATTTAAACATAGTCATATTGGAGAAAAATAAAGTTGGTTGGGGCGCATCTGGAAGAAATGGTGGGCAATTATTACATGGTTTTTCCTCAGAGAATTACTCTAGCCAAAAACACACTCAAGAGGAAATTAAGATATTATGGCAATTCACATTAGACGCTGTTAGAGAAGTAAAAAAAAATATCAAAGACTTAAATATACAATGTGACTTAATCGAGGGTTATGTTTTAGCCGCAGTAAGTAAATCCCATGATGATGAGTTAAAAAAATACGTAGACAGGCTTCAAACAAAATTTGATTATGAATCAGTGACGTATCTACCAAAAAATAGAATGGACCAGTATTTTGATAGCCCTTATTACAAATCTGCAATGTATGACTCAGAGTGTGGTCAAATTCATCCACTTAATTATTGTCTAGGATTAGCAAGAGAATTATTAAAAAATCAAAATTGTAAAATATTTGAAGATACAGGAGTGATATCATATGAATCTCAAAAAAAAGTAACAATAAAAACTGAAAAAAATTTAACTGTTAAATCTGATAAATTAATTATCTGCTGTAATGCATATATTGATAATTTGAATAAAAGTTTAAGAAAAAAAATAATGCCTGTTAAAACTTATGTATCAGCATTTACTGATATTCCAAATACAGAATTGAGTAAATATTTTCGAAAACCTATCACAGTGGGAGATATGTTATTTGTACTAAATTATTTTAGACTGGATTATAATAATAATTTAATTTTTGGTGGAGGTGTAAGTTACTCTAATATAGATCCGATAAATTTGGAATTATCTTTAAAAAAAAGTATAAAAAAGATACTTCCTGGTTTAGAAAAGTTCAAAGCTTGGTGTACTTGGAGTGGGCACGTTGCCATAACTGTAAACAGATTCCCTCATATCGGTAGTATTGATAATAATATTTTTTTTGCACAAGGATATTCAGGACATGGTTTAGCAATAACAACTATGGTAGGAAAAATGCTTGCTGAAACAATAACAAATCAGAACAATAATTTGAGCTTATTTGAAAAGTTTAGACATAAAAACTTTCCTGGTTTTGGCGTAATTGATAAGCCATTATTAGTTTTAGCAATGAGTTATTTTAAATTAAAAGATCAATTAAGCCTGAAATAACTTATTTTTGCCTAATCTAGAGTTAGGATCTAAGTGTTTTTTTAATTTTTTAATAAAAAGGTAATTTTCACTAGGTTTATATTTTTTTAATAGATAATTTTTTTTCAAACCAAGACCGTGTTCTGCTGCCACACTACCTTCACTTTGAATAGTCAAATCATAAATAAATTTTGAGAGGTTAGCACAATTCTTTTTTGAATTAGGATGTACTTTAAAATTGCAATGCAAATTACCATCTCCCAAATGCCCAAAAAAATAAGGAGTAAAGATTTTATTATCCTTTACAAATGTATTTACCTTCTTAATAAAGACAGACCACTTATCAATGGGTAAAGAAATATCAAATTTTTCAGTAAAATTATATTTTATCTGATTATATACTAACTCTTCTCTTTTGCTCCATATCCATGATTTAGATTTATCATGTTCTATTTTATCAATTTTAAATTCATTTAAATTAAAGTATTTTTTTAAGTCTTTTTTGTAATTACCAATAATATTAGATTGTATCTCTATGATTAAATTGAAGTGATGTGTACTTTCATTAAATAAATAAGAGCTAGGTATTGGAAATATTATTTCAAAACTTGTTAAATTATCGAAGTACTTGTTCCTTAAAAATTTTAGTAATCGAATTGACTTATTTAAACTATTTGTTTGTATTAAATATGTAGAATTGTATTTTTTTTTTGGGATTAACTTTAAGCTCGCTCTTGTAATTATTCCAAAAACACCCTCAGAACCACAAAATAACTTCCACAATTTTGGGCCAAAATTATCTTTTTTGAGTTTATTTAAAAAATTTAAAATAGTTCCATCACTAAGCACTACTTCAAGGCCATTTATATGATCCTCTATGTTACCATATCTCAAGGTTTGCAAACCCCCAACATTAGTAGATATATTACCACCAATAGTACATTTATCACTTGGCGCAATATTAACTGGAAATAAAAGTTTTTTATTATTTGCTGCTTTTTGAATAGTTTTTAACAATGTTCCGCTTTGAGCTGTTATTATAAAATTATCAGTATCAACTTCTTCAATACGATTCATTTTTTTAAAATCTATTAGGATAGTTTTTTCAAATTGAGTTTTTGTGCCATCCACTCTATTAGTCTCTCCCCCAATAGGTAAAATATGAAATTTATATTTGTTAGAAAATTTAACCAGTTTAGATACCTCCAAAGAATTTTTAGGGAAAGCAGTTATTTGGGCACTTTTTCTTATAGTTTTTATTGGAAACTTCATTTAGATGCTCTTAGTAATCTATCATTTATAGCGATTCCTATTTTCTTATAAGGAATAGGTGCGATACTTATATTTTTATATTGGTTGTCGTTATCTGCTAAAAAAATAAAATGATAAAGATTTTTGGCAGCTTCAATTAAATTTCTACTCTTACTTAAATTTTTGAATTGACCTTTCTTATTTGCTCCAAAGTTTATATATGCAGATTTTTTTTTAGCATTTTTGACATTTAAAAATATTTTCTTCTTAGGAGAATAATGTTTTTTTGAAGTTCCAGGAAAACTTAAATTTTTGTTATATTTACTAATAACCATATAGGGTAATATTTTTTTCACATTTTCTAATGATATCATCCCTGGTCTTATTATATTCAATTTGTTATCAGATATTTTAATTAAAGTTGACTCAATACCAACTTTACATTTTCCATCATCTACAATTAATAAATTTGTCTCAATAAATTGCTGAAAAACCATTTCACTGTTGATAGGGCTTAGTTGTTTAAATTTGTTTGCTGAAGGCATTACAAGGGGCTTACCTACTTTATTAATTAAATTTAATGTAAATTTATTATTTGGAACTCTTACAGCACACTCATTATTTAATGTAAGAGATTTGGGTATCTCGAGAGACTTCCTTTGTAAAACAAGAGTAAGAGGCCCAGGCCAAAATTCTTTAGCTAAAATTAAATTTTCATCATCTAAATTAAAAAATTTATCTACCATTTTTAAACTTGAACAATGAAATATTAGTTTTTTTTTCAACGGTCTTTTTTTTAATAAGAAAATTTTTTTTGCTGCTTTAATATTGGTTCCTAAACCAGCTAGCCCATAAACAGTTTCTGTTGGCAAGACTACTAATTCATCTTCTAATAGTTTAGACTTTAAGAAATGTGTAAGTTGCTTTGATAAATTTGATTTAACGATATTGGGCATAATTTACATAATTAGATATATTTTTAGTATTCAGTTAAGATTAATTAATATTATTTTACAACTTTATGAATATATGTGCCATTATTCTTTCTGCTGGAAAGAGCAAAAGATTTAAATCATCTAAACCAAAATTTCTTCATGAAATATCTGGTAAAGAGTTAATACAGTATAATTTAGATGCACTAAATAAAATTAAACAAGTAAAAAAAACTTTTATTATTTCAAGTAAAGCTAATAAAAAATATTTCATTCATGAAAAAGTATTTATTCAAAATCCAATAGACGGTACTGGTGGAGCTTTTAAACAATTTTATAAATACAATAATAAATTTGATTATTTTTTATTGACCTTAGCAGATACACCTATTTTCGATTATAAAATACTCTCTGATTTTATTTCAAAAGGTGTAAAGAATTATGATGACTTATCAGTTCTTACACAAAATGTAAGAAATCCAAAAGGGTATGGAAGAATAATTAAAAAAAATAATTTATTAATAAGTATTATTGAAGAAAATGAATGTTCAAACGAGGAGAAATTAATCAATGAGATAAATACTGGTATATTTTTAATTTCAAAAAAAGCTGCATTAAATTTAAAGTTAATAAAAAAAAATAAAAATAAGAATGAATTTTACATTACTGATTTAGTAAATGTCTGTTTAAATAAAAAACTTAAAATGACTACTTTTTTAAATAAAGCCACAGTGATATCAGGTGCTAACACCTTAAATGAACTTAATAAATTAGAAACATTATCTCAAGATTTTATAAAGAAAAAATTAATAGACAGTGGTGTTAGAATTATTCACCCTGATACGGTTTATATAGAGAGCAATGTTAGTATTGCTCCGGGAGTAGTAATTGAGCCACATGTTGTTATAAAAAAAAATGTAAGTATCAAAAGTAATTCTATTATCAAGTCCTTTTCTTATATTGAAAATTCCACAATAGGTAATAACTGCTCCATCGGCCCTTATGCAAGAATAAGACCTGAGGTTATTATGGCAGATCAGGTAAAAATTGGTAATTTTGTTGAGATTAAAAAATCAAAATTATCAAAGGGAGTAAAAGTAAATCATTTAAGTTATATTGGAGACTCATCTATAGGAACAAATAGTAATATTGGGGCCGGAACTATTACTTGTAATTATGATGGAAAAAATAAGCTGAAATGCAAAATAGGTAATAATACCTTTATTGGATCAAACTCTTCTATTATTGCACCTGTTAATATAGGTAATAAAGCATACATAGCTGCAGGATCTGTAATTACTAAATCAATACCAAATAATCATTTTTCAATAGCCAGATCAAAACAGAAAAATAAAATTAATAATAAAAAATAATGTGCGGTATAGTTGGTATCTTAAATTCATCTTCTTTAAAGAATAACTCTATAGATATTTTAAAAAAGCTGGAATATAGAGGGTATGATTCTGCTGGCATTTCCTTGTTTTCAAAAGAACGAATAAAAACCATTAAAAGTGTCGGCAAAATATCAGAACTAAAAAATAAAGCTCAAAATGTATCAGATAAAAATTTTTATGGTGTGATAGGTCATACAAGATGGGCAACACATGGAGTTGTTAGTAAAAATAATGCTCATCCATTTGCAAATGATGATCTTACTTTAGTTTGTAATGGTATAATTGAAAACTATAGAAAAATTCAAAATCGATTTGTAGAAATTCCTAAAAATATTCAATCAGATACTGAAATCAGTTTTTACTTTCTCACCTATTTAGTCAATAAATATAAAAATTCAGATGAAGCTATTAGAGTATTTAAAAGTGTAATTAAAGGAAACTACGCCTTTGTTATATTTATAAAAAAAAATAATTGTTTTTACTTATTAAAAAATGGCAGTCCAATCGCCTTATCACATAATAAAAACTCCTCTTATATATGCTCAGATTCATCTATTTTATCTGATTATAGTGATAAGATTTATCATCTTAAAGATGGTGATATTATTAAAATTCAGCATTCTAAAATATTTAGTTTAAATAAAGCTAAAATACTTTTTGAAAAAAATGAAATTAAACAAAACCCATATGATAAAGGAAAATATCAACATTATATGTTGAAAGAGATTCATGAGCAGCCTGAAGTTATAAAAGCTACTCAAAAAAACTATTTACAAGAATTTTTTAATGATTTTGAAAGTAAATTTAAAAATTTAATTTTAAACAAAAAAATAATATTTGTTGGATGTGGTACTGCATACCATGCCTGTTTAGTTGGGGAGTACTATTTTAATAAATATACAAATATAGATACTTCATCAGAATTAGCTTCCGAGCTTAGATATAAAAAAATAAATAAAAACGAAAAAATATTATTTATTTTTATTTCACAATCTGGTGAAACCATGGATACATTGATGGCTTTAAAATATATCAAAAAAAACAAACATTCCTCTATAGTTATAACTAATTCTTTACAGAGTAGTATGGTAAGGGAGGCTGATGTAACTATACCTACTTATGCTGATAAAGAGGTTGGTGTAGCCTCAACTAAAGCTTTTACTTGTCAAATATTGAGCTTAGCCAATCTTTCTATTGAAATTGGTAAAATGACAAATTCCATATCGAAAAAAGATTATAATAAGAATTTAGCAATTCTAAAGTTATTACCAATAAAGTTGAAAAAATTAATAAACGATTTTACACCAGAGGCAAAAAAAATTGCAAAAAAATTAAGCCAATCTGATACTTGTTATTTTATTGGAAGGAATATTGTATACCCAATAGCATTAGAGGGATCCTTGAAATTAAAAGAGATATCTTACATGCATAGCGAAGGCTTTCCTGGAGGAGAGATGAAACATGGCCCAATTGCATTGATCGATAAAAAATCATTAACAATTTGCTTATCGCCAAACAACGAACTATATGAGAAATCTATTTCAAATGCTGAGGAAATTGCTGCTAGAAATGGTAAGGTTATAATTTTATCGAGTGTTAAAATTCACAGAAAATCATTAAACACACATAATGTAAGCCTACCCAAAGAAAACTTTATTGACACACCTTTCATTTATACTATTCCTCTTCAACTCATTTCATATTATTTTGCTCTTAATGAAGGTACTGATATTGATCAACCAAGGAATCTCGCTAAATCAGTTACCGTTGAATAAATTGAATACTATTTAATATGAATATCGAAGTTGATAATGAGATTTTAGCTAGTGTGATTGACGCTCGGTTTGGTATCAAACCACAGCTTTCTTCAAATATCGAAAAAGTTAATTTTAAACAAACTATTTTTTTTCCTGAGGATAAATTGAAATCAAATACATTTAATTCAGTGCCTTTAGACACATATGGAATAATCAATAAATCTAAGTTATTTACAAGAGAACCAATTACAGGAGAACAAATATCTTATTTAATTAATGATAATGGCTACACTGTTAAAGATAATAATCCAGATATTAAAATTGAAACAACAGATTATAAAATTTTTTATAGATTTGAAATTAATGAGATTCAACACAAATACTGCTCATCAATTTTTACTAATTTAAAATTTAAAAAAATTAATATTGTTTTTCCAAATAGTAGCACAATACACTTTTTTTCTGAGAATATATCCCTTTTAAAAAAATATATTAAGAAAATTGCTAATAAAAAAATTCAAGAGAGTGATCTTATTAAAATCAAAGTCCCAACTAGTTTATCTATTAATTACTCTAAAAATAATAATACCAAAGAGATTATAATCAAAAATAAATCTTATTTGGGAATATGTTATGAAATAGTTAATCTTTTAAGCTTAAATACTTTAGACAATAAGAATACGTATAATTCCAGCAATAATAGCAATTACTATATTAATATTCTTTTTTTTAATTTTTATAATTTTTTCCCTAAGTTTATATCTTTATTAATATTTAAATTTTTACTCAGGTTTAATAAATCTTACATATTTTCTAATCAAGTATTAGAAATTAATAATAATTTTAACAAACAAAATAATTTCTTCTCTAATATTATTGATGACAATCAATATCCTAGTTACTTATCAAAAGGAACTTTTTTCCCTAATTTAAAATTAAGTAATAAAAAGTATATTCATGAGATACTCAAGGATGACGATACATACATACTTTCAAACAAATATAAAATAAAAAACATAAAAAATTTTATTTTTCTATCTGATGGTTCTGATAAAAATTCTTATCAAATCGGTAAAAGCTCATATGATTATTTAAATTTAGATAAATGCTATTACATTACAGACAGTCATGGCCTAATCACCACTTTAGATATCGTTGATAATATCGGAATTATCAATCATGAGGATATTGACTCAAAGTATTCAGATAATAAACAATCCAGCATAGATAATTTTTATGCAACAGGTTATGAGCCATCATTACCTAAATTAAAGCTACCCAAAATTTGGCCTTTTAAATCTAAAACCCAATAATTACTTTTATTTAATACATTTAACAATATAATCCTTGCCTCATGAAATGGACTAAAGATAGTTGGAAAAACTTTGAAGCAAAGCAAATGCCTGCCTACGCTGATCAAGGTAATTTAGACTCTGTAATAGAGGAATTATCCTCTATGCCTCCTTTAATATTTGCTGGTGAGACTAGGTCTCTAAAATCACAAATTTATCAAGTTCAAAAAGGAGAGTCCTTTTATTTACAAGGCGGTGACTGTGCTGAGAGCTTTCAGGAATTAAACCCCAATACAATTCGAGATAATTTTAAATTACTATTGCAAATGTCTGTTGTTTTGACTTTTGCCACTAATAAACCGGTCGTTAAACTAGGGAGAATGGGTGGACAATTTGCTAAACCAAGAAGCTCAGACTTTGAAGAAAAAAACGGTCAAAAGCTACCTAGTTATAGAGGAGATATTATCAATTCATTTGAGTTTAACGAGTCCTCTAGAGAACCAGACCCTAAAAGAATGATCAGAGCTTATAACCATTCAGCTTCAACTTTAAATTTATTAAGAGCTTTTGCTCAAGGAGGTTTTGCTAGTTTAACACAATTAAATAAATGGAATTTAGATTTTGCAGATAACTTTGATACAACAAAAAAATTTAAAGAATTATCTGAAAAAATTGCAGATAGTATAAAATTTATGAATGCCTGTGGTGTAAACGAAAAAAATACAAGAGAACTAAGAGAGACAGATTTTTACACAAGCCATGAAGCACTTCTTTTACCTTATGAACAAGCTTTTACAAGAATAGATAGCACTACAGGTGAGTGGTACAATGTAAATTCTCATTTTTTGTGGGTTGGTGATAGAACTAGAGATCCTAATGGTGCTCACATACACTATTTAAGTGGTATAAAAAATCCTTTAGGTCTTAAAGTAGGTCCATCTACAACCATTGATGATTTAAAAAAAAATATTGAGATACTGAATCCCGAAAATGAAGGTGGGAGACTTACACTTATTATCAGAATGGGAGCGGATAAAATTAATTCAAAATACCCAGATTTATTGAAAGAAATTAATAAACTTGGTTTTAATCTTACATGGATATGTGATCCTATGCATGGAAATACATCTACAAGTAAATCTGGCTATAAAACTAGAGCTACTGAGAATATTTTTAAAGAAATTAAGTCTTTTTTTGAAATTCATAAATCAGAGGGTTCAGTCGCAGGAGGCGTTCACCTTGAATTAACAGGTTTAGATGTAACTGAATGTGTCGGTGGGCCTGATGATATTAAAGATGAAAATTTAGGTGATAGATACCATACGTTTTGTGACCCAAGACTAAATGTTAATCAATCATTAGAGCTATCTTTTCTACTGGCTGATTTATTGTCCAATGGCGAAATGAATTAGTTTTCTTATTCATAATGAATAAAAAAACAAATTCAAATTTAATTAATAATTTTACTGATAATTATTTTTTAAAAACAAAAAAAATTATCCATAAGTATGGAGATATTAAAGTAACTTATGCTGTTTTCATTCGTAGACCAGGTGTTATAGCATTAAAACTAGCAATAAATTGGATTAAACAGATTTCAAAAGACAGAGGAATTAAAGTATCAACTTCTAGTCCATTCAAAGAAGGTGACCATTTCGGTGCTGGAGAACCAATTCTTTATATTAGGGGTTCTTTTAAACATATAGTCGATTTGGAAACTTTACTCTTACAAAAAATTGGCCCAGCTTGTATAGCAGCAGCTAATGCATATCAAATGTGTTTAGACTTGCCTAAAACGTCCTTTATAGCTATGGATGCAAGACATTGTGCAGGAACAGAGATGTCTGAATTAATGTCATATGCGGCATCAGTAGGATCAAAATCAGCAAAAAGAAAGAAAGCTAAAGGCTTTATCGGAACATCGATAGATGCAACATCACATTATTTTCAATCTAATAAAGCATTAGGAACTATGCCACATGCATTAGTAGGATATGCAGGATCTACTCTTGAGGCAGTAAAAATGTTTCATGAAACATTTCCAAAAGATGATTTAGTTGTATTGCCTGATTATTTCGGTAAGGAAATTACTGACTCTATTCAAGTTTGTAGCCACTTCGATAAGTTGTCTAAAGCTGGAAAAGTAATGATAAGACTTGATACCCCAAATGGAAGATTTATTGAGAATCTTGATACCTCAAAATCATATGAGGTCTTAGAAAAACACGCACCCGGTTCAATCAAAGAATACAGATCTGACAAAGAGTTAAAACATTTAGTTGGGCCTGGAGTCTCTGCTGCATCTTTGTGGTATTTGAGAGCACAACTTGATAATTTTGGTTTTAAAAAAGTAAAAATTATAGCATCTAGCGGATTTACAAATGAGAAATGCAAGGCAATGTCTTTAGCCAAAGCTCCAATAGATGTCATAGGAACTGGAAGTTATCTACCAGAAAAGTGGTCAGAAACATATGCAACTGCTGATATTATAAAATATGGTAATTCCTCTAGAGTAAAAGTTTCAAGAGAATACCTCTTAAAAAAAGTTAAATGATAATTACACGTTTTGCCCCAAGCCCAACTGGTCACCTGCACTTAGGAAATATGAGATCTTGCTTTTTAAATTGGGCATATTCGAAAAAAAATAATGGTAAATTTATTCTTAGATATGACGACACTGACCAAGAGAGAAGCAAAGATGAATATGTAAAGTCCATAGCATCTGATCTTGATTGGTTAAAAATAAAATATGATGAAACTTTTTATCAAAGCAAAAGAATTGAGAGATATAATGAACTTTTCGATCAATTAATTTCTTTAAAATTTGTTTACCCATGTTTTGAGTCAAGTGAGGATTTAGATATAAAAAAAAAGTTGCAGTTAAAAGCAGGAAAACCTCCAATCTACGATAGATCCTCATTAAATTTATCTAAAGAAGAAATTGAAAAAAAAATAATTAATGGTAATCAGCCTTATTGGAGATTTAAGCTTTCACAGACTAAAATAAAATGGAATGATTTAGTAAAAGGAGAGACCGAAGTAGATCTAGCTTCTCAATCAGATCCTGTTTTAAGGAGGGCAGATGGTAGTTACCTCTACCATTTTCCAAGTGTTGTCGATGATATAGATATGAAAATATCTCACATTATAAGAGGCGAAGATCACTTAACTAATTCAGCAATTCATTTAGAATTATTTAAATGTTTAAATTCTGATTTACCTTCATTAGGTCACAATCCATTAATGCTTAATGAGGATGGAACAAAACTAAGTAAGAGAAATTTGGACTCAATTTCACTTAAGCAATTCAGAAACAGCGGATATACAGTTAACAGTATTCTATCTTATTTGTATTCACTTGGTTTAAACTCAGATTATGATTTTGAAACGATTTTAAAGAATAATTTTAGAGATTTTAATTTAGAACATATTTCTAAAAACTTACCAAAAATTGATATTCATAAAATTGACTTTTTTCAAAAAAATTCATTAAGGTCAATGAATTTAAAAGGTTTAAATAATGAATTCCCTGAGCTAGAAGAGTTAGCTTTAACTGAAACTGAGTGGGAACTTATTAAAGAAAATGTTGAAAAGTATGAAGATATAAGAAATTTATGGAATATTATTAATAGAAGAGAAATTAAAATTCAACCCTCAGGTGACTTTATCAAACTTTTGATTAAAAATTTGAATGGTATTTCAAATTTTAGTTTTGATGAATATGTCAATTACTTAATGAGTATTGATAAATCACTATCAAAAAAAGAAATATTTACTAATACACGTTATATACTTACAGGTAATCAAAATGGCCCATCTGTAAAAGACCTATATAATTATTTTGGCCACGAAGGTTTAAAAAAAATTTTAAATGAATATTAATCTTTTTAACACTTTAACCAAAAAAAAAGAAAAACTTATACCTATTAACTCATCTGCAGTTAAGATGTATGCTTGTGGGCCTACCCTTTACAGTAACCCACATATAGGAAACTTCAGACCAATTATAGTTTTTGATATCTTATTTAGAGTTTTAAGACTAATTTTCGGAGAGGATAGTGTACGTTACGTCAGAAATATAACAGACATTGACGATAAAATTATAGATAAAGCCAATGAACTTAAAATATCAACAGATGAGTTGGTTAATTCTACTCAAAAAATATATCAACAAAATCTAAGTTCTTTATCAATATTATCTCCAACACATGAACCAAAAGCCACACATTATATTTCAAAAATGATTGAGATGATTACATCTCTTATTGAAAAAAAATATGCCTATGTATCTGAAGGACATGTTTTATTTGAAGCAAAGAAATTTAAGGGCTATGGTTCTCTCTCTAAGTTCTCATTAAAAGACATAATATCTGGTGCAAGAGTAGAAGTTGCCGATTACAAAAAAAATCCTGAAGATTTTGTCCTTTGGAAACCGTCAAAAACAAATGAACCTCATTGGGATAGCCCATGGGGCAATGGTAGACCTGGATGGCACATAGAGTGTTCAGCTATGATTTCAGAATTACTTGGAGAAACCATTGATATCCATGCGGGCGGTATTGATCTTATTTTTCCACATCACGAGAATGAAATTGCCCAGTCAACATGTTGTCATGATAAAAAAATGTCGAACTTTTGGCTCCATAATGGATTTATAAATTTTAAGGGTGAAAAAATGTCAAAATCTTTAGGAAATACCTCAATTGTTAATGATTTATTATCTAAACACGATCCTGCTGTTCTCAAATATTCACTACTGACTACTCATTATCGTCAACCACTTGATTTTTCAAACGATCTTATAAGTTATAGTGAAAACATCATTAACAATTGGAGAGAACATATTAAAGAGGTTAATAGCAAAGAATTAGACTCAGAATTTGTTAATGCACTTTTAGATGACCTAAATACTCCAAAAGCACTGATGAGATTACAGCAAATAATAGCTAACATTAAAAAAGACAAGAATAATGATGATTTATATGCTCATTTTAATAATGGTTTAAGCTTATTAGGATTAAATCCTAGTTTTAATAAAACAGATTTAAACCTTGATAAAGAATTTATTGAAAATATGATATCTCGCCGACAAGAGGCTAAAAAAAATAAAGACTTTGAATTAGCAGATAAAATTAGAGATGAGTTATTTAAACAAGGGATTGTTTTAGAAGACTCCAAAAATGGCACAACATGGAAGAAAAACTAGAAAATAAAATTTATTTTTTTGACACTACATTAAGAGATGGTCAACAAACTACCGGTGTTGATTTTAGTGTAGATGATAAAATCAAATTCTCTAATGCTCTCGATGAATTAGGTTTAGATTATATCGAGGGTGGTTGGCCAGGGTCAAATCCAACTGATGATAGTTTTTTTAATGCTACAACAAATTTTAAAAATTCTAGTTTGGTTGCTTTTGGAATGACCAGAAGACCTAATACAAGTGTTTCAAACGATCCAGGTCTAAATACTTTAATTAATACAAATGTAAAACATATTTGCATTGTTGGGAAATCATCTTCATATCAGGTCGAAAAGGCTTTAGGCATTTCAAAATCTGATAACCTAAAAATGATTGGTGAAAGTATCGCTCATATCAATGAAAAAGGTTTAGAGGCAATGTATGACGCTGAGCATTTTTTTGATGGATATAAATCGGATCCTAAATTTGCATTAGATTGTTTAACTGAGGCTTTAAATAATGGAGCTAGATGGATAGTATTGTGTGATACTAATGGTGGAACTCTACCAAATGAAGTAGAGACAATTGTTCAAGAAGTAACAAAATATATACCAGGTGAAAAACTGGGCATTCATGCGCATAATGATACAGAAAATGCAGTTGCTAACTCACTGGCTGCTGTGCGAGCAGGAGTGAGACAAATTCAAGGCACAATTAATGGATTAGGAGAAAGGTGTGGAAATGCTAATTTAGTATCTCTTATTCCCTCAATAATTTTGAAAACAAAATTTGAAACTAGTATTCCTAAAGAAAAATTATCAGCCTTAAAGAAAACCTCATTGCTTTTAGATGAAATTTTAAATCGTATGCCAAATACTCAACAAGCCTATGTTGGTGAAAATGCCTTTTCACATAAGGGAGGTTTGCATGTTTCAGCAATTAACAAAGACCCTAAAACATATGAGCATATAGACCCAGAAATAGTAGGTAATACTAGAAAAGTTGTAATTTCTGATCAATCTGGCCGATCTAATATCATATCTCTTTTAAATACTGTTGGTATTAACCCAGATGATCATTCAGATAAATTAGATTTTTTACTCCAAAAAGTAAAAGAGAGAGAATTCAAGGGTTACGCTTACGATCAGGCAATTGCGAGTTTTGAGTTACTAGCTAGACAAACTCTTTTCGGTATCCCAGAGTACTTTGAATTAAAAAGATTTAAAGTTATTGATGATAGAAGATGGAATGCTAAAGGAGAATTAGTAACTGAGTCTGAAGCAACTGTAAGGATAGAAGTTGAAAAAAAAGAATACATGAATGTAGAAGTAGGAAATGGTCCAGTAAATGCTTTGGACAAAGCTTTAAGAAAATCTTTAATGGGCTTTTACCCTGCTTTAGAGGATTTAGAATTAACTGATTTTAAGGTAAGAATTTTATCCTCAGAGAAAGGAACAGATGCAATAGTTCGTGTTCTAATCGAGACAAAGGATCAAAAAGGATCCATTTGGACAACAGTAGGTGTCTCTACTAATATAATTGATGCATCTTATAACGCCCTTAGAGAGAGTTTAATTTATAAATTAATTAAGTCCTCTTGAAAAAAACAATTCAATTTATATTAAACAAACCCCAGTTATCTGAAAATGTTGGTATGTCTCTAAGATCAATAGGATGTTTTGGTTTTGAGAACTTATCCTTAGTAAGTCCAAGAAAAATTTGGCCTAATGATAAGGGTATAAAATCTGCAAAGCATTTTTCATCCTTAGTTAAAAAAGTTAAGGTATATCAATCAATACCAGAAGCTATGAAAGGCAGTGATATCTTAATTGCAACGACAGTTAGGAAAAGAGACTTTCATATACCTCCAATAAAAGTAAATGAAATATCTAAACTAAAATCGAAAAA
Source organism: uncultured Alphaproteobacteria bacterium (assembly GCA_902523135.1). GTDB lineage: Bacteria > Pseudomonadota > Alphaproteobacteria > HIMB59 > HIMB59 > HIMB59. Next base: position 46,326 of record CABYYB010000003.1, read on the forward strand.
AATATCAATTTTATTTGGTCAAGAAAATAATGGATTATCCAATAAGGAGATATCACATGCTAATTTTCTATTGTCTCTACCTACATACAACAAGAGTTCGCTAAATTTATCTCATACTGTAGCTTTAATTGCTTATGAATTGAGTCAAATATCTCTATCTAATATTAATCCAACTTTTGAAAATTCTCCTGCAAGCTCAAAAGATATTGAAAAATTTTTATCATTTCTGATGAAAATACTAGAAAAAAGAAAATTTACATTAATCTCATCCAAACGAGATAATTTAGAAATATCTTTAAGAAATTTTTTAAAAACATCAAAAATAGACCAAAAACAAATAAAAACAGCCTATGGAATTTTAAAATTTATTACAAAATAAATTGACTTAAAAGGCTAAATCTATATAAATCACCAATTCATGACAAAAAGACTATCGTCAAAACATAAAATTGATAGAAGACTAGGCCTAAATTTATGGGGTAGACCTAAAAGTCCTTTTAATAGAAGACCCTATGGTCCTGGCCAACATGGTCAAGCAAGAAGGAGAAAACCTTCTGATTTTGGAGTTCAATTAGCAGCTAAACAAAAGCTCAAAAAATATTATGGCGATATTACTGAGAAGCAATTTTTAAAAATTTATCAAGCAGCTTCTAGAAAAAAAGGCGATACTAGTCAAATTCTAATTGAACTTTTAGAACGAAGATTAGATGCTGTTGTGTTTAGACTAAAGTTTGCTCCAACTGTATTTTCCGCAAGACAACTAGTAAATCACGGGCATGTTTTGGTAAACGGTAAAGTAGTAAATAAAAAATCTTATCAGGTTAATGATGGTGATGAAATATCCCTTCAACAAACTAGCCAGAATATTCCAATGATAATTCAAACATTGAGCTCTAATGAAAGAGATGTTCCTGAGTATTTGCAACTAGAAATATCAAAATGTCTTGGTAAATTTGTTAGAGGACCTCAATTGACAGATGTTCCTTACCCTGTTCAAATGGAACCTAATTTAGTCGTTGAATTCTACTCTAGATAATCAATAGTTAATAATCTATTCAATTAATCTAACAGCGCATAAATTTCGAAAAGATATTTATGAAAATAAAAATACTAACAGTCATATTTTCTCTTTTTATTACAAGTCTTTTCGCTGCTGGATCTAGCTCCGATGATAGTGCTAAAACTAATTATGGAAAAGATTATAAGTCAGCAATTAAGCTAATAAGAAGCAAAGATTATGATAAGGCAATAAGAAAGCTTAAGACTCTTACAACTGCTAGTTCTACAGATTTTACTAAAGCTGATGTTTACAATGAGTTAGGTTTTGCTTACAGAAAAAGTGAAGACTTTGATAATGCAGCAAAATATTACAAAAAAGCTCTTGAATTAGACCCAGAACACTTAGGTGCTATCGAATACCAAGGTGAGATGTATGTAGATCTTGGTCAAAAAGAAAATGCCCTAAATAATTTAGCTTTACTCAAAAAACTAGTTGGAGAAAATAATTCTTATTATAAAGAATTAAATAATTATATTTCAAATAACTAATTAAAGGGGCAAAATAAATGCCCCTTTTTTAATTTACTTCTGTTTTGATGCCTTTTGTGTTTAGTAATTCTAGAAGTTCACCAGACTCAGCCATTTCTTTCATAATATCACAACCACCTACAAATTCTTTTTTTATGTAAAGTTGAGGTATCGTAGGCCAATTTGAATATGTTTTTATACCTTCTCTAATGTTGTTATCTTCAAGTACATTACAATGGCCAAACTCAACCCCAGTTTTTTTTAAAATTGCGCTTGCGACTGACGAGAAACCACACATAGGAAAGTCAGGGTTACCTTTCATAAATAGGAAAACTTCATTATCTCCAATCATTTTTTCAATTTGTTCTTTTGTACTACTCTCTAATTCCATTATTTTGTTCCTTTCGTTTTTAATTGCATAGCATGAAGCTCTTTATCCATTAATCCATCTAGTAATTTGTAAACTAACTGGTGTTGTTGTATACGTGACAATCCGTTAAACATATCACTTTCAATTTCAACTGAATAATGATCGTTATCACCGGCAAGATCCTCAATTACAATTTTAGAATTTGGAAATTTGTTCTCAAGGAGTCCTTCTAATTTTTTTTGTTCAATAGGCATCTAACTAATTATCTTCTCAAAATCATTACGATATTTATTCATAATATCAAAATAGTCAAATTTTTTAGAGTTTATCTCAATACCTTCTTTAATTATCTCCCCAATTTCATAGTATTCAGCACCTTTTTTTGTCAGAAATGAAGTTACTTCTTCAAAATCTTTACTTCTGATTTCAATCACATATCCAGCACTATATTCGCAGAATAAATCAATAGGATCAGGGACCTTGACCCTAAAACCCATATCCTTATATTGCATTTTTAATAATGCCGAAAAGATACCCCCTCTGGAAATATCATTGCAAGACATAATGCATTTCAAATCTGATAGTTCCAAAACACAATTTGCAATTTTTTTCTCAAAATCTAGATCTAATACCTCTAAGTCATTAAATTCACATATGTTAAAAGCAATTTTTTGATCTTGTAATAAGTAAGGACTACAATTTTTTGTTAATTGTTTTCCTAAAATAAGGATCTTATTACCAATTTCACAAAACTTATTTGTGTTTATTTTATTTAAATCCATATTGGAACCTACCATTCCTATTACAGGTGTAGGCTTAATTGGAATTTCATTTGTCTGGTTATATAAAGATACATTACCTGAAACAATAGGTGTATTGAATTTGACAGCTGCAGTTTTTAAACCATGAATAGATAAAACCAACTCTCCCATAATGTTTGGATCTAAAGGACTTGCAAAGTTAAGGTTATTTGTAATCGCTAAAGGATTAATATTGCATGCAATTAGATTTCTATATGACTCAGCAACCGTATATTTCATTCCTTCATAAGGATTGATTCTTATGTATAATGGATTGCAATCGGTAGATGCACCAATAACTTTTTGTGTTCCGTGAATCTTTACTATACCTGATGATTGACCTGGTTCTCTGATAGTATCTCCCATCACAGTAGAGTCATATTGATCGAAAACCCAACTTTTATCTAAATAATTAAGATTTGTAAGAAGGTTAATTATCATATCTTCCAATTTAATTTTAGAAAAATCAAAATCTTTGTTTTTTCTTTTTCTTGGGATGTAAAACTCTCTATCGTATTCAGGAGCATCATCAACAATTATTTCTACAGGAAGATCGACAACTTTTTTATTATTTGACTCAAACACAACTCTTTTTGTATCTGTAATTTCTCCAATGACTTCATAATCAATTTGCCATTTTTGAAGAATTTCTCTGACTTTATGATTATTTTTTTTATCGATAACAGCTAGCATTCTTTCTTGGCTTTCAGATAAAAGTATCTCATAGGCGCTCAGTGGTTGCCTCAATGGAACTTTATCAAGATTAATATAAACACCTACATTTCCTTTTGAAGCCATTTCTACACTGGAGGAGGTAATACCCGCAGCTCCCATATCTTGCATAGACTCTATTAAACCTGAAGACATTAATTCTAAGCAACCTTCCATTAAAAGTTTTTCCATGAAGGGATCACCAACTTGTACAGAGGGTCTTTTTTCATCCTCATCTTCCTCTGAAAAAACATCAGAGGCCATACTTGCTCCATGAATTCCATCTTTTCCAGTTTTAGATCCAATGTAAACAATAAGGCCACCAATAGATTTTGGTTTAGAGTAAAAAATTTTATCTTTTTGAACATGTCCCACAGCCATAGCATTAACCAAATTATTAAAATCATATGTTGACTCAAACTCACACTCACCACCAATATTAGGAATACCAATACAGTTACCATAGTGTCCAATCCCATGAACCACACCATTTAACAAGTATTTTGTCTTTTCAGTTTCTATTAAACCAAATCTAATTGAGTCAAGAGTAGCAATTGGTCTTGCTCCCATTGTAAATATATCTCGTAGTATACCTCCAACACCAGTTGCTGAACCGTTGAAAGGTTCTATGTAACTTGGATGATTGTGGCTTTCTATTTTAAACGCAATACCATCGTTATCTTGCAAGTCAATTACACCAGCGTTTTCTCCTGGTCCCTGAATTACTATTTCATTATCTGTAGGGAGTTTCTTAAGCCATTTTTTTGAAGTTTTATAACAACAGTGTTCATTCCACATAGCAGAAAAAATACCCAATTCCTCAATACTTAAGTCTCTGTTTAGATATTTCCTAATGACCTGAAATTCATCTAAAGTTAAACCGTGTTGAAGTATTAACTCTTCATTCATGAAATTAAAGACTCTATAATAAGTCTTCCATCTTGTGATTGATGAAAATCAGAATATGCTCTCTCGGGATGAGGCATCATTCCAAGAACATTCTTTTTTTTGTTTGTAATACCTGCAATAGCCTCTATTGAACCATTTATATTTTCTTCAGTATTTGAGAATTCACCTTTGCAATATTCAAATGCAATTTGTTCATTATTTTTTAATAAATTTAAAGTTTCAGTATCACAATAAAAATTTCCCTCGTTATGAGCTACAGGTATTTGAAGAATTTGGTTATCTTTGATTGATAAATTAAAATTATTTTTAAATTTTTTTTTGATAAAACAATTTTTTCCTAAAAATTTAAGTTTTTTATTTCGAATTAATGCTCCTTCAAGAAGTCCAATCTCAGTTAAAATTTGAAAGCCATTACAAATACCTAATAAATATCTATTATCATTTGCATGTTTTACAACCTCATCAATAATTTTACTTTTTGATGCCATTGCTCCTGATCTTAAATAATCACCAAAGCTAAAACCCCCAGGTAAAACTACTAAATCAACTTTTGGTAATGATGTCTCCTCATGCCAAATATTATGAACCTCACCTTTAGTTAAATCTTTTAAGTAGCATAATGCGTCTCTGTCACAATTAGATCCAGGAAATGTTATAACAGCAGATTTAAAACTCATCCAAGCACTTCGTACTCTTCAATAATATCGTTGACCAAAAGTTTTTTGCAAGCAGAGTCGATTTTTTGTGCTTTTTCCTCTTTACTTATATTATCGGGTAAATCTAATTCAATGAGTTTTCCCTGTCGGATATTTGAAAATTCTGTAAATCCTAAACTATTAAGCGACTGTTCAACTACTTTTCCCTGTGGTTCTAAAATTTGGCCTTTAAGTCTTACTAAAATTTTTATTCGCATTAAATTGTCAAGTTTAACCTATTAAGCACCTCTTCATATGCTTCTTCAATATTTCCTAAATCTCTACGAAATCGATCTTTATCAAGTTTTTTATTTGTTTTTAAATCCCACAAACGACATGTATCTGGTGATATTTCATCTGCTAAAACAAGCTCATCAGTTTTTTTACAAATTCCAAATTCTAATTTAAAGTCAACTAGATTTATTCCTATAGAATAGAACGTTGACCTTAATATGTCATTTATTCTCAAAGAATATTCATCTATTAACTCTAATTCATCAAAATCACATAAACCTAAATTAAGAATATGTTCAGAACTTATATGAGGATCGCCAAGTTCATCAGATTTTAAACAATACTCAATTAGCGTATCAGATAATTGTGTTCCTTCTTTTACACCAAACTTTTTAGATAAAGAGCCAGCAAAGAAATTTCTAACTAAAACTTCAATTGGAATAATATCTACTTTTTTTAAAAGCTGAGATTTTTTATCAATTTTCTTTATAAAGTGTGTTGGAATATCACAATGATTCAATATTTGAAATAAATAACTCGATATAGCATTATTAATTGCACCTTTATTCTTTATCGAGCCCTTTTTTAAATTATTAAAAGCTGTAGCATCATTTTTATAGGTAGCTATGACTTCCTTACTAGTTTTGGCATAAATAATTTTTGCTTTTCCCTCATATAATTTTTTCAATTTTACTGCCATTAATTAATCCTTTTAAATATTTTATCAACATTTTTAAAAAGATTTTTATTATTGAAAATATTATTAACTTTACTTGATATTTTTAATTTGGCTAAACGAGGATGACTCAAAAGATTATCTTTAAAAGACATATTACCTTTCCAAGTTTTCAAAGCACAATCTTGAACAATCTTATAGGCATCTTCTCTTAATACTTTATTTTCAATGAGAAAAATCAGGACATTTTGTGAATAGGGTAGGCCTTTTAAAAGATTTAAATTTTTCATCATATTTTTTTTATTGATGTTTAAATTATTTAAAACGTTGATCATTCTTTGAACTGCAAAGTCGAGCGTTATGGTGGCATTGGGAGCGTTTATTCTCTCAACACTGGAGTGACTTATATCTCTTTCATGCCATGAAGTTATATTCTCCAAAGCAGGAATGGTTAATGATCTAATCACTCTTGCTAGTCCTGTTAAATTTTCTGATAAAATTGGATTTTTTTTATGAGGCATTGCCGAACTACCCTTTTGGCCTTTTCCAAAACCTTCTTCAACTTCTAAAACTTCTGTTCTTTGTAGGTGTCTAATCTCAGTTGATAGACGTTCTATGGAACTTGCAATAATAGCAAAAGAGCAAAAAAGGTCCGCATGCCTGTCTCTTGGAATTATCTGCGTAGAAACAGGTTCGATTGAAAATTTTAATTTTTTAGCAATCATTTGCTCTACCCTTGTGTCAATATTTGAATATGTCCCTACAGGACCAGACATTTGAATTGTTTGTATTTGTTTTATCGAATTTTTAAGACGATCTATGTTTCTTTTGTTTTCGGCTAGATATCCTAATATTTTTAATCCAAAAGTAGTCGTTTCGGCGTGAATACCATGACTTCTACCGATACATAATGTGTACTTATGTTTTTTTGCAATATTTAAAAGAGATTTACTCAAAGTTTTTAAACCTTCAAGAATTATATTGCTTGATTGGTTAAGTTGTATGCAGAAAGAAGTATCTAAAATATCACTAGAAGTTAGTCCCTTATGAATATACCTAGACTCGGGTCCTACATATTTTGCTACATTAGTTAAAAAAGCAATTACATCATGCTTTGTTTTTTCTTCAATTTTTTCTATTTCTTTTACCTTAAACTTTGCTTTTTTTTTGATTTTGTTTGAGGTCCCTTTAGGTATTTGACCCAATTTTTCCATTGCCTCGCAAGCGAGAATTTCAAGGTCAAGCCATATTTGAAATTTATTACTATCTTCCCAGATTTCTTTAAGAATTTTTCTAGAGTATCTTGGTATCAATTATAAAAAGCCTTACTTGGGGACTCTGTTAGAATCTCAATAATATCACCATTAATGTATATCGTATGTTCGTACTGAGCGCTAAGTGTTTTATCTTTTGTCACTGCAGTCCAACCATCGTTAAGTATTTTAGATTGATATTTACCAACATTGATCATGGGTTCAATTGTAAAAATCATTCCGTCTACAAATTTTACCTTATCATACTCACTATCGTAATAGTGTAAAATACTAGGATTCTCGTGAAACTTTAATCCAACTCCATGTCCACAAAAATCTCTAACAACACTAAAGTTGTTTGATGTTGCTATATTCTCAATTTTTTTTCCTATTCTACTGATAGGCTCACCAACTTTTATCTCGCCAATACTCTCTATCAAACAATCGTGGGTAACTTTGCATAGATTACTTGCTTTAATTGAAATGTCTCCTACTTTAAACATCCTTGATGAGTCCCCATGCCAACCATCTATTATTGTCGTTACATCTACATTTAAAATATCTCCATTTTGAAGGTTTCGATTATGGTTTGGAATCCCATGACAAATAACATGATTTAATGAGGTACATGTAGACTTTGGAAAACCTCTGTAAAACAACGGTGCAGGTGTGCCTCCTAGTTCTTGAATTCTTGTTAAACAATAATCATCAATCTCAGATGTTGAGATATCTTCTTTTATAATATTATTTAGTTCGTCTAAAATAGTTGCAGTAATTTTACTTGCCTCTCTACAAGGTTCTACTTCATCACTTTTGTATGATTTAATTTTCATCAATATTTATCTCACCAGTAATATTTATACCTCTATATGATACGTTACATTTAAAAGCTCTAAATTGTACGCCACTTTTTTTTGCTATTAGAGATTTTTCATAATACTCATTATCCAAATCTTTAGCTATAGAAAATCTATCTACATCATTTCGTTGAATTAAATATATTAAAAAACATTTACCGCCTTTTTTGGACATATTACTTAACTCAATTAGGTGTTTAGATCCCCTTGAAGTAACTGCATCTGGAAATTCTGCTAAATTCTTTTTCCTTGATAAAGTAACTGATTTGACTTCAATGTAAGTATCTCCATTAGGGTGGCTAGCAAAGATATCAATTCTAGAATTTTTTCCATATTTCACCTCTTTTTTGAAATCACCTTTAATTTCCTGTAATATTTTTTTTCCCCTTATAGCGTTGAAAATTATGTCATTTGGTAGAGATGTGTTTACACCTACAAAAGTTTTGAGGTCTTTAATTGCCTCCAATCTATATTTTAATTTTGCATTTGGGTTTTCAACTTTTGCAACTAATACTTTAGAACCCTCTTTCAATAAACCTAAAAGTGACCCTGTATTTGGGCAGTATGCTGTGACAACTACATTGTCAATCTTTAAATCGACAAAAAATCGCTTATAGCGTTTTATAAAAAAACCCTCTAAGATTTCCTCATTATACTTCATTTATGGTATCTACTAAAAAAATTAATTCAGCTTGTATTGTGATCATTGGCAATGAGATATTATCAGGTAGGACACAAGATAAAAATATAAATCATATAGCCAAAGAGTTGTTCATTTGTGGCATATCACTGCAGTTAGTGGTTGTAATTCCTGACCAAAAAAAAATAATTATTTCTCAAATTAGGAAATTAAAAAATCAATATGATTTTGTTATCACTACTGGTGGTATAGGTCCAACTCACGATGACATTACATCTGAGTCAATTAGTTTGGCAGTTAAAAAAAAATACAAATTACATAATGGCGCACATAAAGAATTAAAAAAATATTACAAGAAAATTAAATCTGAATTAACTGATGCTAGAGTGAAAATGGCGTATATGCCAGAAGGCTCTAAGTTAATTTTAAATAAAGTTAGTGGAGCACCAGGTTTTAAAATTGAAAATATTTATGTTTTTGCTGGCATACCCTCAATTGTACAAGCGATGATGAAAGAATTTAAAAAAATGATAAAAATTAAAAATAAATTTTATTCAACCACAATATCTACAAAACTTTTTGAGAGTAAAATAGCCCATCTACTTGTTCAAGCTGAGAGAAAATATAAAAATATTTCTATAGGTAGCTATCCAATATTTGATGGAAAGCCGAAGGGTGTGGAGATTGTCATAAACTCTCAAGTGAATAAACTCGGTGTTAGTAATGCGAAAAAATTCATAATAAGAGAAATAAACAAAATCATTTAAGATTAGGCTAATATAATATAAAACAATATTTCTTTATGGCGGAGTAGCTCAGTTGGTTAGAGCGGTGGAATCATAATCCATGTGTCGGGGGTTCAAATCCCTCCTCCGCTACCAAGAATAATCATTGTAATTGTTAATATTTTGACATATCTTTCGTTTTCTGATCGCGGGGTAGAGCAGCTTGGTAGCTCGTCAGGCTCATAACCTGAAGGTCGTAGGTTCAAATCCTACCCCCGCAACCAACTCCCTGAAAAACGCTTTCTTTTCAATAGTTTTTTTTTATTTTTTTTTAATGAAATGCATTTGACAATGTCCCCATAAAGTGTAGATATATTCTACTTTTTATTCGATTCACTAGGCCATTTATTGTGCATTAGTGATTCTTGCTCTTTATTTTTTGTAAATATGAAATGAATAGACGGTGGGTTTATAACGTCAAATTTCGATCAAGCTTTCATTTGAGAAAAATGACAGCTCGTTATTTTGGCGTCTAACCTACGTCAATTTAAAACTTTGTTTTTTATGAGTAGGTAATTCAACTTAAGAGTTTGATTATGGCTCAGAACGAACGCTTGCTGCATGCTTTATACATGCAAGTCGAACGGAGGCCCTAGCTTGCTAGGTGTCCTTAGTGGCGCACGGGTGAGTAACACGTGGGAACATACCTTATAGTACGGAATAACTGCGGGAAACTGTAGCTAATACCGTATACTCCAGTAATGGGAAAGATTTATCGCTATAAGATTGGCCCGCGCAAGATTAGCTTGTTGGTGAGGTAAAAGCTCACCAAGGCTTCGATCTTTAGCTGGTTTGAGAGGACGATCAGCCACACTGGGACTGAGACACGGCCCAGACTCCTACGGGAGGCAGCAGTAGGGAATATTGGACAATGGGGGCAACCCTGATCCAGCAATGCAGCGTGAGTGACGAAGGCCTTAGGGTTGTAAAACTCTTTCATCGGTGAGGATAATGACAGTAGCCGAAGAAGAAGGACCGGCTAATTCCGTGCCAGCAGCCGCGGTAATACGGAAGGTCCTAGCGTTGTTCGGAATTACTGGGCGTAAAGCGCATGTAGGCGGAACAGAAAGTTAGAAGTGAAATCCCTGGGCTCAACCTAGGAATTGCTTTTAAAACTTCTGTTCTGGAATTCAGGAGAGGAAAATGGAATTTCCAGTGTAGAGGTGAAATTCGTAGATATTGGAAGGAACACCAGTGGCGAAGGCGATTTTCTGGACTGATATTGACGCTGAGATGCGAAGGCATGGGTAGCAAACGGGATTAGATACCCCGGTAGTCCATGCAGTAAACGATGGGTGCTAGTCGTCGGACTTTTGTTCGGTGTCGTAGCTAACGCGTTAAGCACCCCGCCTGGGGAGTACGGTCGCAAGATTAAAACTCAAATAAATTGACGGGGACCCGCACAAGCAGTGGAGCATGTGGTTTAATTCGACGCAACGCGAAGAACCTTACCAGCGTTTGACATGGAAAGTGCCGGTTACAGAATGGTAACCTTCAGTTCGGCTGGCTTTCGCACAGGTGCTGCATGGCTGTCGTCAGCTCGTGTCGTGAGATGTTGGGTTAAGTCCCGCAACGAGCGCAACCCTTATCGTTAGTTACTAACAGTTCGGCTGAGGACTCTAGCGAAACTGCCGGTGATAAGCCGGAGGAAGGTGGGGATGACGTCAAGTCCTCATGGCCCTTACACGCTGGGCTACACACGTGCTACAATGGTAACTACAACGGGACGCAATACCGCGAGGTGGAGCCAATCCCCAAAAGTTATCTCAGTTCGGATTGCACTCTGCAACTCGAGTGCATGAAGTTGGAATTGCTAGTAATCGCGGATCAGCATGCCGCGGTGAATACGTTCCCGGGTCTTGTACACACCGCCCGTCACACCATGAGAGTTGGTTTTATCTTAAGTCAGTGCGCTAACCTTCGGGAGGCAGCTGCCCACGGTACGGCCAGCGATTGGGGTGAAGTCGTAACAAGGTAGCCGTAGGGGAACCTGCGGCTGGATCACCTCCTTTCTAAAGGAAAAAAAACTTTGAACTAAGTGTACGTTCGAAGTAACCACCGTCTATTTGTTTTGCTTTTTTCAACATGTGTTGATAAAGAGCATTGATTGGGCGTGTAGCTCAGTTGGTTAGAGCGCGCGCTTGATAAGCGTGAGGTCGGAGGTTCAAGTCCTCCCTCGCCCACCAACAATGTTGGGGGATTAGCTCAGCTGGGAGAGCGCCTGATTTGCATTCAGGAGGTCAGCGGTTCGATCCCGCTATCCTCCACCAACTTTTTAAAATCGTAAATATGTAAGCTGATAACACAGACGAATGACTTGCACGAGTTATTCGTCAATTAAACAACTAATATAACAACAAATAACTACAAAAAGTTATTAACTACAAACTTTTCACTGTGTGTTAATAATTCAAGCGCGTAAGAGCATTTGGTGGATGCCTTGGCATAAAGAGGCGATGAAGGACGTGACAGACTGCGATAAGCTCGGACTTGCTGTCAATAAGCTTAATCCGAGATCTCCGAATGGGGAAACCCAATAACTTACTTATAAGTGAATTCATAGCTTATAAGGGCGAACCTAGGGAACTGAAACATCTAAGTACCTAGAGGAAAAGATATTCCGTTAGTAGTGGCGAGCGAAAGCGGATCAGGCCAGTGCTACTTTTTACTAAACCAGAACTGTATGGAAAGGCAGGCCATAGTGAGTGATAGCCTCGTATGGGTAGATAGTAAAAAATAGACATGAGTAGGGCGGGACACGTGAAATCCTGTCTGAATATAGGAAGACCACTTCCTAAGCCTAAATACTACTTTATGACCGATAGTGAACCAGTACCGTGAGGGAAAGGCGAAAAGAACCCCTAGCAGGGGAGTGAAATAGACCCTGAAACCGGATGCTTACAAGCAGTTGGAGCCTCTTTATGAGGTGACAGCGTACCTTTTGTATAATGGGTCAGCGACTTAATCTCATTAGCAAGCTTAAGCCACATAGGTGTAGGCGAAGCGAAAGCGAGTCTGAATAGGGCGATTTAGTTAATGGGATTAGACTCGAAACCGAGTGATCTAGTCATGAGCAGGTTGAAAGTGAAGTAAAATTCACCGGAGGACCGAACCCACTAGCGTTGAAAAGCTACGGGATGACTTGTGATTAGGGGTGAAAGGCCAACCAAACTCGGAAATAGCTAGTTCTCCGCGAAAACTATTTAGGTAGTGCGTCGTGTGAATCTTGTCGGGGGTAGAGCACTGAATGGGCTAGGGGGAAGCAATTCCTACCAAACCTAATCAAACTCCGAATACCGATAAGTCTGCACGGCAGACAGTCCATGGGTGCTAAGGTCCTTGGACGAGAGGGAAACAGCCCAGATCAACAGCTAAGGTCCCCAAATAATGATTAAGTGTGAAAGGGAGTGGGAACTCCAAGACAGCCAGGAGGTTGGCTTAGAAGCAGCCATCCTTTAAAGAAAGCGTAACAGCTCACTGGTCTAATTAAGAGATCCTGCACCGAAAATGTAACGGGGCTCAAATCATTTACCGAAGCTTTGACAATTACTTTGTAATTGGGTAGCGGAGCGTTCTGTAAGCCTGTAAAGGTGATGCGTAAGCATTGCTGGAGGTATCAGAAGTGCGAATGCTGACATGAGTAACGATAAGAAATGTGAAAGACATTTCCGCCGAAATCCTAAGGTTTCCTGCGTAAAGCTAATCTGCGCAGGGTTAGTCGGCCCCTAAGGCGAGGGCGAAAGCCGTAGTCGATGGGAAGCAGGTTAATATTCCTGCACCAGCTGGTAGTGACGGATGAAGTAAATTGTAAGCTCTTACTGGATTGAGCTTGCAGTGAATTTGTCCCTGGAAATAGCTCCAGCATTAGACCGTACCAAAACCGACACAGGTAGGAGGGTAGAGAATACCAAGGCGCTTGAGAGAACTATGTTGAAGGAACTCGGCAAATTACACTTGTAACTTCGGGATAAAAGTGACCTGCTATTGGGCAACCAGTAGGGGGTGGCACAGAAGAGGGGGTAGCGACTGTTTACTAAAAACATAGCACTATGCAAAGTCGAAAGACGACGTATATGGTGTGACGCCTGCCCGGTGCCGGAAGGTTAATAGGAGGGGTGCAAGCCCTGAATTGAAGCCCCGGTGAACGGCGGCCGTAACTATAACGGTCCTAAGGTAGCGAAATTCCTTGTCGGGTAAGTTCCGACCTGCACGAATGGCGTAACGATTTCCCCACTGTCTCCAACATAGACTCAGTGAAATTGAATTCTCGGTTAAGATGCCGAGTAACCGTGGTTAGACGGAAAGACCCCGTGCACCTTTACTGCAGCTTTGTATTGGTATTAGGGAACAGATGTGTAGCATAGGTGGGAGACTTTGAAGGAGTGGCGCTAGCCATTCTGGAGTCACTAGTGAAATACCACTCTTCTGTTCCTTGATGCCTAACCATACACCGTTATCCGGTGTTGGGACCATGCATGGTGGGCAGTTTGACTGGGGCGGTCGCCTCCCAAAGAGTAACGGAGGCGCGCGATGGTAGGCTCAGAACGCTTGGAAACCGTTCGTCGAGTGCAATGGCATAAGCCTGCCTGACTGTGAGACCCACAAGTCGAGCAGAGACGAAAGTCGGTCATAGTGATCCGGTGGCACTTCGTGGAAGGGCCATCGCTCAACGGATAAAAGGTACGCCGGGGATAACAGGCTGATCTCTCCCAAGAGTCCATATCGACGGGGAGGTTTGGCACCTCGATGTCGGCTCATCGCATCCTGGGGCTGAAGCAGGTCCCAAGGGTTTGGCTGTTCGCCAATTAAAGCGGTACGCGAGCTGGGTTTAGAACGTCGTGAGACAGTTCGGTCCCTATCTGCCATGGTTGTGGAAGCTTGAGAGGATCTGCCCTTAGTACGAGAGGACCGGGGTGGACGTACCTCTGGTGTACCTATTGTAGCGCCAGCTGCATCGTAGGGTAGCTATGTACGGAATGGATAACCGCTGAAAGCATCTAAGCGGGAAGCCAACCTCAAAACTAGGCTTCGTTATAGGATCGTGGAAGACTACCACGTTGATAGGCTGGGTGTGGAAGTGTGGTAACACATGAAGCTAACCAGTACTAATAATCCAATGCTTGAATTATAATACACAGCGAAAAGTTTTAACTACAATGTTATAAAAAGTTTGTGGCGGTCATAGCGGAGTGAAAAAACCCGATCCCATTTCGAACTCGGTCGTGAAGGCCTCCAGCGCCGATGGTACTTAGTCTTAAGGCTTGGGAGAGTAGGACGCCGCCTATTTATTAATTAGCAATACATATTTACAGATTGTCGTCTGAAATAATTTTTTTAGACTCATTGTCCACCACGACATAATTCTTATAAAATTTCAACTTGGGTTTCGAATATCTATTTGTGATCCATTCAATCCTCTCATCATCAAACCATCTTTGTGCGTTTAACATATTATCAAAACAATATATACCTCCTGCAATATTGTTTTTAAGATCTGAAATATAGTTTTTTCTTATCAAACCAGGTGTGGTTTTGTAAATTGGAGCTGTCTCTATAAATTTTTCCCTTAGTATTTCTTCTGTTAAAGAAGGGTCTATTTTAAAAGTTACTTCGACAATGATCATTAATTAAAAACTGGTAGCCTCGGGCGGACTCGAACCGCCACGGGAATAAATCCCACTGGATTTTAAGTCCAGACTGTCTACCAATTCCAGCACGAGGCCATGATAAAATTGTTAGTCGAATTTAGATGATTGCTTAAGTTTTTCAATACTTTTATCAATTTAAATAATCTTGATTGCCTATGATATTATCATATTTATATTTACCAAAAATTAGACCAGAAAATAAATCATAGTTTTTATTTTCTAAGGAATAATTTGGTATAATTACATTTTTATTTTTATTTTCTAAAATCTTTTTGTAATTGTCAGGCAAATCATCTTCAATACTTCTTACTTCATTAATTGATAACGGACTTAACTGGATATTAAAATCTCTAAAGGCCTTTAGCCTTACCTCTTCATCAATTAGATAGCACAAAAGCCCTGAAGCTTGAGAGTTGTTTAAATAAGCGCTAAAACCATAAAAAGATAAAGGTTTACTATCTATGCTTTTTTTAAAAACTCCCTCATCACTATCCCAAATATATTTACTCTTTGGAAAAAGCTGAAAACTTCTAAAATCAATATTTTTATTGAGTAAAATCCCATCACTAAATAACGTATAAACATTCTCTGAGTTTTCATAAGAGTTGAAAACTTCTAGGAAGTTATTATTAACAATATTTTTGTTAAGGTTTTGATATGTTTTTGAAAATAAATTTGCAGTTAATTCAAACGATAAACTCTTTACATTAATAGAGGGTTGCTCCAGATGATATATTATTAAATTAATTATATCGTCTTTAGTTTTAAAGCTCATTCCCAGTGTATATTTTATTGGATTATATAATTCTGAAAATTCTTCAAAATTTAATTTTTCATAATCATCTTGGCTTAATAATATAAATGTATCTAAATCTAAAGGGAATATATTTCCCATAACTTCAATTTCATTGTCATTATAAAAATTTAAAACTTTATTAGGTACCTGACTTTGATTTAAACTTAACTTAGCTAAATCTCTAAATTCTCCAAATATAATATCAAATTCATTTGCATTTTGATTAACTTCGCTAATTGTAAATTCTA
>CABYYB010000004.1:0-54626 GCA_902523135.1 uncultured Alphaproteobacteria bacterium
TGAAAGATTTTATTTTGATAGACCTTTTTATTACACTCTTACAAGTTTAAGAAGTATTTTTTCATTATATGGTATGGAAATAACTGATGTAAAGTTAATTAAGCCACATGGTGGATCAATAAGAGTTTATATTAAAAAAAAGTCAAAGAACATTAAAGTTACTAAAAATGTTGAAGTTATGTTAAAAAAAGAAAGAGAGTTAATTTCTGAAAATTTTATAAAAATTAAATTCAAAAATTTTAAAAATGAAATAAATAATTTGATAAAAAATTTGAAAAAATTCAAAGAACAAAATATTACAATTAAAGGATATGGTGCACCAGCAAGGCTAGCAACAATTACAAATTTTGCAAATATTGATAAGAATTTAATTAAGTATGTAATTGATGATAGCGAACTCAAAGCGAATAGATACAGCCCAGGGAAACATATACCTATTGTACCCTATAACCCTGATGAAGATTTAAGCCATATTATCCTTTTTGCATATGAATATTTTCACTCAATAAAAAATAAAATTGAACAAAAAAATATTGAATATTATAAACCCGTACCATTTGAAAAATTAAATTAAATTTATATGAAATTTTTTTTAAAAAAAGATATTGAAGAAATCTTAGAGCGTTCTCAAAAGCAATTAGATATTCTAAATGGAAAAAAAATACTTCTTGCAGGATCTAAAGGATTTCTGGGGAGATATTTTAATGAAATAATTAAAGCAACTAATAGAATTAATAAGTCAAATATTTCTATTACTGCAGTAGATAATTTCATTTCCTCAAGTGTTAAAAGCACCGAAGATGATGAAAGTGATAAAAATATTAATTTTGTAGAGGGAGATATTTGTGAAAATTCTTTTGTAAAAAAATTTAGAAATTTTGACTATATTATTCATGCAGCCGGTATTGCCAGCCCATTTTATTATAGATCAAAGCCATTAGAAACAGTTGACGTATCTGTTATAGGTTCTAGAAATTTATTAGAATTATCCAAAAAATCAAAAAGTAGGTTTATTTTTTTTAGCTCAAGCGAAATCTATGGAGACCCTGATCCAGAAAAAATACCTATTCAAGAGAGCTATAGAGGAAACGTTAGCACGATTGGACCAAGAGCATGTTACGATGAGAGCAAAAGGCTAGGAGAAACATTGTGCCATATTTATAATAGGTACCATGGAATTCATACAAACATAATAAGACCATTTAATATATACGGTCCAGGCATGCAAGAGCATGATTACAGAGTAATGCCTAATTTTGCTAGTAAAATTAAACTTGAAGAAAACCTAAAATTATATGGTTCGGCAAATCAAACAAGAACTTTTTGTTATATTACTGATGCTATAGATGGTTTTTTAAGAGTTATTACTAGTGGTTCACCAGGAGAGCCCTACAATATAGGTAATCCAAAACCAGAAATTACAATTAATCAATTGGCAGATATCTTTATTAAAATAGCTTCAAATAAATCTTCAAAAGATTTGATAGAGTATCCAGACTCTTATCCAGCAGACGAACCAATGAGAAGATGCCCAGATATAAAAAAAGCAAGACTTCAACTTGATTTTCATCCAGCAGTTGATCTTGAAGATGGAATTCAAAGATTTCTGAGTTGGACAAATAAGTATTATAAAGGAGAGTAAAAAATAATTAAAATTGGATTGATTGGTAATGGTAAATGGGGGAGTAATTACAAAAATACATTATTAAGATATAAATCAATTAAAGTTAGTGATTTAACCCCTATTATAAAAACAGGTTATAAAACAAATAAGTTAAATAGCTTGTTTTATAATCTTAAAACTAAATATGATGGACTAATAGTTGCAACTCCGTCAAGTAAACAAAATAAAATTTTAATTGAAATATTAAAACTAAATATCCCTGTTATAGTTGAAAAACCTCTATGTATTAATAAATTTGAACTTAAAAATATAATGAAATACAAAAATAAAAATCAAATAATTTACGTAAATCATTATCATTTATTTTCAACATCATTTAAAAAGTTTAAGAAAAGTTTTAAACCATCTCAAGTTAAAAGTATTTTTATTCAAGATGGAAATTTTGGACCATTTAGGAAAAATTTATCTCCAATATTAGATTGGGCCCCACATTCTATCGGCGTGACTCTAAATTTGTTTAAATCAAAAATAGTTAAATTTCATTACTCCAAAAAATTAATAGAGAAAAAAAATAATATAGAGATATTAATAATAAAATTTTTATTCATTTTTTCAAATGGACAAAAGGCTTTCATCAAAGTAGGTAATGGTTTCAAGAATAGAAAAAATAAAATATCTGTTTTTCTTAAAAATAATGAAAGAATAATTCTTGAAAACAATTTATTGTATAAAGACAAAAAATTGATTCAAAAGAATGAGCCTAAGCCAATGGATAATTTATTAGAAGAATTCTATAAAAGTATTATAAACAAGTCATACAATAATGTTAGTTTCAATATAGCAAAAAAGACAAATTCATTTCTTTTTAAAAGAGTGATTTAACTTATTAAATTATATACTTGAATATAATTAAATTGATAATTTTTTAAAAAAATCTTTTATAGATTATTGTGTAAATAACTTTGAATACATGAATTGGTCTTATCTTTTTTCCTTCCCCATATGTTCTTCCATAATAATTAATCGGAACTTCAAAATGTAAATTACTTTTTAAAACAACTTGTGATAAAATCTCTGCTTGTTGTTCCCATCCTTTAGTTGTTATGGTTTTTAAATTTATCGATTTCTTATTAATCAATAAATAGCAGGAGTAAATATCTGTAAAAGAAGTATTATAAAAGATATTAAATAATAGAGTTATGAATATATTTCCTAACTTATGATAAAAGTAGCTTGTTCTTGTAATTTTAGGACCATTTAATCTACTACCTATTACTAAATCTGCATTAAACTTTTTAACAGGCTCAATCAAAACTTCATAGTCATTTGGATCATACTCTAAATCAGCATCTTGAAATAAATAATATTCTCCTTTAGCTGAATTCATACCTTCTAAAATTGCTGCCCCCTTACCTCCAGATAGTGACCTATTAATTAATTTATTGTAATATTTTGCGTTGCTTTTAAGTATGCTCAGTGTGTTATCATTTGATCCATCGTTAATAACAATAATTTCAAATTTTACATCTTTGATTTTTTGTTTGTTAATTTTCTTTAAAATTTCTAAAATTGTTTTTTCTTCATTATAGACAGGGATTATTATAGAAATATTAAACATTCATAAAAAATATATATATATTATCAAAAAAGTAGTACAAAATAGGAATGTTAAAAGGATCTATACCAGCAATTATTACACCCTTTTCAAATGGTGAGGTTGATTATGACTCTTTTGAAAATCTACTAAATTGGCAAATTAAAAATGGAATTTCTGGAGTCACGGTTTGTGGCACTACGGGTGAGTCCCCAACTCTATCTCACGATGAACATATGAAATTGGTTGAGTTCGCAATCAAAGTTGCTTCAAAAAAAATTCCTGTAATCGCAGGAACAGGGTCTAATTCTACCAAAGAGGCAATAGAATTTACTAAACACGCTTATAAAGCTGGAGCAAATTATGGATTGGTTGTTACACCATATTATAACAAACCTAACCAATTAGGCTTGATTAATCATTTTAAAAAAATTGCAAAAGTTTCACCTTTAAAACAGCTTATTTACAATATTCCAGGAAGGTCAATTGTAGATCTGTCTTACGATAGCTTTATGCAACTTAATAAAATATCAAACATCGTAGGTATAAAAGATGCTTCTAATGATATGTCCAGACCTTTAATTATGAGAACCTTTATGAAAAAAGACTTTAACTATTTATCAGGTGAAGATGGAACTATAGCTGGTTTTTTAGCTCAAGGTGGTCATGGTTGTATATCAGTTACAGCTAACGTTGCTCCTAAACTTACATCTATGCTCCACAATCATTGGCAAAAAAAGAATTATAAAGAGTTTGATAAAGTAAATTTAAAATTAGCCCCATTGTCAAAAATATTATTTACTGAACCCAACCCTACACCAGCTAAGTATGCTCTTTCTTTAATGAGTAAATGTAAAGCTGACATTAGAGAGCCATTGTATGAACTAAGCTCTAATACAAAAAAGCAAATAAAAAAAATAATTAAAGATTTGAATTTTATTTAATTGTCTATTCAAAATCGTAGAGCAAAATTTGATTATGAAATCAAAGAGACTTATATCGCTGGAATAGTACTTGAAAGCAATGAAGTTAAACCACTTCGAAGTGGAAAAGCCTCTATTCAGTCAAGTTTTATTAATGAACAAAAAGGTGAAATTTATATCAATAATTTTGAAATTATTACAAGAAATAAGAATTTTGACCTCAAAAAGAAAACAAGATCTGTTAAAAAACTTTTACTTAATAAAAGAGAGATAAAGAAGATCTTAGGCATGTTGACCACAAAAGGTTTTACAGCGGTTCCTATGGAGATTTTCTTTAATGAAAAAGGTTTGGCTAAGGTAAAATTTGGAGTAGGTGTCGGTAAAAAGAAATTTGACAAAAGAGAGACAATTAAGCAAAGAGAGTGGGATCGCAAAAGACAAAGAATCTTAAAAAAATAAAAATTTACTTGAATTTTCACTCAGTTTTTCATATAAACCTCAAATGGCAAGAGTTACAGTAGAAGATTGCACAAAAAACGTTGATAGCCTCTTCGATTTAGTTTTACTGGCATCTCATAGAGCAAAGGTTCTTAATTCAGGCAATGAAGCCCAAGTTCCACTAGATAATGATAAAAGTACTGTTATAGCTCTTAGAGAAATTGCTGATGAAAAAATTAGTGTTGGAGATGTCAAAGAAGACATTATTAAGAGTTACCAATTAGTTCAAGAGAAAGAAGAAGAAAACGAAGATCATCTTCTTGAAGATTAAAAGTTATATTTAGTTTATTATTTTAGCTGATGTTTCAAACCAGCTATTTCAATAATAGTTACAGCGAGTTTAAATCCGCATTAGAGTCATATGACAAAAATTTTAGAGAGGATCTATTTGTAAAAGCTATTGAGGTTGCTGAAAACTCGCATAAGGATCAATATCGTGCCTCTGGAGATCCATATATAATTCATCCATATGAAGTTTGTAAATCACTTATTGAATTAAAATTAGACACTGAAACTGTAATAACTGGTTTGCTACATGATGTTATTGAAGATACCGAATTTTCTAAAGATGAATTAAAGAAAAATTTTGGTGACGCAATATCTGGCCTTGTTGATGGTTTGACTAAAATTGATTTTTTGGAAGAAAAAAAAACTACAAGATCAGAAAAGGAGGCTGAAAATTTCAGAAAACTTCTAATTTCTACTGCCAAAGATATAAGAGTTTTAATTATAAAATTAGCGGACAGACTTCATAATATAAAAACTATTCATTATTTTAAAGATGTTGAAAAAAGAAAAAGAGTAAGCAACGAAACTTTATTGATTTACGCTCCTCTAGCTCAAAGATTAGGATTTGAAAATTGGAAATCAATTTTAGAAAATATATCTTTTAAAAATTTACATCCAGATATTTTTAACAGGATTAATGACAAAATAGATAATACCTTCAAAAACTTAGAGAGTTCATTTATCGATCTTGAGGATTTAATGAAAAAGCAACTTTCCAAGTCCGATATTGATGCTGAAATACACTACCGAAAAAAAAATCCTTACTCTATTTGGAAAAAAATTAATAAGAAAAATACAGATTTAAATTCTATATCTGATATAGCTGCTGTCAGGATTATTACTAAATCAACAAGAGATTGTTACAGAGTTCTGGGTATTATTCACAGAAATTTTTCTGCAAAAGTTGGAAGAACAAAAGATTATATATCTAGTCCAAAACCCAATGGATATAGATCGATACATTCTGATCTTATTTTTCAAAAAAAAATATTTGAAGTACAAATAAGATCAAGGGCTATGCATATGATAGCTGAAAATGGCATTGCTGCACATTGGAGATATAAATATTTAAATAAAGATAGTCAAAGCGAGGGTGTCTATGCTTGGTTAAGAGATGCTGTCAACTATGTTGAGGAAAAAAATGAACAACATCTCATCCTTAACAAAACTTCACAACAATTTTTTGATGAACAAATTTATGTTTTCTCTCCTAAAGGAGAATTATTTACACTTCCACTTGACTCTACCCCAGTTGACTATGCGTATACCATTCATACAGATATCGGTGATAGATGTGCTGGAGCAATAGTTAATGGACAAGAGTCACCATTAAGCACAAAACTCAATAATGGAGATCAAGTTGAGATAATTCTTAATGAAAGTACAACTATTTCTCCCTTGTGGATTAGATTTGTAAAAAAAGAAAAAGTAAAAGAAAAAATAAGGTATTTTTTTAGGTCAAAAAGAAGAAGAGAGTTTGAAATATTAGGTAAAGACATTTTAAATTATATATCAAAGTCTAAAAACATTGCTGCAGATGAAAGCACTTTCAACAAAATTTTAAGCAAAACTGATTTCAAATTTAAAAATAAACTTTTTGAAAATGTTGGAAGAGGTTTTTTATCCAGAGCTGAACTTGATAAATTGTTTAAAGAATTGGAAAATAATATTGTTAAAAAAATTTTTCAATCTAATGATGACGAAGAAAGAGTAGATGTTTTGAAATATGAAAATGGTATTGCTGTTAATTATGCAACTTGTTGTTCTCCAATAAAGGGGGATAGTATTATTTCAATAATGTCATATGGTCGAGGTTTAGTAGTACATAATACAATTTGTGATAGTTTAGGCTATTACCACAAAGATAATTTTTATAAATCTGAATGGGGAGAGGGAGAAAGTCAATCTGAATTTAACTCAAGAATAGAGATAGTTATCAAAAACCAACCAGGAGCACTATTTAGTATTACATCAATCTTTGATAAACATGAAATTAATATAGAAAACATTCGTATCGCTAATAGAACTAAAAAAGTTTATACATTTATCATTGATATAAGTATTGAAAGTTCAGATAAACTAAAATTTGTTCTTGCCGAAATGAAAACTTTAAGCCAAGTTGATAAAGTTAAAAGACAGTCAATTAATTATTAATGAAATTAGGTGTAAATATAGATCATATAGCTACGCTTCGTAATGCTAGGGGTCAAAATAATCCAAACTTACTTAGAGCATTGAAAGTTTGTCAAGAAGCAAATATCGATACACTAACTGTTCATCTGAGAGAAGATAGGCGGCACATAAATGATAAAGATCTCTTAGAATTAAAAAAATATTCTAAAATTCCTATTAACCTTGAAATGGCTCTTACAGAAGAGATGATAAAAATAGCTAACAAGATTAGTCCAAAATTTATTTGCATTGTTCCCGAAAAAAGAAATGAAATTACAACAGAGGGTGGCCTTAATTTAAATAAAATATCACAAGCAAAATTAAAAAAATTATTAAAAATTTCTAGAAAAAAGAATATACAATTAAGTGCCTTTATAAACCCAACAAAAAAAATGATTAATTTAGCTAAAAATTTAGGTTTTGATACAGTAGAACTACACACGGGCAATTTAGATAAAAAAATTATTAGAAAATCTACAATCAATCAAATAAATGAAATGATTGAGTATGCTCACTTTAAAAAATTAATTGTAAATGTAGGGCATGGTTTAAATTTTAAAAATATTAAGTTTATAAAAAAAAGAAAATATGTTGATACCGTTCACGTTGGTCATTTTATAATATCTGAAGCAATATTTATTTCACTAATTAAGACTATAAATACTTTTAGAAATCTAATAAAAAAATGATAATTGGTCATGGCATAGATTTAGTTGAGATAGACAGAGTAAATAATATCTATGCTAAATATAAGAAAAATTTCATATCCAAATATTTTTTGAATGATCAATTCAAAACAATTAATAAAAACTTATTAGCAAATAATTTTGCAATAAAAGAGGCTTTTTCCAAAAGTATAGGTATGGGTTTTAGATCTCCATGTTACCCAAATAATATTGTGGTTAGTCGAAATAAATTAGGAAAACCAGTCATTTCTTTTAAAAACAAACTTGAAAGTTATTTAAATGATACTTTTGGAAAATATGTTATTCATGTTAGCCTAACAGATACAAAATTATATTCGATTGCGTCGGTAATTATTGAGCAAAGTTAAATCATCTATAATTAATAATTTTAAAGCGCTTTTTTGGGCTTTAATCATTGCGGGGGTAATTAGAACTTTTGCTATTGAGCCATTTAAAATTCCTTCTGGATCAATGAAGCCAAACTTATTGGTTGGCGACTTTCTATTTGTATCTAAGTGGGATTATGGATACTCAAGATACTCATTTCCTTTTGGACTTCCTCCGTTCAAAGGAAAAATCTTTGAAAGTAACCCTGAAAGAGGGGATATAATTGTTTTTAAACTCCCTGGACAAGAAAATATCAATTATGTGAAAAGATTGGTTGGGCTACCAGGAGAGAAAATAAAAGTTATAAATGGCAAAATTTATCTAAAGACTCAAAATTCAACTGATTTTGAAGTGTTAGATCAGGCAGAGGATGGATTTTTTTATGATGATCAATACGGTAATGATATTCAGCAGTTAATTGAAAATGAATATAGGATATTAAATATCACGAATGATGGACCACTTGATTATACTCCTGAGTACGAAATCCCAAAAGATAAATTCTTTTTTATGGGTGACAATAGAGACAACTCATCAGATAGTAGAATTTTAAGTGGAGTTGGATTTGTGCCAAAAGTTAATATAGTTGGCAAAGTTTGGTTTATTTGGTTCTCAGTTGACACAGATTTTTCTCTATCAAAATTTTGGAATTTACCCTTTCATATCAGATATGATAGGCTATTCAAAGTTATCAAATAAATATTTTGAATAAGACACAAATTTTCAAAACAATTAAAAGCCTTGAGGGTTTCAATAAAAGCATAGAACACGATAGTTTTGAAAAATCAAAAAAAAATTCTGATAAACCTTTTCAAAAATATGAGTTTTTAGGAGATAGAGTTTTAGGCTTAGTAATTTCAGAATATTTAATAATTACTTTCTCACATAATACTTTAGATGAGATTTCAAGAAGATTTATTCATCTTGTTAATACTAACACTTTAGCCAAAATATTCAGAAAAAATAATTTAGAAGAAATTTTTAAACATCAACTTGATCCCAACTCAAGTAAAAATTCTATATACGCTGATGCATTAGAGTCTCTCATCGGATTTGTTTACACAAGAAAAGGTTTAGTATTTTCAAAAAAATTAATAATGGAATTATGGCAAAATGAATTAGATATTCTTCCACAAAAAGATCCTAAAACATTTATACAAGAATATTGTCAAAAGAAATTTAAGACAATTCCTCTTTATAAATTAATTGAGGAGGCTGGTACAAAACATAAACCTAAATTTTTAGTATCATTGAAAATTAAGGGCAATGCAGTAGAAGCACAGGGAGTTTCAAAACAAAAAGCCGAAATTTTAGCAGCAAAAAAAATGATTAAGATCATCAATAAATTTAGTAAATAATCTATTGTACAAAACTGAGGCCATAATAACGAAAGTAGAAAATTTCAAAGAAAATCATTTAAGTATTTCAGTTTACTCCTCTGAGTATGGACAAAAATCTCTAGTAGTTTTTGGAGGAAAATCAAAAAAAAAAAATTCTATATATGTTAAGGGATCACTTAATGATATTGAATTTGATAATAATAATGTTTGCCTTTCCTCAACATCTATAAATACATTTAAATGGTTTTTGTTTTCAAAATATGAGTTAAAGACAATTGATTATTTTTGTTTTTTAATTAATAAATTATTATTTTTAGCTGACCAAAATACTAATGTTGTAAATTATTATTTGTTATTGATCTCTAAATTGAATGAAAGATCTAATTACCTTCCAGAGCTATTATTATTAGAGCTTGAAATTTTAAAAGCTTCAGGTTATCAACCTGATTTGAATGAGAGTGTTTTAAAAAAAATTTTTAATTTCCACGACAAAAGTAATTTGAAAACTTATGAGCTTATTTATGAACATTTGAAAGATAATAAAGATCATCAGTTGGTTTTTTTTGATTTTATGAGCAGAATCGTTAACAGAGTATTGATTAATTTAAATATTAATTTACCTTTTTCTAGAGATGAAATTACCAGGAAAATATAAAACTATTTATATAGCCTCTGATCATGCGGGTTTTAGATTAAAATCATTTATTATTGAAGAATATTTGGCTAAAAAAAAATTTAATTACTTCGATTTAGGCACTAATTCAGATAAATCTGTAGATTATCCAAAATTTGCAAAAAAATTATGTAAAAATATCAATAAATCAAGCATGGGTATCTTGATCTGTGGATCAGGAATAGGAGTAAGTATTAGTGCTAATAGACATAAGCACATAAGAGCATCGCTTTGTCATAATGCACAAACAGCAAAAATGACCAGAAAACACAATAATAGTAATGTTATATGTTTAAAAGGAAGACCTTTTGTAAAAAAAAATATTTTTGCTATGCTCAACGCCTATTTTAAAACAGAATTTGACAAAGGGAGACATTTAAGGAGAATATCGCAACTATGACACTTAGTGAGAATTTTTTTTCTAGTAATCTAGAACATGCAGATAAAGATCTATATCAGAGTATTTCAAAAGAACTTTCAAGGCAACAGAACCAAATTGAATTAATTGCTTCTGAGAATATTGTCTCTAAAGCTGTGCTTGAAGCACAAGGCTCCATCATGACTAATAAGTATGCCGAGGGTTATAGTGCTAAAAGATACTATGGTGGTTGTGAATTCGTAGATATAGCTGAAAATTTAGCAATTGATCGTTTGAAACAATTGTATGGATGCAGTTATGCTAATGTTCAACCTCACTCGGGCGCACAAGCTAACCAAGCTGTATTTTTAGCACTGATTAAACCGGGCGACACTATTTTAGGAATGTCTTTAGATGCTGGTGGTCACTTAACACATGGTTCGAGACCAAATCAATCTGGAAAATATTTTAATGCTGTTCAGTATGGCATAAATCCAGAAACTTCTTTAATAGATTATGACGAAGTAGAAAGATTAGCTATTGAACATAAACCGACCTTGATTATTGCTGGTGGTTCAGCTTACCCAAGAAATATCGATTTTAAAAAATTTAGAGAGATAGCAGATAAAATTGAAGCTTATTTACTAGTTGATATGGCACACTACTCAGGTTTGGTTGCTGCCAAAGAATACCCAGATCCATTGCCACACGCACATGTGGTTACATCTACAACTCACAAGACTATTAGAGGCCCAAGAGGGGGTATGATACTTTCAAATGATTTAGACCTTGGAAAGAAATTTAATAGTTCTGTTTTTCCTGGTTTGCAAGGTGGGCCACTTATGCATGTAATTGCAGCTAAAGCTGTTGCTTTTGGAGAAGCCCTTCAACCAGAGTTTAAAACATACATTCAACAAGTAAAAAAGAACGCATCAATTCTTGGTGAAGTTCTCATGTCTAACGGAATAGATATTGTCACAGGTGGAACAGACTCTCATATGGTTTTAGTAGATTTAAGATCAAAAAATGTAACAGGTAAAGATGCAGAAGAGAGTTTAGAGAGAGCTGGAATGACTTGTAACAAAAATGGTGTTGCAAATGATCCAAACCCTCCAACTATCACTTCAGGTATCAGATTAGGATCACCAGCTGCTACTACAAGAGGTTTTAAAGAGGAAGAGTTCAAATTTATCGGTGAAAAAATTTCAACAATTATAAATGCACTATCTTCATCTAATGCAGATATTTCGATGACCGAAAGCTCAATTCTCAAAGATGTTACTGAGCTCTGCTCTAATTTTCCAATCTATAAATAAATATGAAGTGCCCCTTTTGCAAGGAGAAGGAAACATCTGTTTTAGACTCTAGACCTACAGAAGATGGCGGTGTTATTAGAAGAAGACGTCTCTGTGGATGTGAGAGAAAAGAGAGGTTCACTACATTTGAAAGAGTACAATTTAGAGAATTTTTAGTAGTCAAAAAAAATGGGGAAAAATCCATTTTTGATAGAGATAAAATTGCCAAATCTGTTGAATTGGCTTTAAGAAAAAGACCTGTAGATATTGACACAAAAGAAAAATTAATTTCAAAAATAGTCAGAGACCTTGAAGGTATGGGTGAAAATGAAGTCAGCACTAATACAATTGGCGAAATGGTTATGCAAGGTTTATTTACATTAGATAAAGTTGGCTATGTCAGATTTGCTTCTGTTTACAGAGACTTCAGAGAAACAAAAGATTTTGAGCAATTCTTAGAAAAAATAGATAAAAAATAAGATTTGTTAAGTGCAATTCATCAAAATTATTTACAAA
Organism: uncultured Alphaproteobacteria bacterium; assembly: GCA_902523135.1. Lineage (GTDB taxonomy): Bacteria > Pseudomonadota > Alphaproteobacteria > HIMB59 > HIMB59 > HIMB59. Next base: position 12,355 of record CABYYB010000004.1, read on the forward strand.
GTGTAAATAATTTATCAATAAAAAATATTGGATTAACTGGAAAAAACCCTTCAGTAGCTTGTATGATTGTAGACTACTCTAAATCTCCAAAAGGAATTGTTCTAAGCTATGGTTTAACATCAAAAAATGGCAGACCTCATGCGGAAATTAACGCCTTAAATAAATTACCTCAAAATAAAATAAATAATAAAACCGTTATGTATATTAGTTTAGAACCTTGTTTTAAAAATAATAGCTGTTGTGCAAAAGCAATTGCCAATGCTGGAATAAAAAAAGTTTTTATAAGTTCATTAGATCCAAACCCAAAAATAAAAGGAAAGGGGATCAAATTTTTAAAGCAGCAAAATATTAAAGTAATTCATTCATCAAAATCTTTAGATAAATTTCAAAAAATTAATAAATATTTTTACACTCACCAGACATTAAATAGGCCTTTTATTACTCTCAAAATTGCAATATCCAAAAACGGTTTTAGTAAAAGCCCAACAATTAAGAATATTACCTCTGAACAAACTCAATATTTTATGCATCGTTTGAGATTATCACACGATGCTATTGCTGTCGGCATGAACACATTATTGGATGATAAACCAAAATTAACTTGTAGATTACAAGGGGTTGAAAAAAACATACAAAAAATCATTTTCTCAAATAAAAAAAATAAAATTAAAAATTGCTTGTCACTTAATGTTGATTACAAAAAATTATTAAATGAGGATTTTTCTTTATTTAGAAATTTACAAGTTCAATCTATTCTAATTGAAGGAGGAATTAGGACTTTTAAATATTTTCTTAATTGTAATTTGTTTGATGAGATTATAGTCTGCCAATCAAATATGATTATAAAAAAATCTAGTAAAAAATACTTTTTATCAATGAAATCGTTAAAAAATAATTTTAAATTAAAATCCTCTTATCAATACGGACAGGATACAATTTATAAATTTGTAGATTAATGTTTAGTGGAATAATTCAATCTCAAGGTAAAATTAAAAAACTATCTAGAGAAGAAAAATCTTTGGTAGTTGAAATTCATTCCTCTTTAAAAGGTTATAAGCTAGGTTCTTCAATATGTTGTTCTGGTATTTGTTTAACTGTAACATCAAAAAATAAAAATACCTTTAAAGCTGATATTTCATATGAAACTTTGAACAAAACAAATGCTAAATATTGGAAAGTTGGAAAAAAAATAAACTTAGAAAAATCTTTAAAAGTTGGTGATGAGATCTCTGGTCATTTTGTTTTTGGTCACATTGATACCACTTGTTCTGTTGAAGAATTATATAAAGTTGGAAGTAGTTGGTTTTTATCTTTTAAGTTCCCAAAAAATCTTAAAAAATTTATTGTCCAAAAAGGTTCCATTTCTCTAAATGGTATTTCACTTACAATAAATGAAGTTAAGTCAAATAAATGTCATTGTATGATCATACCTCATACGTACAAATATACTGATATTCATACATATAAGAAAAATGAAATTTTAAATCTTGAAGTCGATATGCTAGCAAGATACGCTCACTCCTCAAAATCATAGGTTATTAAATTAATGTCAGATTTTACAAATATTGAAAATATAATTAGCGATGCCCGTAATGGTAAGATGTATATTTTAGTTGATAGCGAGGATAGAGAGAATGAGGGTGATTTAATTATACCTGCATCTCTGTGTAAGCCGGAACACATTAATTTTATGGCGACTTATGGAAGAGGTTTAATTTGCTTATCTATCTCTGAGACGAGAGCAAAAGAGTTAAAGCTTCCATTGATGAATCCCAATAATTGGAAAAAAAAGACCACTGCATTCACTGTCTCAATAGAGTCAAGCACTAATATAACCACAGGTATTTCTGCATTTGATAGAGCAGAAACAGTAAAAGCTGCTATAAATCCAAATTTTAAATCGGGTGATATTGTTAGCCCCGGTCATGTATTTCCATTAATTGCTTGGGATGGTGGAGTTTTAACAAGAGCAGGGCATACGGAGGCGGCTGTAGATATTTCAAGATTAGCTGGATTAAATGACTCTGCAGTAATTTGTGAAATAATGAATGATGACGGTACTATGGCTAGGGTTCCAGACCTGATACCTTATGCAAAAAAACATTCTATCAATATAGGGACAATTCAAGATCTTATCGCATATAGAATTAAAAACGATTTACTCATAAAAAAAATTACTGAAAAGCAACATCAGATTAAAAATATTTATTCTGATATCTTTGAATTTAATGTTTTTGAAAACACTATTGATGGATTACATCATGCAACATTACACATAGGAGATTTATCCAAACAAGAGAGCGTAATGACAAGAGTTCATCCTGTTCAGGGTTTCGATGACATAATTATGAATTTTAATAATCCTAAAACAAAAGACTTACATGCTTCAATTGAAAAAATAAAATCTCATGGATCTGGAATTATTGTACTAATCAACAATCCTATATTGGGAGATCTAGGAAAGTTATCAAATGATGAAAAGGTAAAATATTATGGTCTGGGAGCACAAATTCTAAAAAATTTCTCTATTAATAATATTTCTGTATTATCTAATTCACTAGGAGAGGATTTAGACCTTGGCATTTATGGATTAAGCGTAAATAAAATAGAGAGCCTATGAAAAAATTAAAAATTAAAATAGTAGTTGCTGATTATTACAAAGAAATTACTAATCCACTGACACAGTCCTGTATTGAGATTTTAGAACAGAGTAAACTTAAATATGAAATTTTAACTGTTCCTGGTGTTTATGAGATTCCTCAAATGATAAAATGGAAAATTAAACCAAATAACTTCAATTTATTTATTGCCCTAGGTTGTGTTATTAAAGGCGAAACATATCATTTTGAAGTTATATCTGACTCTGTTGGAAAAGTACTTTTAGATATCGTAAATCAAAATAAAAATACACTCATATCTAATGGTATAATAAATGCTTATTCTAAGTCTCAAGCAATCAAAAGATCTAAATCAAAAAATAAAGGCACAGAGGCTGCTTATGCTATGGTTAAAATGATTGAATGCTTAATTTAAACAAAAATACTAGATTATTTTTCTTTCAGTTTATATTTCAAAGAAATTATTCAACTGACTTTGAGTTAGATGAATTTATAAAACAAAATATCAAAAAAAGACCTTTTAACAAAAAAAAATTACTCTCATTAAACGAGAGCTTTAATTCTAATTTAGAAAAAATTAAAGGACTTATAGATTCTAAGATTATTGAAAAAACCAACAAAATAACTGTTTTCCTTCTTTACGCCTTTTGCTCTGAGTATCTTTTAAACAAAAAGAAAAAAAAGATACTAATGAGCGAATATATCAAGCTTTCCAAGGATTTTCTTACTCAAGAAGAGGTAAAATACTTCAATTATTTGTTAGATGATGCCTCTAAAAAAGCACCTTGAAAATAAAATTAAAATAGATTAACAACTTACCATGTCTCAAATACAGTTCTTGCAAATAGTAATATTTGCTGCAATTGCAGCGATTGCTTTCGGAATATTTACAACTAATAAAATTCTAAGTTTACCTAAAGGCACTAAAAGAATGGTAGCAATTTCTAGTGCTATTCAAGAGGGAGCTAAAGCTTATCTTAACCGTCAATACACAACCATAGCAATTGTTGGTATTGTAATATTCTTTGCATTCTTTTTAATACCATTTAAACATATCTATGATGTTCCCGTAGGTTTTCTGATTGGTGCAGTTTTATCAGGCCTTGCTGGATATATCGGTATGAACGTTTCAGTAAGAGCAAATGTTATAACAGCTCAAGCTGCAAGTTCATCTTTAAAAAAAGGTCTTTATGTTGCTTTCAACGCCGGAGCAGTCACAGGATTGTTGGTTGTAGGTCTGGCTCTAGCAGGTATAGCAGGGTATTTTATGATATTATATTTTGGATTTGAAAGAACAGGAAGAGAGCTTATAGAACCGTTAGTCGCTCTTGGTTTTGGATCTTCATTAATTTCCATATTTGCAAGACTGGGTGGGGGAATTTTTACAAAAGGCGCAGACGTTGGAGCTGATCTGGTTGGAAAAGTAGAAAAAAATATTCCTGAGGATGACCCAAGAAATCCTGCTGTGATAGCAGATAACGTAGGAGATAACGTTGGAGACTGTGCAGGTATGGCTGCAGACTTATTCGAAACTTATGTTGTTTCAATTGTAGCAACAATGGTTTTAGCTATAATCTTTCAAGGAACTGTTAGCGAACTAACCATTTATCCGTTATTAATTGCAGGCTCAAGTATTTTAGCATCTATTATTGGTTCGAAGTTTGTATCAATCTCCACTCCTAAATCTTCAATTATGGGAGCATTGTATAAAGGGTTTTTCATGACATTATTTATTTCTGTAATTTTATTTGCACTTATAACTCAATATTCAATTGGCTTTGATCAATTTTTCCAATTAGGTAATAAATGGTATAACGGAATGGATTTATTCCTTTGTGCGGTTTACGGATTAGTAATTACTTTGGCACTTGTTTTTATCACAGAATATTACACGAGTACTGAGTATAGACCTGTGAAAAGCGTTGCTGAAGCATCTCAAACTGGTCATGCAACTAATATTATTCAAGGACTAGCTATGGGGATGGAGTCTACAGCAATACCTGTACTGATAATCTGTGCTGGAATAGGTCTAACTTTCTCAACCGCTGGACTTTTTGGCATCGCAATCGCAGTTACCTCAATGTTGGCTCTTGCCGGTATGGTAGTTGCTTTAGATGCGTATGGACCCGTTACAGATAATGCAGGCGGTATCGCTGAAATGTCAGGTTTGAATAAGAGAGTTAGAGAAAGAACAGATGCGCTAGATGCTGTTGGAAATACTACAAAAGCTGTCACCAAAGGTTACGCTATTGGATCGGCTGGATTGGGTGCATTAGTTTTATTTGCTGCTTACACTGAAGACCTAAAATTCTTTAATCAAGAAACAGGTAACAATGCTTTTAATGTATCTTTTGATTTATCAGAACCTTATGTGATAATTGGTTTACTATTAGGTGGACTATTACCTTTTTTATTTAGCGCTTTAAGCATGACTGCAGTAGGAAGAGCAGCCGGTTCAGTTGTTTTAGAGGTTAGACAACAGTTTAAAGAAAAAAAAGGCATAATGTCTGGAAAAGAAAAACCTGACTATGGTAAGTGTGTTGATATACTCACAAAAGCAGCCATTAAAGAGATGATTATTCCATCTTTATTACCTGTGCTTTCGCCAGTAATTATTTTCTTTGGCGTTTATTCCCTTACAGGTAGTGTCAATACTGCTTTTCAAGCACTTGGAGCTCTTTTAATAGGAGTTATTATTACCGGTTTCTTTGTAGCTATCTCGATGACCGCAGGTGGTGGCGCATGGGATAATGCAAAAAAATATATTGAAGATGGTAACTTAGGAGGCAAAGGTAGTGAAACCCATAAAGCCTCTGTTACTGGAGATACTGTTGGCGATCCTTATAAGGATACTGCTGGTCCAGCTGTTAATCCAATGATTAAAATTACTAATATAGTTTCAATTCTCTTACTATCAATAGTTGTGCATTTGAATATTATTTAATTTAAGTTAATTTCTTCAACTAACTTTAAAATATTATCTTCAAATTTAAGTTTTATGGTTTTGTTGTAAATTGTTTGTTTAAAAGCAGCAATTCCTGTTTTTTTATCCGCTCTATAAATCCACAAATTGTTTGAGTTTTCTTTTATCAAAGGTGGACCAATAATTTTTAGCACATCATCTTTTGAGTAATTAATATTTTGATAATTTTCTTTAATTTCATTAAAGTTGATTTCTGAAATACCAGAAAAATATGTGTCTTTAGAGCAAGAAAATAGAATTATCGAGCTTAATAAGGCCACATTAATTAGAGGTATTTTTAAAATATTCACAATAAAAACAAATAAGGTATAAGTTTCTTTAAAGCAATAATAAACATTAATGAGTAAATATATAATTAACCTTGACCTACATGGCGGAGACTTTGCTCCACAATCAGTTCTAGAGGGAGCATTAATAGCTCAAACAAAAAAACCTTCTATTAACTTCAATTTACACTCTGATAAATATATTTATGAAAAATTTAAAACATCTTTTCCAAAGCTATTTAATAACTCTAAATGGATACAATCTGAAAATTTTATTACTCCAGATATGAAACCAAGCGACGCTTTAAAAAAGGATAATCGAAATAGTTCTATGTCAAATGCTATTTTAAATTTAAAAGAAAACAAAAATCAAATAACTATTTCTGCAGGAAACACTGGCGCAATGATGGCTTATTCAACTGTATATCTTAGAACCATAGAAAATATTACAAGACCTGCAATAGCCTCACTTTTTCCATCGGAGAAACATCCGGTATGTTTTTTAGATTTGGGAGCAAATGCTGAGTGTAACCCAGAAAATCTTTTAGACTTCGCTGTTATGGGCAGTACATATTACAAAGTTCTTTATCCAAAAATTGAGACAAAAGTAGCTCTTTTAAATATTGGATCAGAAGAGCTAAAAGGTAATAATTTAATTCAAGAGACACATGAATTGATGAAGAGTGATAAAAGAATAAATTATCAAGGATTTGTTGAAGCTGATGAGATTACCTCAACAAACAATCATGTTATTGTCACTGATGGATTTTCTGGAAATATTGCGCTGAAAACAGCTGAAGGGGTATCTAAATTTATAACTGACTCTCTAAAAAAAAGTCTTAATTCCTCCGCATACTCAAAAATACTATCTTCACTTTTAAAAAAAAATTTCAAAGACTTTAAAAATTTAATTGATCCTAGAAACTACAATGGTGGAATGTTTATAGGAGTAAACGGTATCGTAATAAAAAGTCACGGAAATGCTGACTCACATTCATTCGCGAATGCAATAGAGTTTGGTGTAAAATGTATTGACTTTGATTTATTAAATGAGATCAAGAAAAATGTCTCAAGATAAAGCAACCAGAGAAACAATAGCTAAGCAAGTATCTATTGAATTTGGTTTAGCATACTCCACAGTTTACAAAAAAATTGATAAAATTCTTGAAATTTGGAGCAATGAAATGATCGTCTCTGATTTATCAATAAGTAATATCGGCTCATTTAAAATAAAAAAAAAAAAAGAAAGGATAGGGAGAAACCCAAAAACTAAAGAGGAGTATTTAATAAAATCAAGAAAAGTTATAAGTTTTAAAAAATCAAATAAATTAGTCTTATGAACAAAAATTTTTACAATATTGATGATATATCTCAATTATTGGGAGAGCAGAAACACACAATCAGATTTTGGGAGAGCAGAATTAAAAAACTTAGAGTTATTAGAACTCAATCTGGACACAGATTATATGATTATGAGAACTTACTTCTTCTAAAAAAAATAAAATATTTACTTGATGTTCAAAAATTAACCCTTGAGGGTGTCAATGATTATTTATCAAAATCAAAGCTTAAAATGAAATCACTAGATGATAATATCGTTTCTGATTTGAAGGATTTATTAGGACTATTAAAAAAGTCTAGATAATCGGGGGTTAGCTCAGTCTGGTAGAGTGCGCGTCTGGGGGGCGTGAGGTCGCTGGTTCAAGTCCAGTACCCCCGACCAAAAAAAGAGAATTTTGTTCAAAATATGTATTTATTATCAATTTATATAGAAAATTTTATCTATAATCCTTGATTTTTTAATGATTTTACTTATATTCCCCCTATCGTGAAGACTACTACTTTAAAAAAATCTGAATTTCAAAAAGAATGGCATCTGCTTGATGCTACTGATATTTCTGTTGGAAGACTAGCTTCAAGGGTAAGTTTAATTCTTAAAGGTAAAAACAAACCACAATATTCACCTAATTTACCAGTCGGAGATGGTGTGATTATTATTAACACAGATAAAGTAAAATTTTCAGGTAATAAAAACACTGACAAAAAATATTACAAACACACAGGCCACCCTGGTGGAATTAAAGAAACTACACCCGACAAACTAAAAGAAAATAATAAATCTGACGATATAATTAAAAAAGCAATAAAAGGAATGCTTCCAAACTCTCCTTTATTTAGAGACCTTATGAAAAATAATATAAAACTTTATAGAGATGCTGATCATCCACATGAGTCTCAAAATCCAAAAAACTTAGATTTTAAGTCTATTAATAGAAAGAACGAAATAAATGTCTGATCAAGTCTATAGTACTGGAAGACGTAAAGAGTCTATTGCAAGAGTTTGGGTTTCTAATGGAACAGGAAATATAACAATTAATAAAAAAAATATTGATGAATATTTTCCTGACAAAGCTCTAAGAATGATAATTAACCAACCATTAGAGGTAGCAAAAAAATTAGATTCTGTGGATCTTAGAGTTACAGTATTAGGTGGAGGTTTATCTGGTCAAGCTGGAGCTATCAAACATGGACTTAGCAGAGCTCTAACAAAAATAGATCCAAACACTAAAGATGTTTTAAAGAAAAATGGGTTTTTAACAAGAGACTCTAGAACAGTAGAACGAAAAAAGTATGGTAGGCAAAAAGCTAGACGAAGTTTTCAGTTCTCTAAAAGATAATTTTTTATTTATTTTTTCTGTCATTTTACTATCGATAATTACTATTTCTTGCGAAAGGTCATTCGAGAATTTTGATAAAAATTTGATGGAAAAGAAAAAAGAATTAGAGGAATTCAACGAAAAGAGTAGTATTAGAAAAGAACAAATTTTAAAATCTCAAAATGAACAAGATTAAAATAGCAGTTTTAGGTTTAGGAGTAGTAGGCTCTCATGTAGTAAAGCTATTAGAAAAAAATTCTTATATTTTAGATGATACTAAATGTCAAATAGTTGCTATTGGCGCAAAAAATAAAAAAAAGAAAAGAATAATCAATATTAGTAAATACAAATGGGTAGGCGATTTTAAGAGCTTAATCCAATTTAAACCTGACTTAATCATTGAAACTATCGGGGGTACAGGAAAGTACATAAATGATCTATATAAGTTTTGTTTAAAAAATAAAATATCTCTAATTACTGCAAACAAGGCTCAATTAGCAGAAAAGTCAAATTTGTTTTTTGAGGGCTTTGATAAGTCAAATTTATTTTTAGGTTTTGAGGCTGCTGTATTAGGTGCTGTGCCAGTAATAAGAACTATAGAGAATAGTATTCACCCCTCAAAGGTTAATTCAATTTATGGAATTTTTAATGGCACAACTAACTATATTATTTCAAAAATGTACGAAAATAAGATCAGTTTCAAAGAAACATTAGAACAAGCTATTAAAAATGGATTTGCTGAACAAGACTCTAGTGCAGATTTATCTGGAAAAGATGCTATGCACAAACTTGTTTTACTCTCAAATATATCTTTTGGAAAAAAGTTTAAATTTTCTGATATGCACTATGATGGAATTGAAAATATTAAGCTTATAGATTTAGAACAAGGTCTTAACCTTGGTTATAAATTAAAACTTGTCTCTTTAACAGAGAGATATAAAGATAAGTTTTTTTCATCCGTAGCACCCTGTTTTGTGCCAGAGTCAAGTTTGATTGCAAAAACTAATTTTGAAGAAAACGTTATTACTTTAGAAGGTGAGAATTTTTTAAAAACTAGCTTAGTTGGCAAAGGAGCAGGAGGCTACCCAACAGCTACTTCTATTATCTCAGATTTAAAGAGATTTATTAATTATTCTTCTAACAAAGGTATTTTTATAAAAAAATACTCTCAAATGTTGAATGCAAAGTTTGTCAATCAATCTCAAAGAATTAGACCATATTACTTACGAATGTCTGTGCTCAATAAAGTTGGTGTTCTTAAATCGATTGCCCAATTATTTTCTCAAAAATCAATTTCCATAAAATCTATAATTCAATTGAATACTAATAATGAAAAAGTTGTTCCTATAATTATTATATCTGATCCTGTTGGTATAAAAAATATCACTCAAGTTGTAAATAATTTAAAGAAGACAAGTTTTATTAAAAACGAGATATCAGTTATCAGGATAGAGGAAAATATTGGATAGAAATCTTGCTATTGAGTTAGTTCGAGTTTCTGAATTTGCAGCGTTAGCTGCTTCTAAACATATTGGAAGAGGAAATGAAAAGGCAGCTGATCAGGCTGCTGTTGACGCAATGAGAAAGTGTCTAAATTCTCTTACAATATCTGGGACAGTAGTTATAGGTGAGGGTGAGAGAGATGAAGCACCTATGCTCTACATAGGTGAGAAAGTGGGCCAGGGCGGCCCTAATGTGGATATAGCCCTTGATCCTTTAGAGGGTACTACTATAACCGCCAAAGGTGGGGAGAACGCTATGGCCGTTATTGCGTTGGCTCAAGAGGGTGGTTTTTTAAATGCACCCGATGTGTATATGAGAAAAATTTCAGCCAAGGTTGAAAATGAAAGTGTTATATCCCTCAGCCAAGATCTTAAATCAAATATTAAAGCACTTGCAGAATATAAAAAAATTAATACTGAAGATTTAGTAATATGTGTTTTGGATCGAGAAAGACACCAAGAAGATATTGAAATAATAAGATCTGCAGGTGCTAGAATAAAAATTATTGGTGATGGAGATGTTAGTGCTGTAATTTCTTCTGTCATCGATAGTAGTAACATTGATATGTATTACGGTATTGGTGGTGCTCCAGAAGGAGTACTAGCCGCCGCCGCTTTACAATGTGTTGGAGGATATTTAGAGGGTCAGCTTATTTTTTATAATGACCAAGAAACTGATAGAGCGAAAAAAACGGGCATAACAAATTTAGATAAAGTTTATAAGCTCAACGATTTAGCAAAAGGAGATGTTATGTTTTCAGCTACAGGTGTAACTGATGGTACAATGCTTCGTGGAATTAACATAAACAAGAATTTTGCTACAACACACTCTATTGTGATGCGTTCAAAAACAGGAACTATTAGAGAGATTGATGGAAAACACAACTTTGACATCAAACAACTTGACTACTGATAAGAGTTTTAACGGTACTATTTGGAGACCATTAAATTCAGATTTAAATGATGAATTAGTTTTTGAAGTAGCTCAAAAGAATAATATATCCATTAATCTTTCAAAATTATTAATAAATCGTAAAATTAGTAAAATACCAAATTTTTTAAATTCAAAATTAAAAGATAACATATCTTTTAATGAAATTTTAAAATTGAATAATTTAAAAAAAACAACTTCATTTTTTAAAAAAATAAAAAATGACAAAAAAATTTCTATATTCTCAGATTATGATGTAGATGGTGCCTGTGCTGCATCAATTTTCAAAAAATATCTAACTCAATTTGACATTGAGGTTTTTGTTTATATTCCAAATAGATTAAATGAAGGGTATGGATTAAGCACACCCGCCTGTAACAAATTACTAGAATTTAGCTCGAACATTTTGGTTTTAGATTGTGGTAGCAATAATTTTGATGAACAGAAGTATATTAACAGCCAAGGTGCAGAACTTCTTGTAATTGATCATCATGAATGTGATCATTATTTTAATGAATCGATTGTTATAAATCCTAAAACACCGGAGGATAAATCTAATCTTGATGATTTATGTGCAACAGCTCTATCATTTTTAGTTATCGTTTTTTTAAACAATGAGGAAATATTTGAAAAAAAAGACGTATTACAATATTTAGATCTTGTTTCTCTTGCTACTATTTGTGATTTAGTTCCTTTAAACAATATAAATCGAACACTTGTAAAACAAGGACTGAGACTAATTAATTCTGATAACAACAATAAAGGTATACAAACTCTTATTAATCTTTCGAAGATAAAACAAAAAATATCAGAATATCATCTCGGATATATTATAGGCCCTAGAATTAATGCTGGAGGAAGAATGGGAGAATCTTTACTTGCTTATAATCTTTTATCTTCAGAAAATATACATCAAGCTGTTCAGTTTGCACAAATTATTGAGCTACACAATCAAAACAGACAAAAAATTCAATCGAAAATTGTTAAAGAAATAGATATTAACATCAATAACAATTTAAATATAAATTTTTTCTATGATGAAAAATGGCATATTGGCGTTGTAGGAATTATAGCTGGAAGATTAATGCGTATTAATAATCGTCCATCATTTGTAATGACTCAATCAAACAATTTGGTTGTTGGGTCAGGTAGATCGCAGGGTGAAAAAAATATTGGATTATTGATGATGCAAGCTACAGAAAAGGGTATTTTGATTAAAGGTGGCGGTCACCATAAAGCCTGTGGTTTTACTTTAAAAAAAGAAAATGTTGATGACTTTAAAAACTTTTTAATTGAAGAGACAAATAACCTAGAAATTTTAAATGAAAAGTCTTATGACTCTTTAATTGATGTTAATGTGATCAATAATAATCTTTTAAGTGACCTTGAGTCTTTAAGTCCTTTTGGCCAACAAAATGCTGAGCCAATATTTAAAATTGAAAATGCTAAAATTGAAATATTACAAATTTTTAAAGATAAGCATGCCAAATTAAAAGTATCTGATAATCTTGGCTTTTCATGTGAGGGCATGTTCTTCGATATTTCATCGAAAGAATTAAAAAATTATTTATCAAACAAACCTGAGTTTAATTGCTATTTTAAGGTAAAAAAAGATACTTATAGTGAAAAAACTATAATCCATCTTGAAGATATTCATTGATTGATTTTTTAGTAAATCTAGCTATTTTGTTTGTTTTAAACACCGATGTCTCCTTCGTCTAGCGGTTAGGACATCACCCTTTCACGGTGAAGACACGGGTTCGATTCCCGTAGGAGATGCCAAAATATTGACTTTTTTATTTCACTTTGTGAAATTTTAATAAATATTATATTAAAGCAATCCATAAGGTCATTATTTGTATAGAAAGGATATAGAATAAATTATGCCAGGTAAAATTTCACTTTTCGTACCAGGACCTACAAACATGCCAGATAGGGTAAGACAGGCGATGGATATTTCAAACGAGGACCATCGTGCACCCGGTATGGATAAATTTTGGCACCCACTAACAAACGATTTAAAAAAAGTTTTTGAGACAACATCTGCACAACCAATTATATTCCCTGGTACAGGTTCAAGTGGATGGGAAGCAGCACTTACAAATTTATTAAGTAAGGGAGATAAAGTTTTATCAGCTAGATTTGGACATTTTTCACACCTTTGGATAGAAATGTGTAAAAAACTACATATTGATGTTGAGGAAGTTGATTTAGAGTGGGGTTCCGGGACGCCTCATGACGAATTTGAAAAAATATTATCAGAAGACAAAGATCATAAAATTAAAGCAGTTCTTGTAACCCATAATGAAACTTCAACAGGCGTTACAAATGATGTCAAAGCAACAAGAGATCTTTTGAATAATCTAAATCATCCAGCCTTACTATTTGTTGATGGCGTAAGCTCAATAGGTTCAATCAAATTTGAAATGGATGCATGGGGGGTTGATGTTGCAGTTTCAGGCTCTCAAAAAGGATTTATGTTACCTGCTGGTTTAGCTATATCTTGTGTAAGCCAAAAGGCATTAGAAATTGCAAAAACATCTAACTTACCAAGAGCTTACTATGATTATCATGATATGCTTAAAATAAATGAAACAGGCTATTGGCCTTATACAAATCCAATGCCACTATTAAGAGGACTTAGAGAGGCGCTTAATATGATGATGGAAGAGGGAATTGATAATATTTATGCACGTCATAAATTTTTAGCTCAAGCTGTTCAAAAAGCATCTAATGCATGGGGTCTCAAACTTTGTGCAAAAGATCCATCACTTTATTCAAATACTGTTACAGCAATAATGGTACCTGAGGGAATTGACTCTACTGATGTTGTTAAAACAGCATACAATAAGTATAACACCTCTTTTGGAGGAGGGCTTAATAAAGTAGCTGGAAAGTTGTTTAGAATAGGTCACCTTGGAGATTTAAACAGCACGATGATTTTAGGTGCAATCTCTACCGCAGAATTAGCCATGTACGATGTGGGAATAAAATTTGAACTTGGAAGTGGTGTTGCTGCTGCTATCAAACATTTAAAGGCTTAAATGAAAATTTGTATTTACGGTGCAGGGGCTATTGGCGGTTATCTGGGAGCAAAACTTACTGAGATAGGTGCAGATGTAACTTTAATTGCTAGGGGGCCTCATTATCAGGCAATCAAGCAAGATGGATTAAGATTAAGAAAAGATGGCAAAGAACTAGTTGTGTATCCAAAGTGTGTAGACACAGCGGAAAAAGCTGGAAAGCAAGATTATATTTTTGTTACACTAAAAGCGCATTCAGTTCCTGGTTGTCTTGATGCATTTGAAGTTCTTATGAAAGATGATACTTCATTTGTTTGGGGTGTGAATGGTATCCCATGGTGGTATTTCTACAATCACACTAACCCTGATTTCAAAGATAAAAAAGTTACTTCAGTTGATCCAGATGGAAGTCAATGGGATCGAATTGGCCCTGAAAAAATCATCGGCTGTATAGTTAATCCCGCATCAGAAGTTATCAAACCAGGTGTCATTCAGCATTTAGAGGGAGATAAGTTTCAACTAGGAGAAATAAATGGAGAGGAAACAGATAGAATTAAAAATCTTTCTGAAACTTTAGAGAAAGCAGGCTTTCAAGCACCTGTTAGACCTAATATAAAAGGTGATATATGGTTAAAACTTTTTGGTAACCTTTCTCTTAATCCTATTAGCGCACTTACAACATCTACACTTGTCAAAATTTGTAGCAACGACGAAGTCAGAGCCGTCATAAAAAATATGATGAATGAAGCTCATGCAATTTCTCAAAATTTAGGAATAGACAAGCCTTTCGATGTTGAGAGAAGAATTGATGCAGCTAAAGCAGTTGGCGAACATAAAACTTCTATGCTCCAAGATTTAGAACGCGATAGACCCATGGAGATTGATGCTTTAATTACCTCTGTTCAAGAGCTTGGAAAAATTACAAATGTTCCAACACCAACAATTGATACAGTTCTTGCTTTAACTAAACTTAGAGCTAAAGAAGCTAAATTATATTAGTTTAGAGCTTCTTTGATTGTCTCACCTAGCTTTGCTGGTGATTTGGATATATGAACTCCTGCTTCTTCTAAAGCACTAAACTTTGACTCTGCAGTGCCTTTTCCACCGGAAATAATAGCACCTGCATGACCCATTCTTTTTCCAGCAGGAGCACTAGCACCAGCTATAAAAGATGCAACTGGTTTTTTTATTTCAGATTTTTTAATAAATTCTGCAGCTTCCTCTTCAGCAGTTCCACCAATCTCTCCGATCATTATGATACCTTCAGTTTCGGGATCTTTTAAAAAAAGATCAAGGCAATCTATAAAGTTTGTTCCATTAATAGGATCACCCCCAATACCAATACAAGTCGATTGACCCAGACCTACAGCAGAAGTTTGTGCTACTGCTTCATATGTTAGTGTGCCAGATCTACTAACAACTCCTATTTTTCCTTTTTGGTGAATATGACCTGGCATAATGCCTATTTTGCATTCATCAGGTGTAATTATTCCAGGGCAGTTAGGCCCAATTAAACGCGATTTTGATTTTTCTAATTTTCTTTTTACTTGCATCATATCAAGAACTGGAACTCCTTCAGTTATACAAACAATTAGTTCCATTTCTGCATCAATCGCTTCAATAATAGCACCAGCTGCAAAAGGAGGTGGAACGTATATTACAGTTGCATTTGCATCTGTGTTGTCTTTTGCCTCTTTAACACTATTAAACACAGGAAGTCCTAAATGCTCTTGACCACCTTTCTTTGGTGTCACCCCACCAACCATTTGAGTTCCATATTTTATAGCTTGTTCTGAGTGAAATGTGCCTTGAGAACCAGTAAAACCCTGGCAAATAACTTTTGTATTTTTATTAATTAATACTGACATAATTTCTCCTTTAGTTTAAAGCCCTAACTGCCTTTTGAGCTGCATCTTCTAAATTATCTGCCGAAATAATTGAGAGCCCAGATTTGTTTAAAATTTCTTTTCCTAAGTCAACATTGGTTCCTTCTAATCTTACTACCAATGGAACTTGAATAGATAGCTCTTTAGCTGCAGCTACCACACCCTCAGCGATAATGTCACATTTCATAATGCCACCAAAAATATTTACCAAAATAGCTTTTACATTTGGATCTTGCAGAATTATAGAAAAAGCTTTTGCCACTCTCTCTTTTGTAGCTCCTCCTCCTACATCTAAAAAATTTGCAGGACTGCCACCATGTAATTTTATTATATCCATTGTACCCATCGCAAGACCAGCTCCATTTACCATGCATCCAATTTGACCATCTAATTTGACGTAGTTAAGCTCATGTTTTGAAGCCTCAATCTCTGCAGGGTCCTCTTCAGTTTCGTCTCTCATTGAAGCTACATCTTTATGTTTATAAAGTGCATTATCGTCTATCGATACTTTCGCATCTAAAGCCAAAAAATTACCCTCACCAGTTAATACAAAAGGATTAACTTCTACTAAAGAGGCATCTGAAGACAAAAAGCTATTGTAAATTTTTTGAATTTGATCACAAAAATCATTTGATAGGTTTTGATCTATATTAAGTCCTTCAGTTAATTTATTTAAACTATTTTGGTCAATAATACTGTCCCCAGGGACATTAACAGTAATAATTTTTTCAGGTTGCTTTTCTGCTACCTCCTCAATTTCCATGCCACCCTCAGTAGAGGCTATAATTGAAATTGAAGA
The DNA here is from genome assembly GCA_902523135.1 of uncultured Alphaproteobacteria bacterium. Lineage (GTDB taxonomy): Bacteria > Pseudomonadota > Alphaproteobacteria > HIMB59 > HIMB59 > HIMB59. Next base: position 29,020 of record CABYYB010000004.1, read on the forward strand.
TGAGGCTCTATCCACGAGCATACTTAGATAGTACTCTTTTTTGATATCGCACCCTTCCTCAATATAAAGTCTATTTACCTGTTTTCCTCTTGGACCAGTTTGTTTTGTAACTAAAGTTTTACCAAACATTTTTTTTGCATTGTCTTTGGCTTCATCTTTTGAGAAGCAAACTCTCACACCGCCTTTGTCATCACCACTATCAGTAAATTTTCCCGCGCCTCTTCCACCTGCATGAATTTGAGACTTCACAACCATAACGGGTGTTTGGATAGAGTCTACAGCAGTTTCTATATCGCTATCATCTAATACTGGGTAGCCATTTAAAACTCTAACGTTATTATTTTTTAATAATATTTTCGCTTGGTATTCGTGCAGATTCATTTTTTTTCTCCTTTTATGCTTAAAACTATTTTTCCTATATGGTCAGATTTTTCCATAACCTCATGTGCTTTATTTACATCACTCATATTAAAAGTTTCAAAAATCGTTGGTTTATATTTATCATTCTCTATCAAAGGCCATATTTCTTTGACAACCTGATCAACAATATTTCCCTTTTCAGAAGGAGATCTTGATCTTAATGTTGATCCAGATATTTTTAATTGTTTATTCATTATATGTAAAAGATTAGTTTCTGCTTTAATCCCACCGAGAGCAGCAATATAAGTAAGTCTTCCTTTAAAGTTTAATATTTTTAAATTTTTTTTTAAGTAATCTCCTCCAACCATATCTAATATTACATCAACCTTTAATTTTTTCTGATTAAAATATTCTTCAAAATCTCTATCTTTGTAGTTAATAGCATCAGTGGCTCCTAATTTTATACAACTCTTACATTTCCCACTCGTACCAGCTGTTACAAAAATATTTTTTGTATAATTTTTAAGAATTGAAATAGCAGTTGTGCCGATACCACTACTTCCACCATGTATCAAAATCGCCTCATCTCTTTGAAATTTAGATACATTGAAAATATTCTCAAAAACAGTGAGTGTAGTTTCTGGTAAGCAGCCAGCTTCATGTAAATTTAAATTTTTTGGTAATGGCATTACTTGTTTTTCATTAACATTTACGTACTCCGCATATCCACCGCCTCCAAGAATTGCACAAACTTGGTCTCCTAAACTAAAGTTTTTTACTGACTTTCCTAATTTGGTAACTATTCCGGAACACTCTAATCCAATAATTTCACTCTCACCTGAGGGTGGTGGATAATGTCCGTTTTTTTGGAGAATATCTGCTCTATTTATTCCAGCGAAATGAATTTCAATTTGGATTTGTTCATCAAGAGGGTCAGCGATCTCTTTTTCATCTAGAAACAAACTTCCATCTTTATAATTTATAAACTTCAATTTAACTGCCTGTGGTATTTTGTATACATTATACAATTAAATAACACAATCACTGTTGTAAAAGTTAGGAAAATCAATACTAAAACAAGGTTTTTTTCTAATTTTAAATTAAATCCTAAATTAAGAATATATTTTTAATATTCTCTTAAATAGTTTATTGTACTGCTTAACCTATAGGAGGAAACAATATGTCAATAATCAAAAAATTAGCATTAGTTATTGTTTCACTTTCACTTGTCGCTGTTAGTTCAGTGTCTTCTGCGAAGCCTTTTAGTCCGAAGAAGCCTATTGAGCTTATTATCCCAGCTGGTCAAGGTGGTGGAGCTGACGAAATTGCTAGATTAGTTCAAGGTGTTATCGAGAAAAACGATTACGCATCTAAGCCAGTGATTCCAATTAATAAAAAAGGTGGTTCTGGTGGTGAAGCTATGACTTATGTTAAGAAAAAAGCTGGTGATGAGCACACACTTATCATTACTCTTAACAATGTTCTAACTACACCTGTTAACCAGCCTGAGTTAGGAATTGACTTCTTTAATGACTTCACACCATTAGCAAGACTTATTACAGATACATTCTTAGTATGGATTGCAACTGAAGGTAAAAATACTCAAGGTGTAGAAACATTTGATGACTTCATCGCACTTGCTAAAGGCAATGGTCTAGTAATGGGTGGTACAGGAAGTATGTCAGAAGACGAATTACTTCTTGGTATGATGAGAGGTCAGTTTGGATTTGATGCAAAGTACGTACCATATGACGGTGGTGGTGCTGTTGCAAAAGGTCTAGTTGGCGGAGAGTCAGATTTCACATTAAACAACCCTTCTGAGCAGATGGGATTCTATCAATCAGGTGACTCAAAAGCATTAGTTATGATGACTCCTGAGAGAAATCCTGCTTTCCCAGATGTACCATCTTCATATGAATTAGGTTATCCTGATCTTGAATACTATATGATGAGAGCATTTATGGCTCCAGCTGGTATTGATGCAGAGGTAGAGAAGTACTACACAGGACTTCTTCACACTGTTTATCATGATAACGAGTTCCAAACTTTCAACATCGACGATGGAAAGTTAATGAGCTGGTTAGAGGGTTTTGGTCTTAAAGATTTCTTAGCAATCGAATATGCTAAGCACGGTGAGATCATTAAAAACTTTAACTAATATTTAAATTAAGAGTGATATGAGCGTAACAAACAAAATAACTGTCAAAAGAGCAGAAATTGCAGTGGCCGTTATTTTAGCGTTATGCTCAATCGCTCTGATGATTAAAAGTGCTGAGAATAGAATTACATGGAACGCAGAAGAAAACATGGGTGCGGGATTTCTTCCTTTTTACCTTTCTCTTGGCATGCTTATTTGTACTGTCCTTACCATAATTAAATTCGTTCTAAAAAGGTCACCACAATCTAAAGATGACTCGCCTTTTATTGAGGCTGAAGCATTCAAATATATTGCAGTAACAATTATTTCATTAGTTATTTTAGTTTTAGCAATAGGCTATTTGGGAATTTACTTTTCACTTATCTTTTTTTTAGCTTTTTATCTTAGATATTTTAGTTCTAAAAGTATCCTATTTATATCTGTATTCTCTTTAATCACACCAGTTTTAACCTTTTTATTTTTTGAATGGCTTTTAAAAATACCTTTACCTCAAGGTATTTCAGAGCCCTTATTTTATCCAGTATACGATTTTATGTATTCATAATGAGATTGGTAAAGTAAAGACATAAAAGATGGATGTATTTATACTTCTTTTAGAGGGAATTTTTGTATCCTTTGAACCCTTAAACCTTGGTCTTTTAATATTTGGCTGTCTAATTGGTTTATTTGTGGGTGCAATGCCTGGTCTTGGTTCAGTTAATGGTGTTGCAATACTTATTCCAATTACATTTATTATACCACCCACTGCAGCAATAATATTTTTAGCAGCTGTCTATTACGGTGCTATGTATGGAGGTGCCATAAGTTCCGTTATGCTAGGCATACCTGGAGCTTCTACTGCAGTAGCTACAGTTTTTGATGGAAGACCCTTAGCTGTTAAGGGAGAAGCTATGACAGCTTTAACTGCAGCAGCAGTAGGTTCCTTCGTTGGTGGAACTGTATCTGTTATTTTATTTACTTTATTTGCACCACCTCTGGCTGAGGTAGCACTAAGATTTAATGCGCCTGAAACCTTTGCATTAATGGTAATGGCCTTTGCAACATTTGTAGGCTTAGGTGGAGATGACGTTCCAAAAACTATTTTTTCTATATTAATTGGATTAGCTTTATCAACTATAGGCTTAGATCTAATTACAGGAAAACCAAGATTAATTTTCTTTAATATCCCTGGATTTCTTCATGGAATTAATTTCCTTGTACTTGCTATCGGAATTTATGGAATTGGAGAGATGCTTTGGACCCTTGAAGAAACAAAAGGTAAAGTTCAAATGTCAAAATTATCAGTCAACATGAAGGAAGTTGGAAGAGCATTTGGCGCTCTTAAAAAAACTATAATGGCAATGAACATTGGTTCTTTTCTAGGTTTCTTTGTGGGAATTCTCCCTGCGGCAGGTGCCACACCGGCATCACTTATGTCATATGGAATTACAAAACAATTATCAAAAAATTCAAAAGAATTTGGTTCAGGTGTCCCAGCTGGAGTTGTTGCTCCAGAATGTGCAAATAATTCTGCTAGCACTGGAAGTATGCTTCCTATGTTAACATTAGGTATTCCAGGGTCACCTACAACTGCTATTTTACTTGGGGGCATGATTTTATGGGGACTTACACCAGGTCCTCTTTTATTCACTCAAGAGCCCGAGTTTGTATGGGGCTTAATTGGTAGTCTTTATATCGCTAACTTCTTTACACTGGTTTTAAATATTGCGTTAATTCCAGCTTTTTTAATGGTATTAAGGATACCATTTGCCATCTTGGCCCCGGTTATTTTTGTTCTTTGTGTAACAGGTGGTTATGCACCTACACAAAGCCTTCACGACGTATGGTTAATGTTGCTATTCGGTTTTGCCGGATATATTTTGAGAAAATTAGATTACCCTGTGGCACCAGCTGTTTTATCTATTGTTCTTGGTCCATTAGCTGAAAAAGCTTTAAGACAGTCTCTAATTTTATCTGATGGTAGTATGGGAATATTTTTTGATATGGCAGAAAAACCTATTGCTGCAATCATAATGTATATTGCAATTGTGCTTTTAATTATGCCAGCATTTGGCCCTCTTTATAGAAAATTTTTTAAAAAAGCACAGACTACATAAATGATCCAAAAAATAGGACCGGTAAACCTAAAAGGTAAGGTATACGACTCACTAAAAAAATATATTTTGTCACTTAATATATATTTAAAACAAAGTGATTTTCATCTAGATGAAAGACAATTATCTGAAAAGCTAGGAGTTAGTCGGACACCTATTCGAGAAGCTGTTGCTAAATTAGAGCAAGAGGGAATTGTTAAAACAGTTCCAAGAAGAGGCGTATTTGTGCACAGAAAATCAAAAAAAGAATTGATTGATATTGTAACAGTATGGGCAGGTCTCGAGGGTTATGCAGCTCATTTAATTATTGCTAATTCTACTAAAGATGAGATTGAAAGTTTAAATAAGTATTGTCATTACTCAAAAGAGAACGTTTTGTCTGAACTTGATAACTACTCGAATGATAATATTAAATTTCATAATCAAATTATGAAATTAACTAAAGTAAAATTAATGGGAGAAATTTTAGAGTCACAGTTAATTCATTTACAATACTTGAGGAAAAAATTTGTAATAGAGTCACATAGAGCTGTCAAATCTATTGATGAACACAATGACATTGTTAGATCTCTTGTCGCAGGCCAGGGATCAAAAGCAGAAAAACTTCTTAAAAATCACGCGCTTACTTTAGTTGATAAGATACAAGAAAGCATTAATTCATAAGGCAAAATTCTTTGCAAGACCTCTAAATCTGGTATACATTATACCACCAGGGAGAGGTTAAAAATGTCTACAGGATCTAACGAACAAATGATAACTGGCGGTGAGCTGGTTGCTAAAGCCCTTAAAGCAGAGGGAGTTGAGGTTATTTACACTTTATGTGGGGGACACATTATTGATATTTACAATGGATGTCTAAACGAAGGAATTAAAATTATTGACGTACGTCATGAAGAAGTTGCCTCTCATGCAGCTGATGGTTATGCAAGAATGACAGGTAAACCTGGATGTGCAGTTGTAACCGCTGGACCAGGTACGACACATGCATTAACAGGAGTAGCAAATGCTTTTAGAGCTGAAATCCCGATGCTTTTAATTGGAGGACAAAGTTCACTTACACAACATAAAATGGGATCTTTACAAGATTTACCTCACGTAGACATGATGCAACCAATTACAAAATTTGCAGCAACTGTAATGTCAACCGAGAGATGTGCAGATATGGTATCAATGGCTTTTAGGGAAACCAGAAATGGATCTTTTGGTCCATCATTTTTAGAAATTCCAAGAGATATACTTGACTCTTCAATTCCAATGAGTAAAGCCGTCTTACCAGAAGCAGGAAAATATAGTGCCTCATCAAAAACATTAGCAGACCCTGTAGATGTACAAAAAGCTGCTGATATTATTTCTAATGCAGAGAGACCGTGCATACTTTTAGGTCAACAGGTTTGGACTTGCCAATCTACAAAAGATGCAATCGACTTTGTTAAAAATATGAATATACCTGCTTATTTAAATGGTGCTGCTAGAGGTTCAATGCCACCTGGAGACCCACATCACTTTCACAGAACTAGAAGAAATGCTTTTACCAAGTCAGATTGTATTATAATTGTTGGAACACCTTTTGATTTTAGAATGGGTTACGGTAAAAGATTAAATCCTAACGCAACTGTTATTCAAATTGATATGGACTATAGAACTGTTGGAAAAAATAGAGATATATCACTTGGTTTGGTTGGACACATAGGAACAACTCTAAAGGCTATCTCTGAAGCAGGAACAAAAAAAGATCGTTCAGATTGGTTTAATGAACTCCGATCTGGGGAAGAGGCAGCTTTAGAAAAATTGATGCCTACATTTACAACAGATAAATCTCCTATTAGCCCTTATAGAGTAGCTTGGGAACTCAACCAGTTTTTAAACGATGACACTATATACATAGGTGATGGAGGAGATGTTGTAACCATAAGTGCTCAAGCAGTTCAACCTAGAATGCCTGGTGCCTGGATGGACCCAGGGCCCCTTGGAACTTTAGGTGTCGGAGTACCATACGCGCTTGCAGCCAAATTAGCTGCACCTGAAAAAGAAATTCTTTTATATTGTGGTGATGGTGCTTTTTCAATGACTGGAATGGACTTCGAGGCTTTTGTCAGACACAAAGCCCCTGTTTTAACAGTTATTGGGAATAACTCTGCTCAAAACCAGATCAGATTTGGTCAAATTATGAAGTACGGTGAAGATAAAGGAAATGTTGGAAACATCTTGGGTGATGTTAACTTTGATGAGTTTGCAAAAATCTTTGGTGGTCATGGCGAAGCTGTTAGAGAAGCAAAAGAAATCCAACCTGCACTTCAAAGAGCAAGAGAGGCTGTTAAGTCAGGTATACCTGCAATCGTAAATATTTGGGTTGATAAAGAAGAATTTGCTCCTGGTACAAAAAACCAGACTATGTACAAATAAACTTTAGGAGGAAACCATGGAAGCTTTAAAAGGTGTCAAAATATTAGACATGACCCACGTCCAGTCCGGACCAACTTGCACACAATTACTAGCTTGGTTTGGTGCAGATGTCGTAAAAGTTGAAAGACCAGGAGTGGGTGATGCTACAAGAGGTCAGTTAAGAGACGTTCCTGATGCAGACAGTTTGTACTTTACCATGCTAAACTCAAATAAAAGAAGTATAACATTAAACCCAAAGAAACCAGAGGGTTCAAAAATATTTACAAAGTTAATCCAAGAGTGTGATGTGATGGTAGAAAATTTTGCTCCTGGTGCTTTAGATAGAATGGGCTTTTCATGGGAAAAAATTCAAGAAATAAATCCAAGAATGATTTATGCGTCTGTTAAAGGTTTTGGTCCAGGAAAATATGAAGATTGTAAAGTTTATGAGAATGTTGCTCAGTGCGCAGGTGGATCTGCTTCAACAACAGGCATGCTTGGAGAAGTTCCTTTAGTCACCGGTGCACAAATAGGAGATAGTGGAACAGGACTACATTTAGCATTGGGTATAGTTACTGCTTTATTCCATAGAGAAAAGTCAGGAAAGGGACAAAGAGTATCTGCCGCAATGCAAGATGGAGTTTTAAATCTTTGCAGAGTTAAACTTCGTGACCAACAGAGACTTTCAAGAGGGCCTTTAAAAGAATACTCTCAATTCGGAGAAGACATTCCTTTTGGTGACTCTACGCCTCGCGCAGGTAACGATTCAGGTGGTGGTCAGCCAGGAAGAATTCTAAAATGTAAAGGTTGGGAAAAGGATCCTAATGCATATACATATTTTATTACCCAGGCGGCTGTTTGGGAAAAAGTATGTGATGTTATTGGTAAACCCGAATGGAAAGAGGATGAAAATTACTCAACTCCTGCTAAAAGACTACCAAGGTTAAATGAAATATTTGATACAATTGAGTCATGGACAATGACCAAGACTAAATTTGAGGTAATGGATATATGTAACCCTTTAGATATACCAGTTGGTCCAATATTATCTCTAAAAGAATTAGCTGAAGATCAAGGTCTGAGAGACACTAATACTATAGTTGAAGTCGATCACCCTGAACGAGGGAAATATTTGACTGTTGGTAATCCGATTAAGTTATCTGACTCCCCAGCAAAAGTTGAAAGATCTCCACTTCTCGGAGAGCATACTGATGAGATATTAAAAGAATTTTGTCAGATGAGTGACGATGAAATTAAAGCTGTAAGAGAGGCCGGAGCAGTATAAGATATATTTTAATTTAAGGAGCAATAATGAAAATAATTTTAATGGGGCAACAGGCATTTGGAAAAAGTGCTTTAGAAAAATTTCATACAGAAACAGACCATGAAGTAGTAGCAGTATATTGTGCACCTGACAAAGAGGGTAAACCAGTCGATCCTGTTAAAGAATACGCTCAAAGTGTTAGTTTGCCTGTTTACCAACCCTCAAATTTTAAAGACCAAGAGGTACTAGACCAAATTAAGTCTCATGGTGCGGATTTATGTGTCATGGCTTATGTAATAATTTTTGTGCCTGAAGGAGCGAGAGATATTCCCACTCATGGATCTATTTGTTTTCACCCCTCACTACTTCCACTCCATAGAGGACCAAGTTCAATAAACTGGCCTATAATTGGTGGCTCCACAAAAACAGGTCTTTCAATTTTTTATCCAAATGATGGGCTAGATGAGGGTGAAATATTACTTCAAAAAGAAGTTGATATTGGTCCTGATGATACTTTAGGAGATGTTTATTTTAAAAAGATATTTCCATTAGGCCTTGAAGCATGTGTTGAAGCCGCAAATTTAATTGAGTCCGGTAATGCACCAAAGACACCTCAAGATGACTCTAAAGCAACATATGAGTCTTGGTGTAAAAAAAGTGATGCAAGAATTGATTGGAAAAAACCCGGAAACGAAATTTATAATTTAATAAGGGGTTGCAACCCTCAGCCTGGTGCATGGGCTGAATTCATGGGTGATGAGTATGTCTTTTATGACACTAAGTTTATTGACGAGCAAAGTGCTGAGCATTTTCCAGGTCAAATCATATCAATTAATGCTGAAAACGTCAGAATCGCAGTTAAAGGTGGATTTATTGAGGTATCAAGATTTAAATCAGACCAAGGTAAATTATTTGTTAAAGACATGAATACTGCAGTATTTACAGAGGGTGATTTATTCTCATAATAGCTTTTAGTGGCTAAACTTAATAAAGATTCACTTAAGACCTTATCATTTATAACTTATTTCATAATACTTTTTGTATTCTGGTTTATTTTATCTGGTTACCTTAAATCGCTTTTACTTTTTTTTGGACTAGTCAGTGTTCTTTTTGTTTTTTGGATGTCTTATAGAGCTAAAGCTCTCGAGGAAGACTCTCTTCCTTTAAAAATTATTCTTAGATTACCATTTTATTGGATTTGGTTATTTAAAGAAATTTTTAAATCTGGAATTACTACAACAGCTTTAATATGGAATGGTAAATACTCTCCACAACTAATAAGCGTTAAAGCATCTCAGAATAATAGAACAGGTATTGCGAACTATGCAAACGCTATAACTCTTACTCCGGGTACAGTAACAATAGAAGTAGATAAAAAAACATTTCTAGTTCACGCATTAAGTAAGAAGCTATCAGAAGACTTGCAAACAGATGATATGAACAAAGTAATTACGGATTTAGATAAATGATTTTTTTTGCAACTTTAATTGTTCTGGGCGTCTCTGTAGCATTATGTTTAGTTCGAGCAATCAAAGGACCAACTCCTTTTGATAGAATATTATCTATATCAAGCATTGGAACTATTATAGCCATAGGTATCAGTGTTCATGGTTTTGCATTCGATAGACCTGATTTTGTCGATATTTCTTTGATGTATATACTTTTGAATTTTTTAGGCACCATTGCAATACTTAGGTATTACAAAATAAAAAGAAAAAAAAGTAATGTCGTATAATTATATCGAGTTAGTTTCTTTAGTCTTATTAGCTATTGGCTGCTTCTTCATTTTATCTGGTAGTCTAGGCCTTATAAAGTTACCCGATGTATTTAGTCGAATTCATGCTGCTGGTTTAATTGATACTCTAGGATCAGGTTTTATAGTCTTAGCTTTGATAGTTTATTCTGGTTTTAGTTTATTAAGTCTTAAACTTTTATTAATACCTTTATTTTTAATATTTACCAGCCCTGTAACAGGCCATGCAATAGCTCTATTTGCACATGAGTCGGGGTATAAGCCAAAGGGAAAAAATAAAAAATGAACTTTTTATTAATTAATTTTTTCTTAATTTCGCTTCTATTGGTAACAACCTTTTTTATTTTTAAAACCACGTCATTAATAAGTGTTGTTGCACTCACAGGCGCTTTTACTTTGTTATGCTCAGCTATATATGTGAATTTAGATGCGGTTGATGTAGCATTTACTGAAGCTGCAGTTGGTTCTGGTATATCAACAATTTTAATGGTAATGGCTGCTGCGAAATTACCAGAAGGAAAAAAAAATAAATTAATAAACTTATTTCCGAGTATTATTCTTGCAGTAGCGATATCACTTATATTGATTATTATAATTGCAAACCTCCCTTTATTAGGAGATCCTAATGCACCAATACATCTTCATGTAGTTCCAGAGTACTTAAAGGAAAGTAAAGATTTTTTTCATATACCTAATGTTGTTACTAATATTTTAGCAAGTTATAGAGGTTTTGATACTTTGGGAGAAACAATAGTAATATTTACCGCAGGCTTAGGTGTCATTGCTTTATTAACTAGCAACACTCTTAATCGTAAAACTAATTTTAAAAAAAATAAAAAAAATGAGAGATAAAATTTCATCTAGTCCAGTATTAAGCGTTGTTAGCAAAATTCTTTTTGCACCGATTATTATATTTGGGCTTTACGTTCAATTTCATGGTGACTATGGACCAGGCGGTGGATTTCAGGCTGGGGTAATAGTAGCGGCAGCATTTATATTGTATTCAATGATATTTGGGCTTTCAAAAGGAGAAACTTTAGTTCCAATAATGATCAATCGATATTTAATGTGCATAGGTGTTTTGTTATATGCAGGTGTCGGAATAGTTTCAATATTTCTTGATGGGATGTATTTAGATTACAATGTTTTGTCATCAGACCCATCAACTGGTCAACATATTGGTATTATATTAGTTGAGCTAGGAGTAGGCATTACAGTTGCAACTGTAATGATTGCTTTGTATCACTCTTTTGCTTCCTTTGGGGAAATTAATGAGTAATTTTATTTATTTTTGGAACCATTTTGCCTTTATTTTACTTATGGTTGGCGGATTATTTATAATCATCACAAGTCAAAACTATTTAAAAAAGGTAGTTGGCTTAGCAATTTTTCAAACTGCAGTTTTTGTATTTTTTGTATCACTCGCAAAAGTTTTAGATGGAACCGCCCCTATATTAACAAAAATGGCAAATGCCTATTCAAATCCATTGCCACACGTCTTAATACTGACCGCTATCGTCGTTGGAGTGGCCACTTCAGCGCTTGGATTAGCTTTAGTATTACAAATTTACAAGAACTACGAAACAATTGAAGAAAAAGAAATAGAGTCTTTGGAGCTAAAGTCAGATAAATAAATGTTTGATATATTTTTAGACGATGCTCCTGCATTGGTAGTAGTTTTACCTCTACTTATTTCTGCAATTATTGCATTTATGCCTTCAAAAATATGGCCTTGGATAATTTCAATCATCACTTTGTTGTTACATTTATTTTTATCTTTACATCTTCTTAAAGAAATTTCTGTTTCTGGTTTAATTATATATGAGTTTGGAAATTGGGAACCACCATGGGGTATTTCTTTTAAAATAGATGGGGTGAATATTGGACTTCAATTGTTATTTTCAATTTTTGTTTTGGTATCAACATTTTACTCAAGAAAAATCTTCTTGAATGAAATTGACTATAGGGACTCTGGAAAGGCGTATTCTTTGTGGTTATTGGCAGTTGGAAGCCTGAACGGGATTATTTTAACCAATGATATTTTCAATTTATTTGTCTTTTTAGAAATATCTGCATTAGCTTCTATTTCTTTAATTGCCTTAGGTGCAGGACAAAATAGAAAAGCATTACTCGCAGCTTTTAATTATCTAATTATCGGGGCGATCGGGGCTACATTTTATGTAATTGGGGTTGGCTTTGCCTACGCTATGACAGGTACGTTGAACATGAATGATCTTGTAATTCAACTGGCCCAATATTCCGATGGTCAGTTAGCTATCTTCGCAGGTATGTCATTCATGCTTATAGGTCTTATGGTAAAGGCTGCAATTTTTCCTGTCCATATTTGGTTACCACCTGCATATAGTTATGCTCCATCAGCTGTCTCAACACTTTTGGCTGCTTTAGCGACAAAAACAATTCTTTATTTTTTTGTGAGACTTTTGTACGAAGTATTCATAATTTATCCGAGCTATTTAAGTTTGTTTTTAGATTTTGTTTTATATCCTCTATCTTTACTCGCTATATTCATTGGGACTGTAATAGCCATCTATCAAGATGATATCAAAAAACTTTTGGCATTTTCCTCAATTGCGCAAATTGGTTACATCACACTGGCTTTTAGCCTTAAAGACCACAGTGGAGTAGCTTCGGGCTTTGTGCATATATTTAATCATGCTTTGATCAAAGGAGGATTATTTATGGCTGTTGGTTACTTCGCTATTCTTTATAAGGATCGAGTAACCCTAAACAGTTTAAAAGGTTTTGGCTATAAATACCCCATAACTTCATTTGCTTTATTAATTTGTGGATTATCTTTAATTGGATTACCTCTAACAAATGGCTTCATTTCAAAATTATATTTATTTCAAGCTCTTTATACAAACCAGATGTATCTTTCAATCGCTTTAGTTGCGGTAAGCTCCGCATTAGCTGTTGTATATTTTTGGAAAATAGTGGAACAGATGTGGTTTTCAGAAATTAAATTTAAATCTGAAAAAGAAGATGCTTATATTTATTTACCAATATGGATAGTTACAATTTCAATTATTGTTTTTGGGATATATTCAACACCAATAATTGAATTTTCTAACTTGTCCGCAGACTATTTAATATCAGGTTATCAAAATTGAGTAATTCGTTTTTAATTATACTGGGTATTATCATCCCACTTTTTGCAGCATTATTTTCTTATGTCTGTAGATATAATAATAACTTAAGAGACTCTTTTGGTATAATTGGAGGTCTCATAACCTTTGTAATCAGTTTAAAAATTTTTCATGGAATACAAAATAATGAGGTATATCAAATAACTTTTTTTACACTTTTTGATGGGGTAGATTTTGCTTTTAAAGTATCAGCTCTTGGATCTATTTTTAGTTTAGTGGCATCTTCATTATGGATACTGGCATCTATCTACACTATTGGTTATATGAGGGGTGCTGGTGAAAAAAATCAAACAAGATTTGTAATTTTTTATTCAATCGCAATCCATGCTGCATTGGCAATAGCTTGGTCTGGAAATCTTCTAGTCTTATTTATTTTTTATGAAATATTAACTTTTTCAACTTTCCCTTTAGTTGGACATAAGCAAAACGCTGAATCGCAATCTGCAGGAAGACTCTATTTGTCGATTTTAGTAGGTACCTCTTTAATATTTTTCTTACCAGCTATATTTTGGATTTGGCTTAAAACAGGGACTTTAGATTTTCAAGATGGGGGAATACTTATGAATAAATTCCCAGCAGAGTACCTATCTTTTCTAATAGCTATGCTTGTGTTTGGTATAGGTAAAGCAGCAATTATGCCTATTCATCGTTGGTTGCCTGCTGCAATGGTGGCGCCAACTCCAGTTTCTGCATTACTCCACGCCGTTGCTGTAGTAAAAGCTGGTGTATTTAGCTTTCTTGTGGTCGTTGTTTATATTGTTGGTCCAGACTTTTTACTTCAAACAAAAAGCTCTGACTGGTTAGTCTGGTTAGCATGTTTCACTATAATGGCTTCTAGTATCATAGCTATAACAAAAGATGACTTAAAAGCGAGATTAGCTTATTCTACTATAAGTCAACTTTCCTATATTATTTTGGGAGCAGCTTTGGCTTCATCTTTAGCTCTAAAAGGGGCATCTTTTCATATTATAACTCATGCTTTAGGTAAGATAACTCTATTCTTTTGTGCAGGTGCTATTTATGTAACTGCCCACATTAAAAAGGTAAGTGACCTAAAAGGTATGGGCTACAAATTACCGTTAATATTTTTTGCTTACACTTTAGGGGCTCTTTCTATTATTGGGGTTCCTCCCTTTATTGGTTCTTGGAGTAAATTTTATTTAATCATGGGCTCTATTGAGAGAGAATTTATAATCGTTGCAATAATCTTAGGTATTTCCTCATTGCTAAATATTTATTATCTTTTACAGCCTGTAGTAATAGGTTTCACCCAAAACTCTAAGAAAGAAATAAAATTAATTAAAGCCCCTTTAACTGTTTGGCCACCATTAATTACAGGTTTAGGCTGTTTTGTTTTCTTTTTTTATGCAAACTATTTTTTGAATAATATTAGTGGAGTAATAGTGAATTAAATGAAAAAAAATGATTTAAAGAGTATGGGTAAAAGCTTTACAAAGTACATACTTATAATCGGAGTACTTTTAATTCTTTTAGACTTTACTTTTCACAGACATGAATACTTTTCCTTTGCCGAGATATATGGCTTCCCTGCATTTTTCGGTTTTGTAAGTTTTGTTTTTATAGTCATGTTAGGAAAGTGGCTGAGGAAATTCTTAATGAGGAAGGAGGATTATTATGATCAGTAGTTTTATTCCCGGTTTAATTATGATAATTACCTCATTCTTATTGCCAACCATTCCTCAATACTTTAGACATCCTGCGATGTTATTATCGGTGGGTTTATCAGCTTTATCTTTATTTAATGGTTATGGAACTTTTTTAGAGTGGGACATACTTGGTTTAAATTTAATATTATATCAATCAGATAGTTTAACTCTTCCATTTGCTATTATTTTTCATATTGCAGCTATACTTGTAATAATTTTTAGCTGGCACAGTAAAAATTTAATGGAGCACATGGCGACACTAGCTTATGCAGGCTCTGCTATTGGTGCTCTCCACGCAGGAGATTTTTTTAGTTTATTTATTTGGTGGGAAGCAACAGCTCTTACTTCAGTCTTTATAGTTTTTGCTGGAAATACAAATGCAGCAAAAGATGCAGCTATGAGATATTTGATCATTCAAGTTTCTTCAGGTGTATTACTTTTAATTGGCGCATGTTTAATGCTATATCAAACAGGAAACCATAATTTAGCTGTTCTAGATTTAAAAACAAATTTTGGAATTTTTATATTTATTGCTTTTGGAATTAAGGCTGCATTTCCTCTTTTAAATGGTTGGCTACAAGACTCTTACCCTGAGTCTTCGGTTACTGGCACAGTGGCACTTTCTGCTTTTACAACAAAATTGGCAATTTATGCTTTAGCTAGAACTTTTCCAGGCACTGACTCACTGATTTGGATAGGTGCTATAATGACAGCTTTTCCTGTATTTTTTGCAGTCATAGAAAATGATTTAAGAAGAGTTTTGTCATTTAGTCTTAATAACCAATTAGGCTTTATGGTTGTTGGTATTGGTATTGGGACAGAACTTTCTCTTAATGGAACGGTAGCGCATGCGTTCGTTCATATAATTTATAAAGCTCTTTTGTTTATGAGTATGGGTGCTGTTTTATACAGAGCTGGAACAACAAAAGCTTCTGAATTAGGTGGCCTTTACAAATACATGCCATTCACAACAATATTTTGCATTATAGGGGCCATGTCTATTTCTGCATTTCCGTTGTTCAGCGGATTTGTCGCCAAATCTTTAATAATGTCCTCGCTTGGAGGTATGGGAATGGTTTTAATTTACTTTATTTTATTCTTTGCATCCGCAGGTGTTTTGGAGCACTCAGGGATAAAGATTCCTTACTTTGCTTTTTTTGCACACGAGAGGAAGAATAAAGTTAAAGAGGCTCCAATTAATATGCTCATTGCAATGGGCATCGCTGCTTTTTTATGTATTGCTATAGGTGTATTCCCAAAATATTTGTATCAAATACTTCCATACGCAGTTGAGTATCAGCCCTATACTTTAGACCATGTAATAAGTCAGCTACAACTTTTAGTTTTTGCAATTATTGCATTTTTATTTTTAGTTAAATTTAAACTTTATCCCTCCGAGATTAGATCAACTGTTTTAAATTCTGATTGGTTTTACAGAAAAATGTTACCTGGTATTGGTAAACCCTTATTTAAAAAAATAGGTTTATTAACAGATAGTTTATATAAAAATTTAGGTTTATCTTTTAAACAAGTATTAAGTAAATCTTATAAATTTAGTAATTTATCCTACATTAAAGTTACAACACCTAGTTTTGCAGGCACAATTCTAATATCAATTTTATTTATAATGTTAGTAATCGTTTTGGTGTGATTATTTTTTTATTTTTGCAGACTCTAGTTTAATAGCTTCTTGTATAAAAATTTGCCAAATTCTAACAATTATTTCAGTGTCAATTTTATTTTTTTTTGCTTTTGATTGAACAGACTTTAAAATATGAGTAATTCTTTCGTGATCAATTATTTCTTCTCTATTTTCCTTTAATTTAGTGACTTTGTGTATTTCTTTAAATCTATCACCAATCAGCTCAATAATCTTGTTATCAATATTATCAATTTTCTTTCTTACTTTTTTAAGCTCTTCAATGTTATTTTTTTTAGTCATTTTTTTTAATATTGTTGTACAGTAAATCTATATGAAATTAAAAAATTCTAAACATAAAGTTGCCGTATTTTGCGGATCTATGTTTGGATCAAACAAAAATTTTAAAGATTTAGCTATAACAGTTACAAAATATCTAGCACAAAATGATTATGACATTGTTTATGGAGGAGGAGAAAATGGATTAATGGGTGTTGTTGCTAAGACAGCACTAAAATATAACGCCCATGTAACTGGTATCATCCCATCTTTTCTAGATAAGCGTGAGAAAATTCACACAAAAATTAATAAAATATATGTTACGAAAACAATGGAGCAAAGAAAAAAAAAGTTTTTACAATTGTCAGATAGTTTTGTCGCTTTACCCGGGGGTGGGGGTACAATAGAAGAAATTAGTTTAGTTATCAGCGCTCTTCAATTGGGTGTTATAAAGGGTAAAAAATGTATTTTGTTTAATTATAATAATTATTGGTCTGATATAATTAATCAATACAAGAAAGTAATGAGCTCCAAATTTGCATATAAAAATTTTAAAGATTTATTTTCAGTTTGTAATAATCTAAAAGAATTTAAAGAATTATATTAATTCATTCTTAAATAACTTAGCCAATTTTTTAATTCTTTGTGTCTTAACGTATCTTTTAACAAAGATTGACTATAACTCTTGTTATTAGGTCTTTTAAAGTCTTTGATTAACCCTTGTATTTGATTTTTACTAAACAGTTTTTCTTTGAGTAAAATATTTTTTCTTGCATTTAAAATTTGTCCTGTGTATTTAAAATTAAATTCAGGATGATATTGGGTACCCCAAAATTTATTGCTTACAAGAGATTGAATTGAGTAATGATTGTCTGACAGAACATGAGATCGATTAGGCTTTTGGGATATATGGTCAATATGAGAAGCAAAAGCATCAAATATCAAGGGCTTATCTTTGTACATTGGATGATGCGCACCATATTTATTAATATTTATATTATAGGCTATTCCAATTTCTCTACCTTTAGGATTTTTTTTAACTGCGCCACCATTTGCAACAGTAAAAAGTTGCATACCCCAACAACTACCAAACATATTTACCTTTAACTTTGATAACTTTTTCATGAGAGAAATTTGGTTTTTAATTTCTCTTGTATTATCATAAATATTGAGACTTGAACCTGTCCACACAATGCCGGTAAATGATTTGATAAAACTTTCATCATAATTTTCATCTAAGTTCATAGATGGATAAATGAATGTAGTTTTTATTTTTGTATTAATTTTTTTTAGTTGGTCTCTGTAAAACTCACATATTGGTTGTAATCCATATCTAGCTAGTTTACCCCATCCGTTTTTGTCATATCCATTAACTATTAGTAAATTCATTCATATTTAATATATTTAGATTAACCACATGTCAGCATTTATCTACAAGTCTTTGTCCGTCCTTTTTTTTGTTTTAATGAGCGTATGTATAAAAGCAACAGGTGACAACTTACCATTATTTGAGGTAGTTTTTTTCAGAAATCTATTTGCTCTTATTCCATTGATAGTTGTCATTTATTATTTAAATCTAAAAATATCTTCTATTAACAATTATAAACTTCATTTTTTTAGAGGTTTAGTAGGAATTTCAGCTATGAGTCTTTTCTTCATATCTCTTAGATATGTTCCGCTGATCGAAATGCAAACAATCAGTTTTTCATCTGTTTTTTTTATATCTATATTATCAATTTTTTTTCTGGGTGAAAAAATTGGATATAGGAGGGTAATTGCAATTATTATTGGCTTTATAGGAGTAGTAATTATTTTGAAACCGGACGTGAATTTATTAAACAACTATTCTGTTTTACCGCTTTTAGCTAGTATTTTTTTGTCAATGGCAGTGATAATTCTAAAAAAAATATTAATAACTAATAATAATATTTTAACGGTATGGGCCTTTACTTTATTTGGAACAGTTTCAAGTTTATTTTTCTATAGTGATGATTGGATATGGCCAAATAATTTAGATTTAGTTTTTCTAATTGCTTCGGGTTTTTTAGGGTTTACTGCTCAATTTTGTCTTACAAAATCTTTTCAATTAGCAGAAGCCTCTGTTCTTGCTCCTTTAGACTTCACTTCTGTTATTTGGGCATTTGTCATCGGTTATATTTTTTTTGGTGAGTTTCTCTCGAAAGAGGTGCTACTAGGAGGTCCATTAATTTTACTTTCAGTCGGATATATTTTTTATCGTGAAACTGTCCTTCGAAAAAAAATAGTCCTTGGAAGCAATAAGCAATTTTAGAAATTTTTAGACAGATTTAAAATTTTTTGATATTTAATCTTAATGGAATATTTGCACACAATGGTTCGAGTAAGTGATATTGAGCAATCACTTGACTTTTATTGTAATAAATTAGGACTAATTGAGTACTCGAGAAAAGAGAGTGAAAAGGGTCGATTTACTCTAATTTTTCTTTGTGCTCCTGATGATAAAGACACTGCTGATAGTAAAAAGAAACCTCTTTTAGAATTAACTTACAATTGGGACAAAGAAGAATACAAAGGTGGCAGAAATTTTGGTCATCTAGCTTTTAGAGTAGATAATATTTATCAAGTTTGTGAAAATCTGATTAAAAAGGATGTTGTGATAAACAGGCCTCCTAGAGATGGATATATGGCATTCATAAAATCACCAGACGGCATATCAATAGAGTTACTTCAAAAAGGTGATAGCCTTGAAATAAAAGAGCCTTGGGCCAGTATGCAAAATAATGGGTCTTGGTAGATTATATTTCTGAGAGTTTTTTTACTAGATCTTCTCTAGTCAGACTACCATTATTTTGAGCTAATACATCTAAGGCTTTACGTATTATGTCTTCATCTCCTGGTTCCTCAAGATCAGATAATATTATTTCTCTCAGTAATTCTGAATTATCGGATTGTCCGATATCATCTAAAATGTATTGAGCAAAGATTTTGTTTCTTGAATTTCTTTTTTCAAATTCTGTTTGCTCTTTTTGGCTTTGCTCTGCTTCAAAGGCTTTTTGTCTGTCTTTAAATTTGTCCATAATTCATTATTTCATAGTTGGCATGTTGAGTGAAGCCCCTGCGACATCATCTGGCCATCTCGATGTTATTGTCTTACGTTTGGTATAAAAATTAATCCCTTCTTCTCCGTGCATTCCATGACCACCAAATATTGAACCTTTCCAGCCACCAAAAGTGTAAAAAGACATTGGAACTGGAATAGGAATGTTTATCCCAACCATCCCTATTTGGACATTTTTCATAAAATTTCTCGCTAATGAACCACTTGATGTATAAATAGAAGTGCCATTGCCAAACTGATGTTTATTAATCAGTTTTATAGCCTCTTCAAAATTATTCATATTAAGGACAGATAAAACAGGGCCAAAAATCTCTTCTTTGTATATAGTCATACCATCAGTAACATTATTAAATATTGTAGGACCAACAAAATTACCATTTTCATAACCTTGAAGACTAATTTCTCTTCCATCTAACTCTAATTTCGCACCCTCTTGAACACCTTTTTCGATATATGATAGAACTTTTTGTTTGTGTTCCTTTGTAATGAGAGGTCCCATTTCGCTTTGTGGGTCTAAAGACTCCCCAACTTTGATTTTAGTTGCCTTCTCCTTTAGCAAATCCATAAATGGTTTTTGAATATTTCCAACAGGCATAGCAACTGATGTTGCCATACAACGTTCACCAGCAGATCCAAAAGCTGCTCCAATTAGTCCATTAACTGCATCCTCTAAATTCGCGTCTTCCATTATAAGCATATGGTTTTTAGCACCACCAAGAGCTTGAACTCTTTTATTTGTTTTTGAACACTCGGTGTAAATGTGCTTTGCAACAGGTGTTGAGCCAACAAAACTTACTGAAGAAATATCTTCACACTGAAGTATAAGATCTACAATATTTTTATCGCCATTTACGACCGTGAGGACGTTATCAGGTAGACCAGCTTCACTCATTAACTCTGCAAGTTTTAAAGAGCATTGAGGAACTTTCTCAGAGGGTTTTAACATAAAGGCATTTCCACATGCTATAGATAATGGAAACATCCACATTGGAACCATAGCTGGGAAATTAAATGGTGTAATACCAGCACAAATTCCCAAAGGCTGCTTAATATCAAACAAATCTACGTTTGTTCCAACGTTAATTGAGTGATTTCCTTTCAATAAATGAGGAATACCGCATGCAAAGTCAACTACTTCAAGACCTCTTTGTAAAGATCCTTTAGCATCAGAAAAAACTTTGCCATGTTCTTCAGATATTATTTTTGCTATTAAATCAAAATTTTTTTCAATTAAATTTTTAAATTTAAATAAAATTTCACTTCTTTTTGTAATGGGTGTATTAGCCCATAAAGGTTGTGCTAATTTCATTTTATTGATAATTTTTTCAAACTCATCTCTTGTTGTTTTTGGAACATGCGCATATTCCTCACCCGTACTAGGTTTATATAATTTTATGAAGTCTTCTGAATTACTAGATATTAATTTAGAGTCAGAGAAATTTTCAATTATTTTCATGTGATGTTTTTAATATTAAATTAGTTTTTAGTAAAGATAATTGATTTATTTTAATTAGTTTGATAATATGGACTTTTAAGGGGTGCTGAAAGGCTGAGAAAGGTAATACTTAACCCTCGAACCTGATCCAGGTAATTCTGGCGTAGGAAGTTTCCCTTAAATACTTTTAAAACAAGAGCAAATTATATGGAAATTCTTTTTTTAATTTTATTTGGATTAATTTTTACTGTGTCATTCTTTTTTTTGAAAAAAAATGAATTATCAGATGATAAATTTGTTATTAAAAATAAATATAACTTATTTTTTTCAATATCTTCTTTTGTATCTTCTGCATTGGGTTTTTGGATAATATTTTCGCCTGCCGCAGCAGCTACTTGGGGTGGAATGGGTAATGTGATTGGTTATGCTCTTGGAGCTGCGATGCCTTTAGTTTTATTCATCTTTATAGGAAAATATGTAAGAAAGGTTTTTCCAAACTCAACAGGTTTTCACGATTGTATCGAAAATCGGTTTGGTAAGAACTTATCCCACTTTGTTATAATAGTTTCGTTAGTTTATATGACAGTTTTCTTAATAGCTGAAATTACAGCTATCTCAAAGTTCTTTAATTTTTTAAACGATACACCTTATTGGATTTCTTCAATGATAATTATATTAATTGCTTTATCGTACGTTCAAATTGGAGGATTGTCGGCAACAATATTCACCGATTTAATTCAATTCATATTTATTATAGGAATTTGTTTGTTTTTAGTTTTTAAAATTCCATTCCAAGACTTTTCAGATAACTCTTCATTTATGATCGAAAATGTACATTTATTTGATTTTAATAATCAATTCCTATGGATAACAGGTTTGACTTTTTTAATAGCAGTTACATTTACCAATCTTTTTCACCATGGTAATTGGCAAAGAATTTATGCTGCTAAAGATAATAAAACGCTTAGTATGGGCTTAATTATATCTGCTTTAATTATATTTATAATTGTTTATTTCATTGGATACTCTGGACTAGTTTCAATCTCACTTTACGCAATGGATGATCCTGATTTAACATTTGTGAAACTTTTCGGTTTACTCGAGACTTCATTTATAAAATACATTTTTGTAATATTAGCTGCTTCTCTTGTATTGAGTAGTATTGATACATTAATAAATGCTATAAATTCTCAGATTGTCTCCCTGAGCACAAGTTACTCCTTAAAATCCTCTTCAAACTTATACTTTATTATTGTTTTCTTGGTGGCAGTTTTCATATTATCCTCGCAAGGTTACAATGTTTTGTACGTTTTCTTAATTGCTGATTTAATTTGTTGTTGCTTAGTTTTACCTTTTCTGTTGGGATTATTTGGTTTTAATATCTCTACAAAACAAATATATATAATCTCTTTTTTGAGCTTACTACTGGGAGTATTAATATTTCCTGATCCCTCATTCAGAAAAAATATAATGAGCGATTTTCTAAATATTAATTTCACATTTATTAATAACTATAAATTATTCTCATCATTTTTAGTGCCAATTCTATTTTCAACAATATTGACACTTTTGATGAAAAGGAAAGGTATATAATGGAACATATTTATAATGATTTAAAAAACTTAAGAGACAAAGGAGCGCTTGTACATTGTATTACAAATTACGTGGCAATGAACATAAACGCTAATATTCTTCTTTCTATCGGAGCGTCTCCTTTGATGTCTCATGCAACAAATGAACTTAAAGAAATAGCTGCTATATCGTCTTGTCTTGTTAATAATATTGGAACGTTAGACGATAATTGGAGGCCTAGCTTTTTAGAGGCTTCTAAATATTATGTTGAACAAGAAAAACCAATCATATTAGACCCTGTGGGTTCAGGCGCGAGTAAGTTAAGAACTCAAACTTCTCTTGACATTATTAAAAGCTCTAAAAAATTAATTATTAGAGGAAACGCATCTGAAATTCAATCACTAGTAGATCAAAATAAAATATCTTCAAAGGGAGTTGACTCATCAATTGAAAGTCACGCAGCTATTGAGTCTGGAAAAATTTTATCTAACGAGAATAATTGTGTTGTGTTTATAAGCGGTAGAGATGACTTCATTATTTATGAAGATAATGTTACTAAAATTTCAAATGGATCAAGTATAATGACAAAGGTTACAGCTATCGGTTGCTCTTTATCGTGTATAGTAGGAGCATTTGCTGCTGTAGGTGAAAGTTTATACAAATCTGCGATAAGCTCAGCGGCTATTTTTTCAATCGCAGGAGAACTCGCAGCATCAAAATCAGAGGGGCCAGGAGATTTTCAAGTAAATTTCTTGAACAAATTAAATAATATTACAGAAAAAGAAATTTTAGGTAATTTAAAAATTACTAGTGTTTAAATTTTGTTTTGTTACTGATGATAAACTTACTCCATTAAGTAAGTTGGATAATTATTTGAAAATAATATTTGAGAGTAAGGTCGATTGTATTCAATTAAGGTTTAAAAATTTAAAAACAATTGATTTATACAACTTAGGAAAAGACTTAAAAAAAGATTGTGTTAAATTTAAAAAAACTCTCATTGTCAATGATCGTGTGGATATTGCAAAATCTATAAATGCTCATGGTGCACATGTTGGTATGGATGATTTACCCTATAATCAAGCTAGAAAAATATTGGGAAGAAAAGCTATAATAGGAGTTTCAGCAAGTAATAAAAATGAATTCATAAAGGTAAAAAAGTTAAAAGGAGTTGACTACATAGGTGTTTCAGCCTTCTCGTCTAATACAAAAAAAGAAATGAAAAATTATTTTGGTTTAAGCGGACTTAAAATTTGTGCTAAAGCTACAAAAATTCCTTTAATAGCAATAGGAGGAATCAGTATTAGTGATGTAAATAGTATACTTAAACTAAAAATCCATGGAGTTGCTATGATATCCTCTATATTAAACGGTAATATTAAAAAGAATTGTATGGATGTAAGTAAAATTATTTCAAGTTATGAAAAGATATAAAACTGTATTAACAATTGCAGGTTCTGACTCATCAGGAGGGGCAGGTATCCAAGCTGATATTAAAACTATAACATACTTTAAATGTTATGCGATGTCTGTAATAACTGCTTTAACTGCACAAAATACTCAAGAGGTAAAAAGTATTTTTAATATAACTCCAAAGTTCATAAGAGAACAACTTAATACGACGTGTAGTGATATTAAACCAGACTCAATAAAGATTGGTATGTTAAGTGATAAAAAAATTATTCAAGAAATTTCAAAATTTATCGACAACTATAAAATATCTAAAGTTGTTTTAGACCCTGTTATGGTGTCAACATCTGGTTATTTACTCTTAAAGAAAAGCGCTATATCAAGTTTAACTAAAAACCTTATAACAAAATCTATGATAATTACTCCTAATTTAGAGGAGGCACAAATTCTTACAAATACCAAGATTAATAGTAAAGATGATATGATTAATGCAATTCAAATTTTAGAAAAAATTGGCGCAAAGAATATACTGATCAAAGGTTTAATTAAAAATGGAAAAATATTCGACTGTCTATTTTTAAAAAAAAATAAAAAAATTCACTTTTTTGAGTCTAGAATCATTAAAAGTAAAAACACACATGGAACTGGGTGTACTTTATCGTCAGCAATTGCTTCGAATTTAGCTTTAGGTGATGATATTTTAAATTCTGTCAAAAAATCAAGAAATTATATAAAAAGAGCCATAATTAAAGGAAGTTTGTATAAAATTGGCAAAGGTAGCGGTCCGGTTTACCATTTTTAACTTTAAATTTAGAAAAATTGCTATAAAACGTTTACCAATATTTAGGCTTACTATTTGAATACTAATTAAAAAAATCTCATAAAATTTTTAACTATGTTTGGATACGCTAAATATTTACTATTTAAGATTAAGAAAGGACTATAAATGGCTACAGGAACAGTGAAATGGTTTAACCCAAAAAAAGGATATGGGTTTATTGCCCCTGATGGAGAAGATAAAGATATCTTTGTCCACATCACAGCTGTTCAACAAGCAGGTTTAGACCGCCTCGATGAAGGCGACAAAGTCGAATTTGAAGTTGTTGAAGACAAAGGCAAATCCAAAGCAGATCAGTTAAAAAAAGTTTAATTGATTTTGCGAATACTTTTTATTTTATCGTAGGCTTGATTTATCTCGGATAGTCTGTCTTCAGATTTAATGATTAATTCTTGAGGAACACCCTGTGCTCTTATTTGGTCAGGGTGTAACTCTTTGCTTAGCTGTATCCATCTCTTTCTAATTTCACCATCAGAAAAACTTTTCTCAACTC
>CABYYB010000005.1:0-39194 GCA_902523135.1 uncultured Alphaproteobacteria bacterium
ACTGTTCACTTAGTTGCATTAGGAGAAGCTTGGACTATTGCTAGTAAATCAAATCTTGATTTGAACAAAACATATAAGGGAATTGCAGCTTCTTCAGGTAACTCATTTGTCCATGAAACTGAGAGTCAGGTTATATTAAACGGGTCGTACAATATAAATTTTACAATGGACTTAGTTGAGAAAGATGTAGGACTTTTTCAAAATCTCGCCTCAAAACTTGGAATTGAATTAGAAATATCACCTTTAGTTCTTGATATTATTAAAGATGCAAGAAAGACTTTTGGTGATCGTGCATGGTCCTCAATGGTCGTAAAAAGGCTTGAAAATAAATACAATACTGCATTTAGAGCTGAGGGGCATCCTGAGGAATTGATTGATTTAGAGGAAAAAAGTCTTGGTTATGAGATATGATTATTTTGAGTTTTTGTTAGTATTTATCTATGAATTTCATAACTGATGTAATTCTACCTTTAGCCTTAGCTTTTATTATGTTCACTCTAGGCTTGGGTTTGACATTTTCAGATTTCGCAAGAGTAATAAAAGCACCTAAAAATTTTATTATAGGATTAATTAGCCAATTAATTTTTCTTCCAATAGTTGCTTTAGTAATTGTTTTGGTTTGGCCGCTTCAACCTGAATTAGCAATAGGTTTAATATTAATTGCTGCTGCTCCGGGTGGGGTCACTTCAAATATTCTTACATCTTTTGCCAAAGGAGATGTTGCTCTATCAATATCTTTAACTGCCGTAATGAGCCTTTTAAGTGTAATTTCTGTGCCAATAGTTTTGGGTATATCAATGGGATTAATTTCTGACAATTCTTTAGGCTCAATCTCACTTACAGGAATAGCTATAAGTATGTTTTTGATAGTGACATTGCCTGTTTTAATTGGAATGACTTTCAGAGCTAGCTTGTCCTTTTTTACGAAGAGAATTGAGAAGTTTGCTAGAATACTTTCAACTGCTTTATTTGTTTTAGTATTGATTGGAGCTATTTTAGCTGAGAGGGAAAATTTAATTGAGTATTTTGCTCAAACTGGATTGGTAGTCTTTTCTCTCAATTTATTAATGATGATAATTGCTTTTTATTGGTCAAAGTTTTTTGGGACAGGAACCTCACAACAAAAAGCTATTTCAATAGAGTGTGGTCTTCAAAACGGAACTTTAGCTATTTTTGTAGGCACAAGTGTTTTTGGTGGCGGTCTATATATAATACCTGCTGCTACTTATAGCGTCATAATGTACTTAACGTCTCTAATATTTATTTATTTTATAAGAAATCGCTAAATATAAATCTTATCTGCTAATCCAAAACAAAGAATAGCCCAACCTAGTGCAAGACCACCTGTTGATAGCCATCCCTCTCTTGAATATTGGTCAGTTCTTCCTAATTTATCTATCTCACCAGTGTAAAAAGCTGATATTGCTATTATGGTCATGATTATAAACATAAAATTAAAGAATGCCCATGTAGCCTCTATACCTCTAAATAAAATATATAACTGCATTAAAACTGCACCTACAATTACTGCTCCAGCAAACCTTGCAAAAAATGCGGCTGTTACATCAATTCCATATTTGCTTATGAAGTTTTTGGTATTAAACAAACAGTTATAACCGTAAAAAGCATTCATTACTAAAATAATTAAAAAAATTACTAAATAAAATATTCCGTTAAAATTTCCTATCATATGAATCTCCCAAATTCTATTTTATCAGATTTTTAACTTTAATGACTATGAATTATTATTTTTTTATGTCATGAATATTGAAATAAATTTATGATCGAACTAGATATATTTTCAGATACTGTTTGCCCGTGGTGCTATATTGGGAAAAAAAGATTAGAAAAAGCTATTAGTAATCACAAAGATACAAAATTCAAACAAACTTGGAGACCTTTTCAATTAAATCCGGGAATGCCACCTGATGGTATGGATAGGCAAGAATATTTAATTTCTAAATTTGGAAGTGCTGATGCAGCAAAGACGATTTATGACAATATCTATGATGAAGGACTTGTAGAAGGAATTAATTTTAACTTTGACTCTATTATGACAACCCCAAATTCCTTTAATTCACATAGACTTTTAGCTTTAGCATATAAACAGGGTGTACAGGAAAATGTTTTAGATAGTTTATTTGAGTCTTATTTCTTAAATGGTGAAGACATAGGTGACCCCAATGTATTGTTGGATATAGCTATAAAACATAAAATTGACGCTGAAGATTTTAAAAGTTATTTGTCAGATCAAGAAAATATTGAGCCACTCGCTAATGAGGAAATTCAAGCTAGAAAGATGGGTATAAATAGCGTTCCTACATTTATAATAAATAAACAAATTGTTATAAATGGCGCTCAGACATCAGAAAATTTTGAGATTATTTTTCAGAAGCTCAAAAATAGCTTAAATTAAAAATTATTAGTAGTAATGCTTTTTTTCTATATATTTTGTAAATGCCTTTAAAACTTAAAGATTTATCTCAATATTTAAACTTTGCTAAAAAACTCGTTAATGCGTCAGAAAGAATAATAAAGAAAACACCATCTCATCGACTAAAAATAGATTTCAAATCAGATAAATCACCAGTAACTAAAATAGACATGAAAATTGAAAAAGAATTGCGATCGATGATCATTAAAAAATATCCTGGTCACGATATATACGGAGAGGAATACCAAAATAAATCAAATAACTCTCCATTTGTATGGGTAATCGATCCAATAGATGGTACAAAAAATTTTATTAATGGAAATGGTAATTTTGGCACATTAATTTCTTTGTGCATTGATAAAATACCCGTAATTGGAATTATTAACTGTCCTGATATAAACAAAACATGGATTGGAATTAGAGACAATGGTGCTTATTGTAATGGAAAAAAAATTAAGAAATCTCAAAATAATTTAAAATTATCTAACTTATATTTTAGTACCTCTGGAATGACAGCTTTCAAATCAAATAATAAGAATAAAAAATATAATGCTCTGATTAAAAAAACTAAATATGCAACCTTTGGTGGTGATTGTGTACAATACGGGCTTTTGGCTGAAAAAAGAATACCCTTAGTAGTAGAGTCTTTCTTAAAACCTTATGATTATATCCCTTTAGTAAATATTGTAGAAGAGAGCGGAGGTATAATTAGTGATTGGAGAGGAAATCCTCTAAATTTTCAATCAAATGGTGATGTTGTTGCATCAATTTCAAAAAAAGCACACCAACAATTTCTAAAAATTTAATATTTTCCGGCAATACAATTTAATATTAATTCTTGAAATCTTTCTACTGTCATCTCTAGTGGGTTTGCACCAGTGCTTGGATCCTCTTGTGCTAATGGCGCCAATTTAATCTCATCTCCCTCATTAACACCCATATCTTTAAGTGTTTCGGGTATCTCCATATCTTTTTTTAATTCAATAATCCAATCAACGATACCCTCGAAGCCATTTTTAATATCTAGAAAATTTGCCAATCTAGTAAATTTTTCTTCAATAGTGCTACGGTTATAATTCAAAACAAATGGCATAACTGTACCATTTGTTGTTCCATGATGAGTCTTGTATAAGGAATTTACTGGGTGTGTAACAGAGTGAATAGCACCTAGACCCTTTTGAAATGCAGCTGCACCCATCATAGAAGCAACTAACATATGCGATCTTGCTTCAACATTATTTCCATTATGATAAACCTCTTGAATATTTTCTTTGACTAGTCTTAAACCCTCTAAAGCTGTGCCCTCTGCCATTGGGTGATAAAAAGGAGATGAATAAGCTTCAATACAGTGTGCCAATGCATCCATTCCTGTTCCAGCTGTAATACTTTTTGGTAGATTTAATGTCAAAGATGGGTCTAATATCGCAATCTGTGGTAACATTTTTGGGTGAAAAATTATTTTCTTTTTATGATTTTCTTCGTTTAAAAAGACAGCCGCTCTTCCCACTTCAGAACCTGTTCCTGCAGTCGTAGGTATAGCTATTATAGGTTTGATTACACTTGAGTCTGCTCTTGTCCACCAATCTCCAATATCTTCAAAATCCCAAAGTGGTCTTGATTGATGAGCTAAAAAAGCTATTCCTTTTCCAGCGTCCATTCCAGATCCGCCACCTATGGCTATGACACCATCGTGATCACCCTCTAAAAAAACTTTTACGCCATTAGTTACATTTGAACCAGTTGGGTTTCCTTGAACATCGCTGTAAATTTGTGTATTTGATGACAGACTACTATTGATTTCATCAATAATTGATGTTTGCAATAATCCAGGATCTGTAACAATTAAAG
Source organism: uncultured Alphaproteobacteria bacterium (assembly GCA_902523135.1). Classification (GTDB taxonomy): domain Bacteria; phylum Pseudomonadota; class Alphaproteobacteria; order HIMB59; family HIMB59; genus HIMB59. The sequence continues at coordinate 4,283 of CABYYB010000005.1, forward strand.
GATTTTTAATACCTAAAGTATCACAAGCTTTTTGTATTTCTTTTGATCTATCAACTCCAAACCAAACGTTTGTTGGATAATTCCAATTCATATTTTGCATTTATAACCCTATTTATCCTCTCTCAAAATAACGACGGTGCTCCCAGTCATTTACAGACTTATCATATTCACTCTGCTCCCATTTTGCAGCATGAATATAGTGTTCTAAAACATCTGAATGGAAAATCTTTGGTAATAATTTTGATTTCTTAGCGAGTTCAATTGCTTCATAAAGTGTACCAGGAACATTTTTTGCCTTTCTATTTTGATATATATTTCCAGATAATGGCTCTTCAAGTTCTAATTTATTCTCAATTCCATACAGACCTGCTTGAATCAATCCAGCGAAAGCAAGGTAGGGATTAACATCTGCCCCAGGAACTCTGCATTCAATTCTTATTGAACTTCCATTTCCTGCTAATCTAAATCCAGCGGTTCTATTATCAATTCCCCAGGCGGCAGATGTTGGAGCAAAAGAGGACTCTTGAAATCTTTTATAAGAATTTACGTTTGGAGCTAAAAAAATTGATAGATCCCTCAAAAATAAAATTTGTCCAGCTACATAGCTTTTGAAAATTTTAGACATTCCATATTTGTCTTTGGTATCAGAGAAAATATTTTTTTTTGTTTTTTTATCGAATAAAGAATTATGAATATGACAGGAACTTCCGCAGAAATCTTGTTTGTATTTTGCCATAAAACTAACTGCACGATTATGTTTAAAAGCAATCTCTTTTGCAGCATTTTTTATTAAAATATGGTTATCTGCCATACTAAGAGCATCAGTAAAAACTACATTAATTTCTTGTTGACCAGGTGAGGCCTCCCCTTTAGTGCACTCAACATATATACCGGAGTCTAATAAACTATTTCTTAACTCTTGATTAAAAGGCTCCTCTTTTGAAGTTTGAAATATCATATAATCTTCTATGTACCATGATGTTTCTTTTAAATTTTTATAATAACTAGAATGAATATCTTCATAAGTTTGCTTGAAAAGAAAGAATTCTAATTCTGAACCTAACATCGGCTCAAATCCCATTTTATTAGCTTTTATAATTGCCTCTCTTAAAACTTGTCTTGTGGAATGCGAAACAGGAGTCTTTCCATCATGTTGAAAAGCATCGCCGAGAACTAAAGCTGTTTTCTCTAACCATGGTAAAACTTTGATGGTTCTTTGGTCAGGCTTTACAGTCATATCACCGTAGCCAGTCTCCCAAGAGGATGATTTAAATCCAGGAACTGTATACATATCCATATCAACCGTATAAAGATAGTCACAAAAATGAGTTTCTTTGTGAACGTAGTCTAAAAAAGCCTTACCTGTTACTCTTTTTCCCACTAGTCGACCTTGCATATCGGATAGGGAGACTAAAACGGTATCAATCTCTTTTGATTTTATTTTTTTTTCTAATTCTTTAAAAGTAATGCTCATAATCGACTAAAAAATTAAATATTTTAACATTTTATTAATAACTTTGTAGACCATCGCTCTAAACTACTTTGCGCATATGAAAACTCTGTGGTCTTGTAAATTGATCAAATGCTAATACTGAAAGTGAGCAACCGATACCAGTGTCTTTTACGCCCGTCCATGCAAGTGCCGGATCTAAGTAATCACATCTATTCATGAAGAAAGTTCCTGTTTGAACATTTTTTCCAAATTCTTTAGCAAACTCCAAATCTTTTGTCCAAATAGATGCAGTTAGTCCATAAGGACTATCATTCATCAAATTTTTTGCTTCTTTATCGTCATCTACGGGCATAATTCCAACAGCAGGACCAAAAGTTTCCTCCATCATGAATCTCATATCATGATTGACATCAACCATTACTTGAGGGCTAACATAACAATTATCTTCTCTGGATATTGTAAATTTACTCTCATCAATAAGACGTTTTGCTCCGCTGCTCTCCGCTTCATTTATTTGAGCTCTAATAAAATTAGCTGCTGATTGTCTTACCACAGGGCCTAAATTTGTATCAGGTTTTGAGGGATCGTTTAAATTATAATTTTCAGTAATACTTTTGAAGCCATCTATAAATTCTTTATAAATTTTTTTATCTACATAAATTCTTTCTATACCACAACAAGATTGACCAGAATTAAATAGTGCACCGTCTGCAAGGTTTTCAATTGCGTGTTTTAAATCAGCATCTGCTCTGACGTAGGCAGGATCTTTCCCTCCTAATTCTAGACCAGCATTAATAAATCGTGTTCCTATATATTTTTTCACCTCCTGGCCTCCTCTTACAGAGCCAGTAAAAACAACGTGAGCTATTCTTGAGTCAGAGATTATTTTTTCACAAGCTTTATGATCAGTATGAATAAATTGGAAAACACCCTCGGGTATCCCCGTATTTTCAAAAGCTTGAAAAATTAGTTCTGCACATCTTGGTGTTTGAGATGAATGTTTTAAAATTAAACTATTACCTGAAATTATAGCAGGAACAATTGTGTTAGTTGCAGTAATAATCGGATAATTCCATGGGGCCATTACAAAAATCACCCCAAGAGGAGTTTTGTATATATAGTTGTCAAATTCTTCGTTTTGAGTGGCTGGAAGATTTTGTAATGAGTCTTTAGCAATATCTACCATGTGTCTTGAGCGCTCTTCAAAGCCTCTTAATTCTCCTGCACATTGAGATATGGGCCTTCCAATTTGCCAACAAATTTCCTTTGATATTTCATCTTTGAGAGCGATTAAGTTATCAATAAATTTATTTACAATATTAATTCGGTCATCAAGAGATGTGTTTTTCCAAATTTCAAAACTTGTTGAGGCTTTATCTATGACTGAATTAATTTTACTATCTGAGGCTAATTCTCTCTCTAAATAAATAGTATTATTTATGGGTGTAATTGTTTTTTGAATACTCATCAGTCCTCCAATTATTATTTATTATAATGTATTTGATGAGTTCCTGAAGAGGTTTTATTTTCTCGCGGCTAAATTAATAACCGCGAGTATTTATTATTTTTTCTTAGCGATTCATCTTAGCTATGACTTCGCCTGGGAAAGCAATTGCGATACTATACTGATATATTATCGATCTAAACTCTTGTACATCCTCCCAAGTCTCAGATGCTTGTCCATGAAGCTGCAAGCCAACTGGAGTTTGATAATGCTCGCTTAAAAAATAAAAGACATTATCGGTAACACCTTTCGAAGGGTCAGTTAAATCTACAGGCTCAAAACCTTTAACGATAGAATACGAGTTTAATCTATCATCACCAGATAAAGAATGTTTATCATGCAAAAACTGATGATGGCTTTGTAAGATAGATTCAACTTTCTCTACATCTGTAGATGGAACTTTTAAAGTTACAGCAAAAGAGTTTGGCTGCATATGTCCATTTGCTAAAGCTAATGATGAAAAAATCGTAAAAATCAAAGTAATAAAAATTTTATTCATTATGTGCCTTTCTATTAACAAAAATAAATTTAAAACTTAAATGAGAATAAATTTTTATACTTTTTGGAGGTTTATTAAATGTTTTAAAGGAAATTTAAGATGTCTTTTTAGCATACCTAGACATAAAATTTTCAGCTAAGCCTTTGAGTAAACTTAATTGTTTAAGTCTTGAAACTCCATCAACTATTCCATCAACTGATTTGCTGATAAAGTTTTTGGTAGCAATATCTTTTTCTGACTTATCGTTAAGCCAATAAATTAATGTGGCGAGATAAATCATTGAAAGTAAACCTCGCTTTGAATAGTAACTAAAATCATTTGATTTATCACCTGATAAACTCCATATAAAGTCACTATTTTCGTGAAGCATTTTAATAGACATTAATATATTACCAGGTCTCAAAAGAAATTTTAGCATTTCAGGTAATGCTTTTTTGAGATGGCTGTTATTTTCAAATTTTAGCTCCATGATTGTTTTAATTTTATCTCTAGTTTTCAATCGTGAGTTGTTGAAGGAGTTGTAGTTCTTCTCAACTTGAATGTTATTTTGAGCAATTATGAATTTTAAGACATCATATTCAAAAGATGGAAATAATTTTGCTAGAGCGGATGTTGATATTCTTTGCTTTTTTGCACATTGTAAGAGAGTTTCTCTAGACCAACCAAATTTGGGTACTTCGTTAATGAATAAGTTAGCTAATTTTTCTTGCTTTGACTTCATATTTATATATAAATTACGCCTTTATGAGGTTACTAGATTGGCAATAGAAGTTCAAGTTAGAGATAATAATGTTGAGGCTGCTATACGCGTACTCAAAAAAAAGCTTTTAAGAGAGGGTATTTTCAAAGAATTAAAGTTAAGAAAAAATTATGAAAAACCATCAGAAAGAAAGCTTCGCGAAAAAGCCGAATCAATTAAAAGATTTAAAAAACTTATGCGTAAGAAGAAATTTGACTAGTTCTCAAGCCCTTTAATTATATCTTCACAAACTTTCTTAGCATCTCCAAATAGCATTAAGGTATTGTCTCTGAAAAATAGTTCATTTTGAACACCTGCATATCCACTAGCCATACCTCTTTTAACGAAAAATACTTGACCAGCATTTTCCACATCTAAAATAGGCATACCATAAATGGCACTAGTCTTATCAGTTTTTGCAGCTGGGTTTGTTACATCATTAGCACCAATCACAAATGCAACATCAGTCTCAGAGAAATCTCTGTTAATTTCATCAAGTTCTAGAACTTCATCATAAGGAACATTTGCTTCTGCAAGTAACACGTTCATGTGTCCCGGCATTCTACCAGCTACAGGATGGATTGCGTATCTTACTTCTGCACCTGCAGCTTTAAGTAAATCACCCATCTCTCTCAGTGCGTGTTGTGCTTGAGCCACAGCCATTCCGTAACCAGGAACAATGATTATTGTTTTGCTATTTTTCATCATAAAAGCAGCATCAGCAGCGTTACCTTGTTTTGCTTGACGATCATCTTTTACTCCACCAGCACTAGCTGCTTGTTCACCACCAAATCCTCCAAGTAAAACGTTTAAGAAAGATCTATTCATTCCCTTGCACATTATGTAACTCAAGATAGCTCCTGACGAACCAACCAGTGCGCCAGTAATAATCAATAAGTTATTAGATAGAGTGAAACCAATTCCAGCAGCGGCCCATCCCGAATATGAGTTTAACATTGAGACAATAACTGGCATATCTGCTCCTCCAATTGGAACAATTAAAAGTACCCCAATAACAAATGAGGCAAAAACGATAAGCCAAAATAATTCTTGGTTTTGATCGATGCAAAACTTAACAATTAAAGCAATAATTCCTAAACCCAAAAGTAAATTAATAAAATGTTGACCTTTGAAAACTAAAGGATTTCCTGAGACAAAACCTTGGAGTTTTCCAAAAGCTATAATAGATCCTGTAAAAGTCACAGCACCTATTGCTGTTCCAATTGACATTTCTATTAAACTTCCCATCGGAATAGATCCAACAGTGCCAATATTAAAGGCACTAGGATTGTAATATGCAGAGGCAGCAACAAACACAGCAGCTAATCCTACCAAGCTATGGAAAGCAGCAACTAATTGTGGTAATGCAGTCATTTGAATTTTAACTGCGATTGATGTTCCAATCAAACCACCTATTAAAAAAGCTATTCCAATTTCTTTATAGCTAAGTACACCAGGATTAGAAAGTGTTGTGACTATGGCTATAGTCATCCCTAAAATTCCTAAAAAATTTCCTCTCCTTGCAGTTGAGGGATGTGATAACCCTCTAAGAGAAAGTATAAATAAAACCGATGAAACTAAATATGCTGCAGTTGTTAAAGTTGACATTTTTTACCTATTGTTTCTTTTTAAACATGGAGAGCATTCGATTTGTTACAACGAACCCCCCAAATATGTTAACGGCAGCAAGAGTTACAGCAACTAAACCAAAATATTTAGAAATGTTACTATCAACAGGGCCTGCTGCCAATAAAGCTCCAACAATAATTACGGACGAAATAGCGTTTGTGACACCCATTAAAGGACTGTGTAAAGCTGGGGTAACCGACCAAACCACATAATAACCTACAAAACAAGCCAATACCAAAACAGTTATACCAAAAATAATAAAGTCACTATGGCCTCCAGATGTTTCTGCCACACTAGATGCTAACTGGCTTGCTTCATTTGCAATTTGTTGTGCTTTGTATGATAAACTTTCTAATTGATTTGAAATTTCTGACATAGTAACTCCTTTTTATTTTATTAAAATCTTTCCAGCTGAGCAAATCATTGTAGCTTTAATAATTTCATCACTTTTATTAATCATAGATTTTTTCTTATCTTCAAAGTTCATTAATTTTAAAAAGTTAGAAATATTTTTTGAAAAAAGGCTTGAGGCATTATTTGCTACTCTGCCAGGAACGTTGGCATGACCTACAATCTTAAGACCATTTTTTGAAACGACTTTTCCAACTTGGCTAAATTCGCAATTCCCTCCTGACTCTACAGCTAGATCAACAATAACTGAACCATTTTGCATGTTCTCCAACATTTCTTTTTTCAAAATTAAAGGTGCTTTTCTTCCTGGTATTTGAGCAGTACATATTACAATATCCATTGTCTTTAAAGTTTCTGCCAATAAAGCCTCTTGTTTTTTTTGGTACTCTGCACTCATTTCTTTTGCATAACCACCCTTGGTTTCAGCATTCTTAGACTCCTCATCCTCGACCATAACAAATTTACCACCAAGACTCTCAACTTGCTCTTTTGAGGCTATTCTTACGTCTGTAGCAAAAACAATAGCACCTAATCGTTTAGCAGTTGCTATAGCTTGTAAACCTGCAACACCTGCACCTATGACTAAAACATTTGCCGGAGTAACTTTACCAGCAGCAGTCATAAATAATGGTAATACTCTGTTAAATTCTTGAGCAGCATCTATAACTGCATGATATCCTGCTAAATTTGCTTGAGAGGACAAAATATCCATATCTTGAGCTCGAGTAATTCTTGGGACTAGTTCTAAAGCAAACGCTGATATTTTTTTAGAATTTAAAATTTTAATACTGTCTTGGTTGTTCTGTATACTGATTTGAGAAATAACCATAGAATTATTTTTTATTAATTTAGATTCATCTGGAGTTGGGCAATTTATTTTTAAAATAATATCAGAATTCTTAAAAACTTCTTTTGAAGTAGATAGAGTCGCTCCAGACTCTTTATACGATTTATCATTGAAACCTGAAAGTGAACCTGCCCCCTTTTCAATAAATACTTGGTGACCGGCTTTTACATAGTTTTTTACATCATCAGGAGAAATAGAAACTCTATTCTCGAACTTTTTTTTTTCTTTAACTGCGCCTATTATCATTAGCTTCTTCCTTTTAGAAGATATGTTGTATATCAGATAAATCTAATTTGTTAAGTCTAAGATTTATAAAATTTATTGAACATATCTTGAAAGTCATCATAAACCGGCAAATTTGAATGCTTTTTTTTGATTGGATTCAACACTTTTAACTGAAAAATCTTTAATTAATTCATGAAAAAGCTTGTACCAATTTATTTCAGCTTTCAAATGAATAAAGATTGACCCCAAACCAACCGCTGCTCGATCCATAAATACAAACTCTCTTGGAGGTTTAACTCCTCCATATTTTTTGAGCTCTTTATGGACCTCGCTAGCTATTTTAGCTCCATAAATACCACTATCTGAGTCTTGTATTTTTCGAACCTCATTTTTTAAGATTGGATCATACAAGAATAAAGCCCATTTATTTAAAACATTCATTAATTTATCATCAATGTCTTTAAACCCCCATACTTGATAAGCGGTTTTTATCTTTTTGTTATCCTTTTCTTTTAGTGCAAAATAAAGGTCTATTACGCCTTTAACAAACTTAGGTGGAAATATCCTTACGCAACCATAATCAAATAAATTAATATTATTTTTATTATCTACTGAGTAATTACCTAAATGTGGATCTCCATGAATTATACCGTATTTATAAAAGGGTAAGTACCATGCCATAAATAATTTTTTTGCTAATTCATTTCTAGTTTTTTGTGGTGCGTTTTTGTACTCAATTAATTTTTTACCATTAAGAAATTCCATGACTAAAAGTCTGTTTGTAGATATTTTTTCGTAAACATTTGGAATTTTGATATAAGAGTTATTTTTATGAATAAATTTAAAAATTTTTAAATGTTTGTTTTCTAAACTATAATTTAATTCTTCTTTTAGTCTTGCTTCTATTTCTTTATAGATCTCTCTAATTTGAATTGATTTATTATAACTAGAGTAAATTTTAAATATTATTTTTAATTGGTTTAAGTCAGCCTCTACTGCTGAGGACATATCAGGATATTGGAGCTTACACGCAACATAATCATTGGTTTTCAATTTGGCCTTGTGAACCTGACCTAAAGAGGCAGCAAAACTTGCCTCTTGATTGAATTCTTTGAAGTTATTTTGCCAATTTTCACCTAATTCAGCTTTCATTCTTCTTTTTACAAACACCCAAGACATTGGAGGTGCATTTGACTGCAATTCAGCTAACTTTCTAGCATACTCTTCAGGCAGTAAATCAGGAATAGTAGCGCTTAGTTGTGCCACCTTCATCAAAGGTCCTTTTAAATTACCTAAAATCTCTGTAATTTGAGCCGCATACTTTTGATCACTTAAATCAAAATTTAAATATTTTTTACCTGCAAATTTCGTAGCTAAAGAAGTCATGGAAGTTGTGACTTTTGAGTATCTTTTTACTCTTGAAACTAAATTATTTTCTTCTTTCATTTTTAACTAAATACTTTTTTCAAACTCATCTATTAGACCTGAAATCATTGAGAGTCCTTTTTCCCAACTATTTTTTTGTTTGAGGTCTACATTAAAAGGTTTCAAAACATCACTATAGTGTTTCGAACCACCACTTTTTAAAAGACTAATGTAACTTTCCTTAAAATTTGGAAGGCCCTCATCATAAAGTTGAATCAAAATGTTTACTAAACAATCTCCAAAAGCATAAGCATATACATAAAAGGGAGTATGAATAAAATGAGGTATGTATGTCCAAAAATATCTATAGCCATCTGTTAATTCAATATTAGGCCCAAGACTTTCAGATTGTGTTTTCATCCAAAAATCACAAAGTTGATCAGATGATAACTCTCCTTTTTTCCTCTCAGTGTGCACTAACTTTTCAAATTCAAAAAATGATATTTGCCTGACAACAGTGTTAATCATGTCTTCAATTTTTGATGCTAAAAGATATTTTCTGGCACTCTTATCACTATCTTCAAGTAATGTTCGGAAAGTCATCATCTCTCCAAAGACACTTGCAGTCTCTGCTAGAGTAAGTGGAGTGCTAGATAACAGCAAACCTTGTTTAGCAGACAAATATTGGTGACATCCATGTCCAAGTTCATGAGCTAATGTCATTACATCTCTGGTTTTACCGTGGAAGTTTGTCAAAATGTAAGGGTGTATTGAGGGAATTGTAGAAGCTGCAAATGCTCCTGGAGATTTACCTGATTTTAGTTCTGCATCAATCCAATTGTTATTAAAAAATAATAATACAATATCTTCAAAACTTTTATCAAAGTTAGCATATGAGCGTATTACAATATCTTTTGCCTCAGACCAATTTATCTTTTTATTAGGTGAGTCAGGATAAGGTGCATTTCTGTCCCAATAATTAAGTTTTTCTTGATTAAAAAGTTTGGCCTTAATTTTATAGTATCGATGTGAAATATTCTTGTAATTTGAAGTAACACTTTCAGTTAGTGCCTCGACAACTTCATTTTCAACATTATTCGCTAAATTTCTTGAGTCTATTGGAGATCTGTATTTTCTCCACTTATCATTAGTAATTTTATCTTTTGCGAGAGTGTTTGTAATAAAAGAAAAAGTTTTTACATTCGATTTAAAAACATCTTCAATACTTTTTGCTGCTTTTTTTCTTGTTGTTGATTCATGATCAGATAATAAATTTAAAGCTTCTGAACTATTTAAATCTTTATCATCGATTTTAAATTTTAAATCATTTATTTGTTCTTCAAAGAATCTCACCCATGAAGAGTTAGAGGTTAAATTCTTATCAAGGAAAATCATCTCACTCTTTTCATCAAGTTGATGTTGTTTATATCGACGGATGTTAGTTAACCAATTTTTATATTTGCCAGCATTTGATAAAAAATTTTCAAATTCTGAGTCATTTGTGGCATTTATTTCGTTTGTAAAAAAAATCAAGTTTGATGATATCTCTGTAAGTTTTTCATTTATACCTTGATAAAATTGAACCGTCTCTTGGTCGTTCATATTTGTTGCGTATATCAAAAAAGCAAAATTGCCAAGCTTGTCACCAAGTTCATTACCGTCTTCATATTCTTTTATAATACTTTCGAGGTTTTGAGCTTGATTAACTAATTGACCTTTGTATTTTTTGTTAAAAGATTTAGAAAAATTTCTATATTTTTCTAATTCAAGATCTATTCCTTCATCTTTGATAGAAGAGTAAAAATCTCCTAAATTCCAATTCGGCAATTTCTCGGTCATCTAAACTATTTTTTTTTAAATTGTTCTACTTGTTCTTTTGTTGCCTCTGATTGATATTTACTTTTCCATTCAGAGTAAGGCATTCCATAAATAATCTTTCTTGATTCCTCATAGTCTAGATCATAGTTTTCCTCTTTTGCATATTCTACATACCATTTTGATAAACAATTTCTGCAAAATCCACTCAGATTCATCAGGTCAATATTTTGTACATCAGACCTATCTCTTAAATGATCAATTAAATGATCAAGTACGTTAGCTTTAATTTTGTACTCTTGTTCTTTTGATATTTTACTCATGGTAATTTACTAATATCATGTTATTTATTAATTTCTAAACAAATCAAATGAAACTTAGAAACCGTAAAGCCAAAATTGTTGCAACTTTAGGACCGGCCTGTGAGACTGAAAAAGCTATTGAGAAATTATTTTTATCTGGTGCTGACGTATTTCGTCTTAATTTTAGTCATGGTGACCATGTGGATCACAAAAAAAAAGTTAAAATTATTAGAAATTTAGAAAAAAAACATGATCGTTATATTTGTATTTTAGGTGACTTACAGGGTCCCAAATTCAGAGTTGGTAGATTTCTAAACGTCAAAGAACAACTAAAAAAAAACCAAATATTTACTTTTGATCAAAATAAAAAAGACGGTGACAGTTCTCGTGTCTACTTGCCTCACAAAGAAATTTTCAAATCTATAGCAATCGGACAAAGGCTGTTAGTGAATGATGGCAAAGTAAGGTTAAAAGTAAAATCAAAATCTGCTTCTGCAATTAAATGTGTTGTTACAGATGGTGGAGAAATTTCTAATAACAAAGGATTGAATATTCCAGATACAAAACTTGATTTAAAAATAATTACTCCAAAAGATAAAAAAGATTTAGAGCTAGCTATTAAACTTGATGTTGATTGGATAGCTCTTTCATTTATTCAAACTACAAAAGATTTATTAACAGCAAAAAAACTTATTCCTGCAAAATTTAAAGTAATGGTTAAAGTAGAAAAACCCTCTGCTATGAAAGAAATTGAGTCGATAACTGAAAATTCTGATGGAATAATGGTTGCTAGAGGAGATCTGGGTGTTGAAACCAACCCAGAAGATGTGCCAATTCATCAAAGAACAATGGTCGCTGCTTGCAGGAAATATGGAAAGCCATGTATTGTTGCAACCCAAATGCTTGAGAGTATGATTGACTCACCTACTCCAACAAGGGCTGAGGCCTCTGATGTCGCTACAGCAGTATTTCAAGGAGTAGACGCTGTAATGTTATCCGCAGAGTCAGCTGCTGGTAATTATCCCAAAGAGTCTGTAGAAATGATGAATAAAATTATTAAACGCGTTGAAAGTGATCCTAAATATTTAGCTAATATTCAAAATTATAATTTGAATATGGTAAAAACATCAACAGAGGCTATAGCTACTGCAGCACTTGAAGTAGCCACCATTGCTGAATGCAATTGTATTGCAACATTTTCTCAATCAGGAAGATCTGTTTTAAGAGTCGCAAGGATGAGGCCTGATGTGACCTTAATAGGATTAACAACTAATAAAAAAGTTGCTCGTCAAAATGCTTTAACTTGGGGTACTTTTATGGATGTTGTAGATGAAATTTCATCATCAACTGAGATGGTTGACCGTGCCTGTAAAATAGCAAAGGTAAGAAAAATTCTAAGACATGGTGAAAAAATAATAATCACAGCTGGAGTGCCTTTTGGAAAAGTTGGAAATACAAATATTCTTCGAATAGCTAAAATTATTTCTAATAGTAAATTAACTTAATTTAGAACAAGCAGTTTTAATTCTTTGGCAGGCATCCTCTAATATTGAGTCAGAGGTTGCATAAGATATTCTAAAGAAACCCTCTAGCCCAAATGCGGAACCTTGTACACCTGCAACACCTACCTCTTCAAGAAGATAATCCATAAAGTCACCATCAGTTAAGAGTTTTTTGCCAGACTCCGTTATCTTACCTAAAACTCCTTTACATGAAGCAAAAACGTAAAAAGCACCCTCGGGAGTTCTGCAAGACAATCCAGGTGTTTCATTTAAATGTTTTACAACTAAATTACGCCTTCTAAGAAAAGATTCATTGTTTGATATGATAAAACTTTGATCTCCATTTAATGCCTCAACAGAAGCCGCCATTGATATTGATGCTGTTGAAGATACGTTTTGTGATTGAACTTTGTTCATTGCATTGATGAGACTGACTGGACCTGCTGCGTAGCCTACTCTCCAGCCTGTCATACAATAAGACTTGGATAATCCATTCATCGTTAACGTTCTTTCTTTTAAAAATGGGCAAACTTCAGCTATTGTTTTGAAATCATTGGTGTCGTAAACAATCTTTTCATAAATATCATCTGATAAAATATAAATATTTTCATAACTTTTAAGAACATCTCCTATAGCAACCAATTCATCTTTGGTATACATAGATCCAGTCGGATTACTTGGGCTATTTAGCATCAGCCATTTTGTTTTTGAAGATATATTTTTCTCCAAATCCTCAGGTGTGATTTTAAAACCATTTTGCTCACCACACTCAACTATGATGGGTTTTCCATCATTTAAAATTACAATATCGGGGTAACTCACCCAATATGGAGCAGGGATTATAACTTCATCACCTTGATTGATAGTTGCTGAGAAAGCATTATAAATTATATGCTTTCCACCAACACCAACTGTAATATTACCAAGCTCATAATCTAAGTTATTATCTCTTTGAAATTTTTTTTGAATTGCGACTTGCAGGTCTGGTGTTCCTTTACCTGGAACATACTTAGTAAAACCCTTATTTATAGCCTCAATAGCTGCGCTTTTAATGTGATCAGGTGTATCAAAATCTGGTTCTCCGGCTGCTAAAACAATCACATCCTTACCAGCTCTTTTCAGTTCCTGGGCCTTCATATTGGTAGCTATAGTTAATGATGGTTTTATGTTATTTACTCTATTTGAAATCATTTTTTTTATTTAGTTATCTATAAACTTATTTATAAATTTCTACAAGTATGCCATTTAAAATAGTAAGTGAAAATAAACCTAAAGGAGATCAGCCTCAAGCAATTAAAAAATTGATTGATGGTTTAGAAAAAAGGAAACAAAGCCAAGTATTATTAGGTGTAACCGGCTCTGGAAAAACATTTACAATTGCAAATGTTATTGAAAAATATAACAGACCAACATTGATTATGGCTCCAAATAAGACCTTGGCTGCTCAATTATATGAGGAGTTAAAAGTATTGTTTCCTAAAAATGCAGTTGAGTATTTTGTGAGTTATTATGATTATTATCAACCAGAGGCTTATGTACCACGATCAGATACATTCATAGAAAAAGAGTCCTCTATAAATGAGCAAATAGATCGTTTTAGACACTCAGCAACTAGATCATTAGTAGAAAGAGAAGATGTAATTATTGTAGCAAGTGTTTCATGTATATACGGCATCGGGTCCGTTGACTCTTACTCTAAAATGACTTTAGAAATAAAAAAAGGACAGAACATTAATTTAATGGAGTTCCTGAGAGAATTAGTAGAGTTACAGTATAAAAGAAATAATATCGATTTTAGAAGAGGTATGTTTCGAGTAACTGGAGATCGGGTTGATGTTTTTCCTGCGCATTTAGAGGATATAGCTTGGAGGATAAGTTTTTTTGGAGACGAGGTGGAAGATATTAAAGAGTTTGATCCTCTCACAGGTGAATTCATTCAAAGCTTCGAAGAAGTAAAAATCTTTGCAAATAGTCATTACATTACTCCAAAACCACGATTAGAGAACGCTATTAAAGAAATTAAGAAAGATTTAAAAATAAGACTAGAAGAATTTGATAAGGAAAAAAAGTTGCTTGAATTTCAAAGATTAAAAGAGAGAACTAATTTTGATTTGGAAATGATACAGGCAACGGGAACATGTTCAGGAATTGAGAATTATTCGAGATATTTAAGTGGAAGACAACCTGGTGAAGCACCACCAACTCTATACGAGTTTATTCCAGAAAACTCACTTCTTATAATTGATGAGTCTCATGTATCCGTGCCTCAAATAAATGGAATGTATAAAGGTGACCGATCTAGAAAAAAAACTTTATCAGATTATGGATTTAGACTTCCATCTGCATTGGATAATCGACCTTTAACTTTTGAAGAATGGAATATGATGCGTCCCCCCACTATTTTTTTATCTGCAACTCCTGGCCCATGGGAATTGAATGAAGTCGAAAATGAGTATGTTGAACAAATCATACGACCCACAGGTCTAATTGATCCTGAGTGTGTGATCAAAACAACTGTCAATCAAGTAGAAGATTTGATGGGTGAAATTAAAATAACACTCAAAAATAAAAATAGAGTATTGATTACAACTCTTACAAAAAAAAATGCCGAGGACTTAACGAATTACTTAAAAGAACATAATTTAAAGGCTGAATATATGCACTCTGATGTTGAGACTATTGATAGAATAAAACTTATTCGCTCTTTAAGAATTGGGGAGATTGATATTTTAATTGGTATTAATTTACTCAGAGAAGGACTAGATATACCTGAGTGTGGTTTAGTCGCCATTCTTGACGCTGACAAAGAGGGTTATTTAAGGTCAAAAACTAGTTTGGTCCAAACTATAGGTCGTGCAGCTAGAAATATAGATGGAAAGGTGATTTTATATGCAGATGTGTTAACTAAAAGTATTAAAGCAGCTCTTGAGGAAACAAAATACAGAAAAAATAAACAAATTGAATTTAATAAGAAAAATAACATTACCCCTCAATCAGTGAAAAGAAATATTGGTGAAATTATCGAGAGCATCTATGAAAAAGATAGCTATACTGTGGGTACATCTGAAATTGATAAATTGAGTCCTAATAAATTTGAAAAACATGTTCAAAAATTAGAGAAAAAAATGTTATCTGCAGCTGAAAATTTAGATTTTGAAAAAGCTGCAATGTTCAGAGATGAGATAAGGAAACTTAAAAAAGATCAAATGGGTGTGAATTGATTGAGAGTTTATTAGGAGTATTAATAAGTCTTGCTCTATTAATATGGTCATGTGATTTTGCAATAAAAAATTCAATATTAGTCTCACACGTTTATAAAATTAGGCCAATCCTTGTTGGAATATTTATTATAGCTATTGGCACTTCCCTCCCTGAGTTTGCAGCAACATTTCAAGCATTAAAGTTAAATTCTGTGGGAATAGTAGCAGGTAATCTTGTTGGAAGTAATATTGCAAATATTTTATTGGTAGGGGGTATCATGTTATATCCCATTACTATGTTAGTAACTGATAAAAGGGATAAAAGTACTTTTTTATTTTTTTTAATTTTTTCAATCGTTTTTTTTATTTTCATAATATTTAATTTTAATATTGGCTACATGTACGGTGCTTTACTTTTTGGATTACTTTGTTTTTTTATTTATTTTGAATTAAAAAAACCAATTGATGAAACTAACACAATATCCGAGATAACACATTCTTCATCTTTTTTTATTATTTTAAAAATAATATTAGCATTTATAACTTTATTTTTTAGTTCTAAGTATTTTATTATTTATGCAAAAGATTTAACTAGCATATTTGGTGTTGCAGAAACTACGATTGGAATAACAATTGTTGCTTTTGGTACTTCTTTGCCTGAGGTAATTGCAACAATTTTATCAATTGTGAAAAAACAAAATAATTTGGCAATTGGAAATATTCTCGGATCAAATATAGCCAACATATTTGGAATAACGATTATTGCTGTGCTAATCAATGGGAGTATAAATTTTTATGAATTACTTAGTCAAATTGATAAATGGCTATTTTTAGTAACTTCTTTATTATTTTTTATAATTATTTCTTTAAAATTAGCTGGAAAATTAATTTCTCTTGGCTTTATATTAGCCTATATGATCTATTTTGTGTTCCTATATTTGTAGAATGAACAAATGAAAAAATTAAAAGTCCTAATACCCATAGCAATACTTTTAATTTTGGTGATTTTATTTGGACTTAGTTTTCTAAGATTGCCTATTAATATTTTATCTCAAGAAATGGTCGAAAGAGAAACTAAAGGTTTTGTTACATTGAACAGTTTATCAAATCAAACTTTAAAAATTATGCCTAAACCAATTCTCTCTATAGATAATTCAAATTTCAAAATTAATCATTATTTAATCCAAACTGATTTTGCAGCTTCTGATATTGAAATATCTAGATCTATTTTTAACGCAGATGATATTTCAATTACTCTCAACCAAGCAAGAATAGAAAATATAAATTCAAATTTTGTTAATAATGCGATTTTACTAGAGGGTGATATCGATAATTTAAAATTAAAGATCTCTAACGAGGGCAATAATACAAGAATAGTATCAAATAAATTTAATTATAAAGGCTCTGATTTATATTTTGATATTTATACAACTGACTCAGAAATAAATAAAATTGATTTTTCCATAGAAAATCTGGAAATAGATGAACTAGTATTACTTTTAGGGGAAAATTACCAGGAGGTTTTAAAAAAAATAAATTTTCAAAGTCTTGACATAAAAGGTGAATATGTAAAAGAAAATTTAAATATTGAAGACCTAGTTATTACTTTAGCTGACAAATCACAAATTAATATTGAGGGGGATATCAATTTAAACAATTTCATGAGTTCTGATTTATCAATTAGAGGTCAAAATATCTCTTCAGATAATTTATTTCAAATGATTAGTAATATAAATATTTTCAATGAAATTATAGACATTCCTCAAGGATTAATTGAAACTTTTGATTTATACTACAATTTAAATAATTTAACTATAAATAAAATCTTGTATGTCTCTGATCAAGGAACAAACTTAGATTTAAACGGAACTATTGAAAATCTTGATTTTTATAATGCTAACTTTAATGCTAGTATTAACTCTAGTTCCAAAGATGACTTATCAGTATTATTAGAATTTTTACCTTATTCGGAATTAGTAAAGCAATTTGAATTTGATGAAATTGAATTATCAAGCAATTTTGCAAATAATATTTTTACAATTGATCAAATAAATATAACTAATAAGGATGAAAATATTATTCAAATTAGCGGCACTTATGGGCTTGATGATATCAATAGTCTACAATTAGATATTCAATTAAACAGGTTTAAACAATTTGAGTTAATTCCATCTAACTCATTAATTAGATTATTAAAAACATTAAATACGGAACATATCAACGCGAGAGGCCTTATAAATGGCTCAAATTTAGCTATTGAAGATCTTCAATTTATTAATTTGGAAGGTTCGAATTTATTGATTGACGGTAATTTAGATCTTAATAATTTTAATAATGCCTCTTTGAATATTGGAATTGAAAATTTAAATAAAACAGAACTATTAAATATCATCTCTGAATTAACTAAAGAAGATTTTACGAACATTGTGGATCTTATTGACTTTGATTATTTAGAGTCAAACTTATACGTTGATCCAGTCAGTGATCTATTTTTGATAGAAAATTTAGATCTAATAAATAAAGATAAAATTTCAAATATTTCTGGATCAATTAAAAATCAGATGTTTACTGGTACAGTCAAATTAAATGATTTAAATTTATATAATTTTGATCGTTTATTTTTAAATACATCTCGTATTAAAGGAAAAATTAATCTATCTTTAGATATTTCTGAACCTGTTAATCTTAAAAATATTAAAAATATATCTGGAAACATAGATGGTGATATTAATGTTAATATTACTGAAGAGGAATTTGCACTAGTTTTATTTATTCAATCTCTATCTCAAGACATTGAGGATTTTGAACAAATTAATGAATTATTAAACACATTAGCAAATTCTTTCATTAATCAAAGTAGTTCTATTTCTGGACAAATTTCAAATAATAATTTGAATAAATTGAAAATTAAAAACTTAATTTTAACATCACCAGACGGAGAGACTTTAGAGGCAGAATTAGAATTAGCTTTGAATAATTTTAAAATTACAATTTTTGATATTATTGATAATGAGAATTTTGTTATAAAATATCAAAATGGAAATTATTCCTATGAAAGAGTTATACCTGATGGGGCTGTAAAAAAACCTATAGAAGATTTAATTCAAAAAAATATAAATAAGCTTTTTGAAAATTTATTTCAGTGATCTTAAAACAAAATCAATAATATCTTTTTCAATCTTACTTTTATTTAATCTGTTGATTTCTTGAATTCCAGTAGGAGATGTAATATTTATTTCTGTTAAATAGCCATCTATCACATCAATACCAACAAAAAATAATTTTTTTTTCACCAAAAATGATTTTATTTTTTTACAAATGTACTTATCTTTGTCAGTGATATTGGTTTCTACTGCCCTTCCACCAGCATGAAAATTTGCCTTTATACTATTAGTTCTAGGCACTCTTAATACAGCTCCAGCAATGTCCCCGTTTATAAGAATAATTCTTTTGTCTCCTTTTTTGAAATTTTTAAGGAATCTTTGAATAATTACTGGGCAGTTCGAAAATTTTTTTATGTAATTTTTTAAGAACGTATTGAGATTAGTCTTATTATGGCTAATTTTTTGAATTCCTAATCCCCCATTTCCATAAGCGGGTTTTATAATAACCTCTTTATTCTTCTTTATAAACTTTATGATGGCTTCTATATTTGATGATATTAACGTCGGGGGAGTTAATTCTGGGAAGTTCATCATAATATGTTTTTCTGGGAAGTTCCTAATCTCCATTGAATTATTTAAAATTAAAGGTTTTTTTAATTGATCTAATAAATAGGTATTAGAAATATAATTTAAATCGAAGGGTGGATCTTGTCGAATAAAAATGGCATTCATATGTTCTAAATCAATTTCTTTTAAGGTCTTTCTTTGATACGAAAGCTGATTATTTTTTTTCAAACTTAATCTAGAAACGTTAGATTTAATTTTATTAACTTTATTAATCTCACTAAATACCCATCTTGGATCATTGTAATAACAATCTATACCCCTATTTAAAGACTCCTTGATTAACATATAAGTAGAGTCCTCGTTAATATTTATTTTTTTGGGATCATCCATTTGAAAAAGAAATTTCATAGCAAATTCAATAATAGGTATTATTTAATAATGATAATATATCTTTTTTATCCTTAAACTCTTCAATTAACAAATCTGCAGGATTTTTTTGTTTTTCAACAATATTATATAATTTTTCAAGATGAATACTTTCATCACTTCCTTCAGAATTTAGATAACCTCTTTTTTCTAATCCCTTTTTAGCGAGGTTAAGAAGGTTTTTACCATGCTCATATAAGGGTGAATTAATAAAGTTACTTTTAAGTCCTTTATGAGGGACCTCTTGATACAAATTTAAAATATCATTCTCTTGCCAAGAGGTAGTTTCTTTCCACAGATGTTCAAGATTTTCATCATCATAAAGTATACCAACCCAAAATGCTGGAAGAGCGCAAATCATTTCCCATTTCCCAGCGTCTGCACCTCTAAGTTCTATATATGACTTTAATCTTACCTCTGTAAAAATTGTTGAGAGATGATTTATCCAATCTTGTATTGATATGTTGTAATTTGAAAGGTCTTTATTTGCGCTGTTTTTAGTTAACAATTCATTAAAAGTATAATCTGTTGTGTCATATTGTTTTCCATTTATCTTTAAAAAATAGTTTTTTACTTCCAAAACAAAGTCAACATATTCCTCAATAGAAAAACTCTTGTTCAGAAATGATCTTTTTATTCCACATCTTTGATCATCAGTGTCTTGCCATGTATAAATTCGATTACTCACTAAATTATTATATTTCGACTCACGAAAGGGCGAATTACAAAATATACCCATAACTATTGGTTGAATTCTATTAGAAACAACAAATTTTTTAATGAGATCTGTTTCATTAAAATAATCTAAATTTGCTTGAACAGTACATGTTCGGGTCATCATATCTAATCCTCTTGAGCCAACTTTAGGCATATATTCACTCATAATTTTATAACGCTCTTTTGGAATAAAAGTTAAATCCTCTAATTTACTTATTGGATCAAATCCCAGTCCTAAAATGCATAATTCATTTAATTCGGCATATTCTTTTAATTCTCTTAAATGTTCATAAGACTCCGTACATGTTTGATGAACATTCTTTAAAATTTTACCAGATAATTCTAGTTGACACCCTGGCTCTAAAGTAATGCTAGCACCATTTTTAGACAAAGATATTAATTGATTGAAACTATTGTACTCTTTTTTTTGCCAACCCTTTGATAAGAAAAATTGAAATAAATTTTGTATACTTACCTCTCCATCAAATTGAAATCTTTTATTATCTTTATAAAAGATAAATTTTTCATGCTCAGTTCCAATGCCTTTATACTCAGGATCAGTAAAATTGGAGTAGAAATAATTTATAAGATCTGATTTTTGTAACAATTAAAACACACTATTTTTATGAAAATTACATTTTGTTATTTGATTAGAATAATCTTTAGCTTGAAGTTCTACTTTTTTTGCCACCTCTAAAAGCCATTTTTTTTTGTTATAAGATTTTTTTTGATATCCACCCTTGCCCTCATGATAAGCAAGGTAATGATTGTAAACGTCACTTTTGTCAATTTTCAACAGACGGTAACTTCCATCAACATACCAACCTATAAAATCGCTAGCATCTTTAAAATTTTTTCTATCTGCATTAAAGTTTTTTGTTGAAACTTTATACTCCTCCCATGTTCCATCTAAGGCCTGACTGTAACCATAAGCACTTGATGGCCTTAAACCAGGTATAAAACCCAATACCTTTTTCCTCGGAGGCCTAGCAGTTCTTTCAAAAGAGGACTCTTGTTTAATAAAGCTTAATTGCAAACTAACTGGAACTCCCCATTTTTCTTTTGTTTTTTCTGCATATGATTTCCATTTAGGATTTGTTTTGAAAATATCGCAAATATTTGCTGTGTTAAAAGACCTATCGGTTGTAATACAACCTGTTAATAATAAAAAAAATATCAGTAAGTACTTCACTAATTAAAATTTTTCCTTAAAAAATCACTCATTATATCTAATCCCTGTAATGCAGCTCCTTTGGAGTCTTGAGACCAAGCAAAGGTGTCAAAGTGAAACCAAGGTATATTGGGAGATTTTAAAAATTCTTGAAGGAAAAGTGCTGCTGTAATAGATCCAGCCATACCATCTAAAGATGCATTACTAAGATCTGCTACTTGAGATTTAATTTTAAACAAGTAAGGAGAGTACAAGGGTAATCTCCAACATCTCAATTTTTCTTTATTTAAATTTTCGATTTTTTTTGCAAATGTTTCATTATTACAAAAATAAGCAGGAAGGTCTTCACCCAGAGCTACTCTTGCTGCTCCGGTAAGCGTTGCAAAATCAATAATCATACATGGGTTATAAGAAGATGCTTTTTCTATTGCATCTGCTAACAAAAGTCTTCCCTCAGCATCTGTATGAGCAATTTCGACAGACTTTCCTGATACAGATGAATATACATCACCAGGTCTCATTGATTTGGATGATATTGCATTTTCAGCGATTGGGGCGATTAAAACAATTTTAGTTTTTTTTAAAAAAAAATTTGCTAACAAAAATAATGATATAGCGATAGCAGATCCTCCCATATCTTTTTTCATATTTCTCATTGAGTTACCTGGTTTTATATTTACACCACCTGTGTCAAATGTAACGCCTTTCCCAATAATAACCAATGGTTTATCTTTTTTTGAAAGTTTTCGATTTGTTATTTCAATCACTTTTGGTTTTGAAGAGGAAGATTTACCAACAGCACATGTCAAAGGAAAATTTGAATTTATTTCTTTTTCAGTGTAATCAATAAAATTAAAACTTTTAAACAAATTATTATTTTTAATTTTTGAGTAATAAGTTGATGGGTTTAATTTATTTGCAGGACTATTTATCAAGTCTCTTGAAAAATTTATACAATCTAAGTAAAAAGTTAAAAACTCACATTCCTTTTGTTCCTTGATGTATAATAAATTTTTTTTGGATTTAGACTGATACTTATAGTTGCCCCAAGCCCATGCTTTGTATATTTCAGACTCCTTTGATTTGGCAAATTTATTAGAAATATAATAGCTACCAATGTTAGACGTAGAAAAAGCACTAATTGCCTCTAGGTTTTTATCTGTTCCCTCTCCTAATATGACCTCTTTCAATCTTCCATCCTCATAGGGAATTTTGAGAATTTTTCCTGATTCTGCCTTGAAATTATTAGATAAAGCCCAATTTTTAGTAAAAGATGATTGTGTTAACAACCATTTATCAAATTTACTTTGTGAAATGACAGAAATTTTTGTAGAACACTCAGTATTATCATTGGTAAACATTACTTATAATAAGGATATTAGAAAAAAATGACTAAACAACAAGCGGAAAAGAAAACTGTAAAATTTGAAACTGAAGTATCAAAGCTCCTAGATATAGTAGCTAATTCACTCTATACCGAAAAGGAAATATTTTTACGTGAATTAATATCAAATTCATCAGATGCTTGCGAAAAGCTAAGATATGTTAGTCAGACTGACTCAAAAGCCCCTAAAACAAATAAATTCCAAATTCGAATTCATCTTAATGAAAAAAATAAAACTATCTCAATTAAAGATAATGGGATTGGCATGGATGATAAAGATATGCAATCAAATTTAGGCACAATAGCTAAATCTGGCACGGAAGAGTTTATTAAAAAGATGGGTGATAAAAAGGGAGATATCAATCAAATCGGTAAATTTGGAGTTGGTTTCTATTCATCGTTTATGGTTTCAGATCAAGTAGTAGTTAGATCAAAGAAATATGACTCATCCAGTGGTTACCTATGGACTTCAGATGGTAAAGGTACATTTTCAATTGAGGAAACGGAATACAATGAAATTGGAACTGAAATTACGTTATCAATTAAGAAGGATGAGAAAGAATTCTTAAGTAAATATAAAATAGAGGAAATAATAAAAAAGTATTCTGATTTTGTTCCTTTCCCCATTTTTGTAACATCCCAAGAAGATAAAAATGATAAGAAAAAAGATGATAAGACTGAAGAACAAGTAAACTCTGCTGAAGCCATTTGGCTAAAAGATAAATCAAAAATTAAAAAAGATGACTACAAATCTTTTTATAATCAAGTTTCAAACTATTATGATGAGCCTTTAACAACTATACACTTTAAAGCTGAGGGAGTTGTAAATTATACTGCACTTTTATATTTACCAAAATCGCAGCCGCAAGATCTTTACCATCCAGATCGAAAAAACAAGTTAAAGCTATATGTAAATAAAGTATTTATTTCTGATAAGTTAGATGCATTAATTCCAGCTTGGCTTAGATTTGTGCCAGGTGTGGTAGACACAGAAGATCTTAGTTTAAATATTTCAAGAGAAATTTTACAAAATAATGCTGTAATTAATAAAATATCTAATGCTGTTACAAAAAGAGTTCTTAAAGAAATTCTAGAATTAAAAAAAAAGAAACTAGATGAATTTAAAGATTTTTGGAAGAATTTTGGGCCTGTTGTAAAAGAGGGACTTTATGAATTTAATGATTTTCATGATCAAATATTTGAGTTTTCAACGTTCAACTGCTCTGAGAAAGAGGAGATGATAACTTTAGATCAATACGTAACTGATTTTTCGAATGATAAAAAGAAAATCTACTATATATCAGGTGAAAATAAGGAAAATCTCATTAATAGCCCTCAAATGGAACTATTTAAAAATAAAAAAATAAATGTTTTGTTAATTACGGATCCAGTTGACGAATTCTGGATGCCAATGAAAATGAAATTCAAAGATTATGAATTTACATCTATTACTAAAGGTGAAATAGATATTGAGGATAAAAAAGAGTCAAAAAAAGACAAAGAAGAGCCAAAGCAAGATAAAGATTTTATTGGATTTTTAAAAGACAATCTGAAAGATAAAGTTAAAGATGTAAAAATTTCTAAAAGACTAACTACAAGTGCTTCATGTTTAGTAGCTGATGAGAATGATATGGATATGCATTTAAAAAAACTGATGGCTGCAAATAATCAAAATATTTCTGATGAAAAAAGAATTTTAGAAATAAATATAAACCATGAATTAGTTAATAAATTAAAATCTTTAGATAAAAACCAAAAAGACAAATTCTGTGAAATTCTTTATGATCACGCGAAACTAATGGAAGGTGAAAGCCTTGACGACCCAAAAAAATATACGAATTTAGTCTCTGAACTCGTTTCCTTATGAGTGATCAAAACAAAACAGTAGACACCATTGAATATGTTTCTAAGAATACTGAAATAGTAATGTGTGATGGTGGAAGCGGTGATTTAGGTCATCCAGCTGTCTATTTTAAATTTGGTAAAAAAAAAGAAATTGTGTGTAACTACTGCAATAAAAAATTTATAAAAAAAGACTAAACTTTTTTTTCTTTATTTACTTCTCTCACTAAAAAATCTCTGAGGGCTTCTATTTTTTTAGAACCCTTCAATTCAGGAGGATAAGTAAAATAAATTATTGTCTTTGGAGTATTTGCATTAGGTAAAATAGGAACAAGATTGTTATTAGATATTTTCATATATTCTGGTAAAGCACCAATGCCCGCTCCTCCCCCAATAGCTCTCATAACTCCGTACATATTAGAAATATATATAGTCTTGGGTTTTTTTGATTTAGGAATTAAATCCAAAATACAGTTTACATCAGGTATAGATGGCTCAACATCATGACCAAAAGCGATAATTGTATGTTTTGACAAATCACTCACACTTTTTGGAATACCAAATTTTTCAATATATTCTGGTGAGGAGTAAATTTTAAATTGAAATTCATACAAAGGAAAACGAATTAAATCCATTTGCGTAGGCTCTTTTAATCTTAAAGCTACATCAGCTTCACCTAAGGAAAGATCTGTATATTTATTTTCAATTCTTATAGATATATCAATATCAGGATATGAGTTTGAAAACTTTGCTATTCTTGGGGCAAGCCATGTGGTACCAAAAGCAACAGTGGCAGCTATGTGTAGTGAGCCCGTAGGTTTTTCTTTAGAGGAAGTTAACTGGGATTCAGTAAGAGCTATCTTACCAAAAATATCATGGGCTGTTTTGAATAAAATTTTACCTTGTTCAGTCAATGTTAATCCTCTGGCATGCCTTTTAAATAATGATACTTTCAAATCTCTCTCTAGTGAGCTAATCTGTCTACTTATGGATGAATGGCTTATATTCATTTTATTAGCTGCTTCTGAGATATTAAGATCTAGCGCAACATTATGAAAAATTTTAAGTTTATCCCAGTCCATGTTTTAATTTGATAATTTAATTATTTATACTATCTATTTTTTGATTGGAAACTCATTAATTTTTTTTGTGATTCATAAAATGTCTGTAATATAGACTTATGATTGGGCTTGAAATTCTAAAAAATAGAATAAAAGACGCACCTCAAAGTTCAGGGGTTTACCTCTTTAAAAATAAAAAAGATAACCCGATCTATATAGGAAAAGCTATTAATATCAAAAGGAGATTATCTAATTACGGTAATCTACCAAAACTTCCTAGAAGGCTTCAAAAAATGGTTTCACAAACAGTAAATATTGATTTTGAGCTAACAGAGTCTGAGAGAAATGCATTATTGTTAGAGGCTTTACTTATCAAGAAATTTTCGCCGAGATATAATATTCGTTTAAAAGATGATAAGAGCTTTCCATTAATAAAAATTACTAAAGGTGACTTTCCAAGACTTACAAGATTTAGAAATGAATTTTCTAATGAAGACAAAGTATTTGGTCCATTTACCTCTGCATTAAAAACAGACAAAGTCATAAAAATCTTGCAGAAATCATTTAAGCTTAGGAGTTGTAGTGATTTAGAGTTCAAAAATAGAAAACGGGCATGTCTACTATATGACTTAAAGCAATGCTCTGCCCCCTGTGTAAATAAAGTTAGTCAAAAAGAATACAAAAATCAAGTTGATGATACAGTTAAATTTTTTCAAGGAGGTCAAAAAAAAATATTTCATAAATTAGAAAACCAAATGGTTTATTTTAGTGAAAGTCAAAATTATGAAAAGGCAGCAGAACTAAGAGATAGTATACAATCTTTAAATTTTATCATCAGAGAGGAAGTGAAAATAAGTAGTCAAGATACAAATTATGATTATATCCATATTGATGATAAAAAACATTTCTCAATATATATTGGTTTCATTAGATATGGACGTTATCTAGGCGGAAATTTAATTTATTATTCTGAAAGATTTGAAGATGATATAGACCTGACCTCTTTAATAATACAATTTTATTTAAAGAACTTTAGACCTAATAAAATTATAATTTCAAAAAAAATTGATGGATATAATGAATTTAAGTCAATTATGAGAGATAATTACAAAATTGATGTATTTCTTAAAAGTAGCAAAATAAATGGTGTTCAGAAAATTTCAAAACTTACTGCAAAAAAAAATGATAAAGAAGTAAATCTTCAAAAACAAAAATATTTTAATAATCAAGAAATTCTTACTTTACTGAAAAATAAATTTAATATTAAAAATAAAATAGAACGTGTTGAAGCTTACGATAATAGTTTTTTTGGTAATAACTATGCTGTTGCATCCTATGTAGTATTTAATGAAGAGGGTTTTAGTATAAAAGACTCTAGGACATATAAATTTAAAGACTATGATTTAAAAAAGTTTGGTGATGCAGATTTAATGCGAAAGGTTTTTCAATCTCGCTTCTCTAAAGATGATAAAATTCTACCAGATTTAATAATTATTGATGGGGGTCAACCTTATTTAAAGATTTGCCAAGAAATTATTGATGAAAGCGCTATTAATGAGAGTATAAAGTTAATTGGAGTATCTAAAGGTTTTAAACGAGATTTTAGATTTGACAGATATCATACTTTAAGTGAAAAAAATCTATCTTTGAAGGATAGCCCTCAAATAGAGGGATTTATCCAAAAAATGAGAGATCAAGCTCATAAATTATCCAAAAAAAATAGTATGAAAAGGATGTCAGACTCCCTGAAAACAAGTTTTTTAGATGATATATCTGGCATTGGGAAAATAAAAAAGATGAGGATCATTAATTTTTTTGGAAGTGTACAAAATCTAAAGAAAGCTAACAAAGAAGAGTTAAATCAAATAAAAGGATTAAATTCGAAAAATATTAAGGCTATATTGGATAAGATAAATGGCTAAAATTTACACTATCCCTAATATTATTACCTTTGTAAGAATTATTTTAATTCCCATAATTTTATATTTACTATTCTCTGATAATTCTAAAGTAGTTCTTATTGCAGGCTTACTTTTTATTATTTCATCTATATCTGATTATTTCGATGGGTATTTAGCTAGAACTTTAAATCAGTCATCTAAACTAGGTACTTTACTTGATCCAATCGCCGATAAACTTTTAATTGCAGCTGTCATTATAGTGTTGATAGACACAAGAGTAATCGCAGATATTCATGTTATTCCAGCTATAATTATTTTATTAAGAGAAATTGCGATTTCAGGTTTGAGAGAGTTTTTAGCTAAATTAAATACTGAAATGCCAGTTAGTAAACTGGCAAAATATAAAACTACATTTCAAATGGTTAGTTTATCTATTCTCATAATAGGTTTAGGTTTTGAATTGAATGATTTTATTTGGAATTTAGGTTTAATTACATTATGGCTTGCTGCTATAATTACTTTATTATCTGGATATAATTATGTAGCAAAAGGTCTAAAACATATTTGAATATTACACTAAAATATTTTTCTTGGATAAGAGTAAAGATCAAAAAAAGTCATGATATAATTGAATTTAATCAAACTATAAGTTTTAAAGAATTGAAAAATAATCTCATTACAAAAGATGCTATATACCAAGAAATATTTGAAGATAAGAGCGTGAAATTTTTTTTAAACTTGAAGGAAATAGATGATGAAAATCAAACACTAAATAACGGTGATATTTTAGCTTTTTTACCGCCTGTTACAGGTGGATAATGATTAAAATTAAAAATGAAAGTTTTGATTTAGAAACAGAGTTTAAATATATCTCGTCCAATACAAATGGTGCATACAGTTTCTTCTTAGGAACGGTCAGATCTGATTTAAACTCATCAAATAAAAAAATTAAAGGAATTTATTTAGAGTGTTATGAAGAATTAGCATTAGCTCAGCTAAAAAAAATAAGGAGTAAAGCATTAAACAATTGGAAACTAAATGAATGTTTAATAATTCACCGAATAGGAAAATTAGATTTAGGAGAAAAAATTGTCTTAGTAATTACTGCCTCATCTCATCGTACAAACGCTATAGAAGCTTGTGAGTTTGTGATTGATAGCTTAAAGATAGATGTAGCTTTTTGGAAATTTCATTTAGTAGATAATGATCAAAAAGAAATGGTATTACAAAAAAAATTAGATAATGAAAAAATGTTAAAATGGAAAGATATTATTAATTAATTATCTTTGTAGTTAGGATCTACCTCTTTCATATACAGACTTGAAATCTTAGCTGTAATATCTCCAACTTTAAAAGTTTGATTATCTATTTTTCCTACGGGAGTTACTTCTACAGCAGAGCCTGTTAAGAAAATTTCTTCGGCATTTTTTATTTCATCTGGATATATATCTCTTTCGATAACTTTGATACCTTCATTTTTAGCAATTTCAATGACAGCCTGACGTGTAATTCCATTTAAAAAACAATCAGGCACGGGGGTATGTATTTCACCATTAATTACCAAAAAAATATTTGAACCAGTAGACTCGCTTACTCTACCTTTATAATCAAGCATCAAAGCATCTGTGAAACCATTTTTTTCAGCTTCATGCTTACTTAAAGTACAAATCATATACAGACCGGCAGCTTTAGTATCAGTCGGTATGCAATCTGGTGGTGGTCTTTTCCAAAATGCTGTTTGAAGAGATATGCCTTTTAATCGGTCCTCTTTGGTGAAATAACTGGGCCATTCCCAAGTAGCAACAGCTACATTTATTTTATTTTTTTGTGCAGAAATAGCCATCATTTCACTTCCTCTCCAAATCACTGGGCGAACATAACCATATTTTATGTTCATTTTTTTTATTGTAGCTTTTTGAGCATTATTTATTTCATCCTTTGAATATGGTACTTCTATGCCCATTCTTTGCGCAGAAAAAAATAATCTATCAGTATGTTTTTCTAGTTCATAAATTTTTTCCCCATAAACCCTGAGTCCTTCAAAAACACAACTACCGTAATGAAGTCCATGATTTAATACATGAGTGGTGGCGTTTTGCCATTCGACAAACTCACCATTATACCAAATAAAACCAATTCTTTTATCAAAGGGGATAATTTCCATAATTTGAAATAATGTAATATTATTTATTAAAATTCACAATATAATTATATTCTATTTCATGAGTTTAAGTTTTGCTGATACTTTATATTTTAAAAAAGAAAATATTTTAGAAATCATTTTAGGTTTACATAGATCTTATAAATCCCTTCAAAGAGAAATTCAAATTTGTTGTGAATTAAATAATTTAACATTTAATGAATTAATAGTTATTTTAGAAATTAAAAAAGGATTTAAGAGGAAAATTGATATAGCTAATAAAGTTTTTTTAAAAAAACAAAATTTAAATTTGATACTAAAAGACTTACAGGTCAAGAATGTATTAAAATTAGATAATAAAAGTATATCAATTACACAAAATGGGGAGGAACTAATTCAAAAGACAACAGATAGAATAAACGAAAAAATTATAAAGATCTTTAAAAAAACTGACCCTAAAAATATGTCTGGTTTCATTAACATAATAGAGTCTTTGTAATGAATGATAAGCACATACTTTTAGTTGAGGATGATGAGACACTCCAAGCTCTTATAGAAAAATTATTAGTAAATAATGATTATGTGGTATCTAAAGCTATAAACATTGAAGAGGCAAAAAAGTTAGTTAAATTATTTTTATTTGATCTGATAATTTTAGATGTAATGCTTCCTGATAGCACAGGTTTAGATTTTTATGAAAACTCAATTAAAAATAGAGTTAATACACCAGTAATTTTTCTCTCCGCATTGAGTAATGTTGATGACAGAGTTACTGGATTAGAGCTTGGAGCTGACGATTATATTGGCAAACCTTTTGACTCAAGGGAGTTATTATTAAAAATAGAAAAAAATATTTCGAAAAAACAATCATTTGATTTAGTAAATTTTGGAAATGATACTGAATTTGATTTAAAAAAAGAAAAATTGTTATTTAAAAAGCAAAATATAAACCTTTCAAGTAATGAGGTAAAAATCTTAAAACTTTTAATAAATAATTCACATCAATATTTAACCAGAGATTTATTAAATACAGAATTAGGACTAGATTATTTATCAAGAAGCGGTGATATGCAAATTTCTAGGTTAAGATTAAAACTTAAAAAAGAATGTAATCTTAAAGATATTATTAGATCAGTTCATGGAAAAGGATACAAAATTTTCATTTAATGTTTAAATGGAAAAATTTTTCAGAGAGTCTTTTAGTAAGATCAGTTTATCTGATAACTATACCTATAGTATTAGTTCAAATTATAGGAATTATTATATTTTTTGAATTACACTGGGATTTAGTATTAAAAAGAAGTGCTCAATCAATTTCTAATGAAATAAAAATCTTGGAAATGGAAAAAGACTCTCCCTCTATAGATAATTATGCGAATACTTTACAAATTATTAGAACTGATAATTTAGATTTCAGTAAAACTGAAGAGGTTTCTAATTGGATATTTAAAAAACGAATGAAAAATTCTCTTAGTCAATTATCTGGAAATTTTGAAGTCCTACAAAATCAAACCCACTTTATATTTTTTGATAAAAAAAAATTAGAGTTTTTTTATTTAGTTCCAAAGAAAAGGGTTGAGACTAAAACTGTTGGTGGTTTTTTTCTATGGACGATTGCTGTAAGTATTATTTTGTCTTTAATTTCATATTTATTTATAAAAAAGCAAATTCAACCACTTAAGAGGCTCGGAATTATTACAAGAAGTTTTGGAAGAGGTATTGAAACTCCAAATTTAAAACCAACTGGATCATCAGAGGTTAGGGGTTTAATTAAAGACTTTAATAATATGCATAACAACATAAACAGTACTCTCGATAATCAAAGAAATATGTTGGCTGGTATTAGCCATGATTTGAAGACACCACTTACGAGAATAAATCTAATGATTGAAGAAATTAATAACGAAACATTAAAAAACTCAATTTCTCAAAACATTTCAGAAATGAATATTATGCTTAATCATTATCTAGACTTTATTAAAAATGAAAAAAATGAAAATTTAGATGAGATTAATACTTCTGATTTTATATCCAACTTAACTCAAAATTACCCTAAACTTAAAATTTTAATTAATAATTCAAATCAAATATTTATTAGAAAAAATCAAATAACTAGGGCTATTATGAACATACTTGACAATGCTGATAAAT
Source organism: uncultured Alphaproteobacteria bacterium (assembly GCA_902523135.1). Lineage (GTDB taxonomy): Bacteria > Pseudomonadota > Alphaproteobacteria > HIMB59 > HIMB59 > HIMB59. Next base: position 36,238 of record CABYYB010000005.1, read on the forward strand.
TTGCAGAAAAAATTTTCATAAGTTCAAATATATTAAATAAAAATTGGAAAATAGAGATTGAGGATAATGGCCCAGGTACAAATTTATCACAAGAACAGTTGATAAGGCCTTTTGTTAAAGGCTCTGATCAATTAAATCAAGGTACTGGACTAGGTCTATCTATTGTTCAAAAACTGATAAAATTAAATAATGGAGAGTTAAATTTCCAAAAATCTTCACATGGTGGTTTAAAAGTAACTGTTATACTACAAATTTAGCTTTAGAACAGCTTACCACCATTTGGGATTTTAATTGAGGGCATTACTAATACCGGATTATTTTCATTATCAGGAAAACCCAGGATCAGTACTTCAGAAATCATTTTACCAATTTGCTTTGGTGAAAAGTTTATAACTGCAGCTACTTGCTTCCCAATTAATTCCTCTGGAAGATAGTGTTTAGTAAGTTGCGCTGATGTTTTTTTTTGACCGATCTTTTCGCCAAAATCTATAAGTACATATAAGCTGGGATTGATAGATTTTTTGTTTAGTTTTGCTTCTATCACCGTTCCAACTCTGATATCAACTTTTTCAAAGTCAGAATAATTAATCATTTTTTTTAATAAATGACTTTACTTTATTAATATTATCGAATGCATTCCCTATAGAAGCCATAGTTTTGTCCATACTATTATTATCTTCAATCCAAACATTAAAAGCATATATGTAAATTATGTTACTTATTATTTTTTCAACTTGAGAATTAAGAAATAAATTAAAATAATTATTAATATTTTTTGACAAATTTAAAAAATATTTTGGTTTTTTCTGTGACTCCAAATAAATTCTTAGTGTTATATTTTTATAATCATTCAGAAAATCTAATCTATTAATTATACCTTCAAAAATTTTGTCTTGTGTGGAAAGGTCTTTAGAGGGGATTTTTAATTCAGTCGCAATAAAATTTTCAAAGTCTTTAATAAAAATATTAAGGTCTTGGTAATCTGAACTAATTGATTTAATTTTAGAGGGAAAGCTCTTTAAATGAGCCATGCTATTAAGTTTTTTTAAATTTGTTTTATTGAGATTTTGTGTTTTTTTTCTCACTATCTATTTCCTTTGATCTTTGGTAAGCCCTTTGAAGTGTAGTATATATTATTTTCTCTATATTTTGAGATTTAATATAATTAACTCCAGCTTCTGTAGTCCCTTTCTTACTAGAAATAGATCTTACAAAGTCATCTAACATTTTGGATGAATAATTAGTTTCTAATACATTTTTGAATAATTCTATTACTTCTTTTTCATTCATATGATAGGGCTTTGCAAGTTTTTTGGACGCTTTTACAAAAATATTTACTATATATGCAATAAATGCTGGTCCACTGCCGAAAACTGATGTAGCAAAATTAATCTGATCTTCATTTCTAACGTTTATAATTGTTCCGAAGGTGGATAATATTTTTTTTAGTTTACTATCAAATAAATTTTTATGTTTCATATAAATATGAGTTTGAGATTTATTGTTTAATGCCATTACATTAGGCATAATTCTTACAATTTTTTTTGATTTTAAGGTTTTTTCAATCGTTGATAATTTAATACCAGCCATACAAGAAATTACCAAAGTTTCTTTTGAAAGATATTTCTGGAATTGATTTCCAGAAGTTAGGAATGTTTTTGGTCGAATAAGAAAAAATATATAATTGTAATCATTATTGAAATTTAATATTCTTTTTTTTAAATTAATATTTTTTATTACACCTTTCGAATTTAATGCGTGAATGTTCACAGAGTTTAGTAGTTTTTTTGATAATAAGGATTTAGCTAAGTGTCCAAAACCTATGAAAAGTACTTTTGGCTTAAGCGTGGCCGACAATTTTTTGATTAATTAAAATTTGTGTAGTCTCAACAACTTTATCACCTTTTAGTAACACGGAAACAAGGTGATTAAATTCAGATAATATATTTTCTAAATAACCTCTAATATCCTCTGTGGTTACTTTTCCTGAAATTGGGAGACTATGTCTATAAATAATTTTATTATTATTGTTTTGTTTAAGTGTGCCAATAACCAGATTATTGTTAATTTTATTCATATGATTGGTAAGAAAACTATATTCATAATTATCAATGCTAAATGATGATATGAGAACTTTTAAATCATCAATCCATTGAAAATCCATTATTACTTTTTGTTCATGGATCTCTGTTAAAAGAGAAATATCGTTGTTTTCGTTGTTTTTAGATAACTGTTTAACATTGAAAATATCTTCGAGAATAGAAATGGGGCTAGAATCAATGTTTTTTTGAGACATACACAATATGTATCACATTACTTATCTTAGTAAATACTATATATAGTATTAAATTGCTTAATATGGTTCAGATTTAATATTTTCTGTTGATTAAATATTTCCTTAATTTTTTAAAATCTGATTTGAAATCGTTAAAAATTTGGGCAACTTCAACTGAATTATAAAGTATTTTTGATAACTTAAGATAAAGTTTATCTTTGTGTGACACGTAAGTTGTATTATTAGTTTTTACAGTGTTTGAATATCCTAGTTTTTTATCGCCAGTAGCTTTTGAGCTGTTCGGTTTAACCATAAGGTGGTACAGCATATCTTATATTCTTGGATTTATTTACTTTTATTTTTTTGCATATAATAATTTAAAACAATTTAGTTTAGATAAAAAAAAACTCGAAGACTTGTTTTTTTATTTATTTATTTCTGTCATAATTGGTGGAAGATTAGGCTATGCAATTTTTTATAATTTAAATTTTTATATTCAAAACCCTTTTGAAATATTTAAAGTTTGGAATGGGGGTATGTCATTTCACGGAGCTTTAATTGGTATTATATTAATAACTATTATATTTTCAATTAAAAAAAACATTTCTATTTTTAAACTTTCTGATCTTTTAAGTATAACTGCTCCATTTGGAATTTTTTTAGGTAGAATTTCTAATTTTCT
>CABYYB010000006.1:0-38886 GCA_902523135.1 uncultured Alphaproteobacteria bacterium
TTGAAATACAAATGAAGAATAAACAACTACTATTAGAAGTATACCAATTACAAATCTGTTTAAATTACTAAAGACCAAACTTTCTTTCTAATGAATTATATTTATGAAGAATTCTAGATAAATCAGTTTTAGTAAAATCAGGCCACAATTTTTTTGTAAAAAATAATTCAGAAAATGTAGATTGGTAGATTAAGAAGTCACTTAATCTACTGTAACCACCAGTTCTTATCAATAAATCTGGGTCAGGTATTTTATTTGTAAGAAGAAAATCTTCAAATTTTACTTTTTTTTTGTTTTTATTAAGATGTAAATAATATTTGATAGCTGCCTGCTTAATATCATCTTGTCCACTATAATTGATATAAATAAGTAAATTTTTATCAAATTTATTTTCAATATTTTCTAATAAATCGATTTTTTTTTTAATTTTTTGACTTAAGAAATTTTTATCTCCAATAAATTTTATATTAAATTTATTAGTAAAATTATTGTCTATTGCTTTATTTAAAAATTCTAAAAGAATTTTTTTTAGTGTTGATACTAAGTGTTTTGATCTATTTAAATTATTTTTAGAAAGAGCAAAAGCTGAAATAAATTTAGCTTCTGTATCTTCAAAAATAAAATTAGATAGGTTTATAAGGTTATTAGCTCCTTTTTTATAACCTTCATACTTATTGAGTTGATTTTTTTTTGACCATCTATTATTTCCATCCATAATTAAGGCAATATGATTTAAATTATTTTTCAAAATTAGACTTTTAAAATTTCTGACTCTTTTGATTTTGACAAATTTTCTATGTCAAAAATTGAATTATCAGTAAGTTTCTGTATTTCATCTTGATATTTTTTACTTTCATCAATTGATATTAATTTATCTTTTTCCATTTTTTTTATTTCATCAATGAATTTTCTCCTAATACCTCTGATAGATATTTTAAATTTTTCTGAAATTTCAGAAATAATTTTAACTAATTCTTTTCTTCTCTCAGCAGAAAGTTCAGGAAATTTTAGGAGTATATTTGCTCCATCTGTTTGAGGATTTACACCTAAATTTGAATCAAGAATTGTTTTTTCTATAGATTTTATTAATGATGTATCCCATACGCTTACATTTAAAGTCATATTATCAAGATTGTTTACATTAGAAAGTTGAGTTAATGGGGTTTTTGATCCATAACTGTCCACGACTATATTTTTAAGAATATCTGGAGATACCCTCCCAGTTCTGATATTTTTTAATTCTTCAGAGAAAGCATCAATACTGGATTGCATTTCTTTAGAACAATTTTCTTTATCATACATTATTAAATCTCTTTAATTATCGAGTAGGAACCTTTGCCGTCTACAATGTCTAATATATTTGTACTTTTTAAAATTGAAAATATAATTATCGGCAAAGATCTATCTTTAGCTAAACTTATTGCAGTAGCATCCATTACTTTTATGTCTTTATTTAGGTAATCTGTATATGAAATTTTAGATATTTTCTTTGCATTTGTGTTATTAACAGGATCTTTATCATAAATACCATCAACCTTTGTACCTTTAAATATTACATCAGATTTCATCTCTGAAGCTCTTAAAACTGCAGCTGTATCTGTTGAAAAAAATGGATTTCCTGTTCCAGAAGCAAATATTACTACACGATTTTTATCTAAATGATTTGATGCTTTATTTTTTATATAAGGTTCTGCAACTTTATTAATACTAATTGCTGTCATTACTCTGGATTCAACTCCAATTTTTTTCAGATTAGATTGTAATGCCAAAGAGTTAATAACAGTACCTAGCATCCCCATATAGTCAGAAGTAACCCTATCAACTACTCCATTTGAAAATGATGAGCCTCTTATAAAATTACCTCCACCTAAAACAATCGAAATCTTTAAATTTTTAGAATGTAGTTTTTTTATACTATTTGAAAGATCGTTTAAAATATCAAAATCAAAACCTTGTTCATTTGATCCTGCTAATGACTCACCTGAAATCTTTAGCATTATATTTTTATACATAGTATTAAATTGTATATAAATCCATTGATTTTATATTAAGCTTTATATTATTATTTTTAGAAATTTCACTCAAAAAAGAGCTGACACTTTTTTTAGGATCTGTTATTAGTGGCTGACCTAAGAGAGTATTTTCTTTTAAAAATTTATTTAATTTTCCTTGTATAATTTGATCTTTTTTATTTTCTGGTGTATTAACCATTTGCTTTAAAATTATATCTTTTTCATCTTCTAAAATTTTTGGATTTATAGAATTTTCATCTATGCCCATTGGTTTCATTGCAGAAATTTGCATTGCAATAACTTTCAATTCGTCAACTAACTTTAAAGCTACATCTGCATTATCAGTAAAAATTTCGACTACAGAACCAATTTTTGAGCAACTTGAATTATATTTATTATGAAGATAAGTAATAAAAATTGATTTATCTGAAAAGTATTTTTTATAAGAGACAATTTGAACATTTTCTCCAATTTTAGAAATAAGATCTGTTAAACAGTCACTCAACGATTGATCATTAATAGTTAAATTTACCAGATCTTTATCTGTTCCATAATCATTTATATTTTGGTTTATATGTATAGCTTTAGATAGAGATTCAGCAAAATCTAAAAAATCATTATTTTTAGCAACAAAGTCAGTTTCACATTTTATTTTGCAAACTGTAAACTCAGTATTAGAGGAATTATTATAAAATGAAACAACACCCTCGTTTGTTTCTCTGTCTTGTTTTTTTTGGGCTTTAAGGATTCCTTTTTCTCTTAGCCATTTAACTGATGCTTCTATATCATTATCATTTTCAGAGAGTGCTTTTTTACAATCAACAATACCACTACCAGTGGAGTCTCTTAGTTTTTTAATTAATTCCATGCTACTCATTTTTAGAACTCTTATCTGATGAAGTGTCATCATTCGAAATTAAAACTTTTTTAAAGTTATCAAGTATAAATTGTACAGATTTTACACCATCATCATTAGCTGGAATTGGATAATCAATTAATTCTGGATCACAATTTGTATCTACAATACCTATTATAGGTATTCCTAATTTTTTTGCCTCTAAAACTGCAATGTGCTCTCTATTTGTATCAATTATAAAAATAACGTCAGGAGTAGACTTCATTTCGATGATACCTCCAAGAGTTTTATCTAATCTGATTTTCTTTTTCTCTATATCAGATAATTCTTTTTTAGTAAAAACTGTATCTTCAGAATTTAATATGTTTTCATAATTATTAAGAGTATTAATTGAATTTTTTACAGTATTCCAATTAGTAATCATCCCACCAAGCCATCTAAAATTAACAAAATAATTATTTGTTTCATTTGCAATCGTTTCAACAATCTCACTAAGTTGTTTTTTAGTCGAAACAAATAGGAATTTTTTTTTACTTTTTGCAGACTCATGCGCAAATTTTAATGCATTTTCAATTAAAGGAAGTGACTTCCTCAAGTCTAAAATATGTGTACCATTTTTTTCCCCATAAATGTATTTTTCCATTTTTGGGTTCCACCTTTTTTTATTATGACCAAAGTGGGAGCCATTCTTTAATAGATCTTCAAGTGATATTTCTATGTCCATTTTGCCTCCGGTTAAGCTTTAATTAATAGAATGGAAACCCTAGGGCACCGGATGTCTATTAACCTGTTTTTTTTTGATGTTTTAAAGAATAAATTTTAATAATCAAGGTCTAATTCAAAGAAATATTTAGAATTTTATTATCATTATAAACTCTAATATTGTTAAAATTACTTACTTTATCTAAATCAAGAAGTTCCTGATAAGAAATATGATTAATTTGGTTAACTAAATCATCATCATCTATTATGAGTAAATTATCTATGTTTACATTATAAAAGTCGTTTTTATATAATGATTTGATTTTAGTCTTTATATATCTTGCATGAAGTGAACTTGCATCAAATTTATCATCAAAAAGTCTTAGATCAAAAAAACCACTTTCATTTATTACATTTAAAAGAATATACCTTTTGCCATTTCTAGTAGTTTTGTATTGTGATTTTACAACATAAAAATAGAATTCTTCCAGAAATTCAATTTTAGACTCAACTTTTTCCTTAAAAGACGAATGATTAAGATTTGTAAGTATTTTTGTTTGTTTTTTTTGAGAGTAAAGGAATCCATAGCTTTCAAATTCAGCTTTGATTGGATCAACTATGTTATAATCTTTTTTTGTAAAAAATTGACTATCAGACAAGTCATTAAACAATGTTGCTCCAGATTTTTTCTGTATAATGTTTTCTACATTTGCAAATAGTTTTGAGTTGTTAGTATTAAGTGAATTTAAAGAATTTGACAATATGAGTTTCTCTATTTGTCTTTTGTTTAAAACCGATCTAGACAACCTTTCATTAAAATCTGACAAAGATTTAAATTTACCGTTTTTATTTCTTTCAATTACTAATTCTTTCATGGACTCCTCTCCCACTCCCTTTAATGCAGCTAAGCCATAAATGATCTTATCTTCATTTACTATAAACTTATAATCCGAGTAGTTTATATCCGGTGGTAGTATTTTTAAATCTAGTTCGTACATTTCATTAAGTATTACAAAGATTTTGTCAGTATTATTCAATGAATTATTTAGAAGCTCACAATAAAATTCTAATGGAAAATGTGCTTTTAGATATGCTGTATAATAAGTAATAAAAGCATATGCAGCTGCATGACTTTTATTAAATCCATATTCTGCAAATTTTTCAATCAAGGAAAATAGTTTCTCAGCATCTTTAGATCTAACCTTTTTATTTACTGCGCCTTTTATAAAATTATCCTTTTGATTCATTAATTCAGCCTTAATTTTTTTACCAATTGCTCTTCTCAATAAATCTGCTTGACCTAAAGTATATCCGGAGATTACTTGAGCTATTTTCATAATTTGCTCTTGATAAACAATTATTCCATAAGTTTCTCTCAAAATTGGTTCAAGTAAAGGGTGGTCATATATTATTTTTTCCTCACCTTTTTTTCTTTTTATAAAGCTATCAATAAATTGCATTGGACCAGGTCTATTCAAAGCTAAAACTGCTATAACTTCCTCTAAACTTGTTGGTTTGAGTTTAACCAAAGTGTCAACCATTGCAGCGCTTTCAACTTGAAAGACTCCACACGTATAGCCATCACTTAACAATTTAAAAGTTTTTTCATCGTCGAAAGGAATTTCATTTAAATCAATAGAGATTTGATTTTTAGCTTTTATCAATTTAAGAGTCTCATCAATTACGGTGAGATTTGCTAGACCAAGAAAATCAAATTTTAATAATCCAGCTTTTTCACAATCTTTCATATTGTATTGTGTAGCCATTATTTCTGAGTTATCATCTTTGAATAAAGGAATATTTCCATAAAGCTTGTCCGAAGAAATGATTATTCCTGCAGCATGTGTAGATACATTTCTTAGTGCGCCTTCCATTGACTCTGCTTTGTCCATCATTGGAGAGTCTGCTAAATCACCCAATTGATCAGAATGGTTTGCTTTCAACTCACTAATGCTTAATGGATGAACTGGATTGTAAGGTATTTTATTTACCATTCTTTCAACTTCAGAATAAGGAACACCTTCTACTCTACCAATGTCCTTTAATATACCTCTCGAGATCATCGATCCAAAAGTAATTATTTGTGCAACATTTTGATAACCATACTTTTTTTGAACATACTCAATAACTTCATCTCTTCTCGATTTACAAAAATCAATATCGAAGTCGGGCATTGATACTCTATCTGGGTTTAAAAATCGTTCAAAAAGCAAACCGTATTGAATTGGATCTACATCTGTGATTAATAAAGACCATGCAACAATAGATCCAGCACCAGATCCTCTTCCAGGACCAACAGGAATTGAATTTGATTTAGCCCATCTGATAAAATCACTAACAATGAGAAAATAACCAGAGAATTTCATTTTTATAATAACATTTAATTCATATTCTAGACGATCCCTATAAATTTTAGATTGAATGTTAAATTCCTCAATAGTTCTATTTGCAAGTATTTTTTTTAATCTTAAATCTAAACCACTTCTAGATTGTTGAATAATTTCTTTATCTTCATCAGAATCAAAGTCTGATTTAAAATTTGGCAAAGTGATAGGTTTTTCTTCTATTAGAAAATTAATTTTATTAGCTATTAAATTTGAATTTTGTATTAATGGTTTTAGATTATTATTTTCATGATAATTATTAACTAAAGAATAACTATTTTTTAAATTAAATGAAGTATTTTGTAAATATTCACCATTTTTTAAACAATGAAGTATTTTAATAGCATCATAGTCTTTATTTTGTTTGTAAAAACTAAATGAAGATAGAAAAGAATTAATTTTAGATTTTTTAGATATTTCATTTAATAGTTTGTTATCTAAGTTTTTATCAAATTCAAAATAAACATCATTTTTAAAAAAATTTTTAAGAGCGGTAATTTCATCTAAAATAATTTTTAGATTATTTATATTTATATTTAAATCCTGGAAATAGCTAAATAAACCACCTAAAATTAAAATATTACCCTCAGAAAAATTATTTATATTATCCAGAGATAATTTAAATTCATTTTCAGTATTTATTTTTGTAGATAATATATTTAGATTTTTAAAACCCATATTATTTTTACAGAGAAAAGTAAGTCGTGATTTATGTTTTAAATTTGAAATAAAATCAACATCTAATCCTATAATAGGTTGAATACCCTTGTTTTTACATTTTGTTGAAAATTCAAGAGCACCTGATAAAAGTTTGTAATCTGTTAATGCCATTGCTGGTAACTTTTCATTTTCAGCAAAATTAACAAGATCATCAATTTTAATATTGGACTCACAAATAGAATAATTTGAATAATTTCTTAGAGGTATTAGCATTCTTTTATTGATTTATCTTCAATTGTATAAGACTTATCAAAAAGTGGACGAAAAGAAATATCATGACTAGCTATTATTGTTGATAAATTGAATTTTTTTGAACAATTTAAGATAAGATCTATTACCAACTTTGCATTTTCTTTATCTAAATAACTTGTTGGTTCATCAGCTATTAATAATTTAGGGCTGTTCACTAGAGATCTTGCAACACAGACTCTTTGTTTTTGTCCATTTGATAACTGATTGGGATATTTAAATTTAAAGCGTCCCATATTAAAATACGATAAAATTTTTTCAATTTTCCTCGTATCGTTACTTTTTAATTTAATATTATCAAAAATATTTAATTCTGATATTAGATAGTGATCCTGAAATATAATACCTATATCGTCTTTCAGAAGTTCAAAATGATTTTTTACTAATGTGCCATCAAAGTAAATATCTCCAGAGTCTGAATTATCTAAGCCTGATATTAAGTTTAATAAAGTCGATTTACCGCAACCTGATGGACCAAATATAAAAATATTTTGATTATGATCTACTGATAAATTTAATTTATTGATTACTTGAAAAGTCCCTACTTTAGATATGTATGATTTAGAAATATTTTTTAGTTCCAATAAACTCATCTTAATATTAAATTTGGTTTAATTCTAAATATTCTCAATATTGGAATATAAGAAGCAACTAAACTTGAAAACAGTGAAATACTTACAATAAATACTATGTCGTTAAATTTAATACTATAGGGCATTGATGTTAAATATCTTATTTCATTATTCCAAAGTTCAAAATTTAATAAATATGACAAAAAGTTTTCAACAGAGTCTATATTTGTAGATAAAAGCAATCCTAAACAAGTACCAATAACAATAGAGAAAAATGATATGAAGAAAGAATTCAAAAAAAATATAAAACAAATTTTTGATTGTTTTATACCCAATGCTTTTAGCAAAATAATATCTTTATACTTTTCTTTAATGAAAAAAATTTGATTTGAAATTATTGTAAAGGAAGAAATTACAATAATAAAAAATAGAATAACAAACATAACATTTTTTTCAGTAGATAATGCTTGAGCTAAAGTTTGGTTTTGATCCTCCCATGTTGAGTAGTTTAGACCATCTAAATCGCTATAATCAAAGTTTTTATTATTCAAATAAACATCTATAACTTTATTGCTTATGTTATTTTTAAACTGATCGAAATTGCTAAAAATAAAATATTTATCAAAGTCATATACTCCTGTATTAAATATTCCTTTAATGATTAATTGTCTTGAATTTAAAACAGGGCCTAAAATTGTCATAGAATTTCCAGGAATATTAATTTGAATAGGCATCCCTACTTTTAAATTTAAAGACCTCGCTAGTTCAACTCCAATGAAAACCCAATTGTCGATATTTTTTTCTATTTCAAATATATTTTGATTAATTTTAGGTATTTTATAGATGTCTTCTTTATTAAGAGATTTCATTAATAGACCCTCTATACCATTTTCATTACTTGTAATTACTCTACTTTGAATATTTTCAACAAAAGATATTGAAGGATTTTTTTCTTGTATTTTTTTGATTTTATCTTTGTTAGCGTCATAAATAGTAATATCTCCATTCACACCACTTAATGACTCAACTAATTGCTCTCTAAAACCATTCATCACGGACATTACTGTTATTAAAATTGAAATACCTAGTATTAATGCTAGTGATGATAAAATTGTCGATACTGAGAATGCTTTATCTTTTTTAAAATTAAATATGTAGGAGAAAGATAGTTTATGGAGTGTATTGTTCAAATTCAAAATTCTCAATTTCTTGTTTACTTAAGAATATCTTATCACTGTTAGACCTGCTAATCAGTTCAATTTGACCTTTTTCTATAAAATTATTCCCGATAATCAATGTCCAAGGTATTCCAATCAATTCAGAGTCTTTAATTTTTCTTCCTATACTTAAATCTCTATCATCTAAACTAACATTATCATATTTAGTGATAAGCAGATTATAAATACTCTCCACATCTGATATATAATCAGAGTTTAGTTGCATTATGATGTTTATCTTAAATGGTGAAATATTAATAGGCCATTTGATACCTTTATCATCGTGGAATGCCTCTATTATTGCTGCTGTTAATCTGGAAACTCCTATTCCATAGGATCCCATATATGGTGTTATTCTTTTTCCATCTTGATTTAACACGAAGCATTCCAATGGCTTTGTATATTTTGTGCCAAAATTAAATATGTGGCCTACTTCAATTCCTCTTCCAATTATCACATCAGATTTTGATTTATCGATCATTTCGTCAGATGCGGAATACATTGCAGTAATTTCTTCATAACTTTTTTCGTATAAATTGGAGTCGACTAATTTTGAGTCGTAAGCAAGTTCACTTTCGCCAGTATTGGCTAATATTTGAAACTCATGAGACAAATCTCCACCAATAGCACCTGTTGCTGCTTTTACAGGAATCGGTTGTAATCCTAGATCTAGAAAAGTTTTTAAATAACTTCTAAAAAATTTTTTATAAGTCTCAAAAGCTTCTTCTTCTGTTAAGTCAAAACTATAGGCATCTTTCATTAAGAATTCTCTACCTCGCATTACGCCAAAACGTGGTCTAATTTCATCTCTAAATTTCCATTGAATATGGTAGAGATATTTTGGAAGACCTTTATAAGAATTTACATAATCAGAAAATAAATCTGTAATTACTTCTTCATTAGTTGGCCCATATAATAAATCGTTATCATGTCTGTCAGTAATTCTTAACATCTCTTTTCCATAGTCTGCATATCTACCACTTTTTTTCCATAATTCTGAAGATTGAATAGTAGACATTAACATTTCATTACAACCTATTTCATCTTGATTATTTCGAATTATATTCTCAATATTTTTTAGGACTTTAAAACCTAATGGTAACCATGTGTATATACCGGAGGTGTGCTGCCTAATCATCGATGAACGCAACATTAATTGATGGGAAATAATTTTAGCTTCTTTTGGTGACTCTTTTAATGAGTTAAATAAAAGATTTGAGAGTTTCATTTAAAGTATTCGAATATGTTATTTTCATATTTTATTATAAAAAAAGATACAATCATTGATAGAGCAAATGAAACTAAAAATTTTATTCCTAAATAAGACTTTTTTGGCATACCCTCTTCAAAATCAGATCTTTTAATAGGTAATATTGTCATAAAAATAACCCACCAAATAATAAAAAGTAAAAATAAAAACTTCATATCAAAGATATGTGTATTAACAATTCAGGCTTTAATGAAAAATTTCTATTATAAGTTTTTCTTGAAACTTCCTCTACTAGCCCGTTTAGCGAATTTTCATCTATCTCATCCTTAATAAACAATATTTTATTTAGCAAGATATCTTTAATTTCATCTTGGATTACTTCTTTATTATAGGAAAAAGGGAAGCCTTTATCAGATATTTGAAATTTAATAATATCAAATTGTTTGTTTAGAATTAAATTAATACTAACGACACCATTATGAAGGATCTTTCCCCTTTCATTTATAAAATTATCTTCTTCAATAATTAGATTTTGAACAACAGGTAGTTTTTTTATAACAAATTGTTCAATTAACTTATGATTTTTATTTACTAAATCTAATTGGCACAAATCTCCACTTAAAAGAAGATTAGTTTTTTCAATTTTTAAACTTTTAGCTATTTCTAAATGTTTTTTTAAATGAAGATATTCTCCATGCATGGGGATTAAAGACTTAGGCTGAATAAAAGAGTAAAATTCTTTTATTTCATTTTTTCCTGGATGTCCTGAGACATGAACAAATTCCTCTTCATCAGAGATAATATTTAAGCCTAAGTAACTAAAAGAATTTTTTAAATATGAAATTGATTTTTCGTTACCAGGAATTTCTTTTGATGAAAAAATTATATTATCTTTTGTACTTAATTTAATTTGATTATGTGTATTATTAGCAATCTTCCAAAGAGCAGAGTTTTTTTCACCTTGGCTACCTGTACAAATTAAAAGAACTTTATCTTTATTATAATCCTGAAATTTTTTTTCATTAAATATTTCAAAATTTTTAATTAACTTTTCTTCTATAGCAGTATTAATTGCTCTTTTTATACTTCTTCCTACAACAAATATTTTTTTATCATGCTTAATCGCATTTGAAATAATGGTTTTAAGCCTAGCAATATTTGAGGAAAAACAAGTAACTATAATTCTACCTTCAAGTTTATTAAATAAATTATCAAATGATGGATCTAATTCAGACTCTGAGCGTGATATCTCATTTACACCGGCGTTCGTTGAGTCACCTATAAGTAAGTCGATATTTTCATCTTTTAATAACTGATAATTTTTGTAATCAAAAGGTGAACCGGTAACTGGATTTTTATCTATTTTCCAATCACCTGTATGATAAATATTTCCCTCCAATGTTTTAAAAAATATACCTGTGGGATCGGGTATAGAATGAGTTGTAGGAATTAATTGAAATGAAAAGTTCTCAAACTCTACTTCTTGGAAGTCCTCAACTATCACAAATTTTTTCTCAAAATCTTTTTTTTTATTGAACTTATGTTTTATATAGGAAAAAGTAAATTGATTGCAATAAATTGGAAAATCAATCTTGTCAAAGTAATACTCTAGTCCTCCTACATGATCTTCATGCGCGTGAGTTAGTATCATTGCTTTGGGTTTAATGGATGTATTCAAAAAAATATATGGATCAGGAATAGTTATATCTACACCTGGGAGACTATCATCAGCAAATGAAATACCACCATCAACTATTATTTGTTCTCCTTTAAAGGAGTATAAATAGTTATTGCCCCCTATTTCACCTATTCCTCCAATGGGCAAAAAATAATTGTTATTTTTATTATTTAATAATTCTAAGTTTTTCATTTAAAAAAATATGATAAAAAAAGATACCTAAAAGAGTTAAATCTTCTCTATAAATAAAATTAGTTTTTTTATATTCGATAGAGGTAGCATATCCACCAGTAAAAATCACTTTAAAATTTCTTTTATAGGTAGTTTTAATTAGTTTAATGTATGACTCTATCATTATTTTGTAACCCACATTGAATCCGGACATTAGAGCTTGATTAGTATTTTTACCTATGATGGTAGGTTTATTAGAAAATTTCATATTCTTTATACCAGAAGCTAAAGAAATTAGATTTTCATAAGAGGTGGTGAGACCGGGTAAAATTACACCTCCATAATATTTTTTATTTATAATGATATCTAATGTAGTGGCCGTGCCTAAATCAACTATGATAAAGAATTTAGATTTTGGATAAATATTAATTGCGGATAAAACATTTATTATCCTATCATTACCTAGTTGGCGTAAATTAACTGTTTTATGAACTAAAAGAGATAATTTTTTTTTATTAATAAAAAATAAACGATTTCGATATGACTTTAAATTTTTAATTATAACTTTGTCTACTTCTGAGACAACAGAACAAATATAAATTTTATTATGTGTATTAAGTTTATTCTTAAAAAAAATAGTAACTGATTTCAAATCTTTCTTTGAGTATCTAATTTGAGAGATTTTTTTTAAATTCTTATCAACAAATGATGAAAATTTTATAGATGTATTTCCTATATCAACTAATAAATTCAAACTAATTCTCCAAAGAAAATATTTTTAGTTGTGTCATCTATTTTTATCTTTAAAGATAAATCTTCATTTACTGATAATATTTCAATAATATTTTTTCCAAAAATTGGATGATTTAATTTAAAGTCCTTGTACATATATTTATTAAGATATCTCACTAATTTCTTATTAGATATTTTTTTTGTTAAATTATGTTCAATAAAATCAATAATTATATTTGATAAATCGAGAATATTTGATTTTTTAGTGATAATGCTAAACAGAGAAACTGAATCGACAATTGGAGAATTGTTTATATTTATTCCTATACCCGTTTTTAGATATGATTTTTTACCTAAGATAGTTGATTTGACAACAACACCAACTATTTTTTTATTTTTAAAAAATAAATCATTTGGCCATTTGTAGTCTAGGCTAATATTAAAATTAATTTTAAAAAATTTATGGATTATGTAACAAATATAAAAGTTATTTCTTAGAGCATATGAAGCTTTTAATTTTTGATTAATTGTTAAATAAATATTACCTATAGGGCTTAACCATTTTTTTTTACCCCTTCCAGTGCCTTTAATCTGTCTAAATGATTGGATATAGAAATTATTATTATTTAAAATTTTTTTATAATTATTAAAGCCAATAATTTCATCTTGTGTAGAATTAATCGAGTCAAAGATAACTTTATACAATTTTTATTTGAAAAGATTATCTACTAAATTAATTAAAGGGTCTGGATAGATGAAAAATAAAGTTATAATTAATCCAGATGCTATAAATATAACTTTACCTGTTTTGTTATTATCATCTAGTAACTCTATTTCTAATTTATTGAAAAACATGTTCTTAATAATTGTCAGGTAATAGAATGCAGCAATTACTGAACTTAAAACAGCAATAATTGATAAAAAAATAAATCCATCGTTTATAGAAGCTGAAAGAATGAAGAACTTTGCGAAGAACCCTGCAAAAGGTGGTATTCCTGCTAGAGAAAAGAAAAACACCAACATGCTTATGGATTTTGAATTTGAGGTAAATCTTAAACCATTGAGTTGGGATATTTTTGTAAATTCCCCATCTACAGTTCTCAAGTTCAGTAAAACAGCAAAAATACCAAACGTAGTAATCAGATAAATAATCAAGTAAAAAAATAATGTACCCTCAGACATAAATTGATAACTCATTATTCCGAGAAGCATAAAACCAATGTGATTGATAGAGCTGAAGGCTAGAAGTCTTTTTATTACTTTTTGTGTAATGGCTCCATACACTCCTACTAATAATGAAATAGCACATACCATTTGAAAAATGTAATTAAGAGATTTAATATCAGAAATGTTAAGTTCTTGATAAACCCTGAATAAAAATATTAATGATGCAAATTTGGGTAAAGTTGCAAAAAAGAGTGTAGATATAGTTGGAGATCCTTCGTACACATCAGGTGTCCAAATATGAAATGGAGCAGCGGAAACTTTAAAAAATAAAGAAATAAGAACTAATGATAATCCTATTTCGCTTATTGCAGTGAAATTATCTAGGTTTTGAATATTAAAAGACCCAGTATCGTAATAAATCATTGAAATACCAAATAAAAGAAATCCTGATGATAAAGCACCAAGAGAAAAATATTTTATACCTGCTTCATTTGAAGATAAATTTTTAGTATTGAAAGAAGCCATCAAGTACAAGGATAAAGATTGTAGCTCTAAACCAATAAAAGCTGTTAAAAAATTATTACTAGAAATAAGAACAAATGAGCCAAGAATAGCGAAGAGTATAAATAACACATATTCGTATCTATATAAATTTTCATTCTTCAAGGGTCTTTTTAAAAGTAAAATGAATACGATTGAGCCAATAGATAAAATAATCTTAGATAAAACAAATAAATTAATCGTATTAAGTGACAATGATGTGGAGCTATAAAAATCATTTCCATAATTTAAAAGCAAAATACTCAATAAAATGAAACCTAGAGTATTTAAAGATATAGCCCTGTCCTTATTAAATAATCCAAAACATAAGGTTATTAAAATCAAAGATAAGATAAAAATTTCTGGTATGAATTGATATAAATTTATCATTATATAATGCTTAAGGAAATACTCTTATTTATCATTTCAAATAAAAGTTTTGGATAAATTCCTAAAAATATTGTGAGAAATGCTAAACAGGAGAAGTAGAAAATTTCAATATTTGTTAAATCAGCTAATTGCTTAATTTCTGATTTTAAATCTCCGAAATTAATATTTTTATACAATAAGAGCATGTATGAAGCTCCTAAGATTACCCCAATAGCGGTAAAAAAGGTCAGATAAACACTAACACTTATAGTTGACATTATAACTAAGAACTCACCAACAAAACCACTAGTTCCAGGAAGACCCACAGATGAGAGCATAAAAACCATAAAAAAGAATGAATATTTAGGCATTACATTTGTTACACCACTATAATCAGATATCATTCTGGTGTGATGTCTTTCGTATACCACGCCAACTATTAAAAATAATGCTGCAGAAACAATTCCATGACTTATCATCTGAAAATACGCACCATTAATTCCATCTTGAGTTAAAGTGAAAATGCCAATGGTGACAAATCCCATATGAGCAACAGAGGAATAGGCAATCATTTTTTTCATATCTAGTTGTCTCAAAGCTACGATTGAAGTGTAAACAATAGCTACACAACTTAGTGCAAAAATCATTGGTTGAAAATAAATTGAGGCATACTCAAAAAAAGGTAAAGATAGTCTTATAAAACCGTATGCACCTAATTTAAGAAGTACACCAGCCAAAATTACTGATCCACTTGTGGGCGCTTGAACGTGTGCATCAGGTAACCATGTATGAAAAGGAAACATTGGTACTTTTACTGCAAAAGATGCAAAAAAACATAAAAAGAGAACTAACTCAATTTGCTGATCAAATGTAAAGTCCGAAATTAACTCAATATTGCCTGATTTCACTTTAGAAATAATATAAATAATCGCAAGTAACATCAAAACAGATCCTGCTAGTGTGTAGAGAAAGAATTTGAAGGTAGCATAAAGTCTGTTTTCTCCTCCCCAAATTCCAATTATCAAAAACATTGGGATTAAAACAGCTTCAAAGAAAACGTAAAAAATTACAAGATCGATACTAACAAATACCCCTATAATAAAACTCTCAAGCAATAAAAAATAAATAACAAATTCTTTGGCTCTATTTTGAATAGAGTTTATAGAACACAATAAACAAATTGGGACTAAGAATGTAGTCAGTAATATAAGTGGTATTGAAACACCATCAACTCCAACATAGTAATTTATATCGAACTTATCAAACCAAGTATGAAACTCTATAAATTGATAACCATTTTTTGATTTATCATAAAAAATTGGTAATAATAAACTAAGAAGAAATTCACCTGTTGTTATCCATAAACCTGATAGAAAAATAGTTTTATTTTTAAGTTGCGTGCTACTTGAAAGTGAGAGTGTTAATGCTCCTATAATAGGCGTTAGAATTAATAGTGATAATATTGGGAAACTCATCTTAGGTTATAGATATATAAAAAATGATAGTTATAAAGAGTGTGAAACCAGAAATTATTATAAAAGTGTAATCGAAAATATACCCTGTTTGTATCCTTTTAAATGCTTTTGAAATTGTAGAAACTATCGATGCACTTCCATTTGGTAAATATTTATCGATTATACCTTGGTCAATTTTAGTCCATAAAAACTTGCCTAAATTGTATAGTGGTAAAACAAAAATTTTGTTATAAAGTTCATCAAAATACCATTTGTTCAAAATAAAATTATAGATTGAATGAAAACTTTTTTTTAAGTCATAAAGTTTATTTAAATTATAACCATAATAATAAACTGCTAACCCTACACCAAAAGCTACCAAAGACTTTGATAACATTGGATAAAAAGAGGAGTAATATTGCTTATCTTGATTCAAAAATATTATTCCTTTCCAGAAATTTTTTGAATTATATCCCGCTAATAAATCGTTTAGGAAGAAGCCTGCTAGAATTGCTCCTACTGAAAGTAATAATAATGGAACTAACATATAAGGGCCGGATTCATGAATTTTTTCATAATCATAAGATCCATTATAATTCCCATGAAACACCTTAAATATGAGCCTAAAAGAGTAAAATGCAGTCATTGCAGAGACTATAGCCAAAATTATATAAACCAATGGGCCTAAACTAATTAAGTTAAATGATGAACTTAAAATTAGATCTTTTGAAAAGTAACCTGATGAATATGGAAAACCTATAATAGCAAGTGTGCCTATCCACATCATTACTGCGGTGATTTTCATCTTTGAAAAAAGATTTCCCATTTTATCCATATCTTGCTCATCATGAACACCATGAATAACAGACCCTGAGGATAAAAAGAGCAATGCCTTAAAATAACCATGTGTTATTAAATGAAAAATTGCGATATTAAATGCGCCTAAACCACAAGCTACAAACATGAAACCCAACTGACTACAAGTTGAATATGCTATTACCTTTTTTATATCTTTTTGAAAAAAGCCTACTGATGCTGCGAAAAAAGCTGTCAATAGACCTACTATTAAAATAAAAGTCATTATGAAGTCAGACATGACCATTAATTCTGAAAATCTTACAGTCAAGAAAACACCAGCTGTTACCATTGTTGCTGCATGAATTAATGCTGAGACAGGTGTGGGTCCCTCCATAGCATCAGGTAACCATGTATGAAAACCAAACTGAGCAGATTTTCCCATAGCGCCTATAAAAAGAAAAAAACAAGAAAAAATTAAAGCATTAATTTCAAATCCTAAAAAATTAATTTGATAGCTTAATAATTTCTCTTTACCCGCAATTATTTCATTAATAGATAATGTTTCTAAAAATATATACAGAGTTGCAATACCGATGAGAAATCCAAAATCTGCAACTCTGTTTACTAAAAAAGCTTTCATTGCAGCTAAATTTGCGGACTTCTTATGATGCCAGAAACCTATCAATAAATAAGAGGCTAAACCAACTCCCTCCCAACCAAAAAATAACTGAATTAAATTATCACTGACAACTAATGCAACCATACAAAAGGTAAATAGACTCAAATATGTCATGAACCTTACTTTTGAATTATCATGTGACATGTAATCAATTGAATAAATATGAACCAATGCAGAAACTGTGAGAACAAGTGTTAACATCAAAAGAGTAAGAGAATTTATAGAAATTCCCCAATTAAAGAACTGACCAGAAACAAAAAACCACTCTAGGACAGGAATTATAATTTCTGAAGATGAAGAACTAGAAAAACTGATAAATAAGAACCAACTTAAAATAGCTGCTATAGATATTAAAGTAGATGAGAAATATTGTGCGGTTTTTTCACCTAATAACACTCCAAAAGGATATGTAAAAATGGTTGAAATTAGAGGAAGAAAAAAAAGTAATTTATAACTTAACATTAATCTTTTAGTTGATTGATTTTGGTAATATCAATCTCTCCCTTATTTCTGAAATAAATAACCAATATAGCTAAGCCAATGGCTGCTTCTGCAGCGGCAATAGTTAAAATGAAAATGGAGAAAACCTGACCATTAATATCATTTAAAAAAACTGAAGCTGATACAAAATTAATATTTGCAGCCAATAATATAATTTCAATACACATTAAAATTAGGATCATATTTCTTCTGTTTAAAAATAATCCGAAGCACCCAATAATAAAAATAACCAAAGAAAGTATGAAAAAATGATTATAAGTAAGGCTAGTCATCTTTAATACCTTCACCAGATTTAATTTTTACTAGTTTTACTCTATCTTCGGCTGTAGTTGAGTTTTGACTTTCTATGTTTTGTCTTTTGATAGTAGGTCTATACACATGTGTTAAAACAATTGCACCAATCATAGCAAGTAACAAAACAATACCGCTTAACTGAAAATCAATAAAATACTCTGTGTAAAGTACATCTCCAATTTGCTCAGTATTATTTTTAGACCTAATAAAAGTGTCTAAATTATCTTTTGAAGTTTTAAATACAGTTAAATAGATTATTTCAGCTAAAATTATACCAGCAAAAAGTAATGCAAGGGGTATATATCTTTTAATATTAAACATTAAAGTTGTGATTTGAATATCAAGCATCATCACAACAAAAAGAAATAGTATAGCTACTGCTCCTATATAAACGATCGCAAGAATAATACCAACGAACTCTGCACCAATAAGAATAAAAAGAAATGTAGAATTAAGAAAAGCTAATACAAGAAAGAGTACAGAGTTAACTGGGTTTTTTGAAAATATAACAAATATACATGTGGTGATCAAAAATGCTGCGAACAAAAAAAAAGAGCCAACAAGAAACATTATCTATATTTACTGTCCCTTTTAAGATTTTCACTAATTTGTTTTTCCCATATATCTCCGTTTCGTAAAAGTTTTTCCTTATCATAAAGTAATTCTTCTCTTGTTTCAGTTGCGTATTCAAAATTGGGTCCCTCAACAATTGCATCTACTGGACATGCCTCTTCGCATAAACCGCAATAAATACACTTAGTCATGTCAATGTCATATCGGGTAGTTCTTCTACTTCCGTCAGGTTTTGGTTCTGCTTCAATAGTTATAGCTTGCGCAGGGCAAACTGCTTCACATAACTTACATGCAATACATCTTTCCTCACCATTTGGATATCTTCTCAAAGCATGTTCTCCCCTGAAGCGAGGACTAATAGGACCTTTTTGATTAGGGTAATTAAGAGTGACTTTTGGCTTAAAAAAATAAGTTATCGTTAATTTCAAACCTTTCATTAATTCGAAAAGGGTAAAGGATTTAATGTATTTAATTAGTGTTGTCATTGTTAGTTAGGTAATAGTCCAAAGTAAAATAAAAATGCTGATGTAATAACTACCCAAATCAAAGTAAAAGGTAGAAAAATTTTCCAACCAAGTCGCATAAGTTGGTCATATCTATATCTTGGAAAAGTTGCTCTGACCCATAAAAACACGAAAAGAATTAAAAATACTTTAATTACAAACCAGAATATTCCAGGTATTGCGTTTAAAGGGAATATATCTATTGGTGGGTACCAACCACCTAAAAATAGAATTACAGTTAAGGAACTCATTAAAATCATATTGGCGTATTCTGCTAAAAAAAATAAGCCAAATGATATTGATGAGTATTCAGTAAAAAAACCTGCAACTAATGTGGCTTCATCTTCAGGCAAATCAAATGGGAGTCTATTTGTTTCAGCTAATGCTGAAATTATAAATATAACAAACATAGGTAACAGTGGTATGGCAAACCACATATTCTTTTGACTCTCTACAATATCAATTAAATTTAATGAACCGACACAAATCAAAACTGTTATGATTACAAAACCTATTGATACTTCATAAGAAATCATCTGAGCTGCTGATCTCAATGCGCCTAAAAATGGATACTTTGAATTACTAGCCCAACCAGCGATAATGACTCCATAAACACCAAATGATGACACAGCGAACAAATATAGAATACCTATGTTTATATTTGCTACAACATAAGTTGAGCTAATTGGGATAACAGCCCAAGCTATTAAACTTAATATTAAAGTAAGCATAGGCGCAAAGATAAAAAGGAACTTGTTTGAGCTAGAGGGAAGTAAATTCTCCTTAGTGAGTAATTTTAAGACATCAGCAAAACTCTGTAGTATTCCGAATGGTCCAACAACATTAGGGCCTTTTCTTAATTGAACAGCACCAAGTACTTTTCTTTCTAGGTACACTAATAATGCAACAGAAACTAGTACAGGGACAACGAAACTAAATATTTTTAAAATACCAATTGTTAACTCAAAAGATAAACTTGTCATTATGCTGATTTCTCCAAAAGAGATGGAGTTGAGGTTATTTCCTCAACACATTTAGCCATAGTGACAGAATTTTTTGAAATCACATCTGACATATAGAAATTACTTATAGGATATTCTGCCTTACAATCTTCAAATTCAATATCTGGTGTAATTGAAGTTGTATTTTCAACAGCAATAATTTCATGATAATCAGACAGAATAGGGTGTTTGTCAAATAACTCAGATCTTAATTGTTCAAAAGTATTTGGGATAAAATCAAAAGATAATTCATCAGATAATTTTTTTAGTATCGACCACTCCTCTTTGGCGGATCCAATTGGATTATGGCATTTTTTTGCTTCTTGAGGTCTACCTTCAATATTTACAAAAGTACCATTTTTCTCTGTATAAAGAGGGGTTGGCAAAACAATATCAGACCTCATCGCTCCATCATCACCATGATGGCCAAAATAGACTTTAAAACAGTTATTGAATTGCTCATTGGCAATATGTTCTGAGCCAAAAGAAAGAACCAATTCAAAATTATCTTTTTTTAAATTAGAAAACGGCTCACAAAGTTTATTAGTAGTATTGCCTATAATCAATTGGCCCACACGTGAGGCATATGGATTTAAAAAATTTAGATTATTTTTTTCTTTTGTAATAACTTTGTATTTATCAGCATATGAAAAAATTGATTTTAAAGTTTTAATATTTTTAATTTTATTTAAAAACGCAGAGCCAATAATTATAAGAGGGTTTGTAGATTTTTTTAACGCTTTGATTAGATTTTCAGTATTTAAACTTGATAAACTATCTCCTAGATACTCTGTTTTATAGTTCAAAGATATATTTTCACCAATGTTAAATACTTTTGAGTCATTATTGTAAGCTTTAAATATCTTATGATTTATAATTGGTGTTTCTATTTTTGGGTTTGTTCCTACAAGTATAATTAAATCTGAATTTTCGATATCGTTTAAAGGTGTGTTAAAACGATAACTATCTAAGCTTTCTAGGATAGCATGATTATCAGTTCGGCACTCCACATTGTCTTTACCATAATTTGACATAAATTTTTTTATTGCATATCCGGTTTCTAAATCTACGTGCTCACCAATCAAAGCTAATGGTTTTAAAGTTTTTAATTTATCTTTTAAAACTTTTAATGACTCTTCCCAATTTGATATTGATAATTTTTGGTTTTCTTTAATATAGGGTTTGTCTATTCTTTGTTGGTAGTAACCATCATAGTTAAATCGAACTTTATCTGATATCCACTCTTCATTTATGTATTCATTTGTTCTTGGTGTAACTCTTAAAATCTCCTCCGCTCTACTATCGACTCTGATATTAGAACCAACACTATCGAAGATATCGATTGAGTCAGTACGTTTTAGCTCCCAAGGACGTGCTTTAAATTGATATGGCTTACTCGTAAGTGCTCCTACAGGGCATAAATCAATTACGTTACCTGAAAGCTCTGAAGTGATTGATTGTTCAAGGTAAGTGGTAATTTCTGCATTCTCTCCCCTACCTAACATACCTAATTCTGGGACTCCGGCTACTTCAGTGGCAAATCTTACACACCTAGTGCAATGGATACATCTAGTCATTATAGTGTTTACCAGAGGTCCCATATTTTTATTATCTACAGCCCTTTTATTCTCTTTATATCTGGATTTATCGAAACCGTAGTACATGGCCTGATCCTGTAAATCGCATTCTCCACCTTGATCACATATTGGGCAATCTAAGGGGTGATTAATTAATAAAAACTCCATTACACCTTTTCTACCTGCATTTACTTTTTCAGAATTGGTGATTATCGACATGCCCTCCATTAGAGGCATAGTGCAGGAAGATACTAATTTTGGAGCTTTTTCTATTTCTACTAAACACATTCTACAGTTACCAGCTATAGAGAGTTTGTCGTGATAGCAAAATCTTGGAATTTCTTCACCAGCGATTTCACAGGCTTGCATCACAGTCAGATTTTTATCTACCTGAATTTCTTTTTGATTAACTTTAATATTTATTAGATCGTCACTCATGAAGCTTTTAACTTTTTATTATATTTACTTATTAACTCCGATTTAAAATTTTTAATGAGTCCTTGTATAGGCCAAGCTGCTGCATCTCCTAAAGCGCAGATAGTATGGCCCTCTACTTGCTTTGTAACATTTTCTAAAAGCTCTATTTGTTCAGGAGATATCTCTCCTCTAACTAATCTCTGCATCATTCTATGCATCCAGCCTGTTCCTTCTCTACAAGGTGTACATTGACCACAACTTTCATGTTTGTAAAAGTGAGCAAATCTCTCAATCACCTCAGCAATATCATTATTCTTGTTAACAACAATCACTCCTGCTGTACCTAAACCTGAGCCATTAGCTTTTAGATCATCAAAATTCATTAGAACTGACTCACAAATATTTTTTGGAAGCATTGGAGTACTAGAACCTCCTGGTACTATCGCCTTTAAATTATCCCATCCTCCCTCAACTCCATCACAATGCTTTTCTACTAATTCTTTAAGTGGTATTCCCATTTCCTCCTCTATTGTGCATGGTTTATTAACGTTACCAGATATGCAAAAAATTTTTGTGCCTGTATTATTTTCAGCGCCAATTGACTTAAACCAATCTGGGCCTCTTCTTAAAATAGTTGGAACTACAGCGATTGACTCAACGTTGTTAATAGTTGTTGGCATACCATACAAACCTACACCAGCAGGAAAAGGAGGTTTTAATCTTGGTTGTCCTTTTTTTCCTTCTAGACTTTCTAAAAGAGCTGTCTCTTCTCCACATATGTAAGCTCCAGCACCTCTGTGAACATAAAGATCAAAATCAAATCCGCTACCACAAGCATTTTTTCCGATAAAGCCTCGTTCATATGCCTCTTCAATTGCCTTTTCTAATTGGACATATTCGTGATGGTATTCGCCCCTAATGTATATGTAACATTTAGTGGCTTGAATTGCGTATGAAGCTATCAAGCACCCTTCTACAAGAGTGTGCGGGTCATTTCTAATAATTTCTCTATCTTTGCAAGTACCAGGTTCAGACTCATCAGCATTTACAACCAAATAATGCTGTTTACCAGTATTCTTTGGCATGAATGACCATTTAAGACCTGTAGAAAATCCAGCTCCACCTCTTCCTCTTAACTGACTGGATTTAACTAATTCAATAATATCATTTTGATCTTTAGACAAAATTTCTTTTGTGTTTGACCAGGAGCCTCTTTTTAAAGCTCCCTCTATGAAGGGTTCTTGAAAACCATGAAGGTTTTGAAAAACTTTATCTTTTTCATTAAGCATTTTCTGAACTTCTCCTACCTTTTTGAGAGCCAATAACATTTGGTTTTCCCTCTTTAATATTGTCTATAATTTTTTTTGTAGACTCTTCATCTAAATCCTCAAAGAAGTCATTATTGATTTGTATCATAGGTCCATTTGAGCAAGCACCTAGACACTCTACTTCAACAACTGTAAATTTATTATCGTCACTGGTATCATTGATTTCACATTTTGTTTCTTTACAAATAGTTTTCGTAATCTTATTTGAACCTCTAAGCCAACAAGGAGAGGTTCTACAAATCTGAACAAGATTTTCTCCAACAGGTCTTGTATTGTACATTGAATAAAATGAGGCCACTTCTGTGACTCTTATTTTGGGCATATTTAAGGTTTCAGCGATTGTTTCTATACATTCGATACTTATCCAATTATTATTTTGCTCTTGCGCCAAATAGAGAAGAGGCATAACTGCGCTTTGTTCTCTACCTTTAGGGTATTTAGAAATAATATTTTTGATTGATCTTAGATTATCTTTTGACCAAGAAAATTTTTCGCCTGATTTAGAAAAATTATTTGATAAACCTGGATGATTACCGCTCATCTGTCTACCTCTCCAAATACTATATCTAGGCTTCCTAAAATTGATGGTACGTCTGCTAGTTGGTGGCCCTTTGATAAAAAATGTAGTGCCTGTAAATGGACAAAGCCTGGTGCTCTCAACTTGCATCGATATGGTTTGGAACTTCCATCTGAAACTAATACAACACCAAATTCTCCTTTTGGCGCCTCTACACTTTTGTATGTAATACCTTCAGGAACCCTATAACCCTCGGTAAATAATTTAAAATGATGGATTATAGCTTCCATTGAATTTTTCATTTCTGATCTCTTAGGTGGAGTAATTTTATTATTCTCAACCATTACGGGTCCTTCTGGAATATTTTCAATACATTGTAAGATTATCTTAACTGACTCTCTCATCTCTTCCATTCTCACCAAATATCTATCATAGGTGTCACCAGTTTTTCCAACTGGTATGTCGAAATCTAGATCCTCATAAACATCATAAGGTTGTGATTTTCTTAAATCCCAAGCTACACCACTAGCACGAAGAACAGGGCCACTGCAACTTAGTCTTATTGCATCATCTTTCTTTAAAATACCTATATCAACAGATCGTTGTTTGAATATTCTATTTTCAGTAAGTAGTTCTTCAAGCGTATCTATGAATTTAGGAAAATTAGTAAAGTACTTTTTCATTTTTTCTAATAAATTTTCAGGCAAGTCTTGGTGAACTCCACCAGGACGAAAATAAGCTGCATGAAATCTTGCTCCAGATACAGCTTCATGGAACTCCAACATTTTTTCTCTTTCTTCGAAAGCCCACAGCATTGGAGTAGCGGCACCTATATCCATAGCAAATGCTGGTATATTTAATAAATGATTTAGTATCCTTGTAACTTCTGCAAACATAACTCTGATGTATTGAGCTCGTTTAGGAGCTTCAATATTTAATAAATTCTCAACAGCTAAAGCGAAAGCATGTTCTTGACACATTGGTGAGACATAATCTAGACGATCAAAATATGGAATAGCTTGAGTATAAGTTTTCTGTTCAATTAATTTTTCAGTTCCTCTATGCAAAAGTCCAATGTGAGGTTCAGCTTTATTAACTACCTCCCCTTCTAATTGTACAAGAAGTCTTAAAACACCATGAGCGGCAGGATGTTGGGGTCCAAAGTTTAGAGTTACAGGTTTAAAATTCTCTGACATTACTTCTTTTCAAGCTCCTCTTTAATTGTTTCTTTCATTCCCTCCCAGGGACTTTCATTGTCAAAATCTCTAAATTCCTGTTTTAATGTTACAGGTTCATAAACAACTTTTTTTAAGTTTTCATCATAACGAACCTCTTCATAACCCGTCAGAGGAAAGTCTTTTCTGAGCGGATGACCTTGAAAATTATAATCATTCATTATTCTTTGAAGATTTGGGTGATTAACAAAGTTTATGCCAAAAAGATCGTAACATTCTCTTTCAAACCAATCGGCAGACTCAAAAATTTGTGTTATTGAATTGATATCTAAATTATCTTCGGAAATGTTAGTAAAAATAAATAATCTTTTATTAAATTTTAAACTTAGAAAAGAGTAGATAAGAGTAAATCGTTCATTTGAATAACTTGATTTGGATAGCATATTATCAGTTACAGTAATATCAATTAACTGATCATAGAGTAGATCTTCGTCTTCTTTAATTTTTTGTGTTACTTCTAGAATGGAGTCTTTGTTAACTAATATATTGTCTATTCCAGACTTTATTGGAAAATGGAAGTTACCAGTTGAATATTTTTGTAAAATATTTGGAGACAAGAAATTTACCTATAAATCTTCTTTTTCTTTTTGATTTTATCTTGAAGTTGCATAATGCCGTACAAAAGAGCTTCTGCTGTAGGTGGACATCCAGGAACATAAATATCAACAGGCACTATCCTATCGCATCCTCGAACAACAGAGTAAGAGTAGTGATAATATCCTCCTCCATTAGCACAAGAACCCATAGAGATTACCCATCTTGGTTCAGGCATTTGATCATAAACTTTTCTCAAAGCAGAAGCCATTTTGTTTGTAAGAGTTCCCGCAACAATCATTACATCAGATTGTCTTGGAGAACCTCTTGGAATTACACCTAAACGATCTAGATCGTATCTACTCATATAGGAGTGCATCATCTCAACACCACAACATGCTAAACCGAAAGTCATAGGCCATAAAGATCCTGACCTCGCCCAATTTATTAAATTTTCAAATGATGCTGTTACAAAACCTTTTTTTTCAAATAGCTCATCAATATTTAATGATTTGTCTTTTTCTAATACTACTCCCAATCTAGTGCTCCATTTTTCCATTCATATATAAATCCTACTGTGAGAATAAATAAAAAAAACATCATTGAATAAAAACCAAGAGCTCCAATATTGCTAAGACTCACGGCCCAGGGAAATAAAAACGCAATTTCTAAATCAAATATAATAAATAGTATTGATACTAAATAAAACTTAACATCAAATTTTGACCGAGCGTCGTCAAATGCCTCAAAACCACATTCATATGCAGATAGTTTTTCAGTATCAGGTGAGCTAGGTGATAATATTTTTGAAAGCAAATACATAGCGATTGCCATTCCTGCCCCAATAACAATGAATATCAATATGAAAATATAATCTAGGTTATACATTAAAAGTTTTGATTTTCCGTAACGGAATACATTATAAGAAACAATATGTATTTAGTGACGATAAAAATGACGCATTAGTCTTACACTTGATTTTTTAATATTTGAGTGTAAAAAAGTTAAAAAAATATTTTATCCTCTAGTATAATAAGCAACTCTATCTTCTGTAAAGATAGGAAATGATTCATTTATTGTTTGTTTTTTTAGATTACTACAATAATAGCCAATATTTTCTATTAAAAGGTCCTTACATTCAGTTCCAAAGTGGATTTCATCAGCATAAATAGATTGATAAGAGTCATCTAATCTTGAACCATAAATACCAAATTTAAAATTTGCCAAATTATCTGAGTTTTTCACACCTTTTTGATCTTTCCAGAGTGTTTGGTTTTTTCTGTAATGCAATAACTTTCCATTTAACCAAATTTTATGAAAAGCTTTGGAAATATCCTTTTTATTAAAATTAATATTGAAGACTAAATCATACCATTTATTTCTTTGTAAATTTTTTGCAGATATTATTTGGTACCAATCATGCCTTGCTTCACAAAAAATTCTTTTATCAGTATCCTCTGGGCCTCCAGCACCAGGTGAGCAATCATCATTCCCTCCTTCAATAATAATAACTCCCTCACTAGATTCGTGTCTCCAAAGCAAACCTTTCTTCTTGTCTATTTGAAGCATAAACATAGGACCAAAAAAACTCTCTGTGCTATGAAATTGCAATATTGATTTATTCATAGCACTATCATTATTTAGTTCGTAATTTTCTGTGATTAAAAAAGAATAAGATAACCATATTTCTCCTTGAAAACCATAATTGGTTCCTACCTCTACTCTTTTTTGTTTTTCACCATTTGGTCGTGAGCAATCTTTTAATTTGTTATAACACTCATCTCCTGGTGCTTGGATAAAAAAAGCAGTATCTCCGTATCTTGTTTTCTCTTTCTGAAGTTGAAAAAGTACCAAGTTCTTTTTTCTTTGATATTTTTTTATTTCTTCTTTTGAACTAGCATTCCAACCTGGGTCAATTTTAAAACCTTTAATTGTTGTATCGCCAAAGCTCATACCAAGTGTCTTTAATCCATGAACATCTTTTGATTTATAAGAAGAACATGAAAATAAAGAAAAAATTAAAAAAAACGAAATGAATATTTTGAAGTGGCGGGAGCGACGGGACTCGAACCCGCGACCTCCTGCGTGACAGGCAGGCGTTCTAACCAAACTGAACTACACCCCCGACAATTGTCGAATGGTGGGCGATGACGGACTCGAACCGCCGACCCTCTCGGTGTAAACGAGATGCTCTACCAACTGAGCTAATCGCCCTATCTAATTTGCAAAAATTAGACTGTGGACTTTATTAGTTCTTTAAGCTGTTTTCCAGCAAGAAATTTTGGCTTTTTTGATGCAGGAATTTGGATTGACTCTCCCGTTCTTGGGTTTCTTCCAGTCTTAGCTTTTGTGTTAGCTACCTTAAAAGTACCAAAACCGGCAATCTTAACATCCCCTCCTGCTTTCAAAGTAGATGTGATAATATCAAATAAACTTTCTACAGCCTTAGTTGCATCTGATTTTCCAACACCATTTTTCGTACTATATTCAGCAATGAGTTCATTTTTGTTCATACCGAACCTCCTTAGTGATTCTATTAGTTAATTGTAGTAAGAAAAAGGTAAGAAAATCAATAACAATATACTAGTTGACGAATGTTTTTTCTTGATTTTGCTGGTTTTTTGGCTTCATAGACTCTGTAACTAAGTGTCTCCAATCCAATTTTTTGTTGATTTTACTAATTTTTCCATCGAGAGCTAAGTCCAATACCTCTTTTGCAAACTCGACTTTCTTAATTACCAACTTGTTTTGAATGTCTTTTTGTATTTCAACTAAGTCCTTTTCATTTTCTTTTGGGATTATAACAGTTTTAATACCGTACCTTATCGCAGCCAATAATTTCTCTTTTAATCCCCCAATTGGAAGAACTCTTCCTTTTAATGTAATTTCCCCAGTCATAGCAATGTCTCTTTTAATTTTAATATCAGTAAGAGATGAAATTAATGAAGTAAATATTGTAATACCAGCACTTGGGCCATCTTTAGGTATAGCTCCTTCGGGTACGTGTAAATGAATATCTATTTTATCGAAAACCTTTGGATTTACTCCAAACTCAACGGAATTAGATTTAATGTAACCCAAAGCAGCAGTAATAGACTCTTTCATCACGTCACCAAGTTTACCTGTTGCATTAATCATTCCCTTACCTGAAGATAAATTAACTTCAATATTTAAGATATCTCCACCAACTTGAGTCCATGCAAGCCCGTTGGTGATGCCCACTAAATTTTTCTTTTCTAAAACACTATCCTTGAATTTTTCCGGACCTAAAAAATTTTTTATAGCTTTATCATCGAAAACAAATGGTTTTTTTGATCTTGATTTATTTTTTTCTAATTGAAAAACTAGTTTTCTAAAAAGCTTATCAAAAACTTTTTCAAGCCCTCTGACGCCAGACTCTCTGGTGTAGTGTCTAACTATTTTAGTAATTGAGCTTTTATCAAGCTTAAATTCATTATTTTTTAAAATATTTTTATTCATTTTTCTTGGAATTAAATATTTTTTTGCAATTTCAACTTTTTCCTTTTCTGTATAACCAGATACTTCAATAACCTCTAATCTGTCAAGAAGAGGACCAGGTATGTTGTAAGTATTACCTGTACATATAAACATTACATTTGATAAGTCATAATCAACCTCAAGGTAATGATCATTAAATTGATTATTTTGCTCAGGATCTAAAACTTCTAATAGTGCAGAGGATGGATCTCCTCTCCAGTCACTACCCACTTTGTCAATTTCATCTAATAAAATAATGGGATTAGATGTTTTGGTTTTCTTCATAGCCTGAATAAATCGACCAGGCATTGAGCCTATATAAGTTCTTCTATGACCTCTAATTTCAGCCTCATCCCTAATTCCACCAAGAGAAATCTTTGCAAATTCTCTGCCAGTAGCTCTCGCTATAGATTTACCTAGTGAGGTTTTACCTACACCAGGAGGTCCTACAAAACATAGTATCGTACCAGATGCTTTCTTTGATCTTTTTTTTACTGCTAAAAATTCAAGTATTCTCTCTTTTACTTTTTCGAGACCATAGTGGTCGTCATTTAATATATTTTCAGAACCTTTTATGTCTATGACTTCTTTTGAGAATTTTTCCCATGGTATATCTAATATCCATTCTAGGTAATTGCGAATAACTGATGCTTCTGCAGACATTGGACTCATAGATTTTAATTTTTTAAATTCATTTAAAGCTTTTTCTTTTGCCTCTTTTGATAATTTTACCTCATTAATTTTTTTCTCTATTTCAGAATATTCATTGGAACCATCTTCACCATCACCAAGTTCTTTTTGAATGGCTTTCATTTGTTCATTTAAGTAGTATTCTCTTTGAGTTTTTTCCATTTGTCTTTTTACTCTATTTTTTATTTTTTTCTCAAGTGCAGAAAAGTTAAGTTCTTTTGAGAAGAAATTCAGTAAGTTTTGAATTTTTTTATTAATATCAATAATTTCTAGATTTTTTTGTTTATCTTCAATTCCGATATTTAAGTTGTAATAAATATTATCAATGAACTGATATGGATCTTCAATATTTAAAAGTCCTTCAAGGATGTCATTATTATTTCCTATATTTTGTATATAATTTTGAAATTCATTTTTTAAAACTCTTAAAGAAGCTTTTAATTCAGCTGAATTTTTTTTGTTAATAACTACTGTTTCAATTTTAGCCGTGAGGAAGTTATTATTTGCCTTAACAGCAGACTTTATCTTTACTATTTCTAAGCCTTCAGTAAGTACTTTATATGTATTATCAGGTAACTTAAGAAACTGAATAATTTTTGATTTTACTCCGTAGGAATAAACATCGTTAACTTGCGGATCATCAGTCGTTGGTTCTTTTTGCGTAAATAAATAAATAATCTTGTTGTTATTATTCATAGCAAAATTAATTGCATCGATAGATTTAGCTCGGCCAACAAACAAAGGTGAGGTTATAGAGGGATAAACAACTAAGTCCCTTAAAGGTAAAATAGGTCCAATGATTTGATTTTCCATACTATTAAGATAGTGAGGAATTTTTAATTTTCACCCACTTTTTTTTTAATTTTTGCTTTTTCTTTATATACGATAATCGGTCTATTTGAGATTACTGACTCTTTACTTAAAACTACCTTATCCACAGAATCCTTATCAGGAATATCATACATGCAATCTAGAAGTAGTTTTTCCATAATTGACCTTAGGCCTCGTGCACCAATTTTTTTTTCAACAGCTAATTGAGCAATTTGCTCTCTACCATCTTCAGTTATCTCGAATTCAACCCCTTCAAAAGAAAAAAGAGCCTTGTATTGTTTTGATATTGCATTTTTTGGTCTTGTAATAATCTCTTTTAAATCATCTAAAGATAATTCATTCAGACTAGCGCTTACAGGAAGTCTTCCTACTAATTCAGGTATTAATCCAAATTTAATCAAATCGTCATTTTCAAGTTGTGAAGTCATTGGTTGGTCCTGATTAATTGATTTGTTAAAACCTATAGACTTTTTATTTACTCGATTTTTTATAATTTTATCAATGCCTTCAAACGCACCACCACAAACAAACAATATATTTTTTGTATCAACTTGAAGGAACTCTTGTTGAGGATGTTTTCTTCCACCTTGAGGTGGCACGCTAGCTGTTGTTCCCTCAATTATTTTTAGCAAAGCTTGTTGAACTCCTTCACCAGATACATCTCTTGTTATAGATGGATTTTCACTTTTTCTACCCACTTTATCAATTTCATCAATATACACGATACCCTTTTGAGCCAAAGCTACATCATAATCACATTGCTGAAGTAATCTTAAAATAATATTTTCAACATCTTCACCTACATATCCAGCCTCCGTCAACGTAGTAGCATCAGCAATTGTAAAAGGTACATTTAAAAATTTTGCTAGGGTTTGAGCTAAAAGTGTTTTACCACAACCTGTTGGTCCAATAAGTAATATGTTTGATTTAGAAATTTCTATATCTTTTGAAGGGTTTTGAACTCTCTTATAATGATTGTAAACAGATACAGATAATATTTTTTTTGCATGATCTTGACCAATTATATGATCATCAAGATAATTATAGATCTCACTTGGTTTTGGTATCTCAAATTTTTTCTTTGTGTCAATTTTATCATCTTCAACAAGTATATCCTTACACAAAACCACACACTCATTACAAATATAGACATTTGGTCCAGCAATTAATTTTTTAACCTCTTCTTGGCTCTTACCACAAAAGGAGCATGATATTTTTTTATCAGAGCTATTAGCAGAGATTATTTTTTCATCAGACATTTTTATTTTTCAATTCTAGTAGTAATTACTTTATCTATCAAACCAAATTTTTGCGCCTCTTCAGGGTCAAAGAATCTATCTCTTTCCATAGCCTTTTCTATTTCACCAATGCTTATTTTGGTATGCTTTTGATATATTTCATTGAGTCTTTTTTTTGTCTTTAATATCTCTTCGGCATGAATTTTAATATCACTCGCTTGTCCTGAAAAACCACCAGATGGTTGATGAATCATTATTTTAGAGTGTGGTAAAGCATACCTGTTGCCCTCTTTTCCTGCAGCGAGTATTAATGAACCTGCAGAGGCAGCTTGACCTATGCAAACAGTATGAACAGGACATTTAATATATTGCATAGTATCATACATTGCTAAACCAGCAGTAACTAAACCTCCTGGTGAGTTAATATATAGATTAATTGGTTCTTCGGGATTTTCAGACTCCAAAAATAAAAGTTGAGCGCAAATTAAAGAGGCAGTCTCATCATTGATGGCGCCTGTCAAAAAAATAATTCTTTCTCTGAGCAATCTGGAGAAAATATCAAAAGATCTCTCCCCCTTACCAGATTGTTCAATGACTATGGGTACTAGATTCATTATTTTGAGATCCTTTTTTCATTAACTTTTCTAAGCTTAACTTAGTTTCTTTGATTTTAAAAGTTTTCATAGACTCATCTGCTATTTTATTTCTAAGTAGAGTACCATAAGCAGTTTCTGCCGTTCTTTGATCAATTTTTTCACCATAATATTTTTGAATATACTCTTGGAGTTCTTTCTGCTCAACTTTTACATTTAAAAATTTTACTAATTCAGAAAAAAGAACATCTTTTTGAATATTCTCACTTGTGAGTTTTTTTAAACTATCAATTCTTTCTTTGTGCTCATCTTTCATTTTAGATAAATCAATTTGATATTTTCTTTTAAGTTCGAGATTTACAACCTCTTCATTGATATCAATTTTTTTCTTTTGTGATAGGACTTTAAGTAGATCTTCAATAAAAAACTCTTTTTGAAGATAATTCATATCCTCATTGAGTTTATTATCAATTTTGTCATTTAATTCTTCAATAGATTTTAATTTTAAAATTTTAATCAACTCGTCATCATTTTTAGGATAAATCTTTTTATTTATATCTTTGATTTGAGCGTTTATCTTTATTCCTTTTGTGGAAAAATTAATATCAGATTTATTTTTAATTTTTAAAAGAGCTTTTTTTAAGTCTAAAAATACTTCTTCTTTCGTTTGGGTATTTAAGTCTACTCTTACCTCTTTTTGAGAAAATAATTTTTTTTGTTCATCTTCATAGTTTAATATTTCAAAATCTATAACAGAGTTTTCATCTGATATATTAATACTCTCTAATGAATAGTATTCTTTTCTTACTTTTTCTCTAAAATCATCAACATCTTTTTTTGTTACCTCTGAAGTAACTTTCTCTATTTCACTTGTTTTTAATTCATCCATTTTAATTTCGGGTTTTAAATAAAAAGCCAAGGTAAAATTATAATTATCTTTAAAATTAACATCAGGTTGTATCAGAGATTGTATTTTTTCATCCTCACTGATTTTATTTATATTTTTTGATACCTCTTCATTTAATACCTCGTTTTCAATTTGAAGACCAATTTTAGATTTTATAATGCTTACCGGTACTTTACCCTTTCTAAAACCTGCAATTTCAAAAGTGGGTTGCTTTTCTGATATTTTTTCGTCAATAATTTTGGCTATTGCGCTTTGATCTAAAGATACCTCGAAAGAGGATTTATAACTTTTTTTTTCTATATTTTTATATTCCATTTTACTTGTATTCTGGTGCGCCAGGAGGGACTCGAACCCCCACGGTTGCCCACTGGTTCCTAAGACCAGCGCGTCTACCATTCCGCCACTGGCGCACAAATTGGGGCGAGTAAGGGGACTTGAACCCCCGACCTCCGGTACCACAAACCGGCGCTCTAACCAACTGAGCTACACCCGCCAAAAATTGAATTAATTTATAGTATAGATATTATGCAAATTAAACATTATATTTGGATCGCTAAATATGAAAAAAATTGAGGCAATAATTAAACCTTTTAAATTAGAGGATGTTAAAGATGCCCTTGGCGAAATAGGCCTAAGTGGATTAACCGTATCTGAAGTAAAAGGGTTTGGTAG
Organism: uncultured Alphaproteobacteria bacterium; assembly: GCA_902523135.1. Taxonomy (GTDB): domain Bacteria; phylum Pseudomonadota; class Alphaproteobacteria; order HIMB59; family HIMB59; genus HIMB59. The sequence goes on from CABYYB010000006.1 coordinate 34,420, forward strand.
ACAAAAAGGTCATACTGAGCTTTATAGAGGAGCTGAGTACGTAGTTGACTTTCTACCAAAGGTTAAAATTGAATTAGTAGTTGATGACAAGAAATACAAAGAGGCAATCGATGTTATTATCAAGCATTCTAACACTGGCAAAATCGGTGATGGTAAAATTTTTGTATACGAAGTTTCAGAGGCTATTAGAATTCGCACAGGCGAAAAAGGTAAAGACGCAATTTAGTTTTTACATAAACCAAGTTAACAACTCAGGAGGTTATTAGATGGACAAAAAATCATTACAAAAAATGATCGATGAAAATGGTATTAAGTACATTGATTTTAGATTTACTGATCCTTTAGGAACATGGCAGCACTTCTCGAACCATATTAACACATTTGAAATGGACGTATTTGAAGAGGGTATAGGTTTCGACGGCTCTTCAATTAGATGTTTTCAGTCAATTGAAGCTAGTGACATGATATTAATTCCAGATATTGAGACTGCGTTTGTAGATCCTTTTTTTACGGACCCTACTCTAGTTCTTATCTGTGACATTCAAGATCCAATTACTGGACAAAAGTACGATAAAGATCCAAGATACGTTGCAAAAAAAGCAGAAGAATTTGTTAAAACCTCAGGAGTTGGTGATAGCATTTTCTTTGGTCCAGAAGCTGAATTTTTTCTTTTCAACAACGTTCAAATTAACACGCATCCTCATCACTCTTCTTTTTCTGTTGACTCCGGTGAAGCCGTTTGGAATACAGGCACAGCTGAAGGTCCAAATCTAGGTTATAAAGTAAGAAATAAAGGCGGCTATTTCCCATGCCCACCTCATGACACTATGCAAGATGTTAGATCAGAAATGGTAAATCACATGGTTGCAATTGGTATGAGTGTTGAAGCGCAACACCACGAAGTTGCTACTGCTGGTCAATGTGAAATTGATTTAAAATTCGACACACTGGTTAAGATGGCCGATGATCTTCAAAAATATAAATACGTTGTAAGAAACACAGCAAAAAGTAATGGCTTAAGTGCTACTTTTATGCCAAAACCTCTTTCAAACGACAATGGTTCAGGAATGCATTGTCATCAAAGTATTTGGTCAAACGGTAAACCAGTATTTTACGGTGAAGGTGGATATGCCAATCTTAGTGATGAAGCAAAATTTTATATTGGCGGATTGCTAAAGCATGCACCATCTTTATTAGCCTTTACAAATCCAACTATTAACTCTTACAAGAGATTAGTTCCAGGTTATGAGGCTCCAGTTAAGCTTGCATACTCTAATAGAAATAGAAGTGCTATATGTAGAATCCCTGCATACTCACCATCTCCGAAAGCAAAAAGAGTTGAGTTTAGATGTCCAGATGCAACTGCAAATGGTTATTTAGCATTTTCAGCTATGCTTATGGCAGGTTTAGATGGAATTAAGAATAGAATTGATCCTGGTGAACCAATGGATAAAAATCTTTATGACTTACCTCCTGAAGAGCAATCTAAAGTAAAAGAAGTACCTGGCACTCTTGAGGAAGCGATTAATAACCTTGAGTCAAATCATGATTATCTTTTAGAGGGTAATGTGTTTACCAAAGATTTAATCGAGTCATATATTGAATACAAAAGAGAAGAAGAAATCGAACCAAATAAACTGCTAGTTACACCTGCAGAGTTCGACATGTATTACGATTACTAAACTAAATTAAAAGCAACCTGTCTAAATATTTTTTATTATCTACTTTGGACGGGTTGCTAGTTAGATTTTCAAACATAAGCAATTCTCTTAAATAATTAATATCGTCACGATATGAAAACTCTTTATTATTTATATGGTTGATGTCTTCTTTAATTTTAAAGAGTTGAAAAAGATCCTTATTATTTTTTAAAGGATTTTTTATATCTACTATTTTTAAAAAGTATTCATTATCAATTTTAGAAAAGTTTGAAATAATTTGATTTTTCATTTTTGTAAAATACTTAACTAATTTTAGATTATTTGTTAAAAGACATACCTTCATAAAAGATAATTTATGAAATGGCTCACTAGTCTTTGAATAAAAAGATAAGAAATTTTCAATATTAATAACTTGATCAGAGTCTCTATCAAAAGGTTTATTTCTATCGTCAATTATTAGGATATTTGGATCAATATATTGTTTCATTATCGAGTAAAATCTCCTTACAATTTTAATATTATCTATGTGATTATTTTTGTTTGATTGATATATAAAAAAAATATCTAAATCGGAAAAATTCGTAGCCATTTTGACACCGTAACTTCCAAATAAAATCGGTGTTAAGTCAGAGAAAATATTGCTTCTATTGGAAATATATTCATTTTTAACTAGTTCAAAAATATAAAAAATAAACTTTCTTACAGCGGTATTTCGTTTTTTGAGGAAGTCAGTATTTGTTATTTTTTTTGAAAGTAACAAATAATCTAAAAGGAATAAAATTTCATAAATATCCTGGATTGATTTTTTTAAATCTAAATCAAAATTATCAGAAAATTCTCTCAGCTTAAAAGTAGGTATGCCATAATTAAAAAAATAGACTAGTGACTCTATTAAAAAATGATTTTTGTAAATAAGATTTGTTAATTTTGAAGAATTCTCAAATATGAAAGCTAACTCAAAAAAAATTTTATTATTGTATTTATATAAAGCAGTTAAATGGACACCAGACTTATAATAGTTAATTAAATAGTCAAATTTTATAATTAGATCATCTCGTTTATTATGTGTTGATAAAATATTTATGAGACTTGAAATAGACTCTAAATAATCATTTTTTACTGTTTCTGAACTATTGATGTTCTCAGCTCGTTTTAGAAGACTATCAATAATTTTTTGGCTAGACTCATTAAATTTTTCACGTCGTAAACTTTCTCTATTTATTTTAGGGAAAAATAAACGCTGATATATTGTTTGAATTTCAGATTTATGCTTCTCTAATTTTTTTGAAAAGTTATCTAATACTGCATTTAAATAGGTTTCATTAGAGTCAATTATATTCTGAAAAGTATTCTTTTTTATATGTAAATAATTCTCAATTTTACGAAAGTAATAATATGCATCTGTAATATTTTTTAAGTCATTTTTTGGAATTATATTTTCATGTTTTTTTAAATTTATAAGTAATTTATGAATATTACTCTCTTTAAGAGAATTTATTTTTCCAGACCAAAGAAGTTGGTTAAAATGTATTATATTTTCACAAGATCGAATAAAGCCATAAGAATTTTTTATATCTAGCTTTTGTTCAGTATTACTGGAGGCAAAAAGCTTTTTAATTTCATCTATAGCGTAATAGTCAAATGTTCTTCTAAATAAAAAACTTTTTATTGCTTCCTTAAATGAGAAATATTTTTGAATATCGCCGCACAAAAAACTTGATCTATGAAATGCTAATCTCTCCCAATTTCTGCCAACTGAAGTATAATAATTAATTGCTTGATCCATATCAGATATAATTAATGAATCACCAAAATCTGGTCGTAACCTTAAATCTATTTTATGAAAAAAAGACTCAGAAATGTTCGATATGCCACTTATGGTTTTCTTTATAGATTTATTAAAATCTCGGAGGGAAATAGGACTATTTTTGGAATCATAGAATATGATTATATCGATATCAGAGGCAAAATTTAAATCTCTTACGCCAATTTTACCCATACCTAGAATAAAATAATATTTTTTTAAACTATTATTAAATGATCTGTATAGATTGATATTAATGATTTTACTTAAAATATTTTTACATAAAACAGACCACAATCTTGATCCATTAGACTGAGAAATTAAATTTTGATGAATTGATATAAAAATTAAATAAATAAGCTCATTTTTAAGTGTATTTATATTGAGAAAGTTAGTTGTAGAGGAATTAGAATATTTTTTTATATTACTTTTGTAGTGGTTAAGTATTAATTGAGCATCAACCTTTGAAACATCATAAGAATTATTTAGATATTCATATTTTGATAAGAAAGTTGAAGATTTATATAATCTCTCTAACTCCAAATGGCATTCCTCTCAAAATAATTTAGTAAGCCACTATAGTTATTAATAACTGAGATTTCTTTTTTTACTTTTATTAAAGTATTTTTCAATTATTAAAAGAATTTTTTCGATGAATTATTATTTAGCACCAATGATGGGTTACACAGACTGCTATTTTAGAAGTTTACTGGAAAACATTTACGGAAATAGTGTAACTACCTTTTCTGAAATGATAGTGGATAAAGCAATCATCCACAATGAGACTAAAACAATAACCAAGCATTTTTTAAAAAATAATAAAAGCGCCATTCAAATTGCAGGCTCAGATCCTGAAGAAATTAAAAGAGCAATAAATATTTTAAATAAAGTAGATATTATTAAACATGTAAATTTTAATTTAGGGTGCCCAAGTTCTAGAGTCCAAGAAAATATGCTTGGTTTAGCTTTAACCCAAAAGTATGACTTAGTAAAAAAATGTTT
>CABYYB010000007.1:0-29378 GCA_902523135.1 uncultured Alphaproteobacteria bacterium
CTCAACATGTATTGACTCAGCAGCAGCAGCATCTGCAGCTGAATTTTTAATTTCACAGGGTGTTACAGCAATTATGGGAGCAGACTGTTCTGGTGTTACAGGTGCGGTCCTTTCAAATGTAGCTGTTCCAAATGGTGTTCCAATGATTTCACCATCTGCAACTTCACCTGCTTTAACTACTGCAGAGGATAACGGTTTGTTTTTTAGAACGGCTCCTTCTGATGCTAGAGGTGGTGAGGTATTAGCAGACATTACAAGTGACAGAGGCATTGCAAGTGTTGCAATTACTTACGTTAACACTGACTATGGTGTTGGTTTAGCTGACGTTTATGAAGCTGCAGCAATTGCAAGAGGTATTGATGTTACAGCTAAAACTGCTCACGAAGGTGACAAAGCTGACTATAGTGCTGAAGTAGGTGTTCTTTCATCTGCTGGTGGTGATGCTTTAGTTGTTATAGGTTACCTAGACCAAGGTGGAAATCAAATTATTCAAGGTTCCTTAGATACTGGTGCTTTTGATACATTTGTTTTATCTGATGGTATGATTGGTGACTCATTAACAGACACATTTGGTTCAGATCTTGATGGTTCATTTGGTTCAATGCCTGGTTCTTTAGGTGCTGGTGCAATGAAGTTTAAAGCATATGCTGAAGCTAACGGAGTTGACCCATCAGTTTACGTCGGAGAGTCATATGACGCTGCTGCATTAATCATGCTAGCAATGTGTAAAGGTGGTTCAGATGACAGCGCAACAGTAGCTGCTAATATAATGAGTGTAGCTAATGGCCCTGGTACTAAGATTTATGCTGGTGAACTAGGTAAAGGTCTTGAGCTTGCTTGTGCAGGTTTCGCAGTTGACTATGACGGAGCCACAGATGTTAATTTTACAGAAGTAGGAGAAGCATTTGGAGCATTCCTTGAAAAAGGAATTGAAGGCGGTCAATTTACTGACGTAGCACAAAGATAATTACTAATTTCTAGCCCCATCATATTGGTGGGGCTAGTATAACATTAATTCTTAATAATTTTTTCTGGAAGTAGCCCTCTTGGTCGGTACCTCATAACTAATAAAAGTCCAAGACCCATCATCAAATATCTAAAGTAGGGGACACTATTTAATAGATGTTCTTTGATATAGTTTGTTTCATCTAAATGATTAGTGAAAATATTGATTACTAATAATGCAAATGGAGCAGATTGTATCCAAATAAACCAAACAACAAATCCACCCAGTATTGCACCATAATTATTACCTGTTCCTCCCAATAGGACCATTACCCATATGAGAAAGGTATATCTTAATGGTTGATAACTAGACGGTGTAAATAGACCGTCATATGTTACAAGCATGGCACCCGCAAATCCAATAATTGCTGAACCTAACATAAAAATAAATAGGTGTTGCTTGACAACATTTTTACCCATAGCTTTAGCTGCCTCTTCGTTGTCTCTTATTGCCCTCATCATTCTACCCCAAGGAGAATTCAAGGCTTTTTCTGAAAAATAAAGTATTGTAATTACAACTACTAAAAATATAAAACTAAAGCAAAGCTTTACAAAAACACCAGATGAGGTGATAACTAATTGATTAAGCAGAGAAACTTTTTCGTCAGGGTCTAATATATTTGATAGTTTAGAAGAGTTAAAAAACTCAACAAGCTTAATAAACCACTCAGAGTTTTGTAAATCTACTTCATATGGAACTGGTCTCTTTAAACCAATAACATTCTTTACTCCTCTTGATAGCCATTCCTCATGTTTTACAATTGTTATTATTATTCCAGAGACTAATAAAGTTGATATTGCTAAATAGTCAGACCTTAATCCTAAACAAACTTTTCCTACGACAAATGCTACAAGTGCACACAAAATTGCACCAACAAACCATGAAAATATAATTGGTAAATTTGCTCCACCTAGGAAACCTGATGTGGCGGCATTGATTGACTCAATTTTACTAATTGATGGACCAGCTATAAATTTAAGTAAGGGTATAGATAAAATTATTATAAAGAATATAAAATAATTCTTATATTTATGATTTGGAATTTTTTTATTAATAATTAAAACACTAAAAACAACTGCAACTAAAAATAAACCAGAAATTAAAATTCCTAACCCGCCAGCGCTCCAAGCTTCAGGAACTGGTGGAACTGAAACTAAAATAGTAGCTAGACCACCTATGGCCAAAAAGCCCATTACACCAAAATTAATTAATCCTGCAAAACCCCATTGAATATTTACTCCCATCGCCATAACAGCAGAGATTAGACAGAGATTTAACATTGATAATGCAATACCCCATGATTGAAATAAACCTACTAAAATAGTTAAAATTGTCATTACTGAGAAACAAATTTTAAAGTCAGAATTATTGATCATATGACTTTTCCTTTAAAGATACCATTTGGCCTAAAAATAAGAACCACTATCAATATCGCAAAAGAGATCGCGAATTTATAATCAGTAGAGATAAATTGTATTAGTGTGCTTGGTTCTAAACCTTCAGGCATGATGTACTTAAAAAATTTTTTATACGCATAGGTAAGGCCTATTTCAGAGAAAGCAATTAGAAAGCCACCATAAAATGCACCTAAAGGATTTCCAATACCACCAACAATTGTTGCTGCGAAAATAGGAAGAAGGTTATTAAAATATGTAAATGGCTTAAAACTTTTATCCAATCCATACAAAGTTCCAGCGACAGTTGCTAAAATTGAAACAATTATCCAGGTCAGTAAAACAATTTTTTTTGGATCAATACCTGATAGTAAAGCTAAATCCTCATTATTTGAATAAGCTCTCATAGATTTGCCTGTTTTTGTTTTATTCAAAAAATAAAATAGTATGGAGCAAGTAATTATTGTTGTAATTAATGTTATCACTTGAGTTGATTTTAATGCTAGTCCCTCATTTAACCCTGTCATTTGTTTAAATTCTCTAGCTTTCATAATAAATTTGTGACCATCCATAAAATTTATATCGTTTGGTCCAATGATAATTCTAACCACTGCGTTTAAAACAAACATAATACCAAGACTAACAACTATAAAAGTTACAGGGTCACTTTTTTTATTTCTGTAATATTCAAATACTGTTTTGTCAAAAAATAAACTCACTGCAATTGTCAATAGAATACCAACTGGTAACGCTAGTAAAGCAGTTGGAAGTAAGCCAAACGTAATTCCTTTTGACTGTAAAAACCAAGTAACAAGGATTACGATCATCGTTCCAAAAGCCATCAAGTCTCCATATGCAAAGTTAGCAAATCTTAACACACCATAAATAAGAGTTACTCCAATTGCACCCAAAGCCAGTTGAGATCCATAAGTTATTCCTGGCACAATAATAAAGTTTGTAAGAAGTATTATTGAGTTTAAGAAATCCATTTACCCACCTAAAAAAGCCTTCCTTATCTCTTTATCATTTAGAAGATAATCACCTTTGCCTTCGTAAGCATTTTTTCCTGTCACTAAAATATAACCTCGGTCAGATATTTCTAAAGCTTGGCGGGCATTTTGCTCAACCATTAGTATAGCTATATTTTGTTTTTTTATATTTAGTATGTGCTCAAATAATTCTGTCATAATTACAGGTGAAACCCCTGCAGTTGGTTCGTCTAGCATTAAAACATCTGGCTCAGTCATCAAAGCTCTGGCGATTGCAACCTGTTGTCGTTGACCACCTGATAATTCACCTGCAAATTGATCTTTTTTTTCTTTAATTATTGGAAATAAATCATACATCTCATTTAATCTCGTTGATAAATTACTATCATTTAAAAAAGCACCCATCTCTAAGTTCTCTTTTACTGTTAATTCTGTAAATATATTCTTAATTTGAGGCACAAATGAGATACCAAGCTTTATTCTATCTTGCGTTTTAAGTTTTGTGATATCTTTACCGTCAAGCATTACATTTCCATTTTTTAAGTCAAGTATACCAAGCATTGCTTTCATTGCTGTCGATTTACCAGCACCATTAGGACCCAGTATCGACACAATTTCACCTCTATTAACACTAAAAGAACACTCTTCAATAATGTTTACACCTCCATAACCACCTGTTAAATTCGAAGCAGAAAAAAACATTATTTTTTTAATCCCTTACCTAAATAAGACTCAATAACCTGTTCATTTGACTTAACATCCTCAGCAGAACCTTTAAAAAGAACTGATCCCTCAGCTAAAACTATTACGGGGTCACACAACTCACTTATAAAGTTAAAATCATGTTCAATCATACAAAATGTGTAACCTTTATCTTGATTAAGTTTTAAAATTGAGTCACTTATGTCTTTAAGGAGTGTTTTATTAACTCCTGCACCAACTTCATCTAAAAAAACTATTTTAGCATCTACCATCATTGTTCTTGCCAATTCTAAAAGTTTTTTTTGACCTCCAGATAAATTTCCAGCTCTCTCATTTTTAAGGTGTTCAATTTTTAAAAATTTTAAAACTTCCATGGCTTTATCTTTTATTAATTCATCCTCTTTTTTAATTTTTTGACTATTCATCAACGAATATAGAAGCCTTTCACCTTTTTGATTACCTGGCACTACCATTAAATTTTCAATAACTGTCATATTTGAAAATTCGTGTGCTATTTGAAATGTTCTTAATACTCCTAAATGAAATAAGTCGTGCGACTCTTCATTAGTTATTTCAACACCATTATAGAAAACTTTGCCTGTATCTGGCTTAAGATTACCAGTAATTACATTAAATAACGTAGTCTTACCAGATCCATTGGGTCCAATAATCCCTGTTATAGCTTTATCCTTAATTTCTAAGGAGCAATCATTTAGTGCAACTAAACCACCAAATGTTTTAACCAAATTTTCAACTTTTATTAAAATATTGTTCATTTAAAAATTAATGCATATTAAAGTAGAAAATATAAAGTTGAAGTGGTAAATATTCCAATAAATGCGCTCTTAGCTCAGCTGGATAGAGCATCTGCCTTCTAAGCAGAGGGTCGCAGGTTCGAATCCTGCAGAGCGCGCCAACTATTTGCCATGTCTGATATTAAAAATAAATTAGACTTTCTTGTAACATCTCATAAAAAATTAACAGGTTCTGCTTTAACATATGAAATAGCTAAATCTTACATTGATTTATTTAGTCGAGTTAAAGATAAAAAAACATTAATGATTGCTGGATCTCAAGGTTCAGGTAAATCTACTCTGTCGTTGCAAATTAAAAAATATTTTAAAAAATATTACTCAAAGAATGTTGTTATTCTTAGTATTGATGACTTTTATTTATCTTCTCATAAAAGAAAACTATTGGCAAAAAAATATAAAACAAATTTATTTGAAACTAGAGGTGTTCCCGGTACTCACAATTTAAAATTACTGAGTCAAACAATCAGAAATCTTAAAAATAATAAATTTCCATTATTTTTACCAGTCTTTGATAAAGTTGCCGATAATAAGAAAAAATATCAAAGAAAAGTAAATAAAGTAGATTTAATTATTTTAGAGGGTTGGTGTGTCGGTTCAAAACCAATAGACCCAAATTATTTAAAAAAAAATATAAATGATTTAGAAAAAATTGAGGACTCTAATTTATTATGGAGAACCGCATATAATAAGGCTTTAGTTGAATATCAAAAAGTTTTTAAAAAATTTAGTTATTTTGTTTTCATTAAAATACCAAGCTGGGATTTTGTAATTGATTGGAAATATAAACAAGAATTAGGTCTTCGTTCTTCACAAACTAATATTCATTTAAAAAAGAAACTCTTAACGTTTATACAATATTATGAAAAATTATCTAAATGGATGTCTTTAACTTCGCCTAGTTATTGCAATGTATTAATAACTTTAGATAAAAAACAAACAGCAAAAAAAATTACATATAAATGAAAAGATATCTTATTTTTACTGATCTTGATGGAACATTACTTGATCATGATAACTATTCCTATGGCAATAATAAGAAAATGATCTCTACAATCATCAATAACAAAAATGAAATTATTTTTAACACTAGTAAAACATTCAGTGAATGTAAAAAATTACTTAAAGAATTGAAATTATCAAATATGCCCTTTAGTACTGAAAATGGAGCAGTTTTATATTTTCCTAAAATAAGATTTAATAAAATTAAAAACTCATCCTCATTTGAAAGATATTGGAAACTTAGAATTGCTAAATTATCCTCAAAGAGTTGGCATCAATTTTTAAAACAGAAACAAAAAAAATATAATTTTTTAATTGCCCAAGATCTCTCACCAAAGATTTTAAAAAAATATACAAATTTGAATAACACCAATATGATGTTGGATCGTGAGGCAAGTCAAATCATTCTATGGGAAGATAATCTGACAAAATTTAAACTTTTTAAAAATGATCTTAAATCTGAAAAAGAAGGAGTTTTGATAAAAGGAAGTAGGTTCATTCAAATTTCTTCTATATGCAACAAAAGAATAGCTAAAAAGCTAATATCTCATGCTTATGATATTCAATTTCGTGATAAATACTCAATAAATACTATAGCTCTCGGTGACAGTAAAAATGATATTGATATGTTAAATTCTTGTAAATACTCCTGCCTAATTAAAAATTCTACTGGTACACATGTAAAATTGCGTTCCAATAAAAAAAATGTTTTTAAATCATCAAAGTTAGCACCTGACGGTTGGGGTGAAGTCCTGTATAAATTAAACAAAACATTAGAGACTAAGATTTTTTAACCATGCCTGACTTTCATCAAAACGGTGTTATAGCTACTCTACATAATTTTAATTCTAAACCTATAGAGGAAATAGAAAAAGAACTATTAGACTTTTCAAAAGTCTCACCCATGACTTTAATTCTTCCTTCTTTGTATTCAGAATTAGAAAAGCCAGCATTAACCTATATTGTTAATACTTTAAAAAAAGTTAAATACATTAAAAATATTGTTATTGGTTTAGATCAAGCCAACAAACAAGAATTTATAAAAGCTAAAAAATTTTTTTCAGTGCTGCCTCAAAAAAAATATATTCTTTGGAACGATGGACCTAAATTAAAAAAAATAGATCAACATTTATCTAAAATGGATCTTGCTCCTGCAGAAAAGGGGAAAGGAAGAAATATTTGGTACTGTATGGGATTTGTAATTTCTTTGAAAGAGTCGGGATCTGTTGCTATGCACGATTGTGATATAGTCACATATGATAAAAATTTAGTAGCAAAACTATTTTACCCCGTTGCTAATCCAAAATTTTCATTTGATTTTTGTAAAGGGTTTTACCCAAGAGTTGCTCAAAAATCCATGAATGGAAGAGTGACAAGACTGTTAGTTACGCCTTTAGTTAAATCTTTACAAAAAATGGTAGGATTTAATGAATATTTAAATTTTTTAGATATTTTTAAATATCCTCTAGCTGGTGAATTTTCATTTAAATATAATTTATTGAATGACATAAGAATTCCACATGATTGGGGCCTTGAAATAGGAATACTCTCTGAAATGTATAGGAACTTTGCTAATAATAAAATTTGTCAAGTTGATATAGCAGATACCTATGAACATAAACACCAAGAGGTCTCTAAAAATAATCGTCAAAAGGGTTTATCTAAAATGACTATAGATATTTCTAAAGCTTTATTTAGAAAATTAGCTACGCAAGGTCATGTATTTTCTAATGAGAAGTTTAGAACACTTAAAGCAACATACTATCGATTAGCACTAGATATGGTTCAGATTTATAAAACTGATGCAGAGATGAATGGATTAAACTTCGATGTCCACAAAGAAGAGGAAATGGTTGAACTCTTTGCACAAAATATTATCGAAGCAGGAAAAATATTCCTAGACTCACCAAGTGAAAATCCCAATATACCAACTTGGAGAAGAGTTGATAGTGCTGACCCAACTATTTTAAAATCTTTTAATAATGCCGTCATGGAAGATAATTCCTAAAGTGCAAGAAGAATTAAAAAATAATCTAAACATACATTTTCAAATAATTTACAAGGATATATTAGATCAAAACGAAATTTTGAAACTAATTAATAGAGTTCTTGATTTATTTCAAAATAAAGACCTAGGTATTTCTGAACCTAATTGGTCTCAAAAAGATGTTTTCTTAATTACGTATGGTGACTCAATATATGAAGAAAAAAATAATAAATTAATAACTTTAAGCAAGTTCTTGGATAAGTATTGTAAAAAACAATTCAACAATTTACACATTCTACCTTTTTTTCCTTACAGTTCAGATGATGGATTTTCTATAACTGATTATGAAGTAGTAAGGTCTGATTTAGGTGATTGGAAAGATATTAAATCACTATCAAAAAACTATAGGATAATGAGTGATATTGTAATTAATCATGCATCTATTGAAAGTAAATATTTTAAATCTTTTATAGAGAATAAAACTGAAACACAAAATTTTTTTATAAAACTTAAAAATAAACAAGGTTATGACCAAGTTGTTCGCCCTAGAAGCTCAGATCTTTTTAGAGAATTTGAAATTAATAAAGAAATTTATTATTTATGGTGTACTTTCAGCCACGATCAAGTCGACTTTAATTTTAAAAATCCTGAGGTTTTATTTTTTTTCATTAAGTTAATTCATTTATATCTTAAAAATGGTGTTAGAGTATTTAGGTTAGATGCCATTGCGTTCCTTTGGAAAGAACATGACACTAAATGTCTAAATTTACCGCAGACTCATGAAGTTGTGAAATTAATGAGAACACTTCTCAATGCTTTTAGTAAAAATACTTTACTTATAACTGAAACAAATTTACCTAATTTAGAAAATCTTAGTTATTTCGGTGAAAACGATGAAGCAAATGCTGTATACAACTTTGCCCTACCTCCCTTGCTACTATGGACTCTTGTGATGGGAGATAGCACAGCTCTTCGTAAATGGTCTATGGGCATGCCTCCTGCGAAAGATCATACATCTTATTTCAATTTCATAGCCTCTCATGATGGTATTGGCCTGAGACCGACAGAGGGAATTTTAACAGAAAAAGAAAGAAATAACTTAGTCGATATCATGACCGATTTTGGAGCAAAAACTACCAAAAGAAAAAAAACAGATAACACCGAGACTGTTTATGAAATAAATATCTCACTCATTGATGCTATGAAAGGAACATTTCAAGGAAGTGATCATTTGCAAATTGAAAGATTTATTTGTTGCCATGCAATAATGCTAGGACTCGAGGGAATACCAGCATTTTACATACATAGTATTTTGGGCTCAACAAATGACTATGAAAAGTTAGAGCAAACGAAAAATAATAGGTCTATAAATAGAGGATCTTGGAAGTATGATGAAATTGATGGATTACTTGCAAATACTGATACTTTTAATTCAAAAATATATAATCAATTATCAAAATTAATTGAAATTAGAAAAAACCAATCTGCATTTCATCCAAATGCTACACAATTTACATTTAATTTGGGTAAAAACTTTTTTGGTTTTTGGAGACAGAGTCATGATAAAAGACAGTCGATATTTTGTGTAAGTAATGTAACTAATGTGTTCCAATATTTAGATTTGTCAGAATTAAATCTAATAGCGTCAAATGAATGGTGGGATTTAATCTCTAATGAGATAATTATTGATATCAAATCAACAATAACTTTAAAGGCCTATCAAACTATGTGGATTACAAATTATTAATTAAAGATTATGACTTTTTGACATAAGCCCTAAAACTGAGACTTTTTTTCTATTACTTTCATTAAAAAATTTGTGTTATATTCTGATATGACCGATCCTAAAACATACAAATTTAACACTAAAACCTTACATAGTGGGCATCAGCCAGATAAAAATTTTGGCTCCCGTGCCGTTCCAATTTATCAAACAACTTCATACTTATTCCAAGATGCAGATCACGCAGCTGCCTTATTTAATCTAGAGGAGGGTGGGCATATCTACAGCAGAATATCCAATCCAACTATATCTGTTCTTGAGGAGAGAGTTGCAGCTTTAGAAGGCGGCTCTGCTGCTTTAGCTACTGCCTCTGGTATGAGTGCAATGATGCTAGCTCTTCTAAATATTTGTAGTGCAGGTGATCATATTGTTTCCTCATCGCAATTGTATGGAGGCTCTTTTAACTTACTGAGACTAACTTTAAAAAGATTTGGCATTGAAACAACTTTTGTTAAGCCCAGAGACACAGAGGGTTTTAAAAAAGCAATTCAACCAAATACAAAATGTATTTGGGGTGAGTTGATTGGTAATCCTGGCATAGAAATTATGGATTTACCTGAAATTTCCAAAATAGCAAAAGACGCAGGTATTCCTTTAATGGTCGATGGAACATTTAACACACCATATTTGTGTAATCTCTTTGAATTAGGTGCAGATATAATCACACACTCTCTAACAAAATGGATGGCAGGTCATGGCACTTCTATGGGTGGTATAATTGTTGAAAAGGGTGACTTTGATTGGACTAAGGGAGATAAGTTTCCAACAATGACTGAACCATATGATGGTTATCACGGTCTTTCTTTTGCAGAAGAATTTGGTCCAGCAGCATTTACTATGAGAGCAAGGGCAGAGGGCATGAGAGATTTTGGCCCATGTATGAGTCCAACAAACGCATTTAATATTTTAATAGGAATAGAAACTCTCTCAGTGAGAATGGAAAAGCATTTATCCAATACTAAAATAATGGTTGATTACTTAAGTAACAATCCAAGTGTTTCTTGGGTAAATCATCCAAGCTTACCGGATCACCCTGATCATAAAGTTGCTGCAAAATTAATGCCTAAGGGCGCTGGCTCAATGATAGCGTTTGGAATTAAGGGGGGCAAAGAAGCTGGTCACGCGTTTATAAACTCTTTAAAACTAACATCACATTTAGCTAACGTTGGTGACGCAAAATCATTAGTTATCCATCCAGCATCCGCAACTCACTCTCAAATGGATAAAAAATCATTAGAGTTGGCAGGCCTAACTGAAGATATGATACGTTTTTCTGTTGGCTTGGAGGACATGGATGACATCATTAATGACTTTGAAAATGGTTTCAGAGCATCTCAAAAGCCAAGACTTGTAGCTTCTAAATGAAGCTAAAAGTTAATGGAAAAGAGGCATATTACACATCCAGTGGAAGAGAAATAGATAAAAATCAACCCTCGATTGTATTTGTTCATGGTAGTGGTTTGAGCCATGTCACATGGGTGCTTCAAACAAGATACTTTGCATTTCACGGTTATAATACAATTGCGGTAGATTTACCTGGCCATGGTGACTCCGAGGGACCACCATTAAAAACTATTGAAGAGATGGCTGATTGGGTTGCAGACCTGTTAACAGCTTTGGGCATTGAGAAAGCCTCATATGTTGGTCATTCTCAAGGATGTTTGGTGGGATTAGAATTTGCACAAAGACATCCTGAAAAATTAGATTTACTGGCATTAATCAACGGATCTATGTCAATGAAGATGAACACTGAACTTTTAGACTTAGCATTAAATAAAGATCAAAAAGCTGTTGATCTAATGATGGATTGGGTGCATGGACCTTTAGGTCATAAAGGTGGTCATCCTGTTCCAGGATTAAGTCATTTAGGTATGGGCGGTCAGTTGGTATCTTCAAATAATGACGGCACGCTTGGCGCAGACTTCAATGCTTGCGATAAATACACTAATGGTGAAACTGCTGCTAAAAGTATTAAACACCCAACTTTATGTATTGTAGGCAAACATGATAAAATGACTCCTAAAAAAGTGGGTCTAGAATTAGCTTCAAATATAGAGGGATCCAAAACAGTTGTTCTAGAAGAGTCTGGACATATGTCTATTTTAGAAACAGCGAGTGAAACTAAAAATATTTTAAAAAGTTTCTTTAAAGAAAATAGTCGTGCTTCATAAAGGATCGTGTCACTGTAAAGCTATTGAGTTTGAGATTGACTCTGATCTTGAAAAAATAATGCAATGCAATTGCTCCATTTGTATTAGAAAAAATGCAAAAATGATAATGGTTCCTAAATCTAATTTTAAACTTTTAAAGGGAAAAGATGATCTATCTTTATATCAGTTTAATCTAAACTTAGCTGAACATTTTTTTTGCAAGCATTGCGGTATATACACTCATCACAATAGAAGAACTGATCCTAACGGTATGGGTATTAATCTAGGGTGTTTAGATGATGTAGACCCATTAGACTATGATGCTGGTCTCAATGATGGAAGAAAACTATCTTAGTCAGATCTTGATTTTAACATAAAAAAAACTAATATTGGCCATGGCCCAAGTTAAAGAATATTTAACATTTGATGACGTTCTATTAAAACCCCAAGCATCAACAATTCTTCCGAATAACGTCGATATTTCAACAAATCTAACAAAAGAAATAAAACTAAATATTCCTATCATATCAGCAGCTATGGACACTGTAACAGAGTCTAAAATGGCAATATCAATGTCTCAAAATGGTGGACTTGGTGTAATTCATAAAAATTACGATATTGAGACGCAAAGTTATGAAGTAAAAAAGGTTAAAAGATACGAGGCAGGGATTGTTTATAATCCAATAACAATGAGTCCTAACAATACAATAGAAGATGTTTTAAATGTTATGGAAAAACAAAATATATCTGGTTTTCCAGTGGTCGATAAAGCTAATAAACTTCAGGGAATTATCACTAATAGAGATGTTCGATTTGTTATAAATAAGAAAACAAAAGTTAAAGATTTAATGACTAAAAAAGTAATCTCTATTACTCAAACTCAATCAAAAGGAATGTCTTCTTTTGGTCTCGCTAAAAAATTATTACAAGAAAATAGAATAGAGAAATTAGTTGTTACTGATAATAATAATAGATGTATTGGTTTGATTACTGTTAAGGATATTCAAAGAGGAGAAAAATTTCCTTATTCTGTGAAAGATAAGAACGGACAATTACTAGTTGGTGCTGCAATAGGAAGTAAGCCAAATGACTTACAAAGAGCTATAGAATTAGATAAAGCTGGTGTTGATATTTTATTCATTGACACAGCTCATGGTCATTCATCAGCAGTATTAGAGTCTTTTAAAAAAATTAGAAAAAAAATAAATTTACCTATTGTTGTAGGAAATATTGCTACACCTGAAGCTGCAAAAGATTTAATTAAATTAGGTGCAGATGCAATTAAGGTTGGCATAGGCCCAGGTTCGATCTGTACTACTAGAATTGTTGCTGGTGTTGGAGTACCTCAATTTACTGCAATTCAAGATATTGCTACAATAACCAATAAAAATAAAATTCCAATGATCTCTGATGGGGGGATACGTTATTCTGGTGACATTGTAAAAGCGCTTGCAGCCGGAGCCAATTGTATCATGGCAGGTTCTTTATTTGCTGGAACAGATGAGTCACCTGGAGAAGTATTTCTATTTCAAGGAAGATCTTATAAGTCCTATCGAGGAATGGGCTCTTTAGGAGCTATGGCCAGAGGTTCAGCAGATCGATATTTTCAAGACGAAATTAATGAGGCTATCAAATTAGTTCCCGAGGGTATTGAAGGAAGAATTCCGTATAAAGGTCAAGTATCTAACGTTTTATTTCAATTGACGGGAGGTTTGAGGTCTGGAATGGGATATACGGGCTCTAAGAACCTTACAATACTCAAAAAAAATGCAAAATTTGTCCGTTTGACCAATTCTGGCATTAACGAAAGTCACGTTCACGGTGTCCAAGTGACAAAAGAAGCTCCAAATTATCGCTCAAATTGAGTAAATCAGTATTAATTATAGATTTTGGATCTCAATATACACACTTAATTGGAAGGAAAATTCGTGAGCTAGGAGTTTATGCAGAGATTTATCCTCCAAAGTATCTCAACAATGTAACTAATATTTTAAACCATTCAGTTTTAATATTATCAGGGGGACCAGACTCTGTTTTAAATAAAAATGCACCTAAAATTGACATACCTTTAGATCAAATACCTATTCCAATTTTAGGTATTTGTTATGGATTTCAATATATCTCAAAAGAATTTGAAGGTGTTATAGAAAAAAGTAACCAAAGAGAATATGGAAAAACAATTATAAAGATATCAAAGTGTGATTTATTTAAGAACACTAACCCCGAGCAACAAGTATGGATGTCTCATGGAGATAGTTTAACAAAAATTCCAAAAGGTTTTAAAATTCTTGCTAAAACTAAAAATAAAATACCAGCAGCTATTTATAAAAAAAATATTTATGCAATACAATTTCATTGTGAGGTTACGCACTCTGAATTTGGCAATCAAATTTTAAAAAATTTTTTATTTAATATTTGTAACTTAAAAGAAAATTGGAAAAATAATGATTTACACCAAACTATAGGTAGATATCTAAGAATTAATGTAAAAGAAAAAAAACCAAATATAGTGTGTGCAGTATCAGGTGGGGTTGACTCTACAGTTTTGGCATTTGCTATATCAAAATATCTGAAATTAGATAACGTTCATTTTATATTTGTAAATAATGGATTGCTTAGAAAGTATGATATTAAAAATATAAAATCTGTATTTAAGTCCTTCAATTTAAAATTAAATATAATCAATGCAGAACATATCTTTTTAAAAAAACTAAAAAATGTTACTGATCCAGAACTTAAAAGAAAGATAATAGGGGGTTTATTTATTGAGGTATTCTCAAAATATATTAGAAAATTATCACAAAAAGATTTCTATCTCGCACAAGGAACTTTATATACAGATATTATAGAAAGCCGCTCTTACCATGGTGGAAAGAGTGTGACTATAAAATCACATCATAATGTTGGGGGTTTACCAAAAGACCTAAAATTTGACGTTATAGAGCCTTTTAAAGAGCTATTTAAGGACGAAGTTAGAAGATTAGGCCTATTCTACAAATTAGATCAGAGATTTGTTAATCGACATCCTTTTCCAGGACCAGGACTGGGTATTCGCTGTATTGGAAAGGTGAATAGACAAAGACTAGATACTTTAAGAGAAATAGATGAAATTTTTATTAATTTTTTAATTGAAAAGAATTTATATAACAAATCATGGCAAGCATTTGCTGTTTTACTTCCAATTAAATCTGTAGGTGTAATGGGCGATGAGAGAACTTATGAAGAGACTTGTGTTTTAAGATGTATTAATTCAGTTGATGGAATGACAGCAGATGTTACACAAATTGATATTGAAACTTTATCTGAAGTAGCAACTCATATAATTAATAAAGTTCCTAGAGTGAACAAAGTTCTATATGACATAACCAGCAAGCCCCCATCTACTATTGAGTGGGAATGAATTTAGATATTTCAAAATTATCAATTGATGAATTAAAAACATTTAAAAAATTTAATAGAGAATTTTTACCAAAAATTAAAAAATTAGATTTTGATTTTGCTGATATGAAAAAAGGAGAATTAATGCTCATATCAACCCCAAAAGATATTATAAAATTTATTAAAAAAACTCCCTCTACCAAAAAGTATAACTTTAAGGATATTAGGCTAAAGTTAGCTAAAAAAAGAAAAGCGGATAACACTTGTCCTGTAACTTTTGGTATATTTTTAAGATTGGCAATAGAATATTCACTTATAGAAACAAAATATTTAAAACTTGAATACCCAAATTTTCCTTTTTGGAAAGTTGAATATGATAAAAAAAGTAATGTTTATAAAAAAATAAAAAATTTTAAAAATCTACTAAAGAAATATGATGGTCATTAAACTTACACACTTTTAAAAGTGGCTTCGGAATGGTTGATATACAATGACTCTACAAACATCTACTATTGAATGGGAATAATTTAATACTTTAGATATTTTTAAAAAAATCTATTTTAATTATTGTGAAGCATGATTTTAACAGAATTGATCGTTTACCTCCCTATATATTTGGAGAGATAAATAAACTTAAAGCAAAACTTAGAAAAAACGGTAAAGACATTATAGATTTTGGCATGGGAAATCCAGATATGCCAACACCTAAACATATAAGAGATAAATTAAAAGAAGTTACAGATAAACCTGGAACTGGAAGATATTCAGTCAGTAAAGGAATACCTGGACTAAGAAAAGCTCAAGCAAAATATTACCAGAAAAGATTTGGTGTAAAATTAAATCCTGATAGTGAAGTTATAGTAACTTTGGGTTCAAAAGAGGGCTTAGCTAACTTAGCTCAAGCAATTTCAACACCTGGAGACATTATTATTTCTCCCAACCCTTCATACCCTATACACCCTTATGGATTTATTATAGCAGGTGCATCATTAAGACATTTACAGACAATGAAAGATGGAGTTTTTGATCCTGAAACCTATCTTGAAAGATTAGATCGATCTATAAGAAATAGTACTCCATCTCCAGTAGCTTTGATTGTATCATTCCCATCTAATCCAACAGCTCAAGTAGTTGACTTAAATTTTTATAAAGAAATAGTAAAGATGGCTTTAAAGTACAATGTTTACGTTTTATCAGATCTTGCTTATGCTGAGATATACTTTGATAAAAAACCACCTCCCTCAATACTTCAAGTAAATAGAGCAAAAGAAATTGCAGTTGAATTTACATCTATGTCAAAAACTTATGCTATGGCCGGTTGGAGAATAGGTTTTGCTGTTGGAAATAAAAAACTAATTGAAGCTCTTACAAAAATTAAATCTTACTTAGACTATGGTGCTTACACACCAGTGCAAGTTGCAGCAGCAACAGCTCTTAATGGTCCTCAAACCTGTGTTTCAAGTATTCGGGCAACTTACGAGAGTAGACGAGATGTTTTAGTTGAGTCTATGTCAAGATCTGGTTGGGATATACCTAGTCCTGCGGCTAGTATGTTTGCATGGGCACCAATCCCTAAAAAGTACCAAAATAAAGGTTCTTTAAAATTTGCTAAAGATTTAATGGTCAAAGCAGATGTAGCTGTTTCTCCTGGCATTGCTTTTGGCGAATATGGTGAAGGTTTTGTTCGCATCGGACTGGTTGAAAACGAGCAAAGAATTCGTCAAGCAGCAAAAAATATACGTAATCTGAAGCTTTAGTCTAATTTTTACTCATATTTTTAAATCAAATAAAATATTGCTTATATTCTTGATAATTATATAAAACCAACCTTAAGATGATTAACACAAAAAAAATAGGTTCTGTGCTCAAAAACATCAATAATATTGATGAATTGAGCATTTCAGATGTAATTGATTGTAATCAAGGTCAATTAATTGCTGTTAAAGTAATTTCAGTCAATCCGAATTATAATAAATTGGAGTTAGTCTCTGGAAGAATTACTGAATTAACAGAAGGAGATATTATCGTTGGTGCCTTGGGTAATAGAATAGCTTCCTCAGGAATGACAGGTTCTGTTCCAACTGAATTAAATAAACACGATAAAATTCACATTTTAAATTTAGGTGGCGTAATTGGTAATTGTAAAGATTTTAATATTCTTCTTGGACCAGCTACAGAATGTGAAGTCCTCGGATCGATTGTAGATAATAGTAACAAACAATTGAATCTAGTGGATTATTCAAAAATTAAAGAAATGAAAATTGGCAATAAAGTACCATCTATTGCAGTCATCGGAACAGGTATAGACTCTGGTAAAACTACTGTCACATCCTTTATAATCAAAACTCTAAGTAATTATTTTAAGAAAATTAATGCATGTAAGTTAGCAGGCACCGCTTCACAAAAAGATCTATATTCTTATGAGGATAATGGTGCATATAAAACATCAGATTTTGTAGATTATGGTCTCCCCAGTACATGCATGAATGATAAAAAAACTATACAAACCTGCTCAACGTCAATTATTAATTATATGTGTGAGGACGCAGAAATAGTTTTAATGGAACTGGGGGATGGTTATCATGGCGATTATGGAACCAAAGAAATCATTGAAAATACTGAAATTACAGAGTCAATTGAAGTCATTATAATTTGTGCTTATGACGTATCTGGAGCAGTTAATATAATAGAAAATTTAAAATCAAATAATTTAGATGGTAAATTACTTATAATTAGTGGACCAGTGACTAATAATGTATCTGCTTACAAACAATCAATCGATAAGTTTTCTATTCCAAATTCAGATTTTTTAAATATTTATAATTCAACTAACCATGTCAATGTTTTTGCTAAGATAATTAATAGGATTAATAATGATTAAAGTAGGCATAATTGGAGCAAATGGTTATTTAGGCGTTGAGTTAATACGAATTCTCTCTATACACCCTGAAGTAAAATTATCAAAAATCTTTAAAAGAGAAATGGAAATAGATGAGGAATTTCCACATTTAAAGTCATTAAATTTAAAAGATTTACAGACATCTAATCTTGATGATTTTAAAAATCTCGATTGTGTTTTTTTATCATTACCTCATGGTTCAGCTTATGAATATGCTAAAGAATTATTATCAAAAGTTAAAATCATAGACCTAAGTTCTGATTTTAGGATTTCTAATCAAGAGGATTATCACAAATATTACAAATCAAATTTTGATGCTGACATTCAAAGCAAGTTTCAATACGGATTTATTGAAAATTCAATCGATGATATAAAAAAGTCTTCTAATATATCCAATCCTGGTTGTTTTGCATTAACTGCTCAATTATCATTATTACCATTTCAATCTTTAATTAAAAAAGTATCTATTACTGCAATTACTGGATCAAGTGGCGGTGGTAAAAACCCCTCTAATAAAAATCATCATTCTACACGATCTAAAGATATTTTTTCATATAATGTAAATGCACATCGACATTTAGCTGAAATTTATCAATCTTTTCCCAATCTAAAGGAGTCTTTATCATTTGTTCCGCTGTCGGGACCATTCTCTCGAGGTATATACCTAACAAGTCACATAGAAATATGTGAAGATACAACTGATGAGTCCTTAAATTCCAGTTTAATTGATTGCTTTAAATCATCACCTTTCATAAGGGTACAAAATAATACTAAGCTCTCTAATGTAATTGGATCGAACTATTGTGATATTTCATTATCATTCAAAGATAATAGACACTTCGTTGTAGAGGCGTGTTTAGATAACTTAGTTAAAGGTGCCTCAGGTAATGCTGTAGAGTGTATGAATATTATTTTTGATTTCGATCAAACATTAGGTTTGAAACAAATGATTCCATTATATCTATGATCAAAAACCAAAATTTTTATCAGTCGATATTACAGAATTCTACTCTTGTTATAAAAGTAAGCGGTAAGATTTGCGATAATCAAGATAATATCGATAATGTTATTAGTGATATTAAAGAGTTATTAAACTCTATTTCTAAATTAAAAGTTGTTTTAGTCTTCGGATTTGGTCGCCAGCTAGATAATTATATGATTGATATTCACGGTATTGAACCAAAAAAAATAAATGGCAGAAGAATAACTTCATCTCAAGATATCGAGGCCGCAAAAAAAATATCTGGTCAAATTTTAATTGATATTTTTAGTTTGAGTTCAAGATATAATATTAGAAATTTTCCTATTCCTATTTCAAAAAAAGATTTTATAGCAGCAAAGAAAAGAGAAGTAGTTGATCAAATTGATTACGGTCAAGTAGGGGATGTTGTATCTGTAGATGCTTTACAAATTAAAAACTTATTTAAAGAACACGATATGATAATTATGCCAAGCCTAGTTTTAGATAAAAATACCTCTGAAGTATTAAATGTTAATGCAGATACAATTGCTACAGAACTAGCAATTAATCTTTCTGCTAGTAAATTGATATTTATCTCAGATGTTCCATATATAAAAGACCTAGAGGGAAAAAGAATTTCATCTGTCGATGAAAATGTTGCAAAAAAACTTTTCGAAAAGAATATTATATCTGATGGTATGGTTGTTAAAGTTGATAACTCATTAAAGGCTTTAAATAAAGGTGTTCAAAAAATCCACATTATTAGTGGAGAAATAAAAAACGCCTTAATAACTGAACTTGAAACTGAAGAGGGCATCGGTACGGTTTTCCAAAAAAATGAACTTGAGTACTAATTTTTTAATTTAAAAGCAATTCCAATAATTTCTTTTCCTTCATCATCCCAAGGACCTTCAGCATAATAGTTACCATCTTTATTTTTAGAAGTGGAACCAACAATTGCCATTGGTTCAGTCTCTCCATCTGAGGCTAGGTCTAAATTTGCACTAATCAAAATTAAACCATCTTCTGTTTTGAAATTTATTTTTTCTCTATTCTTGCTTTGAATATCATTTTCCATTTCAAATGATTTATTTAATTTGGTAAATGTTAGCATTCCGTTTCTAATAGTTGCTTGATCTGAACCTAAATAATCATCTTGTTCTAGTTTTCCATTATCATCGTATATTTTCCAATACCACATTAACTCATAATCGCCATCTTCGAATTTTTCATTTGAGGCAATGGATGAATATTTTGATTTATTTATTATCACTTGAGAATAATCAGACTTCACATCTTTTTCTCTATTAGAATAAATCCATTCTGTATCAATAACAGCTAATGATTTAGGGGCTGATTGTTTAATTAATTCGTCGCAATTATAGCCTAATTTTTCAATTTTGAGTTTTTCGCATGACCTTGCTAGACTCAATTCATCATAGGCCACAGCCATTTCATGACCCCTGAATTTTGTATATATGCCGTATTTATAGTCCCAAACCAAGTCCTCATTAGCATTAAAGCCTGGGAGCTTACTCCAATTTGTTTTGCCTTTATGATCGATTATTAAATTACCGTTAATCCAAACTTTTATGTATCCTTTCTCAGGATCATCGTCAAAATTTACATTTTGAACTACATCAATCCATTCATCCTTTTTAATTTCATTCCATTCTAAAGCTAAAAGCTCTAAATCTTTTAAATGACAGTACTTTCCGGAATTACAATAGGGGTTATCATCATCTACAATTTGTATACCCATACTAGTTTCAGTTCTGAAGACCAGGCCAAACTCTTTCCTAAAACC
Source organism: uncultured Alphaproteobacteria bacterium (assembly GCA_902523135.1). GTDB lineage: Bacteria > Pseudomonadota > Alphaproteobacteria > HIMB59 > HIMB59 > HIMB59. The sequence continues at coordinate 20,871 of CABYYB010000007.1, forward strand.
AAATCCATGCATAGGAGGAGTGAATTCATTTCTTGTATGCCATTGCTGAATATATACTAATTCAGGCGACCATTCTTCAAGTTCGCTGACTATTTTGAATGAGAAAGATGTCCAAGCATTATCTTTAAATTTTCCATAATAGTTAATGGGAGAAAATTCTGCTCTAGTATAATCGCCACTATCAGGTTCTCCTCTTGCACAGTCTGCTTTAATTCCGATACAGTCTTTTCCTACTCTAAAAACAAGAGCTGTTTCACCATATCTTGTATCTTCAGTTAAGACAGATAGAATATTATAATCTATCTTTTTCATTATATTTTTATATGTCGAGTATCTATTTTGTAAATTTTTACTTCCAAGCTCAGAACCACCTGGAATATTTAAAGTTGTATCTTCACCTGCTAATCCTGCATTTTTTAATAGAAAGACATCGCCATTATTAGTACTTGTTAAGTTAGATGTTGATTCTTCTGAGGAACTAGAAATTTTTCCGTCATCGCCAATAGTTAGTCCTAACAAAATTTTTGGTAATAAAAATAGAATTAAAATGAATAACTTAATCATTGAACTATTATTATTAAAATATTTTATAAATAAAAAAAAAAAATTACAATGATTTAGAGATTATATCTAAACCATTATTTAACTCTTTTTTGTTAATTATTAGAGGAGGGGTTATTCTTATAATGTTACCCTGAATAAGTGTAGTGATAAGTCCATTATTAGCCATTTTTGTAAATGTTTTTAAGGCAATTTCATTCGTTTTAAATTCTATACCAGCCATGAGACCTAAGCATCTGGTATCAACAATTTTATCTTTATGATCGTTATGCATTTTTTTTAGTAAATTTGATAAAAATTTACCATTAATTTTCACTTTATTTAAAAAAGCCTTTTTGTTTATAGATTTCAATACATTATATGAAACTCTGGTTTGAAGCATACCACCGCCAAATGTAGAACCATGAAAACCAGTTGAAATCATCTTAGATATATATTTTTTTACTATTGTTGCGCCAATAGGAATACCAGAACCTAATCCTTTAGCTGAGGTTATAATATCCGGATTAACACCATAATGTTTGTATGCAAAAATTTTTCCAGTTCGACCTATACCGCCTTGTATTTCATCTCCGATAAGTAAAACTTTCTTATTTATACATATCTCTTTTATAGCTTTAGCGAAATTCTTACTGCAAATATTTATTCCACCATCTCCTTGAACAAATTCTATTATTATTGCTACCGTTTTTTTATTTACTAATTTTTTGAGATGAGAGACATCATTAAATTTACAAAACTTTACTTTACCTGGTACAGGCCCTATGTCAGATTTGTATTTTTTATTACTGCCGACTGATAAGGCTCCAATTGTTCTTCCATGAAAAGAGGAAGTCATAGCAATAATTTCATCTTTGCCCTTTTTACTTCCATAGTTTCTTGCTATTTTTAATGCAGCTTCAATGCTTTCTGCACCTGAATTAGAAAAGAACACATCACCTTTGTTAGAATTTTCAGATAATAATTTAGATAATTTAGTCTTGAACTCATGCATTTGAGAACCCGATAAATGAGTAATGCCAGTTTTTACTTGATCTTGTAAACTTTTTCTTACAACTGGGTGATTATAGCCAAGAGAATTGACTGCAACTCCTGCTGAGAAATCCAATAATTTTCTTCTATCAGAGGTGTATAAATAACAACCATTACCCTTTACAACTTTAAAATTACTAAATTTGTATGTTTTTAATAAGTTATTCATGTTTTTAATTTATATTTTTAATAAAAAAAGAAAATTTTGATAGTCAAAATCTCCACTGGCTTATTTTATTCATAAGAAAATCTCTAAAAGCTATTAATTTTAAACTTCCTTTTAGATTTTCATGATAAACCATATGAACATCGTAACTTGGTCCTTCTATATCTGGCAATACTTTAACAAGATGGGCTTTATGTTGAGCCATATAATCAGGTAATGCTGCTAATCCCGCACCAGTTTCTACGGCTACTAATAAACCATATAGATTATTAATTGTAATATGAGGTCTTCTATTTTTTTGGTTTTTTTTAACACCAGTTTTCAGTATCCAATTGGTGTCAGAAAGGGGGGATGGTTTTCCGATGCCATATGTAATTAATCTGTGACTATTAAGTTCTGATCTTCTTAAAGGCATACCCATTTCATTTATATAATTCGCTGATCCATAAATATGGTATTTGATTGTTGCTATGTGCTTTGAAACTAAATCTAAATGTCTTGGTTTTCTCATCCATAAACCAATATCATAATCTTGGCGAAGCATATCTTGCTCATCCTCAGAATAGTTTAGTTTAAGATTAATTTCTGGGTATTCATGAATAAATTCATTGATTCTTGGGCTAAGCCACATCGATCCAAAAGCAACTGTAGTATTAATAGAGAGGTTACCAGTGGGAACTGACTTATATTCAACTATCTTTTTTTCAATAGAATTTAAATCAGCAAATATTTTTTCAGTTTCTTCAAAAAGATAAGAACCTTGCTCTGTAAGAGTTATACCTTTTGTGTGTCTTTTAAATAGTTTGGTTTTTAAACTATGCTCAAGAGATTGAATTTGTCTAGTAATAGCAGATTGACTGAGGTGAATAGTATCCATAGCTCTAGAGATGCTACCAGCTGTAGCTACGTGATAAAATGTTTTAAGTCTATCCCAATCCATTAATAATTGTATTCAAATCCCCGTTTAATATCAGAATATCTATTAAATAATATTTTTTTGAGGATTTCAAATCCAATAAAATATTGTGTGCATCATTTAATTCATTCTTACTTTCAATAAGTTGTGTAATATCTATTTTTTGGGCTTTATATAAAATTTCGTTTCCTTGTAATTTTAATTCTAAGCTATCAATTATTTTTTCTTGGTTGTTTATTTTATTTAAATAAAAATCATAATTGTTCCAAGACTCTAAGTAAGTATTAAGTAAGTCTCTCTTTAAGTCTTTATGTTCTAATAATTTCTTTTGATAATTATATTCCTCAATATTAAAATTATTTTCATCTTTATAGCCGTCATAAATAGGAACGCTAAAAGATAGTGACAAAGAAGAGGATCTTCTATGATCAATTACTGCAGAATAATTATCACTCTCACTAAGGGTATATGTAAGGTCAACAGAAGGTCTCAAATCTTTTTTGCTCATCTCTAGTTCAGGTAAATATGTGTTTTCAATAAAAGAGAGATATTGGCCATAAGAGGAATTCATCAATTCTGAAAATAATTTTTTACTAATTTGTGAGTTAGATACGTCTATCACATAATCAAAATTTACATCTTCATCATAAATTTCTAAATCAAGTAACTTACTAACTTGAAGCATTAAATTATCTATTTTTCTATCATAATCTAAAGACACAGATTGTGCTTCTAATAGCTCATTTTCTAAATCTAATACCTCTGTTTTTGTAACTCTGTTTGCCTTAAATAATATTTCAGCTTCTAAAACTTTTTTTCTATAAAATTCTAAATTGAGTTGTTGATTTTTCTTTTTAAAGATTAATGTCTGTAAATTACTATAACCGTTTAGGAGTTCTTTGATTAATAACTCTTTTTGATACTCTCTAAGATAGTCATACGCTTGATTTCTAGTTTGCGTAGTAATTAAATTTAACTGGCTAAACCCACCGTTATAGAGGTTGACTGTGGCGCTTAATGTATGAGTATTTGAATTCAGCGTAGAAGTAGTATTAGTACTAGTAGTACTGTTTGAAACATTAAATGAATAATCAATTTCTGGTATGTAGAGTGTATCAGCTAATTCTAAATTTTTATCATCAATTAGATTATCGTACTTAAATTTAGAATTTGTTTCATTTTTTTCGACAAGAATTTTAATTAAATCAGTTATTTCATAGGATAAAATACCTTTTGAAAAAAATAAAAGGAATGTACTTAAAAAAATTATTTTGATTTTTGCCATTCTCTCTCCAAATTATTCAAATTCCATTTCAATTTTTTTTTATTCATTGTTTTTTCCATTTTTTTAAATCTTTTCTCAAATTTCCTATTAGAGTCCCTAATAACTGTTTCAGTATCTAGGCCTAATTTTCTCGATAAATTAATACAAGAAAATAATAAATCTCCTAATTCTTCTTTAATTTTTCTTTTATTTTTTAGTCTTATTTCATTTGAAAGTTCAATTAATTCCTCTTTCACTTTCTTTAACGTTCCATTTGCATTTTTCCAATCAAATCCCTCTTTTGCAGCTCTTTTTTGAAGTTTAAGTGAGCGAGTAACAGCAGGCAGGTTTACACTTACACCATCTAAAACAGACTTAGCACCTTTCTTTTTTCTTTCAAATTTTTTTTGTGTTTCCCAAAAATCATTAACATCTTGAACAGTTTTGATTGACTCATCACGCATAAAAATATGAGGATGACGAGATTTCATTTTTTTTACACTTGTATCTATGACATCATCAATAGAAAATTTCTTTTTTTCAGCAGCAATAACTGAGTGATAAATAACTTGTAGTAATAAATCGCCAAGTTCTCCTTCTAGTTCTTTGTTATTATTTGACTCAATTGCTTCGATAACCTCATAAGCTTCCTCTAAAGTATACTTTGCTAATGATTTGGAAGTTTGTTGTATATCCCATGGACATCCATTTTTTGGATTTCTTAGTCTCTTAACTACATCAATTAAATCATTTAATTTGTTCTTTTTTTTTACCATGCTAATGCCTGTGCTTGAAATATTTGACTCTTATAACTTCTAATATCTGCATATGCATCATAAATTTTATCTTGTTTTCTAGCGCATAAAATAAAACCTTCGCTCCAGTCTGTAGTTTTAAGGCATTTATGTCCTTTTTTATTTAATTGAGAAATAAAGGGCGAAAGTCGCTCTTCTAATAATAATTGTTTCAAATTTGGATCATGAGGGTGAAAAAAAGCAGGTAAATGCTCTGATGAAACTCTGGGTTCATTTAAAGCTTGGTCAATAGGCATATTTGAAAATATATAATTCATTAAAAATTGTGCTTGCCATTGATCTTGAGCGTCACCGCCCATAGTCCCACAACTTAAAATTTCTCTCTTTTTTTGATTGATAATCAAAGTAGGGCTCAATGTTGTCCTTGGTTGTTGTACAGGTGCTATAAAATTTACGTGACCTGGTTTTGATAAATAAAACGTCATTAATCTATTACCTAGGGGAAATCCTAATTCATTGATTACTTCATTAGATCTGATCCATCCACCACTTGGTGTGCACGAAATAGCATTATTATCTTTATCTATAATACTTATATGAACTGTGCCAGCGCCCCATGGTTTAATATCATTTTCAATTGGGAGTAATGATTTCTTGGATAGGGGGTTCCCTGGAATTATAGAGTCAATTGCCTTATCTTTAATTAATTGCATTCTTTTATTTAGGTAAGAGTCATCTAATAGGTGATTTGCTTTGACTTTTGAATTGTACTTCCCAGTAAAATACATCTCTCTGTCAGCAAAAGTTAATTTTAAAATTTCTGTAAATTTATGAATATCACCAACTGAATTAAGTGATTTAATTTTTTGTTTGTTAAGCATTTTCAACATCATTAAACTAGTCAATCCTTGTCCCCAGAAATTAGTTTTATGAACTTGGTAATCACCATATTTTTCTGAAATTGTTTTTTCAAATTTCACATTAAAATTTTCAAAATCTTCTTTTGAAAGTAGCCCTTCATTTTTTTGTGAATATTTTAAAATTGAGTTTGCAACATCACCTTTATAAAAAGCATCATGCAATTTATTAAATTTATTATTTCGAGATCCTGTAATCTTTTTCTCGTAATTACCAAGATAATCAATTAAGTTTGCGTAAGCCGAATTTCTGAATAAACTTCCTACTTTTGGAATTTTATTATTTTTTAAATATAATTTAGCAGAATTTTTCCACTCTCTTATAAATTTACCTTTTAGACTTTTTAACCCAAATTTGTTTTGGTTTATTATTCCTGTGTGTAAAGGATATCCTTCTTTTGCGTATTCTTTTGCATATTTAGAAATAGTCCTAAAATTTAATGTTCCATATAATTGTAACATTCTAAAAATACTAGAAAATGCTGCTGGAACTCCAGCACATAATACTCCTTCATCTGGAACTTCTGTAAAACCCCTGGTAACTAAATTTAAAAAATTAAATTTTCTTGGCGATAAAGTATTTCCATTTAACACAACAGGGTTTTGGTTTTTGGGTTTTAATATCATCACACCTTCACCACCCATTCCAAACATTTGAGGATTTACAAGACCTTCAACTAACATTGCTCCAGCAGCAGCATCAAATGCATTACCTCTGTCTTGATTTAAAATACTATAGGCTGTCATTGAGGATAAATTTGAATGTGTTGCTACTGCACCATTAGTACCTGAGTAACTAGGTATAAAACTATTAGAGTTATTATCTTCAATTCTATAAGATCTATTCATTACGCATAAAGTTTAGTATTAATAATTAAGTTAAATAGTTTATGAAATTTCATAAAATATTTCTTTTTTTAAAGATTGCATTATAAAGTTATATATGACCTGGAAGTTAATATCAAAATCTTCATATACACAATTACTTGGTGAATTAGAGACAAAATCAGAAAATAATCAGGATAAATATCGAATGTTTGTTACTGAAAAACATCTTAACTCAGGAAAATTTGCACATGGAGGTTTCTTAATGTCTTTTTTAGATAATGTTATGGGCAATGCTGCTTATAAGTCTTTTGGGAATAAACCTTGTGTTACTATATCCATGAACACTCACTTTACATTTTCAGCTCAAAAAGGAGATGAACTAATAGGCTTACCAACTATAGAGAGAATGACTAAAACACTATGTTTTGTTAATTGTAAAGTCTTTTCAAAAAATGAAATTATTGTTTCTGGAAGTGGTATATGGAAATTAGTTAAAACTTCATCTATTAAATCTGTTAAAGACAAAAAAGCAGATGATGATGGTGGTTGGTAGCTATTTAATTAATCGATTTTGAAATTAAAGAGTAATTTTTCAGAGGCTAATGCGTGCAAAGCATTATTTTTCTCAATTTCTTTTTTTGTTGGACTTTGGGCAGTAAGAATACCAGATATAAAAGATCAAATTAATGTCGATTATACAGGTATGGGATATTTGTTTGTAATTTTTTCAATTGGCTCTGTTTTAACTATGATAGTTACACCAAAAATAACACAAATATATCCCTCAAAACAAATCTCACTGTTATCAGGTCTTGCTATAAGCATTCTTTGGCTTTTAATTCCATTTGCTCAATCTTTTATAATTATGGCAATATTGAGTTTTATTTTCGGTATTTGTTACGGACTATTTGAGGTAATTCTTAATGTTCAAGCTACTTCTTTAGAAAAAAGATTTAAAAAACCTATGATGTCAGGATTTCATGCCTTTTGGAGTATTGGATTATTATCTGGATCTTTGTTAACTAGTTTATTTCTGGAATTTAAAATAAGCTTTATAATAAATTCAATTATATTTGTAATAATCTTATCACCATTAATATTTCTAGGTAGTTTAACTATAAAACAAAATAAATCAGACTCTTTATCTATTTTGTCTATATTTTTCAATTGGCCCTTATTTCTTGTAATCTTATTTATTTTATCAATTACAGCAGTATTTTTGGAGGGTGGTACTGACTCTTGGGGTTCTTTATATATGAGAGATTACATTAATGCAGATGGTTTTAATATTGGACTTGCTGCTATAGCATTTAATGGGAGTATGGTTATTGGTAGATTAATTGGAGATAAGTTAAAAGAAATATTTGGTATTTATAATTTTCTTGTTTACTCAGTGATAGGTTCATTACTGGGTTCATTAATTATAGTTTTAAGTAGTTCTCTATCATTAGCAATAATTGGTTTTATAATTGCTGGTTTTAGTGTTTCTTCAATTATTCCTATTTGTTATACCTTTGGGTCTTCTATTAAAAATGTTAATGCTACGGTAGGGATAACTATAATTACAATAGGTGTTTATGGGGTCTTTATGATTGCACCACCAGCTTTAGGTTATGTTGCTGATATCTTCGGTATTGAATTCGTCTATATTCCGATGTTAATACTTTTTATAATATCGAGCATAATAGTAACTTCTCAACAAAAGTTGTTTAAGAATTAATTTCTTTTTAATATTAAGATATTTCCAAACAATACAAGAATTGCACCGACATACAAATTTAAGTCCCACTCCAAACCTTCAAATATCGTAGAAATAATTAGAGCAATAAGAGGCATAATTATAGCAATGTATGCGGCATCATTTGCGCCAATATTTTTAATTACTGATAAATAAAGAATGAAACCAAATACACTCCCAAAAATAGCCAAATACAATAATGAAAAGACGTATCTGTAACTGAAATCAAAATTAAGTTCAATACCAGTTACTAAAAGATAAATTAACAGTGTTATTGAGCCATACAACATCCCATATCCTGTAACAGCAATAACATTTAATTTAATTTTAG
>CABYYB010000008.1:0-28654 GCA_902523135.1 uncultured Alphaproteobacteria bacterium
TCTCAACCCACAAATATGCAAGATAATTTAATATGTAAGGATATGAACTTTTAGATATATCAATACTTTTTTGGATAATTTCCTCAGCTTTTTTAATTTCATTATTTCTCTCTAACAAAATACCATATTTAAAAAGATGAATTGCATCATCAGAATTCTCTATATTGCTCAAGCAACACTCGTTTATAAAATCTAAAGCACCACTATTATCATTTAAAAAGTACATCTCCATTGCAACAAGAAATGATAACTCTAGATTTATCCAATCAGTTTGATGATCGCTATTATTTATAAAATACACTAAGTCACTCATATCAGTGTCTAATTCAAATGATGTTGAGATGTAAAGGTAGTTTTTAAAAAAATTAAAATTTTTGTCAGTTGGGGTAAAATTTTTAATTAATTTTAGTATTTCTTTACTTGGATTTAATTCTGCTAAAAATGAAATTTTTTTATAAAGATAATAATCCCTATTATCTGGATTTATTTCAATTAAATAAGATAATAAAGCAAGTGCTTTTTTATACTCACGCGCATAATAATAATAAGTGCTAGTTTGAAATAGTTGAAGATATATTATGTCTTCATAATCCTTAACTACGTAATTTTGATCTAATTCTATAGACAAATTATTAAAAGTAGTTGATGACTGAAGAAAATCTGACAGTGGAAAATTAATGTTATGATAATTGAAAATACTATCCATAACATTTAATTCTTTAGAGTTAAAGATAGATAGTGTTTCTATATTTGATGTTATTTCTTCGTTAATTTTTTTTAAACTGTTGAGGTCATTTTGATGATGATAGTAATAAATAGTATTGATATATCTTAAATTTGTAAAGCGACTATCAATTTCATTCAAATTTTCTAAATTATTTTGAACATTGTGTTTATTACAAAAAGTCATCCAAAAATTTATGCTTTTTAGTATAGCCTCTTCAAAAATATAAATTTGTTTTTTGTCAGGAATATTTAAGCATTTGTCATCACCTAGATTCTTTAGAAAAAGAATAATTTCATGAATAAATCCACTTTCAATTTCACTAATATTATCAAAAGTATAATTCCCTATAATTATATTACTTAGTAAGGTTGAAGTATGGTTATTTGAAAAATTATAAGTAGGTAATTTTTCCCAAATTAAATAATCATTATTGTATTCAGAATAAATTGAACTTAGAAGTTGATTTTCGAAAGTATTTTTTAATTGAGACCCATATGCATGTACAATAAATCCAAAAAAACATATAAAATATAAACTAAAAGATAATTTTTTAATCATGAATTACCAAGACTACCAAAAAAATATTCTTTTGGAATTGATGAATCTGGAGGAATTTCAAGTAAAAAAATCTCAAAATGATTCCGATAACCAAAGAAATAGAGATATTATCAATAGTCCAAGCAAAGCCACCAGTATTGATCAAATAGAGGATTTTTTAAAAAATGAATTATTAAAGTTCAATATTAATCAACCAATCAATTTAGTAGAAGGTGATAAAAATTCGAAGATTTTATTTTTTTACGGTAAATGCGACATTACTGATGAAAAGATAATAGATAAAGCAAATGGTGAGTTATTCGATAAAATGCTTTCCTCCATAAAATTAGATAGGAAACAAATAAGCTTAGTGTCTTATATACCTAGGGGACTTAGTGAGTTTGATAACAACCACATGATGAATTCAATTTTACAACTTATCAATTATCGGTTGATTGAATTGATTAACCCAAAATATTTAATAATTATGTCAAATTATTGCATCAAAATGTTATTGGCTGCAGACTTGTCTTCCATGTCTCTTCGTGGAAAATGGTTTGATTTCAACACACCCAATGACGTGGTACCCAAAAAATGTCGTGTGCTTTATGAGCCGTCTTTATTAATAAATAATCCAGAACTTAAGAAAGATGCTTGGGAAGATTTAAAAGAAATTAAAAAGCAGCTTGGTGGATAGAATGAGAATTATAGTTTTATTAATTGTAATGTTTTTTTACTCACAGAGTATCTTTGCTCTTAGCTCTAAAGATATTGGCCTTTACAAAAGTATTTTTAATGATTACAGAAATGGAAATTTTGATAAAGGTGATAAAGATATAGCAAAACTAGATGATTTAATTCTCATGGGTCATGTACAAGCTTTAAAACTTCTTCATCCAACAGCACATCGCTCTAGTTTTTTAGAGCTCAGAGATTGGTTGAGTGAATATAGTGATCATTACGAAGCTAGAAGGATTTATAAATTGGGATTAAGAAGGATGCCAAATGGGGCAAAAAAACCAAAAAAAAATTCATACCCACTTTTTGATGAGATCTTTCAAAAAGATAAGTTACAAGAAACCGTCTCCACTAAATCAAATAAAATATTTTCAAATAAAAATTACTCAAAAAAAATTAGTATTTATAATACTGTAAGATCAAGAGTTGGAAGAGGATGGCCTACTGGAGCATTAGAGTATTTAAACCACCATATAAAATATTTTAATCAAAAAGAAAAATCTTTTCTACTTTCCAAAATTGCCAATGGCTACTACCTTGCAGATTTAGATGATAAGGCCATAAATGTTTTAAATGATGAAGCTTTCTTGAGTCAACCGTACGATGAGGGCCTATGGATCAAAGGTCTCTCATATTATAGAAAAGGAAAATACCAAAAAGCCTCGAGACAATTTTTAATACTCTCAAAAATTTCAGATAACAAGTGGCTAAGGGATGCTGGTGCTTATTGGTCATTTTTATCCTCAACAAAAGACGCTAATGATGAAATTACTTTCAAAGCATCTTTAGAAGCTTTAAATAAATCTTGCAAAGCAAGTTTTAATATATACTCAATTTTATCTTGTAGAATTTTAGATAAAACCATTCAAGACTTTGAATTTAATACCTCATTAATGAGCTCGGATCTTGAGTCATTTTTAAATACCAAATTAGGTGAGAGAATTCAGGCCTTAATTGAAATCGATGAACTTCCAATTGCAGAGATAGAATTAAATAGACTTCAAAACATTACAAATGAAAGATTTAAAAGACTAATCCTAAATTTTTCTATTAAAAATGATCTGAGTTCCTTGCAAATTAAAACAGCGAAATACTTGTTTAAAGATGACGCCCCGATAGATTTTTTATATCCAACACCAAAATGGATCCAAGATTACAATTTCAATAATATTGACCCAACTATTATTATTAGCATGATTAGACAAGAGTCGCAGTTTAGTGCTTTTGCAAAAAGTGGTAAAAGTGCATATGGATTGATGCAAATTCTTCCATCAACTGCTCGTATGGTAAATAAAAAACATAAATTTAAGTCTAATCCGAGAATATTGTATGATCCTGAAATTAATGTTGATACAGGTAGCCTCTACCTTCAAAATTTATTATCTATAAATTATATCAATGGAGATTTGCTAAAGGCTTTAATCTCATATAATGCAGGGCCAGGAAATCTTTCAAAATGGATGAAAAAAACTACATTTAATGATGATAGTTTTCTTTTAATTGAGTCTATACCATCAAGAGAAACAAGAATGTTTGTTGAGAGAGTTCTAACTAATCTTGTTATTTATGAATTAATAAATCATAATTCATTCAATTATGCTGATGAACTCATAGCCACTAATACTATCTTGATTAATGATTGATGAAAAAATAACATTTAAACAAATAAATATTGCTGTAATCACTTTGTCGGATACAAGAAAAGAAAGTGACGATAAATCAGGTAACACATTAAAAGAACTGATACAAAAAAAAGGACATTCTGTTTCCCATTATCAGATTATTGAAGATGAACCTAAACTCTTTATTCCTATTATTCAGAAATTAACAGCATCTATCGAACACGATGTAATAATCACTTCAGGTGGGACTGGTCTGACGGGAAGAGATAATACTATTGATGCCTTAAAAAAAATATCTCAAGTTGAAATTCCAGGATTTGGTGAATTGTTTAGACAATTAAGCTATAAAAAAATTGGAACCTCAACTATACAATCTCGAGCGAGTGCATTTTTATTAAATCAAACTTACATCTTTTGTTTACCTGGATCTACTTCTGCTGTTAGAGATGCTTGGAATGATATTCTTTTTCATCAATTAGACATAAGACACAAGCCATGTAATTTTGTCGAACTAATACCAAGACTTGATGAGTGAATATGTTGTTGGAGTCGACGAGGTTGGCAGAGGATCTCTTGTTGGAAGTGCAATAATTTGTGCTTTTAGATCACAAAATTCCTTATTTGATAAACTTCCATTTAGTGTCTCTGATTCAAAAAAAATAAATAAAAAAAAAGAGAGGAAATATATGAATATTTCAGATTAAATAAAGGTTTCGAATATAATTATCAAATTATTTTTGGAAAAAAAAAATTTATTGAAAGATTTAATATTCACAATGTAGTTTTGCAAAGCATGAAACAGTCGATAATTTTGTTGTCTAAAAAGTCAGATACAATAATCATAGATGGAAAATTTATTCCAAGCGAAATGAAAGGTTATAAGGTGAAGTCTTTAATTAAAGCAGATGATAAAATTAATCAGGTGTCAGCAGCTTCAATTATAGCAAAAGTCTTCAGAGACAAATTACTTCTGAAACTTCACTCATTAGATGGTAATTATCAATGGAATAAAAATGCTGGGTACGCTACAAAGTCTCACTTAAGCGCTATTTATACACACGGGGTCAGCAAATATCACAGGACCACTTATCAACCTATAAGTAAACTTATCAAAAAGTTATCTACTTAGTTATCAACAGTAGAGTATGTTTTTTTTACACAAGATTCTTTATAAATATTAAGATTCATACGTGTTGAAATCAAATAACCTATATTTAGGTGATTGTCTTAATCTATTAGCTAAGATTGAAGATCAGACAATTGATTTAGTTTTCTTAGACCCTCCTTATAATTTACAATTAAACAAAGTTTTAACGAGACCAAATCATTCTATTGTCAATGGTGTCAACCAGGATTGGGATAAATTTGATAGTTACTCGAGTTATGATGATTTTACCTTTTCTTATTTAACTGAATGTAAAAGAGTTCTTAAACCTGATGGGGGATTATGGATTATTGGTTCATATCATAATATTTTTAGAATTGGAAAAATTCTTCAAGATTTAAACTTTTGGATTTTAAATGATGTGATTTGGGCCAAATCTAACCCGTTACCAAATTTTAGGGCAACTAGACTTACTAATGCGCATGAAACTCTTATTTGGTGTTCAAAAAAACCTAAATCTAAGTATCAATTTAATTATCATACTTTAAAGGTTGCAAATGAAGACAGACAAGAGAGAAGTATTTGGAACTTCCCAATTTGCTCAGGTAAAGAAAGACTCAAAAACAATAAAAACCAAACAGCTCACCCAACTCAAAAACCCTTAGCTTTGATGAAAAAAATTATTATTCAGTCATCTATACAAGGAGATCTAGTACTAGAACCTTTTGCAGGCACAGCAAGTTTCTGTGCTGAAGCAAAATATTTGGGTAGAAATTACATTGGTTTTGAAAAAGATGAAGGTTATTTTAATTTAGCAATTAAAAGATTAAAAAAAATTAAATCTTTAAAAAATGATTTATTAGAGATTAATGAAAAAGATAAACCAACACAAAAAATACCCTTTGCAAGTTTAATTGACAATGGACATTTAAAGCCAGGTGCTAAACTCTATAACAATAAGAAAAGCTATAAAGCTACAATTTTACCAGATGGGAGTATTTCATATAAAAATGAGAGAGGATCAATTCATAAAATTGCTGCAAAAGTAAATAAGACATCGAGTTTCAATGGATGGGATTATTGGCATTATGAGGATAAAAAAAAGAATTTAATATGTATCGATGAAATTAGAAAGAAGATGAGGAGTTAATTTAATATTCTTTTAAAGAGTGTTGGTAATGCAAGCTGGTTAGTTTTTGATTTTTCTATCCATACTGAATTGTTAATTTTTAATTTTTTCAGATTAAGTTTATAAACATTTATTTGGAAGAGATTATTTGTAATTGTAAATTTAAAACTTTTGATTTTTTCTTTATTTTTTAAATTTAAATTTGCTATAAATTCTTTGTCCAAATTTGAGGGCAAATGGATAAAGTTTTTGTAAAATTGAAATTTTGGTTTTTTTATAAAACAAATATGTAAAGGAGAGTTTATTAAATAGAAATCTATTTCCTTATTATTTTTTTTTACATTTTTATTATTTTTAAATGATTGGAAAGCTGATTTACAAAAACTAGAAAATATGCATTTGGAGCATTCGGGGCTATTTTTTTTGCAAATAATAGAGCTATAATCCATCATCGACTCAGCTAAACTCCTATAAGAAATCTTTTTTTTACAAGCTAAACTAATTATTTCTTCGATCTCATCATCATTGAGTTTGAAACCAGATACTCTCTGTATTAATCTTTTAACATTGATATCAACTGGGAATGATTTTTTATTATGGCCGATAGCTAATATCGCACTTGAAGTATATTTCCCAACACCAGGCAAAGAGATAAGACTATCTCTATCATCTGGTAATTTACCATTATAGCTATTGTTAATAATTGTTACTGCTTTGAATAAATTCTCTGCCCTCTTGTAATAACCTAATCCTGACCAAACTTTTAATAAATGTTCTAATCTTTTATTCTTAAAGGAATTAAAACTTGGAAAAATATTTATAATTTCTAATATTTTATTTTCTACTGTTTTAACAGTTGTTTGTTGTAGCATAATTTCTGATAAATAAGTTAAGTATAAATTTCTATTCCTTCTCCAATATAAGTTTCTTTGATTTTTTTTAAACCAATGTAGGATTAAAGGGATAAATTTGTTTTTATGAAAAAGTTCTCCAAGCTCAATGATATTGCTTTTCATCTTGTAAATAAGGTAAATAAAAAAAAGCTAAAAATAAATACTCTTATTCTAAAAAACTGGGAGTATATTTTTGGCAATAACAATAAATTTGTTCAATTAAAAAAAACTATAATAAATAATAAAACAGAATCTGTAATTCTTGAATTAAGAGTTAGCCCAGAAAAATCTTTCGAAATGCATTCAAGTACAAATGAAATAGTCATAAAAATTGAGGAAGTAACTGGAGTGAAAGTAAATAAAATCCTATTTTTTCAAGATCTTTCTGATAAGAATTTAGAAAATAGTAATATTTCAAATTTATCAATGAAAGCAGAAGGAAAAACCCTTAATAATCAAAAATTTAATGATATAAAAGACGAAGAAGTAAGATCTATTTTTGAAAATATTAATAAAAAGTTATATGAAAAAAATTAGTTTGATATTTTTTTTGGTTGCACTATCAGCAAATCCTGCAATATCAAAAATTTATGAATACAAAAACTATTTAGAGGACAACAACATTCAACCTCTTGTTAAATCGTCTGAAGAAAATTCAGTTGATATTATTGAGTTTTCATCATTCAGTTGCTCACACTGTGCTGCATTTCACAATGAAACGCTTAAAGAATTAAAAGAGAGTAGCGTTTATAAAAATATTAATTTTTACTTAATTGATTTTCCTTTAAATCAAGCTGCTTTTTATGGAGCTATTATTGCAAATTGTAGTGAAAACGTTCGTACAAGCTATGTTGACTCTGTCTATGAAAACTATGATGTTTGGACAAAAGCAAGTTCTGGAGAAGAAATTATTGAATTACTTAATAACTATGGATTGCAACATGGTCTTGGGGATGAAGAGTTACAATCTTGCTTAAAAGATGAGAATTCTCATAATGAACTTTTATCCCTTCAAGTTGATGCTCAAAACATTTTTGGTGTTGAGAGCACGCCAACATTTTTAATTAATGGCGAGAAAGTTCAGGGTAATCGACCTGCATCAGAATTTATAAAAATAATAAAAAAAAAATTGAATAATTAATTTGTTATCTTTAGATAAACTCTCAATTAAAGGTTTTAAATCTTTTGTAGAGCCAACAGATTTTGAAATCAAAAATGGTCTTACTGGTATAGTTGGCCCCAATGGTTGCGGAAAATCAAACATAGTTGAAGCAATAAGGTTTGGTTTAGGGGAGGTCTCTGCCAAACAACTTCGTGGCAAAGAGATTGATGATTTAATTTTCAATGGAACTGATAATCGGCCCTCATGGAATATCGCTGAAGTAGGTTTGTTTGTAAATATTGATGGAAGTGATTTAGAAAATAAATTTCAATCCAAACAATTAGAAATTGCTAGAAAGATATGGAGAGGAGAAGGAACGAATTCATTCATAAATGGTAAAGAGGTAAGATTGAAAGATATTCAATTGCTATTTGCTGACGCCTCTACATCAGCTAGATCAACTTCGATAGTTAGTCAAGGTCGTATTGGAGCAATCACGCAAGCGAAACCAGAGGATAGAAAAATGGTTTTAGAGGAAGCTGCGGGAATACTCGGTCTGCAATCCAGAAGGCATGATGCAGAGTTGAGGTTGAAAGGTGCCAATAATAATCTATTGAGGGTAGAGGATGTTATTCAAACATACGAAGAACAATTAGCTATTCTTAAAAAACAAGCTAAAGAAGCTGAAAGATTTAGAAATATATCAACATTAATCAAGAATGCGGAAGCGTCTGTATTTTTCGTAAAAAGAAATGAACTTCAACTTATTCTTGAAAGACTTAATGAAGAAAAAGATAAAATAAAAGTAAAACTCGCTGATTTCCAGGGAGATGTATCAATTCAAGATCAAGCTTATGAGGATTTGAAAGTTAAAATTCCACCAATGAGAGAGAAATCATACTCATTGAATAGTGAACTTGATAGGTTGAATATGACTGTAGAAAATCTTAAACAGGAAGAATTACGTTTTGAAGAGCACAAAACAAACCTCGAGCATCGTGTAAAACAACTTAATCAAGACTTACAAATTGAGCAAACACAATTCGAAGAAACGACCAGTAAAATCAAAACTATTAGAAAAGATATTGAAGATTTATCCTCTAAAGAATTTGAAGCTGAAAATCGAGACAGTAACGTCAATCAATCAGATAGAAGTTTATTAAACAATATTTCCTTTGATAAAAAATATGAAAATGCAGTAGCTGCTATTTTTGGTAAAGAACTTTTAGCATCATTGGAACCTGATGATATTTATTATTGGAGTGAGCACTCAGGTGAGCAGGCCAATAAAGAGTTTAGTTTTAATTGTGAACCAGCTTCTAAAGTTATTAAAGCTCCAAACCAAGTAATAAATAAGCTTAATAATGTTGCCATTGTATCTTCAAAAAAAGAAGGTATAGAAAATCATACAAAAATAAATATTGGACAAGCTATAGTCGATCTAGAGGGTAATTTGTGGCGTTGGGATGGGCTTTTTATTTCCAGTAGTTATGAGGCTAATATCTCAACAATACTGTCAGAATTAAAAGAAAAGAGGCTAAACGATCTTAAAAAGCAAGTTCTTGAGTGGGAAAGAATTTTAGAGGTCACTGTTCAAAAAACCGAGGACTTAAATCAAAGAATAAAAACTGCTAAAGAAGAATTAGAAATTTCTGAAAACAATCCAGGAGATATTGATAGCAAAAGACAATTTTTACTTAATAAAATTAAGCAACTAGATGACGAAAAAAAACTTTTTGACAATAAATTACAAGAGCAAGAAAATCTTTTAGAAAACCTCTCAAAAGAGCTGAGAAATAAAGAACAAAATTACTCTGTTGTAAAGGAGGAGCTAATACGAAAGGAGTCAGAAATTTCAAATTATTCAAATAATCTAACTCAGCTCGCTCAATCATGTAGAGAAAAAATTAATGTTGATTTATTAAACTTAGAAAATGAGGTAGATAAATTCAAAAGAGATGATGATTTAGAGACCGCAGAGAAAAGAGTATTAAGATTAAACGCTGAAAGGGAGAGAATTGGTGCTGTAAACTTACTTGCTGAAGATGAATATGTAAAATTAAGAGAAAAAGTTGATGAAACAATTAAAGATAAAAATGAAATTCAAGAATCTATAGAAAAATTACATGAGGCAATTAATAAAATTAATAAAGAAGGTGTATTGAGACTAAAAGAAGCTTTTAAAATTGTTAATGAAAATTTCGAGAGACTATTCACTAAGTTATTTGGTGGAGGTAAAGCATATCTAAAACTTATCCAAAATGATGAAGATCCTTTAAACTCTGGTTTGGAGATATTTGCCAGTCCTCCAGGTAAGAAAATGCAAAATATAACTTTATTATCTGGAGGTGAGCAGGCTTTAACTGCAATTTCATTATTATTTGCTGTATTTATAGCGAACCCATCACCTTTTTGTATATTGGATGAGGTTGATGCTCCTCTAGATGACAATAATGTGGATAGATTTTGTAGTATGGTTGAAGAAATTTCAGAAAAAGTTCAAACCAAATTTATTATTGTTACTCATAATCGAATGACAATGTCTAGAGTAGACAGACTCTATGGTGTTACAATGCCCGAGGAGGGAATTTCTCAAATAGTCTCTGTTGAATTAGAAGAAGCCGTAAAGTACGCTGAATAATGGCAAATGATGAAGAAAATGATAATAAAAAGCCAAGTATGCAAGGTCTTAGCTTTGCTTATAGAATCTCAACTGAATTATTAGGCGCTTTAATTGTTTCTGTTGTTATTGGATTGTTGATTGATAAGGTGTTTGATAGCAAACCTATTGGTTTAATAACGTTGATAATACTTGGTTTTTTTGCAGGTTTATTGAATATTTACAGGCTTATACGTCGCATAGAAAACTCTAAATAAATCTGTTTTATTACCTCATGGCTAAGGGTGAGAGTCCTCTCAAACAGTTTGAAATACAACCCATTGTTGACATTAATTTTCTAGGTTTTGATATCTCTTTTACTAATTCTGCTCTATGGATGACTATTACAACAGCGTTTATTTTAATTTTTTTTACAGTGCCTTTTTTAAAAGCAAAAAAAACAAACTCTGTAAGTGACCTTTACCCGACCAGAATTCAAGTTGCTGCTGAGCTTGGTTTTAATTTTATAAATAGTTTATTAGCAGACACTGTAGGTAAAGAGGGCAAAAAATACTTTCCTTTAGTTTTTACTTTGTTCATGTTTATTTTATTTGGAAATCTTTTTGGTATGATTCCTTACAGCTTTACTTTTACTAGCCATATCATAGTGACTTTAGCTCTTGCAATGGGTGTGTTTATCTTTGTTACAGTTTTAGGTTTTGTAAAACATGGCGTAAAATTTTTTAGCTTTTTTGTTATCCCTGGCTTGCCCGTATATATGCTTCCTTTATTGATACCAATTGAAATAATATCTTATCTCTCCAGACCAATAAGCTTATCTGTTAGACTTTTTGCTAACATGCTTGCTGGTCATACTTTACTAAAAGTTTTTGCAGGGTTTGTCTCTGCGCTAGGTTTTTTTGGAATTTTGCCATTAGTATTCATAATAGCTTTAACAGGTTTAGAAATATTAATTGCATTTTTGCAGGCATATGTTTTTGCAATATTAACATGTTTGTATATTAACGACGCTTTACACTTACACTAGATGAACATAAGGAGGTAAATATGGAACTAGTTGAAGGACTAAAATACTTGGGTGCAGGTTTAGCTGTGATCGGCGTGATCGGTGCTGGAATTGGTATTGGCAATGTTTTTGCTGCTTTTATTACTGCTGTTGGAAGAAATCCAGCTGCAAGAAACGAAGTTTTTACCATGACAATGTTAGGTTTTGCCCTAGTTGAAGCTATTGCTTTATTTGCATTGGTTATAGCATTAGTAATTCTGTTTTCTTAACAGGGACTGACTAACGGATGCCTCAATTAGAGCAAGTAGAGTTTTTTATATCTCAGCTTTTTTGGCTGGGTGTTTTTTTTGTAATACTGTTTACAGTATTGACATACATAACACTTCCTAAAATTAGAGCTTTTTTGAATCAAAGAGATGATTTTGTAAAATCACATATCTCAAAACAAGATGAATTAATCAAAAAAGCTGAGTCAATAATTGAAAACTACGAAGCTAAACTTACTGAGGCAAAGAACCAAGCATCACAAATTATTAATGATGCCAAAGATAAAGCTTTAAAAGAAAGTGAAGACTTAATCAAAGCTACGGAAGAAAAGATCCAACATGAAATCAAACAAACTGAGGAAAGAGTCGCGAAAGAAAAGGATACTGCGATATCTGAACTAAACGATCAACTTAAAGACTCAGCAACTAATTTTTTGTCAAAAGTAACTAACATAGAAAAGGGTAATATCAACCTTTAATGAGCTATTTATTTCAAGATCCTAAGTTCTGGTTATTAATTTCATTTATTACATTTATTATTCTAATGATTAAACCTTTCAAAAGTATGATGATTGGTGGTCTAGACTCAAAAATAAATGAAATAAAAGAAAATATTGATAAATCTCTTAAATCCTTTTCTGAAGCTGAAATAAAGTTAAAAGATGCAGAAAAACAAACTGAAGATCTATCTAACAAAATTGATGAGATCATAAACAATGCTAAGTCCCAGTCTGAATCTATCTCAAAAAATATAATTGATAAAACTGCCTTAACGATCCAATCAAAAGAAAAGAACTCTCTGGACAGAATAAAACAAATAGAGCTCTCTGCTGTCCAATCAATCAAAAATCAGGCTTCAATTGAGCTGAACAAATTAATTATCAATTACTTTTCAGAAATATCTGAGGATAGTAAGGCTAAAATATTAAACAAAACTATTATTGATCTTAAAACTATTAACTAACAACTTTAACCACCACTGTTTTAAATAAGTATCTTTATCTATCACAATTTAAACTCTAAAATTAACTATAAATGGCAGTTTATACCGAAGTATCTCTTTCTGAGGCTCAAGAATTATTTCAGCCTCTAGGAAAAATAATTGAATTTGAGGGTATTAAAGAGGGAGTTGAAAATACTAATTATTTAGTAAAATTAAGCGATAATAAAAAATTTATTTTAACTCTATTTGAGAAAAGAACTGAAGAACAAGATTTACCTTATTTTAATAATTTAATGAAATTATTTTATGATAATGGCATTTCTTGTCCATTAAGTTTGACTTTGAATAATAAAAACTTATTTAAAATAAAAGGCAAACCCTGTTGTATTTATAGTTTTATTGAAGGTAGTCCAGTAGTGAAACCTAATTTAGAGCAATTAAAATCACTAGGAAATTCAATTGCTAAGTTACATCAATTTGGAGATCATTCCGAACTTTTTAGAGAAAATATGATGCTATTACCCACATGGAAGTTTATTATAAGTCAGTTTTCTAAAAACGAAACAAAAATAAATTCTAGTGAATACAAATATATATTGAATAACATTCATACATTAAGTGATAGTTTTCCCCAAAATTTAAGAAAGATAAACATTCACGCAGATTTATTTAAAGACAACATATTTTTTGTTGGAGATCAAGTTTCAGGATTTATAGATTTCTTTTTTTCCTGTACAGATACAATCATTTATGATTTGGCTACTTTTGTGAATGCTTGGTTTTTTTCAGAAAATAAATTTATTGAAGAAAATTATGTGAGTTTCTTAAGATCTTATAAAGAGAGTATCGAATTAACACCAGAAGAGAAAAACCACTTTAATTTTTATTTAAAAGTGAGTGCAATTCGTTTTTTTTTAACAAGAATTTATGATTTAAATTTTAATCTTGAAGGAGACGTTAAACATAAAAATCCCTTGGAGTTTTTTGAAATATTTAAATTTCATGAAAATAATAATTTACAGGAATTTTTTTGATAAAGGTATACACAGATGGCTCATGTCTCGGAAACCCTGGAAATGGGGGTTGGGCGTTTTTAATAATTAATAAAAATGATATTTCTTATAGAGCTGGATTTGAAAGAAATGCAACAAATAATCAAATGGAGCTAATGGCAGCAATCAAAGCGTTAGAATTCCTTGATCAGCATAATGATATAAATCTTAATACCGATAGTAATTATGTTAAGCAAGGCATCACAAATTGGATATTTAATTGGAAAAAAAATAATTGGAAAACCTCATCTAAAAAGCCTGTAAAAAATAAAAAGCTTTGGAAACGATTAGACGAATTAAATCTTAGTAAAAATATTAATTGGATTTGGGTAAAGGCACATAATATCGATGAATTTAATAACCAAGTTGATATTCTTGCAAGAAAAGCGGCAGAAAATTTAACTGAGTCTTCGTTTAACTAGTTCAGCTGTTTCAAGGTTTTCAATAGGACCTATTGATGACAGAGTCAAATTTGAGTCTAATATTTTTTTTCTTGCTTTTTCAAGGTCCTCTAATTGCACAGAGTCAATCTTCGAAATAAATTCATCGGGAGATCTGACTTTATTGTGCATTAAATAACTAGAAGCGTTAGATCTACATCTCGTTGAGATACTTTCCTCTCCTTTTAGAATTCCCACTTTAAATTTAGCCTTAGTCTTCGTTAATTCCTCCTCTGTAAAGGTATTAGCATTAATATTTAATTGATCGCATAGTACGGGTATTAATTCTTTAACTTCCTTGTGCCCTGTGCCGGCATAGACATAAAAAATACCTGAGTCAGAAAAGAAATCACCACTACTGTATATGCTATAAACCAATCCTCTTTTTTCTCGAATTTCTTGAAATAATCTTGAAGACATACCAGAGCCGAGAAGTGTTGAATAAACTCTTGTTGCATAGTAAAGGTCTGAATGAATATCTACACCCTCAAAACCTAGTAATAACTTTACCTGTTCTAAATTTTTCTCTTGACGGTATTCTCCACCAACATAAGAAGATTTTGGAATATAATCGTCGTCGCCCAGAGGGAGATTTTGGAATTTCTCCTCAACAAGTTTAATTATTTTGTCCTCTTCAAAATTTCCTGATACAGAAAACACCATTTTTTTTGGGTTATAGAATCCTTTCATAAAACCCTCTACTTCATCCCTTGATATAGACTTTATAATTTCAGCGGTACCTAAAATTGACCTACCCATGGGTTGGTCCGGGTAAGCTAACTCGTCGAATTTATCAGCAACAATACTATCTGGCTCATCAGCATACATTCCAATCTCTTGTAATATGACTCCTCTCTCTTTATCGAGTTCCTTAGAGTCAAAAGTTGAAAACTGCAATATATCGCTAATTACGTCTATGGATAGTTCAACATTTTCCTTTAAACCACTCATGTAATATGCGGTTATTTCTCTTGAAGTATAAGCATTGTGAGAATTACCTACTAGTTCAACCTCTTTTGCTATTTGAGCAGCTGATCTATTTTTTGTTCCTTTGAATGCCATGTGCTCTAACAAGTGAGCAACACCGTTGATTTCTTTTCGCTCATTTCTTGCCCCAACCTTGTTCCACATTCCTACACTTACTGTTTCTACAGTGTTTACATAATCTGTTATTAAGGTCATTCCATTTTTAAGCTTATGAATATTAGGCATGTGCTTCTATATAATCTCCTATTTCCTTGTAATTGTTGTCTAAAATTGCAAATTTTTCATCATTAAGAAATTCTATATTTTTATCATATTTTACATTGTTACCTAATGCCTTTTGGACAGTTTCCTGAAATTTTACTGGATGGGCACAAGCAAGACACATTGCTTTTTTTAAATTTAATTTTTCCGCACATACTATGCCAACAGCTGTATGAGGGTCTAATAAAATTTTGTAATTTTCATATGTGATTTTAATTTGATTTTCAACCTCTTTAGAAGTTGCACTCTCAGATAAAAATTTCTCAGATAATGACTTATGAATAGAACTCTCTAATTTTTTATTATGTTCATTGTTTTGTATGTTTTGAAAAAGCTCATTTGTTGCTCCTGGTCCAAGAAGCTCCGCTAAAAGTCTTTCAAAATTACTTGATATTGTTATATCCATGCTAGGGCTATTAGTTTTTACAACATTGTAAAGATGTAGATCATTATTGCTTATAATTCGATGTAAAATATTATTCTCATTAGTCGCAACAATTAATTTATTTATTGGAAATCCCATTGACTTTAGCAAATGAGCAGAATATATATTTCCAAAATTACCACTTGGTACAACAAAATTATCAATATTATGATTAAGATATGACCATGCATAATAAATTGATTGTGGTAGCACCCTAAACCAATTAATTGAATTCACTGCAGTAAAGCTATGTTTATTATTTATATCTTTATCTCTAAAAAGTTTTTTTACTAAATTTTGACAATCATCAAAACTTCCATTTAGTGCAATATTAAAGACATTTTTACCTCCACTAGTTGTCATTTGTTTTCTTTGGAAGAGAGATGTGGAGTTATGAGGGTGTAAAATAAAAATACTAATATTTTCAATATCTTTAAAGGCTTGAATTGCAGCAGAACCGGTATCGCCAGAAGTTGCTCCGATAACTACTAATTTTTTATCTAGTTTCTTTAAATAGTATTCATATATCTTAGCTAACAAACACATAGCATAATCTTTAAATGCTAATGTCGGACCATGAAATAAATTTAATAGATCGTTGTCACCTATGTTAGATATTGAAACAATTTCTTTATCAAATTTACAATATGCCTCTTCGATAATCTTTTCAATTATTGGAGCTTCAAATAAATCTGATAAAAAGGGGGTTAAAATAAAGTTTGCTATTTCAAAATAATTCTTTCCTTTTAATACATTTATTTGATTATTACTAAATTTTGGAATTTCATTTGGAATAAATAGACCTCCATCTGGTGCTAGACCGAAATTGAGTACCTGCTCAGCAGAGTACTCTTTTTTATCATCTCGCGTACTTATATATTTCATTTAACAAATCTATCAACCAAATGATCTAAATAATATTTTGAGTTTAAATTCTCGCCAGAAATGCTTTTTAACATTTCATCAGATGAATATAAAGAAGCTTTTTGATGGATATTAGTATTTAACCAAATGATTAAATTATTTATATTTTCTTCATTAGGGTTGTCTAAAAAAATATCAAATAAAGGGCAATTATATTTAATTTGTGAGGCTATCATAGCACCAAGTGCATAAGTAGGGAAATAACCAAATATACCTTCATACCAATGAATATCTTGGAGAACCCCCTCTGTTTCTGAAATTAGATTGATTGACAAATTATTTAAATAGTTTTCGTTCCATAAATTTTTAATATCTTTAAAGTAAATTTTATTTTTAAATATCTCTTTTTCAATTTTATACCTGATATAAACATGGATCGGGTAAGAAAATTCATCAGCACTAACCCTTATAGGATTAACTCTCACAGTATGATAGTGTTCTAAAAACGATTTTTCCAAATCTTTAGAGTTATCAAAAATATTGTTTATAATTTTAAAATAAACTTTTGATTTAAAGATATGATTTTCAAAAAAAAGAGATTGGCTTTCATGGACACTTAAACTACGAGATTGACCCAATGGCTCATAAAGATATTCATTAGGTCGATTCTGCTCATAAACTCCATGGCCTGTCTCATGAAATAATGCTGATAAGGACTCTAATATATTGTCTTCAAACCTGGTTGTTATTCTTACATCATTTGTAGCTCCTCCACAAAAAGGGTGATGAGATTGATCAATTCTACCTCTATCAAAATCGAAGCTTAGCTGTTTTAATTTTACTTTAATCATTTTTAATATTTCTGATTCTGAAATATTTGATTTATAAACATGAGGTAATTTAATTTTTTTAATATCCAAATATTTAGGTATTATTTCTCTCTCAATTACTGAAAAAACTTGGTCAATCTTTGATGAGTCATAATCCATATCATATTTTGAAATTAATGAGTCATAAGGTGATAGATTAGTAGCTTTAGCTAATTGACTCGCTTCCTCATGCACTAAATCTAATAGATCATTGAAATCTTTTTCAATTATCGAAGAATCATTTTTTGATCTAGCCTCTCTCCATAAGTGCTCACAAGTTAGTTTTTTTTTTATCAGTAGAGATTTCAAATCTGGGTCAATGGCATTTTCTTTAACGATAATACTCTTCATTAGTTTTAAAGACATACTATCTGCTTCGCTTAATTTTGTATTTTCAGCTTTTTGAATTTCTTCTTGAATATCTTCACTTCTAAATATTCTATCTGTAAATTTAGATAAAATAGACATTTGCTCTGATCTAGACTCAATACTTTTTTTTGGTAAATTAGTTGCGTTATCCCAAAATAAAAGACCACTGACGTCATTCAACACATAATAGCTTTTAAAATACTCTTTAAGTTTATTCATATTTCCTTCTTATAATTAACAGCATAACGATACTTGACAAGCTAAGCAAAAACCAAGTTATTGAATAATTCAAATGATTATTTCTCAAAAATACAAGGGGATTAAAGGTATATTTAGATACCCTATCATCTAAAAGAACAAAATAATATTTGGATAGGAATGCATATTGATAAAATTGACTAAAATCAGTTTTATTAACAGAGTACCAAATATTATTTGATAAATCATTCTCTGGGGTAAAAAAAGATTTATCTGAATTAAAATCTCTTATGTATACCTTAGGGTTGTCTATAGATTGATATCTTTGAATGATATTTTGAACTTGATCTACATCTTTGTCTAAAAACCATCCAAAATTGATGACACTATATATACTATTTTTATACTTTACCGGAAGTATTAGGTGATAACCTGGTTTTCCTTTAAATATTTTTGACTCTAAATAAACTGGTTTGTTTAGAATGGTATAATTATCATCTAATTTTACTGAAACTAAATTATTGTAATTTAGATCATCTGAAAACAAAGTGGGATTGAGAATTGAATTACGAATATTGTCCATTAAATCATTTTTCCAATTTAGCCGGTAAAGTTGCCACGAACCTAAGATAAAGGTTAAAATAGAAATTCCTATAAATACAAATGTTAATGATGACTTATTCTTCATAAATAAAATTTAGTTTAAATGTAAAAAATAAAAATCTTTGGTTTATCTTCCCCACCAATAGATACTTATGTATAAAAACAACCAAACAACATCAACAAAATGCCAATACCATGCAGCTGCCTCAAAACCAAAATGTCTTTTTGGGGTTAAATGACCTTTTCTTATTCTCAATAAACAGACTAATAAAAACAAAGTACCTATTAATACATGAAAACCGTGAAAACCGGTTGCCATAAAAAAAGTTGAAGGATATATACCCTCAGTAAAACCAAAAGTTGCATGTTGGTATTCATATATTTGTAAAAGTGAAAATATGAAACCTAAAAAAACTGTGTAATATAAACCTCTAAGAGCCTCTTTATTATTTCCCTCTCTTAGTTCGTGGTGTGCCCATGTACAGGTAGTACCTGATAAAAGTAAAATTAAGGTATTTAAATATGGGATGTCTAGTGGGTCAAAAGTTTCAATTCCTTTTGGAGGCCAAACTCCTATTCCAAGAGTACCTGTGAAAACTTCTTTGTATTCGGCTAAGAATGTTTTAGGTAATAGACTTGCATCAAAAAAAGCCCAAAAGAAAGCGACAAAAAACATAACTTCTGATGTGATGAACAGAGCCATACCCCACCTAAGACCAATCTCAGTGATTGAATTGTGTACTTTTAAAAAAGTACTTTCTTTTATTATGTCTCGCCACCACATAAACATTGTAAAAAGTATTAGAACAAGACCTGCCAACATAGGCCATAGCATCTCATAGTGCATATACAAAATAGCACCTGAAACTAGAAAAAGAGCTGAAAAAGCTCCAACTAATGGCCAGGGACTGGGATTTACAAGATGAAATTTATGTTTCTTTTCAGAGTCTTTAAATACTAAATCAACCATTTAAACAATATTTCATTCTTTTTTCTCAAAAAAGGTATATGACAAAGTGACATTCTTAGTCCTACTTGCCTCGGGATCGTCAAGTATCAATGGATCTAAGTAGAAAGTGACAGGAAACTCAACAACTTGATTTGGTTTTATGGTTTGATCAATAAAGCAAAAACATTCAATCTTATATAGGTATGGGCCAATTTTAGGTGGTAAAATGTTAAATATAGACGTACCTGTTGTGCTAACATTAGTATTGTTTTTAGCTTTAAAAACAACATCATACTTTACACCCTCTGTAATATTCATTTTTTGAGGAGCTTCGAACATCCAGTCCAAACCTTCATTTACCTGAGCTGAAAATATAACTTTTATATCAAGTTCCCCCGAGTTGATATTTTGGTGTTGTTCTTGAATTTTAACTTCTTTGTTAAAACCTTGAAATCCAGTTAGGTCACAAAAAAGCTTATATAGTGGCACAGAAAAAATTACTAGACTTAGCATAAATCCAAGTATCAACATTAAAAAAATTAATGTTTTGTTTTTATTTGATACGTTCAAATACCAGATTTAATTCTAAATATTGTAATAAAATAAAATGCTGTCACGAGCATGAAAAGTAAAGCCAAGACTAATAAATTTTTATTTTTTCTTTTCATTAGAATAAATATTTATCAGTAACTGTTAAAGTGAAAATAAGAAACAGATACACAATTGAATATCCAAAAAGTTTAATTGATTCTTTCTTAGTATTTTGTGACTTATTAAGTTTAAAAAGTTTGTAAATAAAATATGCATTGAGAAGATTGGAGCCTAAAAAAAAGCTCATTCCGGTGTATTTAAGAAAATAAAGGGAGTTCACTGATGCAACCATTAAAAAAGTATAAATATTCATCATAAAAAGTGTTTTTTTTATGCCGTGTTTAACGGGGTACATCGGTATATCAGCGTCAGAGTAATCTTGGTTTCTAAATATAGCTAATGCCCAAGAGTGTGGAGGTGTCCATAAAAATATTATTAAGCATAATATTAACGGGTAGAAAATTTGTTCACTTGAAATACTTATCCATGCAATGACTGGAGGGAGAGCACCTGCTAAACCGCCAATTACTATATTCTGTGCAGTTTTGTGCTTCAGATACATTGTATAAAAAACAGAGTAATAAAGAATTGTAAATGCTAATAAGATTGAGGCCTTAATATTTCCAAAGAAAAATAAACCTACTACAGAAAAAAAAGAAAAAATTAATCCAATCCCAAGTGCTGTATTTGCTGAGATATTTCCTGAAGGAATAGGTCTAAACTTTGTTCTATCCATTTTAGAGTCAATTATTCGATCAAACCACATGTTTAAAATAGCTGAACCAGATGCTCCCATTGCTATAAGGGTAAGAGTCATTCCTTTTATAAATAAACTTTTATCAGATGGGGCTAATAACATCGCACATAAAGCCGTAAATATTACAAGAGAGATTACTCCAGGTTTAATTAGTACATAAAGTTGTTTTAAAAAATTAACAACTTGCAAAAAGAACAGGTTTTGTTCTGTCTGTACAAAAGTTTGATGATGCTTTTTTTCTAACACAAATTAATTTTTTACTTCGGGCAATGTATCAAACTGGTGATAAGGTGGAGGAGACGGTAATGTCCACTCAAGTGTTTTCGCACCCTCACCCCATGGATTTGCTTCTGCTTTTTTACCTTTAAATAATGCGTAAACTATTATGAAAATAAATAGAATAAATGAAGCAAATGATATATAGGACCCAATTGAGGATATAATATTCCATCCAGCATAAGCATCTGGATAATCTGGAATACGTCTAGGCATACCTGCTAATCCTAAAAAGTGTTGAGGAAAGAAGGTTAAGTTAACTCCTAAAAAGAATAACCAAAAATGTAACTTACCAAAAAACTCAGAGTAATTTTTTCCGCTCATTTTACCAAACCAATAATAAATTCCCGCAAAAATACCAAACACCGCTCCCATACTTAATACGTAATGGAAATGGGCAACAACGTAGTATGTATCATGTAAAACGACATCAATACCTGCGTTAGCTAAAATTACACCTGTTACTCCACCTAGAGTAAAAAGAAAAATAAATCCTAGAGCAAATAACATAGGGGTCGTGAATGTTATAGAACCCCCCCACATTGTAGCGATCCAACTAAAAATCTTAACACCTGTGGGTACAGCTATGACGATTGTAGCAAGCATAAAATAAGCTCTAACATTTGCACTAAACCCTACTGTGTACATATGATGAGCCCAAACGACAAAACCGATAAATCCAATAGCAACCATTGCATAGGCCATACCTAAATATCCAAATACAGGTTTTTTTGAAAAAGTAGATACAATATGTGAGACGATACCGAAAGCTGGCAAAATCATAATGTAAACCTCTGGGTGACCAAAAAACCAGAATAAATGCTGGAATAGAACAGGGTCCCCTCCACCGGCAGGATCAAAAAAAGTTGTTCCAAAGTTTCTATCTGTTAAAAGCATTGTAATAGCCCCACCTAGAACTGGAACAGCAAGTAAAAGAAGAAAAGCTGTAACTAACATTGCCCAAACAAAAAGAGGCATTTTATGAATAGTCATCCCTGGTGCTCTCATATTCAAAATAGTTGTAATAAAGTTGACGGCACCAAGTATTGATGAAGCACCTGCTAAATGAAGTGAAAAAATGGCCATGTCTACAGCAGGACTGCTGTGCCCTGTAATCGAACTTAAAGGTGGGTAAATAGTCCATCCAGTTCCAGCACCACTGCCAACAAACATCGAACCTGCTATTAAAAATAATGCAGGAACCAATAACCAAAAACTAATATTATTCAATCTTGGAAAAGCCATGTCAGGTGCGCCAATCATTAGTGGAATAAACCAATTTCCAAAGCCCCCTATCAATGCAGGCATTACGACAAAAAAGATCATTAGTAATCCATGAGCTGAGATAATTACATTCCACATTTGTCCATCTGCAACAAACTGCATACCAGGTTCAGATAGTTCCATTCTCATAATAACTGAAAGGGCACCCCCTACTACACCAGCTACAATTGCATAAATTAAGTATAACGTTCCAATATCTTTATGGTTTGTGGAAAAAAACCATCTTGTGAAAAAGCCTGGCTTATGATCGTGATGATCATCCATTGCTAATGAATCTGAACTCATAAATTATTCTCCTCTAATTGTATTAAATTATTTTGTGAAATAATGATTTCCTCATTTGTTTCGTTAGTTTTAATATCTTCATTGATTGCGTAATTGTTTTTAGCTTCATTAGCCCATGCAATAAATTCGCTTTCAGGTAATACTTTTACAACAACTGGCATAAATCCATGACCAGTACCACATATTTCAGAGCATTGTCCTCTGTATATTCCTGGTTCTTTAACATTGACCCACGTTTCATTGAGTCTTCCAGGGACGGCATCAGTTTTTAATCCCATTGAGGGTACAGCCCAGCTGTGCAAAACATCTCCAGCGGTTATTAGTATTTGAATATTTTTATTGGCAGGAATTACAAGAGGATTGTCAACTGTCAAGAGTCTTAAGTCTCCCTCTTGAAGGTCTGCATCTTGAACCATGTAACTTTCAAAATAAAAGTCACCGTGATCAGGGTATTCGTATTCCCAATACCACTGATGACCAATGACTTTAACAGTCATATCATAGTTTTCGCTTTTTTCTTGTTGGTATAAGAGCTTAAAAGATGGTATCGCAAGTACTACAAGGATTACAATTGGTATTGCAGTCCACAAAACTTCAACAACTGTATTGTGAGTTGTTGTAGATGGAATTGGGTTTCTTTTTGCGCTGAAACGAAAAGAGACATAGAAAAGAAGAAATAAGACAAATAAAGTAACTAAAGTCATTACAATCAAAATTATGTTATGGAGTCCAACTACACTGCCCATCAAATCTGTGGCAGGATTTTGAAAACTTAATTGCCAGTCAGTGGCTTGTTTTCCAAACGCCTTAAAAGATACAAGAAAAAAAAATAACGAAAATATTGACTTCATCTAAAACATATTAGTAATCTTTTTTGTACAGTATATTGACAGGATGTCGCTTAAATCCGCTATAATTATGAAAAATAGTGAAATGTTAAACTAAGTGCGGCAATAACTGCTGTATCAGCTTTCAAAATGTTTGGGCCTAGACTCACATTAAAGAAATTTTTTGAGCTATCTGAAATAAATGCTCTTTCCTCCTCCTCAAAACCTCCTTCAGGCCCTATAACAACTAAAATTTCACTATTCGGTTTTATTTTAGCTTGTGATAGATGAACTCCTTTGAGATTTTCATCGAACATCAGCACTGTTTTACCAGACATAATATTAGACCTATCTTTTAGATCAATTAACTTGTCTATGTTTGGTATTGATAATCTTCCACTTTGTTGAGCAGCACCTACTGCATATGTATTAAACTTATCAAGATTAATCTTTGTGTTTATAGTTCTATTAAATGATGTTGGAAAAAGACATCTCACACCCATCTCAGTTGATTGTCTTATGATCAACTCACTGTTTTGGTATTTTATGGGAGAAAACATCAAGTCTATCAGAGTTTCTGCTCGAGGTGCTGAGATTTGACTTATCGATTTCGCTTTTAAAAAATTTTTTTTTATATCAATTATTTCGCACTTCCATTCACCAGAAATATTGTTGAACAAAGAGATCTCATCTCCTATTTTAAGCCTTATAACTTTTACAAGATGGATATAATACTTTTTTTCTAGCTCATAAGTGCTACCCTGCTTTATAATTGAATTACAATAAACCCTCTTCATGAATAACAATTATAAGAATAATTTAATTTTTAAATTATTTCCACCTTTCACACACCCATACATTCTTTTAATTAGATTAGATAAACCTATTGGTTTTCTTCTACTTTTTTACCCAATTAGTTTCATTTTAGCATCCTCAACAAATGGTTCGTATAATAATAATTTAATTTTGTTTATAATTTTTTTTATAGGTTCAGTAGTTATGAGATCTGCTGGATGCATAGTAAATGATTTTATTGATAAAGACATTGATAGGAAAGTTAGTAGAACACAAAATAGAGCTTTAGCCTCATCACAGATAAGTTTAAAGAATTCACTCATACTTTTATTTTTTCTTTTAATAATAGGTTTGATAATTTTATTACAATTAAATTATGAAGCTATTGTACTAGGGCTTGTTATCACTCCTTTGATAATTTTATACCCTTTAGCAAAAAGATTTTTTTTCTTGCCACAGCTAATTTTAGCTTTGACATATAATTGGGGCTGTTTTATTGGCTGGGTGGCTATGGGCTCAAACGTACCCTTTTCATCTGTTCTCATTTTATATGTGTCACTAATTTTTTGGACACTTACTTATGATACTATTTATGCTACTCAGGATGAAAAAGAAGACAAAGAATTAAAATTATACTCTAGCACATTATTTTTTGGAGCTGGTAGAATGATCATTTTAAATTTAATGATTTTTTTTAAATATTTTTTATTGGCATTTTTTGGAAGTGGCTTGAATTTCGGTTTTTTATACTATGTCTTATTGATCACAATTTTCTTATTAAACATTATAGATCTCAATTTTATGTGGAAAAATATACCTGAAAAGGCAGGTTCATACTTTAGTCGCAATAACTATTACGGTATCAGCATACTTTTTAGTATAATAATTGGTAGTCACCTTAATGTCTGAGTCTAAAGAACATTTTATAAGAATTTCCAAATTATTTCTTAATTTTAAATTAAGAATGTTCGTTGCTATTTTATGTATGATTATTGCTGCTCTATGCACAGGTTTTCATGCATGGTTGGTTAAACCAGCACTTGACAATGTTTTGATTAATGCTGATAGGTTTTATTTATATTTTATACCCATTGCTATTTTAATTACTGGGATAATAAAAGGATTAGTAACTTATATACAAATTACTTCTTTGCAATTTATGAGTCATAGGATTATTGAAAAACTCAGACGTGATGTCTTTAAAAATATAATAAATGTGCATTATGGGTTTTTCGTTAAAAATAAAATAGGATCATTAATTACAAGAATTACTACAGATACTTATTACTTAAGTGGGGCAATGGCCAACACATATACTGCATTAATTAAAGACTCTTTAACTTTAACTGTTTTAATTGGAAATATGTTTTATCAAAATTGGAAATTAGCTTGCATTTCTATAGTAATTTTTCCATTGGCTATTGTTCCAATAAGAGTTTTAGGTAAAAAAATTAGAAGAGTCACAAAAAACTTACAAGAACAAGTTGGAACTTTAGCTTCAAATTTAGAAGAGGTCTTTAGAGGAATCAAAAATGTAAAATCTTTCAATGCAGAAAATTTTGAAATCAAAAGAGTTAATAAAGAAATTGAGCAAGCTAGAGAATTGAATTTTAAACAGGAAAAAATTACTGCTAGATCCAGACCTTTTACGGAAACATTGGGTTCAATGGCAGCTGGTTTAGCAATATTTGGAGGGGGTATTTTTGTAATTAACGAAAATATGACAGCTGGGCAATTGATGAGTTTTTTAGTAAGTCTAATGTTAGCTTATGCACCACTTAAAAACCTAATAAACGTGAATGTTTTACTTCAAAGCGGTCTTGGTGCTGCCTCCAGAATATTTGAATTTATAGATTTTAAAAACGAAACAATTGGAGGATCTAAGGTAATAAAAAATTTCAAGACCTTGAGTTTTAAAGAGGTTTTTTTCAAATACGAAAATACAAATAAAAATATAATTAACCGAGTTAATTTTAACCTTAAATCAGGAAAAAAAGTTGCATTTGTGGGACCCTCTGGAGGAGGTAAATCAACACTTATGGCTTTATTTTTGAGATTATTTGATATCACTAAAGGTGACATAACAATAAATGAAATTGATATAAAAAAATTAAAATTAAATAGTCTTAGAAATATATTTAGCCTAGTTAGCCAAGATACAGTTTTGTTTGATGGAACTATATCAGAAAATATAAAATATAACTCTGGTCACAATCAATCAAATATAAATCATTTTGCTAATATTGCATGTGTAAATGATTTTGCAAATAAACTACCTTTAAAATTGGATACTAAAATTGGAGAAAATGGAATTAAATTATCTGGGGGACAAAGGCAAAGAATTTCAATAGCGAGAGCTCTTGCTCAAAAAAGCCCTGTTGTATTATTAGATGAGCCAACTTCAAATTTAGATCTTAAAACAGAGTCTAAGCTATTCAATAATTTGTATCATTTGCCTAAAATTACAATGATTGTAGTTGCACATAGATTAAGCACGATCAAAAATTTTGATGAAATTTACTATTTAGAAAATGGTGAGGTTGTTGAGAAGGGAACTCATAAATCCTTAATGGCAAAGAAAAAAAATTATTATAATCTTTATCAAAGACAGATTAAAAAAAATGCTTAAAAAATTATCTAAGAATAAATTCTTTAAGTTTATTTTTGTAAATTTAATTTATCTGTCATTATCACTTATAAAAAAAACAAGTAATTGGTCAGGTGTAAATGAAGAGGTCATAGAAAAACAATTACAAGATAATAAATCAATCATTGTACTTATTTGGCATAACCAACTTATGGGTTCTACGTTTAGTTGGAAATTTAAACCAAAATTAAGACCCGTTGCAACATCTCACAGAGATGGTCAAATAAGTACTTTAGTTCAAAGAAAATTTGGTTTAGATCCTCTTTTACGCGAAAAAGATAAACCTACCGCTCTAATAAAAGAAATCAGTATAGCCGTAGAAAAAGGAGATTGCATTTATATTACACCAGATGCACCTCATGGACCACCTTATGAAATTAACACCAATATTTACAAATTAGCTAAAAAGTTTGACTTAAAGATCGCTCTACTAACTTTTAAAACCAATCGTTTTTTTCGTCTTAATAATTGGGATAAATTAAAAATACCATTGCCATTCAGTAAAGGTATTTTTTTTTGGGGTGAAGAAATAATAAACCCAAGTCAGTTCGACGAAAATTCATTTAATACATACATAATAGACAATTTGAATAAAAATTTAAAAATAATTGATGCTCATTTTTAGCTATAGATTATTACAACTTCTGTTTTTTCCAGTAATTTTATTCATTGGTTTAATTAGGATATTTAATAAAAAAGAAAATTTTTTTTCATATAAACAAAAAATATTCGCAAACCAAAATTATACACAAATCAGACAAAGTGATTTTTTAATTCATTTTGCAAGCATAGGCGAATTGAATTCAATTAAATTCTTAGTGGATAGGCTCAATAATAAAAAAATTGTTTTATCATGTTCTACATTGTCATCTTTTGAATTGTCGAAAAAATTATACCCCAACCTTATTAGTATATTTCTTCCTTTAGATTTT
Source organism: uncultured Alphaproteobacteria bacterium (assembly GCA_902523135.1). Lineage (GTDB taxonomy): Bacteria > Pseudomonadota > Alphaproteobacteria > HIMB59 > HIMB59 > HIMB59. Next base: position 28,099 of record CABYYB010000008.1, read on the forward strand.
TTTTGGAATGTAAATATTTTCTTATCAAGAACAAATTTTAAAAAAATTTTATGGATTGACTCAGAAATTTGGCCTAATTGGCTAATTATTTCAAAAAAGAAAAATTTAAAAAATATCTTAGTTAATGGCAGAGTATCGGATACAAGTTATGTCAGATGGTCAAAATATCCAAATTTAAGTAAAATAATTGGAGAAAACTACGACTTAATTTTTGCACAAAGTAAAAAGGATCAAGTAAACATAAATAATTTATTTTGTAAAAAAGTTTATTTTTTTGGGAACTTAAAATTTAATATTAATCCAAATATACCTAACTCAAAAAAAAAGATCGTTTGTTTTGCAAGTATTCACTTAAATGAATATGATAAAGTTATAAATATAATAAAAAAATTAAATTTAAGTGAAATATTTGAAATAATTATTATACCGCGTCACATTCAATTCTCTAATATTTTAAGTGAAAAAATTATTTCTGAAAATTTAGAAAAAATAACAGTGCATAATAAATTTGGGGATATTATGTCAATTTTTGATCGCTCAAAAATAGTATTTATGG
>CABYYB010000009.1:0-28014 GCA_902523135.1 uncultured Alphaproteobacteria bacterium
ATTTTCCAAATTGCTAAATTTAAAAAAAGCTCAATTGAGATTGAAAAAGTTACCATAAATCAACTTAATTTACCGACAGAAAGCCTAAAAGTTTCTCACAACCAAGAAACAAGAGTATTGTGGACCGGCCCTGATACCTGGTTAATTATCTCAAAAAAAATTGACTTGAAAGAAGAAATTTACAAATCGATAAAAGATCAGGATTTTGCTATTACAGATATTTCACAATCAAGAGCTGTATTACAAATATCAGGCGTAAATGCAAAAAATGTTTTAAAAAAAGGTTCTCCAATAAATTTTAACGAAAATATGTTTAAACCAAATAATTGCGTGAACACTACATATAACGGAATTAACATATTGATCGACTATTTAGACGACCAACCGTTTTGTTTTAACCTTTATGCATTAAGAAGTTTTGGTGGTTCTTTTTACCATAGCATTACTGACTCGTCATTAGAGTATGGGTATGAGGGTATTTAATTTTAATGTGTGGTATAGTTGGAATATATTTAAAAAATAAAAAATACAATTCACAATTAGGTAAATTTCTCACTGGGATGATGAAAAGTATGGCTACGCGTGGTCCTGATAGTGCAGGTTTCGCGATATACTCATCTGAAAAAAAAAAGAAATATAAATATTCAGTCTGCTCTAATACTGATCAGGTAAAAGAAATTTCAAAAAAACTATCTAAGCATGTAAAAGATATCAAAGTAAAATCTATTTCAGATCATTTAATAATTGAAACAGCAATGAAGCCTAAGAAATTTATAGAAATTTTAAAAAATCATGAAGAATTAAGTTTAGTTGGATATGGTAGTTGCATAGAAATATTTAAACAAGTGGGAAATCCGAAGGATGTTGTTAAAAATTTTTCACTAGAGAAGTTTTCTGGCTCACATGCTATTGGGCATACAAGGATGGCAACAGAAAGTGCAATCACGACAGATGGCTCTCATCCATATTCCACAGGTGAGGATGAATGTCTTGTACATAACGGATCCTTGTCAAATCATAACAATTTAAGAAGATCGCTTCAGAAAAAAGGGATTGATATAAAGTCCATGAATGATACCGAAGTCGCAGCAGGTTATATTTCAAACGGATTATCTGACAAAAAATCACTCAAAGAAACACTTTTGGATGGACTGAAGGACCTCGATGGTTTTTACACATTTATTTCTGGAACCAAAAATGGCATGGCAATTGTTAGAGATGAGATTGCTTGTAAGCCCGCAGTTGTTGCAGAAACAAAGGATTATGTTGCTATTGCCTCAGAGTTTCAAGCAATGGCACATTTACCAAATGTAAATTCAGCAAAAATTTTTGAACCAGAGCCCGGAAAAGTATATAGCTGGGGCAAATAATGAATTTAAATTTAAAAAAAGAGTCATTGAGGAAAGTTAATGAAACTCTTCAAAGTATAGATAGAAAATCAAACAAAAAGATTTTTAAAATTTCAAATCCAGATGGAAATCATGCTATTTGTGCCGGATTAAAAGACGAGATTGAAGTCACTATTGATGGTCACACAGGATACTATTGTGCTGGTATGAACATGAATGCAAATATCATTGTAAATGGAAATGTGGGCACAGGTGTTGCAGAAAATATGATGTCTGGAACTGTTCATGTTAAGGGCAATGCATCCCAATCAGCCGGTGCTACAGCACATGGTGGAACTTTGATCATTGATGGTGATACTAGTTCACGTTGTGGGATTTCAATGAAAGGAATAGATATTATAGTTAAAGGATCGGTAGGCCATATGTCTGCATTCATGGCTCAATCTGGAAATTTAGTTATATGTGGAGATGCTGGAGACGCTCTGGGAGACAGTATCTATGAAGCAAATATTTTTATTAAGGGTAAGGTGAAATCACTCGGTGCTGACTGCGAAGAGAAAAAAATGAATAAAAAAGATCAAAATATTTTGAGATCTCTTTTAAAAAAAGCAAGTATAAATGAAAGAGAGATTAAAAACTTCAAAATGTATGGTTCAGCAAGAAAACTTTATAATTTTAATATAGATAATGTATCGGAGTACTAATGGCAGAAAAATTTAAAACTACACCAAGAAAATCTTGGACATTTGATGACTATACAAACTCTGAAATTCGAAGAGCTGCAGAAACAGGTATTTATGACATTAGAGGCGGTGGTTCAAAAAAAAGATTACCTCATTTTGACGATCTCCTTTTTTTAGGTGCATCAATGTCAAGATACCCTTTAGAGGGCTACAGAGAAAAGTGTAGCACTAACGTCACTCTTGGAACAAGATTTGCAAAAAAACCGCTTGAATTAGATATTCCAATAACAATTGCTGGAATGAGCTTTGGAGCTCTCTCAGGACCTGCTAAAGAAGCACTTGGAAGAGGAGCTAGTATTGCCGGGACTTCAACGACAACAGGCGATGGTGGCATGACCCCTGAGGAGAGAGGACAATCAAAGCATTTGGTTTACCAATTACTTCCCTCAAGGTATGGAATGAACCCAGAGGATTTAAGAAAAGCAGATGCTATTGAAGTTGTGATAGGTCAAGGTGCCAAACCTGGCGGTGGAGGTATGTTACTCGGTCAAAAGATAAGTGATCGTGTTGCCGAGATGAGAACATTACCAAAAGGAATTGATCAGAGATCAGCATGTAGACATCCAGATTGGACTGGACCAGATGATTTGGAAATTAAAATTTTAGAACTCAGGGAAATAACAGGTTGGAAAGTTCCCATATTTGTAAAAATTGCAGGATCTAGGCCTTACTACGATACTGCTCTTGCAGTAAAAGCAGGAGCTGATGTGGTGGTGCTTGATGGAATGCAAGGAGGTACTGCAGCTACACAAGAAGTATTTATCGAAAACGTAGGTCAGCCAACATTGGCATGTATCAGGCCAGCAGTTGATGCTTTATTAGACTTAGATATGCACAGGAAGGTTCAGTTAATTATTTCAGGTGGAATTAGAAATGGTGCGGATGTTGCAAAAGCTATGGCATTGGGTGCTGATGCTGTTTCCATTGGTTCATCAGCATTAATCGCACTTGGTGATAATGATCCAAAGTGGGAGAGCGATTACAAAAAACTTGGAACAACAGCTGGTGCTTTCGATGACTGGCATGAAGGTAAAGACCCATCCGGAATAAATACACAAGATCCAAAATTAATGAAAAGACTAGATCCAGTAAAAGGTGGAAAAAGATTATCTAATTATCTCAAGGTTATGACTCTTGAAGCCCAAACTATAGCGAGGGCATGCGGTAAAAACGATTTACATAATCTTGAACCTGAGGACCTATGTGCATTAACAGTTGAAGCTGCTGCAATGGCAAGGGTTCCTTTAGCTGGAACTGGTTGGGTGCCTGGTAAAATTTAATCATTAGTTGCTAATAACTTATACTCTAATATAATGTTTCACACTGTGGAACGTTTGAAGGAGGACAGTTTTGCAACAAGATTTAAAATACATAAATAAGTCTCTGGAAAAATCTTTTAAAATTCTTGAAATTTTATCAAAATCAATTTTCCCGTTGAAGGCATCAAATATTTCTAGAAAAGCAGTTTTATCTAGAACAACTACATTTAGACTATTGTCTGTTTTATCTCAACTTGGTTATATCCATAAAAATACGGGATCGAATACATACACTATGGGGCATAAAGCTTTTCAATTTGGAGAAACCTCAGATTATCTTCAGTCAATTTCTGAGACTTCTAAAGAAATTCTAAAAGAGGTCTCTAGTAAAACGAATTTAATTACATATTTGGCAATGCTTGAAGGCTCTCAAATAGTTCATTCCGATAAAATTTCTGACAACAATGATGATGCAACTATTAGAACTTTTAGAATGAGACTTGACGCTCATTGCTGTGCTTTAGGAAAAGTCATGCTTGCGTACAGACCTGAAAATGAAATTGCAACAATTTATCGAAGCTATAATTTTTATCCTCACACAAACAATACAATTACAAATTTAAATGATTTAAAAAGACAACTTGGCAAAATTAGAACTAACGGTTATGCGCTTAATCATGGAGAAGCTTTTGAAAACTCTTATGGAATAGGAGTTGCCATTTTAGACAAAGATAAAAGATCATTTGCCGGAATCGCTTTATCAGGAAGTAAAAACATCTTAAACCCAAAAACTATGATGGATTATGTTGATCTCCTTCAATCTGCCTCGATTAAAATTTCTCGACTAATTGTTGCCAATTGACGATTATTGTTGATAAATAATAGATTTTTATAAAAATTTTGTTTCATAATATGAAACAAAATGTGTTTTTTTCATACCTCGCAGACAAAATATAACTGCTTGGAGGTTACTAAAATAATGAGCTTACCTACTAAATGTGACTATTTAATAATCGGGGCTGGAATTCACGGTCTGAGCACCGCATGGCATCTTTGTAAAAAATTATCCAGCAAAGGCCAACTCAAAGATAATTCTGTAGTCGTTTTGGAAAAATCCAAAGTTGCAAATGGAGCTAGTGGAGTTGCATGTGGAATTGTAAGGAACAACTACTACCAGCCTGCAATGAGAAGACTAATGGCTCATTCTGTAAATGTTTGGAATGAGAATGCTGAGGCTTTAACTTACAAGCCAGTTGGCTACATGCAGATCAACTCCGAGCTTATGCAAGAGGGCATGTCTGAAGTTTATGAGCAGCAAAAAGAAATAGGATTTGACTCTGATTTTATCGAGGGAGCATCAGATTGTGATAAGTATATGAAAGACATGTTGCCAGATTGGCAAGCTCAAGGCATCACTTCAGTTTTACACGAAAAGAAAACAGGATATGGAGCTAATAGAGGTGCCATAAAGGGCTTCCATAAGTTAGCAGTATCGGCTGGTGCAAAAGTTTTAGAAGGTGTGACTGTTAACAATTTAATTTCTTCTAATGGTAGTGGCGCAGTTTCTGCTGTAGAAACATCAGAGGGTAAAATTGAATGCACTCAATTAGTTGTTGCGGCTGGTCCATGGGTAAGAAAATTCTGGGAAATTTTAGAATTACCTAACACTGTAAAAATAAAAAAACCTGATGGTTCATTTACTGATGATATACCTATGTGGTCATACATGGCGCTTGAAGAGGGTGAGTTGGAAGTTGATCCAAGAAGTTATAAAACAGCAAACGGAACAGAGTACCCAGTTATTCATGTTGATACAGAAGCTACACTTGTCTCAAATAAAACAGGAGATGTTATACATGAAAATGTTATGTGGGGTTTTTACTATAAGCCCGATGTCTACAGAGATGGTATACAAGGCGGTTCCTCTCCATATGACATAAATAAACCTGTAAACGACATAAGTCTTGACCCTTATGGTCATGACTCAGATGAGTTTCAACCAAGGGCTTCTTTTGAGGATAAATGGACCTCAGCTTTGGCTTTTTGCCAAAAGCAATTTGATGGATGTCACGCTAAATACAAAAAGCAAAAAGCTGGCGGTATTGGCTGTGTTACTCCAGATCGTTTTCCCGTATTCGACCGATATAGAGAAAACGTATATATTATAGCTGATGCAAACCATGGATACAAAATGGCTGGGTTAGGCGATCTTGTATCTAATGAGTTACTTGGTGAGAAATCTGAAATTCTAGAACCTTTTAGATTTTCTCGTTATGAAGAAGGGAAGTTACATCCGGTTTCAAAGAGCCCGTTCCCTTGGAGTTGATGTAAAAGGAGGAGGAATAAAATGACAGCGCTAGAAACGTACGTTAAGGATAAAAAGAGACAAGACTATATAAAACAAGTTAGAAAAAAAATTGATAAATTAGGAATTGAGTACATTTATTATCAGTTTATTTCTGTTACAGGTCGAATTGTAGGTAAAGGTGTTCCTGCAGATCATTGGGAGAGCGTAGCCAATAAAGGTTTCCAATTAGTTTATGGAGCTACTGCTAATCTATTTACAAATAGACATGGTGATTACATAGGTTATGGACCAGAGGCTCACGAATTAGTGGGTATACCTGACCCTGAAACATTTGTTCAAATTCCATGGGATAAAAGAATTGCCAGAGTTTTTTGTACTTGTTTTAGAAACAGGGAAGAAGAAAAAGATCCTGGTGGATATCTTACATCTGATTGCAGAGGCAACTTAAAAAGAGCCCACGAAGAATTTAAAAAGAAACACAAACTAGAATTACGAGCAGGGACAGAACCTGAAATGATGTGGTTAACAAAAAACGAAGATGGTTCACCGACTGGTTCAGGTTTCTCTAAGCCCTACTGCTATCACATTGATCAATTTGAATCATTAAGACCTGTTTACATGAAAGTAATTGAGTATTCACGTGCAATGGGTTTGGACATTATCCAAGGTGACCATGAGGACGCGCCTGGACAATTAGAACTAAATTTCAACTACGATGATGTTGTTAGAAACGCTGACAGGTTATCAACTTACAGACAAATCTGTGCTCAAGTAGCAAGAGAATTTAATTTGATTGCTTGTTTTCTGAGTAAACCATTTGTTGGCGTGTCTGCTTCTGGGTGTCACACAAATGTTTCACTCTGGAAGGGCGGAAAAGATGAGTTAATACCATGTGGTAACAAGACTATCCCAGGTATGGAAAATGTATTTCATCACCGTAGAGGAGGTACAAATGTCTTTATGCCAGACGGAAAAGATAGAAGAATTCCTGGAAAAATAGGCCTTCAAGCAATTGGTGGTGTCATGGAACACCTTCCTGCTTTAACAGCCTTGGGTTCCTCAACTGTGAATTCATATAGAAGACTTTGGGATACAGGTTTTTGGGCTCCAGTTTATGCGGACTGGGGATATCAAAACAGAACCTGTGGTTTAAGGGTATCTGCCCCTGGTAGATTTGAATATCGATCAGTTGACTCAGCCCACAACCCATACTTAATGGGAAGCGGTCTGTTGAAAGCATTCGATCATGGTATTTCAAAGAAAATGGATCCAGGCAAACCTGAACAACAAAATATGTATGAACAAATGAAAGCTGGTAAGCAAGTTGAAAAATTACCAATGACTCTTGGTGAGGCTTTAGATCGATTAGAAACCGACAAGGTAATACAAGATGCTCTACCAGGTGACATGATGAAAGTGTTTATGGAGTATAAAAGAGATGAGTGGGAAGAATTTTTAGCAACTCCGACTCAATGGGATCTCGATAAATACCTAGATTGCTTACCATAAGATAAGATAGGAGAAAAGTATGTGTGGAATAGCTGGAGTTATAAATAAAAAGAAGACAGTCAACGTCGGTGAACAAATGGGCCTTATGTTACAAGGTCTTAAACATAGGGGACCTGACTCAACAGGATATGCTATGTACGGAACACCTTTAAAAAAAGGCTTTGTAATGAGATTTAAAATATCTGAAAACGAGGCTGAAAAGGTAAATGCAACTGTCGACTCACCTGCTGATTTAAAAAATAGAAAAAATGCTGTCGACTCTATTTTAAAAAAACATGGTGCTAAAGTAACAAAAGAAAGCTCCAGCACCCCATACGCTTTCAGATATATATTTGATTTTAAAGGTGACCTCACAGATTTGGCTACTGAGATAGAAACAGTCGAAAAAACTGAAATTTTATCAATTGGTAAGGGTCTTGAACTCATTAAAGACTTAGGCGATGCAAATACTGTATCCAATCAATATGGCCTTGATAAATTTATGGGTACACACGGTATTGGCCATACAAGGATGGCTACCGAGTCTGATGTAGATATTAAATCTGCACACCCTTATTGGGCTTTCCCTTTTGAGGATGTGTCAGTTGTTCACAATGGTCAATTGACTAATTATTGGGGCAATCGAAGAGTACTTGAAAGAAAAGGTTACAGGTTTAATTCAAATTGTGACTCAGAAATAATTGCTGTCTATATAGCTGATAAGATGGCTAACGGCATTGAACTAGAAAAAGCTATGCATGATAGCTTGGATGAGCTCGATGGTGTTTTTACATATGTTGTAGCAACAAAGGATCAGTTGGGAATGGCCAAAGACCATATGGCCGCTAAGCCAATGGTAATCTACGAAAGTAAAGACATCGTAGCATGTGCATCAGAGGAAGTTGCAATTAGGAATATATTTCCTCACGAAATTAAAACATATGACCCTTATGAAGCGGAGGTAAAAGTATGGCAGGCATAACAAAAAGAACTACTGCTTTTGATGATGAAAATTTATCAGGTAGATCGCAAAAATTATATTTTGAAGTAACAGAAGAAGAAAATTATACCTACTACGGTAATCACGAAGTTGATTTTAATAAAAGAACCTCCATTGATTGTGAAGGCATTGATGCTCATGACTTGAATCAAAAAATTAGAGATGCAATTCGAAAGGGATATGGGTCTATAGTTATTAAAAACCCTGGTGCAAAACACTCACTTGGTGTGGGAATTCTAAATAAGTTAAACTTAATATTTGAGGGTAGCTTAGGTTATTTTGGTATCGGTTGTATCGATGGACCAACAGTGAGAGTTAACGGAAGAGTTGGTTGGTCATGTGCTGAAAATATGATGTCAGGAAAAGTTGTTGTTGAAAACAATGCAGGATCTTGTTTTGGAGCTGCTCTTAGAGGCGGTGACCTTATAGTTAAAGGCGATGCAGGTGCAAGAACTGGAATTGATATGAAAGGTGGCACTATTCTTATTGGCGGAAATGCTGGAGCTTACACTGGATTTATGATGCAAAGAGGAAGAATTATCGTTTGTGGTGATGTAAACGCAAACATGGGTGACTCAATGTATGATGGAATCATTTTTGTAGGAGGAGAGCCTCATTCGCTTGGAACAGACTGCGTACCTGGTGAAATGAATGAACACGAGGTTAGATGGCTAGAACAAAAAATTAAAAATGCTGAGATTGATTGCAAGGTCCCAGCTTCAAAATTTAAGAAATACGTTGCAGGAAGAATGCTCTGGAATTATGACAATCTAGAGCCAGCAGAAAAGAAAGGAATATTAGGCTAATGGCAAAACGTAATACACAATTATTAGGACAAAACTCAATTTTTACCCCCGAGGTAATGGACGACATTCATATCAAATCACAACTTGGTCGTTATCGTATGCGTGGTATGGCGTTAATGAAAAAAATTCCTCACTGGGATGATTTAGTTTTTTTACCAGGCACATTAACAAGATTTGTTATTGAAGGTTACAGAGAGAAGTGTCTAACAGAAACAATAATAGGTCCTAGAGCAAAAAATCCTATCAAACTTGATATTCCTGTTTACATAACAAGTATGAGTTTTGGTGCTCTTTCTTATGAAGCAAAAACTGCTTTAGCTAGAGGTTCATCAATGGCTGGAAGTGCAACTTGCTCTGGAGAAGGGGGTATGATACCTGATGAGAGAAGGTACTCTCACAAATGGTATTATCAATGTATTCAATCCAGGTATGGTTTCAACCCACACCATGCTCAATTAGCTGACGCCATTGAGGTTTTCATTGGCCAAGGTCAAAAAGTTGGGATGGGTGGCCACTTAATGGGTCAAAAAGTTACTGATCAAGTAGCTGAGATGAGATCATTACCTGCTGGTATTGATCAAAGATCTCCTGCTAGACACCCAGACTGGATGGGACCAGACGATTTAGCTCTTAAGGTTCAAGAATTAAGAGAATTAACTGACAATCAAGTACCAATTCAATTGAAGTTAGGAGCATCAAGAGTTTATGACGATGTCAGAATGGCAGCAAAATGTGACCCTGACTCAATATTTTTAGACTCTATGGAAGGCTCAACAGCAGCTGGTCCACACATCGCAGCAGCTAATACTGGTATTCCTGGTATTGGGGCAATTAGAGAAGCAAGAAGAGCTTTGGACGATGTTGGTAAAACTGGTGAAATATCATTGGTATTTGCTGGAGGTATTAGAGATGGAGCAGATATGGCTAAAGCCTTAGCTCTTGGGGCAGATGCTATTGCTATCGGTACAGCTGGATTAGTAGCACTGAACTGTAACAAAGATATTCCAGAAGCTGATTATGAAAAAGAAATGGGAGTGGAGGCAGGTTACTGCTATCACTGTCATACTGGTAGATGTCCAGTTGGTGTGGCCACACAGGATCCTGTTCTTAGAAGTAGATTAGATCCAACAGAGGCAGCAGAAAGAGTTTATAATCTGCTTAGCACTATGACTCTTGAGTGCCAAATGTTAGCAAGAGCATGTGGTAAGACAAACATTCACTCACTTGAGCCAGAAGATCTAGCTGCATTGACAATGGAGTCATCAGCAATGGCTAAAGTTCCATTAGCTGGTACAGATTTAACAGTAGGTGTAGATAACTACCACTCAATTTAGGAGAGTATTATGGCTAAAAAGAAAGTTACAAAAAAGAAATCAACTTCTGCAAAATCAAAAAAACCTACTAAGTCAAAAGGTTATCAAGTTGTCGGTGGAGCTAAATTAAAAGATAAGGAAATTAAAACATCAAGAGAAAAAATGATCGGCCAGCATATTGGCTATCGTTATGATGTTAACTTAATTCCTGATTACAAGCACTTAACACCATTTCTTAAACAATATATCGAAATTATGGGTTGGGATGATTTAAATTGGTTAGAAGACATCCATATGGGTTTTGAAGGTGATACCCCTGCTGTGTTTGACAGAAATGCAAACGCTTGGATCACTTTGCCAAAGAAGATTAAACTTCCAAAAAACCAACAAGATAGAGATATGTTAGCAAGAGAACTTTTAATTAAGTTTCAAATGTCACCTAACCATCCCTTGGTACAGTTAAAAAGAACGTACGCTAAGGGTGAGAACTTTAAGTTAGTTGAGTAAATTTTATAAATAAGGGAGCCTTTGCTCCCTTATACTTTCAAATATTTTAATCTTTAATTCTTATCAATTTAGATTTTTTCCAATTTGGAATAAACTTTATAACATCTATGTCATTCCCCAAACCAGGATTAAAATTTTTATTATGCCAAAAAATATTTTCCCAATGTTCCTCATTTTTATCGAGAATAAAAGGAGAACATGACAATCTATAATTTGTAGAAAGGTGAATAAAATCTAAAATACATGAGCCGTCTTTAACTACTTTTTTTGAGATACTTGAATTTTTTGGAAAAGTAGCAAATAAAGAGTCTGAAAATTTATCTTTATCCATAAAATATTCAGAAGATAAAAATTTATTCATTTTATCAAATCGATCAGCAGGATCGTAAGTACGTTTAAATGTGTGTTCAAACAGTTTTGTCGTGTTTACAGGATCGTTTTCTGAAATTACAACAATAATTCTTAGAAGTTCATTTCCTTTCTTATCAAGCAATATTGGTGCCATAGATGAGTTTGGTCTACCATTTTGTGTTCTAAATGCCTGAATTCTAGATTGACATTGCCAATCAAGAAACTTTTCTTGTAAAACTTCAGGTGTCATTAATAATTTAACAATCTAGGGTTGTTTCTCTTTCCCAACTAGAAAGGTGTTTATTAAAAGTACCCCAATCTTGATTTTTTAATTTTACATAGCTATTGACTAAATCATCACCAAAACCTGCTCTAATGATTTTTGATTTATCTAAATCACGTATTGCATCAAGAAGATTTAATGGCAATTTTTTTACTTTCCCAGCCTTATGACCCTCTGTGTACATATTAATATCTAATCGTTTTCCAGGGTCTCTTTTATTATTTAAACCGTCCAAACCTAAAAGTAAAATACCTGCTTGAAGTAAATAAGGATTTGTAGCTCCATCCATTAATCTTAATTCAAATCTTCCTGCTCCAGGAACTCTTACCATGTGTGTCCTGTTGTTACCTGCCCAAGTAATCGAGCTTGGCGACCATGTTGCACCTGATGTTGTTACACTACCGTTAATTCTTTTATAGGAGTTTACAGTTGGGTTAAAAACAGCAGCCATTTTGTCCGCACTTTCCATTATTCCACCTAAGAAATTGTAACCAGTTTTGGATAAACCTAATTCATCTTTTTTATCTAAAAACATATTTTTTTTGCCAGATTTATCCCAAATAGAAATATGACAATGACATCCATTACCTGTTAAATTTGTAAAAGGTTTGGGCATGAAAGTTGCCCTTAGTGAATGTTTTTCTGCAATAGATTTCACCATGAATTTAAAAAAAGCATGTCTATCTGCTGTTACTAAACAATCCGAGAAATCCCAGTTCATTTCAAATTGCCCATTCGCATCTTCATGATCGTTTTGGTAAGGTTTCCATCCAAGTGAGATCATTGAGTCACATATTTCAGTAATAACATCATATCTTCTCATTAATGCAGAGGAGTCATAGCATGGTTTTGCTTGCGTATCCCTTTGATCTGATAAAGATGTCCCGTCTTCATTAACTAGAAAAAATTCACACTCAACACCTGACTTCATATAAAGATTTTTTTTAGCTGCTTTTTCTATTTGTCTTTTTAAGGCTATTCTGGGTGAAGCTTCTACTGGTTTACCATCCATATGCAAATCAGAGGCAACCCAAGCTATTTCTTTATTCCAAGGAAGCTGGATAACACTATCACCATCAGGCATACCAAACATATCAGAGTCAGCTGGAGACATATCAAGCCATGTTGCAAAACCAGCAAATCCAGCACCTTCAGATTGAATTTCATCTATAGCTGTTGCAGGTACAAGCTTTGATCTGAGCACTCCAAATAAATCTACAAAGCTTACAAAAAAATATTTAACACCATTTTTTTTTGCAAATTGGTGAAGGTTAGTTTCCATTATATATCTCCTCTATCTGAATATGCAAATCGTGCATACCATTAAAAAAACAATTGAACTCAATCTTTTTTTAACATTAATTAACTTCTTTTGATTTTATAATTAAGTCAATTAAAAGTAAAATACATAAAAGTACAGGAAAGAAGATTCTAAAAAGTTGTAAAAAGATTTTTTCTCTGTTCTTTTTTATTTTTATAAAAATAAAAAGTAATAATTAATAAGGAGGTCATATAATGACACTTGAAGAACTTGAATCGTACGTGATGATGCAAGCGAACGTCAGTATGGAAGCTTACTATTGGTGGTGTACTGCGTTAATGATTGCAATTCACGTAGGTTTCTTGATGTATGAAGTAGGATCGTCTCGTTTTAAAAACGCGGTCTCTTCAGCTACAAAAAACCTTTTAGCGTTCGCGTTTATGATACCAACCTTCTGGTTATTTGGTTGGTATATTTATCTTGCATTTCCAGAGGGATTTACTCCAATAGCACTTGACGGTTATGGTACTCCATGGAATGTATCTATGGGGCCAATGTTAAGTGACCAAGCCACAGGTGTTTTCTGGGCGGCATTTACATTATTTGCTTGTACTACAGCTTCTATTTTTTCAGGATCTGTTCTTGAGAGAATAAGAATTAGCTCATTTACTTTCTTGGCTGTTGTATTAGGGTCTGTAGCATGGATCTTAGCCGCTTCATGGGGCTGGCATCCTGATGGTTGGCTAGTAACACAATTCGGATATCATGATGTTGGAGCAGCTGGTGTTGTTCACATGGTAGCAGGTTGGTTTGCTTTCGGAGTTGTCTTAAACTTAGGACCTAGAGTTGGTAAATACAATGCTGACGGTTCTGCGAATGAGATTGAGGGTCATGATCTTCGTTTCTCATTTATTGGTCTTTTAATGATTATTGTTGGTTTCTTCGGATTCCTCGGTGGTTGTTTAATCTGGGCAGGTGCAGAGTTTGGTGGTTGGATAAACATTTACGGTGCTCCAGCAACACTATCTTCTTTCGCATTCAATACCCTAATGGGTCTTGGCGGTGGAATGATTGGTGCATTTTGGATGAGTAAAGGTAACCCATTCTGGATGATGTCAGGTGGACTTGCAGGTATATTCTCCTGTGCGTCGGGTCTTGATGTTTGGTATCCAGGATTAGCCTTTGTTCTTGGTTTTGTTGGCGGTGTGATAATTATTCCTGCGAATAATTGGTTACATAGTGTTTTCAAGATCGATGATCCAGTAGGAGCTATCTCTGTTCACGGAGTTGCCGGTATATGGGGTGTGATTGCAATGGGATTATTTGCATCAGGCTATCCAGCATCTGGTGATATTCCTCCAACAAGTTTTGGTGGACAGTTAGTCGGATGTATAGTCATGTTCTTAGTAGGATTTGTACCTGGTTATGGTTTATCATTTATTATGAAAATGATGAATTGGTTACGTGTACCAGATGCAGTTCAAAAAGCAGGTATTGATAGCGCTGAGTTAAATCTCAAGGCATATCAGTAACATATAAGGAAGGAGAAAATATGAATACATTTCCAGGACCTGAAAATAGTTGGGAAGGTGTGGACGCTTATTTCACATATGCCAACAGTGAAGGTGCACTGATATTTTGGACCCTTTTTTGTTATTGCTCTATGCGTGCTAGTCACTATGGCAACAGCAAGACACGAGTCTGATACTGCAAAAAAAACAAAATAATGTATAATTTAAGGCGGGGAATTATCCCCGCCTTATAATAAATGGATTACAACACTTCAAATCTCTTTTTTCAAAATCTTATTCAATCAATAGCTGAAAATAAACTAATAGCAGCAGTTATTTGGATTGCATTTATGATTTTTATTTTAAGAAAAATAGCAAAAAAAGATAACGAATTGATTTTAAAAAAGAAATTCTCTAGACATAAATAAACAGAAAACTTGAATTTACTAATTATCAGTGGCATGGATAAAAACCATGATAATGAACATGTTAAATCAAATTCTTCTTATCAATATAGTTTTTTTGAAGAAATTATTAAAAAGCAAAATCCCCTCTCAAATATTTCGGTTTATAAACCTTACATTGAGGATGTAAATAAATTTAGTTTTGAAGATTACGATGCCTTTTTATGGACCGGAGGTCTAGGTAATATTTATGATGACAATGATCATAATAAAAATCAGTTGAAGATATTTGATAGAATAGCAACTCTAGAAAGACCAATTTGGGGAAGTTGTTGGGGTCTTCAAGTGGCTGTAACAGCATTTGGAGGAAAAATATCAAGTTCTATGAGTCCAGAGTTTGGATATTCTGAAAAAATAAAAATTATAAAAAATCATTTTGTTTATAAAAATAAAAAAAATTTATTTACTGCCCCTGGTCATCATTACGATAGTTTAGAAACTCTTCCCAAGGACTTTGATATAATTTCTGAGAATAGTCATTCTATTCAATCTATATGTCATAAAAAACAAAACATATTTTGTACTCAATATCATCCAGAACTACCATACAACTATATCGGTAAATTAATGAGTTATTGGAAAAGAAATTATTTAAAGATTATGAGTGAAAATGAATTTGAAGAATTACTAAATAAACTACAAAGTTTTGAAAATGAAGATCTATTTAACAGAGAACTTGAATTACTGAATTGGTTAAAAAATATTAAATTATAATTATTTTTTAGTAGCGATCATAATTAGTGATAAAAAAATCACTGCTAAAAGACCACAAAAAACTGCTGCAAAAAAAATAGTGGATATAATGAACATAAATACTTTTATATCTGTAATCTTACTAAAAAAAAGTGGTGTCTGTAAAAACTGATCAACAGTGAGTATAAAAGTTAAAACAAAAAATCCCATCATAAAGCCTCTTTTGTAAAATTTAATCCATGATTTTTTAAAGTAATCAATATTCATAATTTGAAGTAGTAATTTTATATTATGGTCATATAATTTCAATTCGATAAGATTTAAATTTTAGGAGGAGACTAACTTGGGTCAATATTTTGAAAATTTTAAAGACGCCTTACCTGATGTAAAAAAAGTTAGAAAAATAAAAAAGGATTTAGAAAAAAAAGGCGTAAAATACATTTATTCTAATTGGATTGATTTTCTGGGTAGTCCAAAAACTAAGCCTATGCCTATATCTGATTTTGAGGATCTTTGTATGGGTAAAGGCCCTCAATTTGCTGTTCATTCTGTTTCCTTTGTTCCAGAATTAACTCCAGCAGATAATGATCAAATCCCTGTGCCAGATTTGGATAGTCTCGTTATATGTCCATGGGATAAAACATGTGCATGGGTTTTTGCAGATTTATATTGGAATGACAAACCTTACGATGTTTGCCCAAGAATGACGTTAAAAAAACAAATAAAGGAAAGCGCTAAATCTGACTTGAAATTTTTTGTTGGTATCGAACCCGAATTTTTCTTAATGAAGTGGGAGGGCGACAAGCCAGTTAAAGCAATTGACAGAGATCCTATAAATTTGAGAAGACAAGCTTTTGGGTATGACTCAGAGTACTCAATAGATGGAATGCATTTTTTAAAAGAAATAATTGATATTTTAAATAATGATTTGAAATGGGATCTCCATGACGTCGTTGCTGAGGGCGCATATGGCCAGTATGAATTAGATTTTGGTTACACAGATATTTTAGGGATGGCTGATAGATTTGTATTTTTAAGAGTATTACTCAAGGAAGTTGCAAAAAAATATGGATATTTTGTATCATTTATGCCAAAGACAACTATTAGTGATTGGAGAGCTGGTGCTCACATCAATCATAGTGTTGCATCAATTAAAAAGAAAAATAATAACATATATAAGAATGGGAATAATTTCTCTGATAAAGCCTACAATGCTGTCGCTGGAATTTTAAAACATGGAGCAGCGATTACAGCCCTAGCGTGTCCAACTGTTAATTCATATAACGGATTTGTTCCTACAGTTGAGGGCCTTGATGGTGGCCGTCATACATGGGCTCCTACACACATGACATACGGTAGTAATAATAGATCAGCTATGATAAGACTACCACAAAATAGATATTGTATAGAAAATAGGGCGTCTGATTTAACTCAAAATCCTTATTTAACTTTTTCTTTATTAGCCGCGGCTGTTACAGAGGGTATCGACAAAAAAATGAAGCCCCCAAAACCAACTAATAAAAGTCTTTATGATTTGACCGAGAAAGAAAAAAAAGAGGTTACTACACTGCCAAGAAATTTATTAGAGGCAGTAGACTCTTTTGCTGCTGATAAATTAACTAAAAAAGTTTTTTCTGAGGCTATGATAAACAATTTTATTGGATATAAATATGATGAGTGGTCTAGATATCATACAACTACAACTGATTGGGAAATCAAAGAATATCTAAAGTTATTTTAATTGATTAGTAAAGAGGAACTACATAAATACCAATTAAATAATTTCAAATTAAAATCAGGCGACATAATAGATTTACAATTAAATTATTTAGCATTTGGGAAATTAAATTCTGACAAATCAAATGTAATTTTATTTCCTACTAGGTATGCTGGTACACATCTTGAGCAAGGATATCTGATTGGTAATAATTTACCCATAGACCCAGATAAATATTTCATCATTATTCCAAATATGTTTTGTAATGGTGTTTCCTCCTCACCCAGTAATACAGAAAAACCCTTTAATGGACCTAATTTTCCCTTAATTACAATATATGATAACGTGCAAGCACAATACACACTTCTAAAAGAAATATTTAATATAGAAAAAATTAAATTAGTTATAGGTTGGTCAATGGGAGGACAACAAGCATTTGAGTGGGCGTCATATTTTCCAGACATGGTAGAAAATATGATTTCTATGTGTGGTCATGCTAAAACCACAGAGCATACATATGTATTTTTAGAGGGCGTATATGCTGCTTTGACTTCAGATCCAAACTGGAATTCTGGAAATTATGAAAAACAACCTCAAAATGGAAAAACAACAATGGCAAGAGTGTGGGCTGGATGGGCGCATGGGCAAGACTGGTTTAGGGAAAAAAAATATATCGATGATGGTTACAAAGATGCAAAAGAAGTTTTGGATAAACTTTGGAATAGAATTTATTATCGTAAGGATGCAAATGATTTATTAGCTATGATAAGAACTTGGCAAGAGCACGACATTAGCAACAATAATAAATTTAATAATCAATTTGATAAAGCTCTTAACTCTATTACTGCGCGATGTATTTTAATGCCAGGTAAAAATGATTTATACTTCCCCCCAGAGGATAATGAAATTGAATTAAAAAATATTAAAAATGGTGAATTACGTATCATTCCTTCAAGCTACGGTCACTATGCTGGAGCAGGTAAGTCCAAAGATGATTTAAATTTTGTTAATGATGCTATAAAAGATATATTGGTTACTTAACAATAATTTTAAAATATTTTTTTTTGCCAATCTTAAGTATTTTTTTGTTATAAGACTTATCAATCGTAAGATTAATATCGTTAATTTGGTCGTCGTCAATCTTTATACCACCACCCTCAATTAGCCTTTTAGCTTCAGATTTTGATGAGACCGTACTATTGGATGTTAGTGTATCTATGAGTTTTGAGTCTATTTTAAAGTTAATTTCATCAATATTATCGTAAGAATTATTTTCAAAAATTGATCTTGCTTTTTCTTCAGCCTCTTGTGCTGAGCTTTCTGAGTGACAATCTGTTGTCACTAAATATGCTAATTTTTTTTTCGCATTATTGATATCTTCTTTAATTAATATTTTTATTTCTTCTTTATCTAAATCACTAAAAATAAGTAATAGTTTTTCCACATCATTATCATCCACATTTCTCCAATACTGATAGAAATCATAAGAATTGTATTTATTTTGATCTATCCAGACAGCGCCTTGCTCGGTCTTGCCCATCTTCTTACCTGTAGAGGTAGTTAAAAGAGGTGTAGTAAGACCAAAAGCATCCTTTTTGTTTATTTTTGATATAATTTCCATACCCAAAACGATATTACCCCATTGATCCGAGCCGCCAATTTGCAACTCACAATTTTCATGTTTATTTAAGTGAAGAAAATCATAACTTTGGAGTATCATGTAATTAAATTCTAAAAATGTTAATGATTGCTCTCTTTTAAGTCTCTCTTTAACACTCTCAAATGTAAGCATACGATTGATTGAAACTTGACTTCCCAAATCTCTCAATAACTCTATGTAATTTAATTTATCAAGCCATTGATCATTATTTATAAATTTTATATTTTCTTTGAAATCTCTAAAATAATGTTCAAATATTCTTTTAAAATTCTCAATATTTTTTTGGATTGTTTCGTAAGTTAAAATTTGTCTTGAGGCATCTTTGCCAGAGGGGTCACCAATTTTTGTTGTGCCTCCACCTAATAGTACTATAGCCTGATGACCATGTTTGATTAGAGTCTTAATAGCTCTTAATTGAACAAGACTACCGGCATGTAATGCATCAGCAGTAGCATCAAATCCAATATAAAAAATAATTTTTTTCTTATTGAGTAAATTATTAAGTTCTATTTCATTAGTGCATTGATTGAATAGATTTCTATCTTTAAATAACTGTATATAATCTATCATATATAATAATTAACATAATTTTATAGATATCAAATGGAATATATCGCCCTCGGTTGCATGTCTGGTACTTCTTTAGATGGTATTGATTGTAGCTTGGTCAAATCTGATGGAGTTTCATATGTGACTGATATATCAAATGAATTCATTCCATATAGTGATGATCTGCAATTAAAATTACGTAATGTAATTTTGAAAGGATACTTAGACGATACCAAAGTTATAAACCAGCTAAATCAAGAATATAAGGATTCTATAAACAATTTTATTAAAAAAAATAATTTCGAAATAGACTTAATTGCAATGCATGGACAAACAATATATCACGATCAAAAAACAAAAATTTCAATACAACTATTTGATAAGAGTATTAGATTTAACACTAACTCTCCTGTTATATGTAACTTTAGAAAAAATGATTTGTTAAATGGTGGTAATGGGGCACCAATAATGCCAGAATTCCACCGAGTCTTAGCTAATCAACTAGATTTAAAAAAGGTTATTTTTGTCAATATAGGAGGTGTTACTAATATAACTGTAATTGATAACCAAAAAATTACCGCTGGTGATAGTTCTTTTGGTAATGCCATCGTTAATGATTTAATTTATGAAAAAACTAAAGAAAGATTTGATGTTGATGGTTCATTATCTAATAATGGTCAAAAAATTGATGTTCTATTTAAGAGAATAATAAGTGACAAGTATTTTTTAGAAAAACTTCCAAAATCTTTAGACAGAAATTATTTTCATAATTATATAGATAATTCTATTAAAGATAAAAATTTAAATGATTTAATTTATACATTACTTGAAGTTATTCCATTTGCTATTAATTCTTTGATTTCCTCGCAATCAGAATTCAAAATAATTTTAATGGGTGGTGGAAGAAAAAATCATACTTTAAAAAAAATTTTCAGTAATTATTTTGATAATATTTCTTTAATTGATGATTTCCAAATAGATGGAGATTTTATAGAATCCCAAGGAATGGCATTACTTGGTATAAGATATATCTTAAAAAAACAATCTACATATTATGAAACTACAAAAGTTTTAAAAAATATTTACTTAGGTGAAAAGTGTTAGCTTTTGTGTTTTTGAATATACTTATTTAAAGTATTCATAAGAGGATCTAGCTTTCCTTCAAATAAGTGATTTGATTTTGAGATAGTTTCCATTGAAACTTCTGCATTTTTTTGTTTTTTAAACGTTTCAAAAAATTCTTTTAAGTTATCTCTTTTTACTATTTCATCTTGTTCAGCTCTAACTATCAATGTTTTTATAGGACAGGGTGATAAAAAATTAAAATCGTACAAATTTACAGGTGGGGCTATTAAAATTAATCCATCTACTTCTGGTCTTCTCATTAGAGTTTGAAATCCAATCCATGCACCAAAGGAGAATCCTACAATCCAACACGACCTAAAATCCTCATTTTTTTTTTGGAGCCAATCTAAAGAGACACTCGCATCATTTAGCTCTCCCTCTCCCTCAGTAAAGGCACCATCACTCTTGCCAACACCACGAAAATTTATTCTTAAAGTTGAAAAACCCGCGTCTTTCATAACTTTAAATGCAGCATAATTAACTTTAGTGTCCATAGTTCCACCGTGTTTAGGATTGGGATGGAGAATTATAGCTATATTTGGTTTTTCTTGCTCACTAGGTGAGTATTTGGCTTGAAGTTTACCTTCGCCACCTTGTATAAATACTTCTGGCATAATTAAAGAAGAGATCATAGATTACTTTTGATAAAAAAAGCAAGTTATAAATGAATTCATTAGGTTTTAATAAAGATCCATCAAGCACAACAGTGGTGGTTGCTATGTCTGGTGGAGTGGATAGTTCTGTCACAGCTGGTCTATTAAAAAAAGAGGGATACAATGTTATAGGTATAACTCTTCAGCTCTATACTTCTAATAACTCTTCAAAAAAAGGTTCTTGTTGTTCTGGTCTTGATATTTATGACGCTAGAAGAGTTGCCCAGAAATTAGATATACCCCACTATGTATTTAATTATGAAAAAACATTTAAATCAGATGTAATCGATTACTTTATCAACGCTTACGAAAATGGTGAGACACCCATACCTTGTGTTAAGTGTAATGAGACTGTTAAGTTTAGAGATTTAATGAACTTTGCAAAAAAATTAGAGGCAGATTGTATGGCAACAGGTCATTACATTAGAAGAAAAGGTAATATTAAAGATGCCCATATGTATAGGGCCGAGGATAAATCGAAGGATCAAAGTTATTTTTTATTTGCAACAACACAGGATCAGTTAGATTACCTAAGATTTCCACTTGGTGAGATATCTAAAGCAGAAACTAGAAAAATAGCAGAGGATCTTGGTCTTATCGTTTATGACAAGAAGGATAGTCAAGATATATGTTTCATTCCAGATGGAGATTATAAAAAATTTATTAAGTCAAATAAGAAGAAAGGTGAAATACTCGACCTTTCAGGTAATGTTTTATCTTTTCATGACGGTATTCAAAATTTTACAGTTGGTCAAAGAAGAGGCTTAGGTATAGCAAATGAAGACCCGCTTTATGTTGTTGATATCATTAAAGATAAAAACCAAATAATTGTTGGTGATAAGAAAGATTTATTAGGAAAATCCCTCTTATTAGGTGATTTGAATTTTATTATGCCAGAGTACGACCTTTCCAAAAAAACTGTTGAAATCCCTTGTAGTGCAAAAATTAGATCTTTATCTGAACCAAAAAAGGGAAAACTTATTAAACAATCTACTTCCTACTCTTTTGAGTTTGATGAACCTGCAGAGGCAATTACCAAAGGTCAAGCTTGTGTTTTGTATGATAATGATAGGGTTTTAGGTGGTGGGATTATTAAACAGAAACTGAACTAATTAGGGTATTTACTCGTATTTTCTTGTAAAAATCCTTATTTATCATATATATCGAGACCTATGGCAGCTACAGAACAAACAATTAAACAAGTAAACACACTAGGTAGTAGTGATTACAAATATGGTTTTTCTACTGAAGTAGACGAGATCCGACCTCCAAAAGGTTTAAATGAAGAAATAATAAAATTCATATCTGCCCAAAAAGATGAACCAGAGTGGATGCTTGAATGGAGACTAAATGCATTTAAAGTCTTCAACAAATTAC
This sequence comes from uncultured Alphaproteobacteria bacterium, assembly GCA_902523135.1. Lineage (GTDB taxonomy): Bacteria > Pseudomonadota > Alphaproteobacteria > HIMB59 > HIMB59 > HIMB59. The sequence goes on from CABYYB010000009.1 coordinate 22,418, forward strand.
CGAAGCCTCAATGGGCTAAATTGAATATTCCAGAAATTGATTATCAAGATTGTTATTATTACTCAATACCTAAAAGTTTAAAAGATAAACCAAAGTCACTAGATGAAATAGACCCAGAAATACTAAAAACTTATGAAAAACTTGGTATTCCATTAAAAGAACAAAAAATGTTATCTGGTATAGCTGTTGATGCTGTTTTCGACTCCGTATCAGTTGCCACGACATATAAAAAACAACTGAGTGACTTAGGTATAGTATTTTGTTCAATTTCTGAGGCAGTAAAAACTCACCCAGAATTAGTAAAAAAATATCTAGGAAGTGTAATTCCAGTATCAGATCATTCTTTCGCAGCATTAAACTCAGCCGTTTTCACTGATGGATCGTTTATTTACATTCCTGAGGGAGTAAGGTGCCCAGTTGAATTATCAACATATTTTAGGATTAATGCAATGAATACAGGTCAATTCGAAAGAACACTTATCATTGCTGATAAAGACAGTTATGTGAGTTACCTAGAAGGCTGTACTGCACCAATGAGAGATGAAAACCAACTTCATGCTGCTAATGTAGAGTTAGTTGCCCTAGATAATGCTGAAATTAAGTATTCAACAGTTCAAAACTGGTATCCAGGAGATAAAGAGGGTAAGGGAGGAATCTATAACTTTGTAACCAAAAGAGGTGCCTGCAGAGGGAAAAATTCTAAAATATCTTGGACTCAAGTCGAGACAGGATCTGCAATTACATGGAAATATCCAAGCTGCATTTTACAAGGAGATAACTCTAAAGGAGAATTTTATTCAGTAGCCATAACTAACAATATGCAACAAGCTGACACTGGCACAAAAATGATACACATTGGTAAAAACACGTCTTCTAAAATCATATCAAAAGGCATTTCAGCTGGAAAAGCTAATAATACATATAGAGGCCTTGTAAATATTCTATCGAAAGCCAAAAATGCTAGAAATTATACTCAATGTGACTCTCTATTAATAGGTAATCAATGTGGAGCTCATACAGTTCCATACATAGAGTCAAGTAATTCCGATTCAATGGTTGAGCACGAGGCCACAACCTCAAAAATTAACGAAGATCAATTATTTTACTGTCAGCAAAGAGGATTAAACAGTGAAGATGCAGTGGGGTTAATTGTAAATGGTTTTTGTAAAGAGGTACTTCAACATTTACCAATGGAGTTTGCTGTTGAAGCTCAAAAATTAGTCGCAATTAGCTTAGAGGGAAGCGTTGGATAATGTTAGAAATTAAAAACCTTCATGTCTCTATTGAAGAAAAAAAAATAATTAAAGGTTTGGATTTATCTATTAATAAAGGTGAGGTTCATGCACTTATGGGCCCTAACGGTTCTGGTAAAAGCACACTCTCTTACGTGCTATCCGGTAAAGATAAATATGAAATAAATGATGGAACAATAGATTACAATGGTAAAAATTTATTGGAATTAGATGTTGATGAAAGAGCAAACGAGGGATTATTTCTTGCATTTCAATATCCAATGGAGATACCTGGTGTGCAAACTTCATTTTTTTTGAAAACAGCAATCAATTCTAAAAGAAAATATTTAGGTCAAAGTGAAATGGACGCATTAGAATTTGCTAAATTAATGAAATCAAAAGCAGAAGAATTGAATATAAGTACTGAAATGCTTAAAAGAGATCTAAATGTTAACTACTCTGGTGGTGAAAAAAAGAAACAAGAAATTTTACAGATGTCTATGTTAAGTCCCAAAATGGCTATTTTAGATGAAACAGACTCCGGTTTAGATATTGATGCCTTAAGAATTGTCTCTGAGGGAGTAAATAAATTAAGAAATAGTGATAATTCTTTCTTAGTTATCACTCATTATCAAAGACTTTTAAATTATATAAAGCCTGATTTTGTTCATATTATTGCAGATGGTAAAATCGTAAAATCTGGTGATTACTCTTTAGCTTTAGAGCTAGAAGAAAAAGGTTACGAAGAGATATCCCAAACTGCTTAATGGAACTTGTATTAAATTTAGACAAGATACAATCTGAAAGTGTATCTCAATATGCTAAAGACATCTTAGATAATCAAAACCCATATAAAAATTTTAAAATTGAAAATTATAAATACGCTCAACTTCATAAAGATGTCAAATCCGAAATCTTACTTAGAGATATAAATTTTTCTGTACTTTTAGATAATACTAAAAATATTACCTCTTCTATTTCAAATCCATTTGACTTAACAGCTAATTTAAATCTCTGGAATTACAATAATGAAGATAGCTTTTTTAGAGTTTCCTCTTTAGTAAAGAGGGAAACTAAATCTGTAAATTTAGATACATTTGATGAAAGAAATTTATTTTTAGATATTTCTCAAATAAATGAGAACATACATATATCTAAATCCTCTACAAACGAAGTCAATCTTATTATTTTTAATAGCAAATCAAATGATGAGTACCCTAAATCAATTTTCTTAGATTTATCTAATAATTCTAAGTTAAATGTAGTTCACTTTAATGTTTCAAATAATAAATCTTTTTTATACTTTGAGACTAATTTACAAGACAACTCATATTTAAATTTTGTTTCTTTTCAATCAGATAATATCCATACAAGAAACGAGTTTTATGCTTCATTAAATCAAGAGTGTAACTTTGATTTATATGGTCTTAATATCAATAATTATGGTGTAAATGACAATTATTCTTTTATACAACATTTAAAGCCCTCTTCATCAAGTAGAGAAGTTTTTAAATCTATTGTTGAAAAGGGCGCTATTACAAACTTTCAAGGAAAGATATATGTTGACTCTATTGCTCAGAAAACTGATGGATATCAAATGAGTAGATCATTGCTTTTAGATGACATATCGAAAGCCAACAATAAACCAGAACTTGAAATTTATGCGGATGATGTAAAATGTAGTCACGGGTCTACTGTTTCCAAATTAGATGACGAGCAAATTTATTATTTTAAGTGCAGAGGTATTGATAGCGAAATAGCTAAAAAAATATTAAAAAAAGCATTTATTGTTGAGATTATTGAGTCAATTAAAGACGATATGTTAAAGAATTATTCAAATGAGTTAATTGAAAGTTTATTATCATGAATAATATTAAATTAGATTTTCCAATTTTAGATAAAAAGATCAGAGACAAAGCTATTACTTATCTTGACTCTGCAGCAAGCACTCAGAAACCCAAACAAGTAATTAACTCTATTTCTGAATTTTTAGAAAACTCTTATGAAAATGTTCATAGAGGAATGAATTCACTTAGTATAGATGCTACAGATTTATATGAAAAATCTAGAGATATAGCAAAAAATTTTATTAATTCTAATTCTACAAATGAGATAATTTTTACAAGAGGGGCTACTGACTCTATAAATATTATTGCTAATTCATTAGCTGAATATCTTAAAGAGGGCGATAAGGTTGTTGTAACTGAATTAGAACATCACTCAAATTATTTGCCTTGGATGAACTTATGTAAAAAATTAGGTTTAGAATTAAAAATAATTCCTATTTCGAAAGATGGCATTTTATCTGAAGACGATATCATTAATAATTGTGATGACTCCACAAAGGTTCTCTCTTTAACACACATGTCAAATGTAACTGGCCAAATACTTGATATTAAAAAGATTAAAAAATCAATTAATAAAGATACTTATGTTGCCGTTGATGGTTGTCAATCAATAGCACACTTAAAAATTGACGTAAAAGATTTGGATTGTGATTTTTACTCTTTTTCATCTCATAAACTTTATGGTCCATCTGGTATTGGAATTATGTATGGTAAAGAAGATATTTTAAATAAATTAAATCCTCCAACACTTGGAGGAGGGATGATCAATGAAGTTTCATCTAATGATTTTTCCTATGCTATGTTACCCAATAAATTTGAACCGGGTACGCCTTCAATTGAGGCAGCAATTGGCTTTAAAACTGCTATGGAATATTTGAATAATAATAATTACCAAGACTATTTTCTGAATGAAAAAAAACTCAGATCTACATTAATTAAAGCTTTACGTGATTTCAAAGAAGTAGATATATATGGCTCTAATGAAGATGGAAATGCTACATCGATTGTTTCTTTTAATATTAAAAACCAAAATTTTAATGATATTGCCACTTTTCTTGACCAGTATGGAATTATGATTAGAGGAGGTCACCATTGTTGCCAACCATTTATGAAAAAGTTAGGTATCCCTGGTTCTTGCAGAGTCTCTTTTGGTATTTATAACGATCTTAATGATATTGATCATTTTATAGACTCTTTGAAAAAAACTCTAAAACTTCTTCAATAAGCTATGGATAATAAAACACTCTCTGACTTTATGCCAAAAGTAAATTCTGAAGGTGAGATTACTTACGGAGAAAAATCGTCATCACAGTCAGTGACATTAACAAATGATCATATAATCAAAGTTCTCACAGATATAAAAGATCCTGAAATGGATATGAATATTTATGATCTTGGTTTAATTTACGACATATCAATAGATAATTTTAACAATATTAAAATTATCATGACACTGACAACAGTTAACTGTCCAGTTGCTGATAGTTTTCCATTAGAGGTCGCTAAAAAAGTTCATGAACTAAATGATGTAGGACAAGTCAGTATAAAACTAACCTTTCAACCACCATGGAATAAAGATATGATGAGTGAAAATGCAAAGTTAGCTTTAGGTTTTTAGTATGACCAGTCCATTATTTTCATTATCCAAAACTGCTGAAGAACAAATTTCTAAATTATTAGTTAATAATAGTAATGCTATTGGTTTAAAGATTGGCTTAAGCACTAAAGGTTGTGCGGGATTGAGTTATACAATGGAGTATGTGAGTAATGATAACATACAAGGTTGTGAGCTAGTCAATGATTACAAGTTTCCTCTTTATATTGAGGACAAAGCAGTTATGTATGTAATAGGCACAGAAATGGACTTTATTAAAGAAGAATTTGGAGAAAGGTTTATTTTTAAAAATCCTAATCAGACTAGTGAATGCGGTTGTGGTGAGAGTTTTCACGTTTAGATTTTAGTTATATCGATGGCAATCTTATTGGGTATTCTCTCAGCTTTTAGTTTCGGTGTTGGAGATTTTTTAGCAAGATTTTCATCTAAGGAAGTTGGATTTAAAAATTCACTTTTTTGGATGCTGGTTGTTGGCTCAATATTTTATTTAATTTTATTTTATTTTTTTGGAAGTGGTCTTTCTCCAAATGCGATTGGTCTAAGTAATAGTTTCCTATCAGGAATTCTAATAATGTTTGGACTTCTTTGTTTGTACAGAGGTCTCCAAATGGGACCAGTGTCAATTGTAGCCTCGATAACAGCAACCAATCCCTTTTTTGTTTTTGTTATTAGATTTTTTTTAGGAAGTGAACCCACACTTACTCAATGGATTGCCACACTTGTTGTAATATCCGGCGCAATATTTGTATCCATAAGCGCTGATAGTTTTAAAGAAAGCCTAGGTTTGTCAAAAAAACAGATAAAAGAGTCTCTGATTGTGTCATTTATGGCCAGTGGCATGCTTGCTTTGGGTCTTATTTTTTCTCAAGAGGCCTCTAATTCTTTAGATCCAATTGAGGCTGT
>CABYYB010000010.1:0-25936 GCA_902523135.1 uncultured Alphaproteobacteria bacterium
TAAATTGTGTGTATATCAACGAGTTCCATATTATTCAATTTTGATATTGGGTGTATTTTATTTTTTAATGAAAAGATATTTCAATTTAATTTATATATTACTAACTATCTTGCTTCTTGTTGAATTAGGAATTTCCGGTTATCATTCTCTTACAACATTTGGAATAATTGAGTACACCGGATGTGAAGCTGCCACGCTTCCAAATGATATTACAAAATTAAAAGAAGAATTAATGTCTAATACATTAATTACCACATGCTCAGATGCAAACTTACCTTACTTTGGTATTCCATTATCAGTTTATAACTTCTTGTTTTCAATGACTTTTCTGATATTAATTATTTTTAATGCCTACAAAAAAGAAAAATAAATCACTGAGCGGTGAAGATAAAAAATTAATTGAAGAAATTATCAGAGTTGATCATGCAGGTGAGCATGGAGCAACGCAAATATATCGAGGACAATTAGCTATTTTTAAAGAAAACACAGAATTTGGTAAAGAAATTAAGGAGATGGCTGACCAAGAGGAAATTCATAAATCAACTTTTGATGAATACATAGTAAAAGAGAACGTAAAACCAACCGCTTTATTTCCATTTTGGAATTTAGCAGGTTATGCCCTTGGATTAGGAACTGCATTACTGGGGAAAAAAGCTGCAATGGCATGCACCGTTGCTGTTGAGGAGGTTATTGGTCAACACTATGAGGAACAAGCCAAGGAACTATCAAAAAGAAAATTAAAACCAGACTTATTGAAGACTGTAAAAAAGTTTAGAGAAGATGAGCTAGAACATCATGATACAGGCGTCGAACACCAGGCAGAAATGACAACTGGGTATGTTCTTTTGTCTAAAACTATAAAACAGCTATGCTATACTGCAATAAAAATAACTAAAAAATTTTAATCCTTCTCTAAGACACTATCCCAATATAAATAATCTCTCCAACTTGAATGAAGATAATCAGAAGGGAAATTTTTACTTTTTAATCTTAAAGAATATTGAGAGGGTTCTTTAGGTTTTCTAAGCAATTTAAAACCAACTTGACTTAAATCCCTACTTCCTTTGGTCCAATTACATTTTGAACATGCAGTCACAACATTCTCCCAATTTGTCAGTCCACCTTTTGAACGAGGTATCAAATGATCGAAAGTTAATTCTTTTGTTGAAAATTTATCATTGCAATATTGACATGTGAAATCATCTCTCAAAAAAACATTAAATCTTGTAAATGCAGGTTTATGACTATGTGGTATGTAATCTTTGAGTGCGATAATGCTAGGGAGTTTTATTTCAAAAGATGGAGATGAAACCTTTTGATCATATTCTTCAACTATATTAACTCTATCAAGAAAAACTGCTTTTACCGTATCTTTCCAACTCCATATGGATAAGGGGAAATAGCTAAGAGGCCGGTAGTCTGCATTTAATACTAAAGAAGGACAATGATTCGAGTTAATCATGGTTAAATATTAACATATCCAAAAAAGAGTATGATTAATAGTTTATTAATTCCAGTGTTCATACAGCTTGTTAATCTCATCTAAAGCAATTGGGCTAATTGAATGTGCACAGTTATCATCTAAAACCAGTTTACTAGAAAATTTTTTTGATTCCAAAAACGAATTTGTCTCAACTGCCCTATTAAATGGTACGACATCATCCATTTTTCCATGAAAAATTAAAAAACTAGATTTGATTTCAGATATTTTTAAATCATTTAAAATTTCTTTTGGTAATGATCCTGATAATGAAATGATACTGTGAAAATTTAAATTTTTTTGTAGAGCATAATATGTCGCCAACATAGAGCCCTGAGAGAAACCAATGATAGAAATCTGAGTTTCATCAACTGAGTGTTCATGAATTATATTTTCAATTATTTTTTCAAGATGAAAGAAGGCTGTTTTTAGGCCTTCTTTTAATTCTTCAATAGATCTTTCTTTTAATGGAAACCACTGATACCCAAAATAATTGAATTCACAGGGCTCCGGGGCATTAGGAGATATAAACTCAGTTTCTTCTCTTTCCAAAGATATATAATCTTTTAAGGAAATTAGGTCATTTCCATTAGACCCATAACCATGCAAAAATAATACAATTTTCTTCATCAATTCTTCTTAAATTTAATAATTAGACATTTATAGATAATTTGATAACTATTTACCATGTTTTCATCTACTGTATTGCCTTTTGTTTTAGTTGTATCCATGATTTTAGCTCTTCTCATGGTTGTAATTGGTGTAATAGCTATGGCTAAAAATGGAAGTTTTAATAAAAAACACAGTAACAAACTTATGCGAATGAGAGTATTGTTTCAAGGTATTGCTGTTTTAGTATTCGCTGCGATAATATATTTATCAAGATAATTTAATTACTAAAATCATGAATAAGAAAAGTAAAATACTATCAACCCCAATTAATAAAAGCACTTCCAGTTTAATGGATGATTTTAATAGCTCAATTGATATTGATAAAAGATTAATTGAAGAGGATATTGCTGTTACAAGTGCACATGTAAAAGCTTTAGTAAAACTAAAAGTTATTTCAAAAAAAGAAGCTCTTACTATTCAAAAAGGATTAAATTCAATATTGAATGATCATAAAAAAGGTAGACTAAAATTTTCAAAAAAAAATGAGGATATTCACATGAATGTAGAGTCTTTCCTCAATAAAAAAATAGGTAATGTAGCTAATAAAATACATACTGGAAGGTCTCGTAATGATCAGGTAGCAACTGATACTAGATTATGGACAATTAAAGCCTCCAAAAATTTACAAGAAGAAATCAAGAATTTAATGAAGTCTATTTTAAATCAAGCTCGTGGAAATGAAAAAACTATTATTCCTGGATTTACACATTTGCAAGTGGCACAACCTGTATCTTTGGCTCATCACTTAATTGCATATTTAGAGATGTTTAAAAGAGACTTAAATTATTTTGATTTTTGTATAAATAACAGCGATGAAAATGTATTAGGCAGTGCTGCTTTAGCAGGTAGTAATTATAACTTAGATATAGGTTTACTAAATAAAAGTTTACATTTTTCAAAATCTAAAAATAATTCTATGGATGGTGTGAGTGATCGTGATTTTTGCATATATTTTCTACATGCTAGTTCTTTAACTGCGACGCATTTAAGTAAATTATCATCTGAGCTAATTTTATGGTCAAGTAATTTCATGAAGTTATTTAATATAAGTAGTGAATATTCTACAGGTAGTTCCATAATGCCTCAAAAAAGAAATCCCGACTCATTAGAACTTGTAAGATCAAAAACGAATAGCATTAGAATTAAGTCAATAGAACTCTCAAATATCGTTTCAAACCTTCCTTTAACTTATTTTAAAGATTTTCAGGAGGATAAAAGGATAATATTTGATTGTTATGATGAGTTAATAAGCTGTATTAAAATTATGGAAGAAGTTATAAAAAAATCTAATTTTGAAAAATCTATTGGAAGAGATTTATGCAATAATTATTTCGCTACAGCTACAGATTTAGCAGACTATCTAGTTATAGAAAAGAAAATACCTTTCAGAGACTCTTATAAAATTATTGCTGATATAGTAAATTATGCGCAGAAAAAAAATAAAAATCTCTCACAAATAAAAATTGATGAATACCAAAAATTTCAAAAATCAATTGATAAAAATATTTATAAATATGTTGATATAAATAAAAGTCTATCAAGAAAAAAAACACCCATGAGTTCTAATCCAAAAGAGGTTTCTAAAGTGATTAAAAAATATATTAAATTTCTTAGAATAAGATGATCAAGTTTTTATTAATAATATTATTGCCCATATTTATCATTGGCTGTGGAAACCAAAAACCTAATAAATTACCAGAAGGTGTTGTAGATAAATCTCAATATCCATTTCCTCCTAATGATGACTATGATTACCCTGAGAGCGAATAATGCTGGATAAAATATTAAAAGAGTTTTCTAGTCCTTTTTATCTTTATGATGAGGATAAAATTAAAAATAAGATAAATTTTCTAAATAATTTAGAATTAGACTTTCCAAGAAAATTTAATTTTGCCGTCAAAGCTAATCCTAACCTTGCAATTTTAAACCTTATTCATCGTTGTGGTTTTGGTGCTGAAGTTGTCTCTGCTGGTGAACTATTTAAATCATTGAAAGCCGGATTTGAACCTGAGGATATTATATTTGATGGGCCAGGAAAAACTGATTTTGATTTAAAGTACGCTATCACGCAGAAGATTCACTCTATAAATGTTGAAAATATTGAGGAAGTTGAATTCATTAATGATTACTCTTTAAGTAAGGGGCTAAAAACAAATATTGGTATCAGAATAAACCCCGATATTGATGGGTCGACCATGGATAAGATTACTACTGGTTTATCAGGAGGTAAATTTGGTATTTCAATTGATCAAATTGACTTCGATACAATCTCTAATTTAGAGGGGGTGAACTTAAAAACACTTTCTGTTCATATAGGAAGTCAAATAACTGATTATCACAAGTTACTTGGTTCATATGAAAATCTAATCAAAATTGCAGATGAGCAAAATCTTAAAAATAATATAAATATTGATACTTTAGATTTTGGTGGAGGATTTGCTGTTCTTGATCACTCAGATAAAGAAATCAATTTTGATAGTTGGAAAAATAATTGTAACAAAATACTTAGTGGAAAAAATTATAATATTATTTTTGAACCTGGAAGATTTATAGTAGCTGATAGCTGTGAACTTATCAGTAAAGTTTTATATATAAAAAATAGTGGCAATAAGAAAATTGCTATTATTGACTGTTCATTTTCTGAATACATTCGTCCAGCTTTGTATGACATAAAGCCTCCAATAAAAGTTTCAAACAATTCAAAAGATGTTGAAATTTATGATATCGCAGGTGGAATTTGTGAGTCTACTGATTATTTTGTAAAAGATATTGAACTACCTAAGATAAAAGTTGGAGATAATTTAATATTTATGAATGTTGGTGCTTATGGATCCTCTATGTCCTCAACTTATAATAGTCGACCTCGACCTCTAGAGGTATTATTCAACAAAGATGAGTATCGTGTAATCCGATCTCGTGATACCTTAGAAGATCTATGTAAAAATGAGATCATGTAATGATAATATTTTTAAAGCGTGTAAATATTATAATCGCCTTAATTTTATTATTTTTAACTCTTGGTTTAATTAAATTTAAAAATAATTTATCTCATGATCCTGTAAGTAACTTTAATGTTGATGCGATTGTTGTATTAACAGGAGGGAAAGGAGAGAGAATTATTGAGGGTTATAAACAAATTGAAAAATCTAATCAAAATAAGTTGTTTATTTCTGGTGTTGATAATACCTTTAATTCAGAAGTTGTATTAGTGAATATTCTTAACTTTGATCAAAACATTGTTGAATGTTGTATTGAGGTTGGATATTTATCAAAAAATACATATGAAAATGCGTTAGAAACAAGATATTGGGCCTTAGAAAAAAAAATAAAATCGATTTTATTAATTACTTCAGATTTACATATGCAACGTGCAGAATTTTTATTTAATCAACTATCAGGTTTGAAAGTAACTCCTTATTCTGTGAGCAATAGTGATATAGTTATTCCTTTTGAAAAATTGGTAGAGGAGTACATTAAGTTAATTGTCTCAAAATTAGTTTTTATAAAAAAATATGAAATTTAGTTTTTTAATAACATTTTATTTTACAACAGCTATTGTATTAATTATTTCTTTGTTAGGCCTTCCCTTCAAATATACAAAATTTAGATTTTTTGTGCTTTTCTTTACAAGGAACATGGCAGTAATTTTAAAACTGTTTGGAATTAATATAGAAGTAATTAATTCTGATATTGCTCACAAAAAGGGTTATCTCTATGCGAGTAAACATCAGTCAATGTTTGAAACAATATACTTTAATGAACTTTTTTATAATCCTGCATATATTTTAAAAAAAGAATTATTGAATATTCCACTATTTGGGACCTACCTTAAAAAATTGGGAATGATTGCTATTGATAGAAAACAAGGAATCCATAGTCTTCGTTATGTAAATCAGCAAACAGCTGAATATTTAGATCATAGACCTGTAATAATTTTTCCCGAGGGAACCAGAACAACCTTTAAAGATCAACCTGATTTAAAACCTGGAATTTATTCTATGTACAAGTCTTTGAACAAGCCAGTTGTACCTATTGCTTTAAATTCTGGAAAATTTTGGCCTAAAAATAATCAGATTCATAAAGGCTCCATAACAGTAGAGTTTAAACAGCCGATACCTCCTGGGTTGAGCAAGCAAGAATTTTTAAATAAACTCAAAATTGAGATAAATAGCCTTAATCATTAGGAATAAATTTTCCTGCCTGTCTTGCTTTAACAATTCTATCTCTTACATTTTTGGTCTTCTTTAATTTTGTTAATAAATTCTTAGAATTTCCCTGATTGAGGGTTTTAGAAAAATTTTTTAATTCACTTATGAAATTATTAGTTAATTTTAGAATTTGGGAATTATTTGCTAAAAATATATCCCTCCACATTTCTGGATCACTTCCTGCTACTCTAGTAAAGTCTCTAAATCCACCAGCAGAAAATTTTACAAGCTTTGAATTTAGTGAAGATTCTTTTTTCATTGCCGTCAAAACTAATGAATAGGAAATTAAATGAGGCAAGTGTGAAGTCAAACTAAGCACTTTATCATGCTCTTTTGCAGACATAATTTCAATTTTCATATTTAGTGACTTCCAAAACCTAACAATCTTATTGATGTTTGTCTTGGAAGATTTTTTTAAAGGACAAATAATATTATATCTATTTGTAAATAGTCCATCAAATCCATGTTCCAGTCCAGCTTTTTCAATACCCGCTATTGGATGTGAGGGAATAAAATTAAATTTATACTTTTTTTGATTATATAATTTTTCTATGTTTAGTTTTGTTGAGCCCACATCTGTAACAATTGTTTTATCTAAATTAATGTTGCTAAGTTTTTTGAATATAGATTGATACTGGAGCATAGGTACACAAATAATTATGAGATCAATGTTTAATTTGTTGATTTCTTGAAGTGATTTCAAAACTATTACATTGTTTAATTTTGATTTTTTAATTCTAATTTTAAGGTTATTGGATTTATCAAAGGCAAAAATATTAACATTTTTGTATTTTTTAATTACTGATCTTGCTATTGATGATCCAATCATTCCAAAACCAATTATGAGAATATTTTTAAACATTAAATTTATTCGCTGTTTTTACTGCCTTTTTCATGTCACTTTTTGTTCCAATGGTCATCCTAACAAAATTATGTAATCCATATGATGACAATGATCTGACTGTAATTTTATTGGAGTGTAAAAAATCAACAAATTTTTGAGTTATTGATGAACTTTTAAACTTTAAAAGGATAAAATTGGCCTGAGTATCAATGGTTTCAAATAATTTGTTATTTAAGCCTCTGCAAGTAAGAGATTTGTTTACAAAATTATTTTTTACAGAGTCATTAATCCATTTTTTATTTTTCAAAGACTCTTGAGCTGCAATACATGATAATCTAGATACATTAAAAGGCTTTTTATATTGATAGAGTTGAGAAATAAGCTTTGAATTAGCATATCCCCAACCTACTCTTAAGCCGCCTAGAGCAAATATTTTTGAAAAAGACCTTGTTATAATCAAATTAGAATATTTTTTAACTAATTGCATTCCATCATCATATTTTTTATCTCTAATGTATTCACAGTATGCTGAGTCTAATACAACAATTGTTTTTTTACTTATTTTATTTAAAAATTTAATTAATTCATTTTTGTAAAAAATAGACCCTGTAGGATTATTGGGGTTAGCTAAAAAAACAATTTTTGTTTTTGAGCTGATAATTTTACTAAAATTTTCTAATTTAAATTGAAACTCTTTATCATCATATTTTTTTACTTTGCATCTAAAGTGTTTTGCATAGATTGAATACATAGCAAAAGCATATTTAGTAAAAACGACTTCATCATTGGGTTTTGAAAAAGTAGCATATATCATTTGGAGAACTTCATCTGAGCCTGCGCCTAATATAATTTGTTTATTATTTATTTTATAAGTTTTAGCAATTTGATTAATTAAACTCTCTCCATCAAGCTCAGGATAGATATTTGAAAATTTAATATTTTTTTTTATTAATGACTTTACAGATTTAGCTGGGCCATAGTTGTTCTCATTTGATGAAAGCCTTACATACCCTTTAAATACTTCTGCTCCACCCTTGTAGGTATTTTTTGGTTGGCTATTTTTCATAATTTTTTGATAATAAATAAACTATATAAAGAAAATATCATCATTTTATATTGAAAATTAATCCAAAAAGCCTTAAATTCCAGTTTCACCGATTTGATAGCAGCTTGCGGGTGTAAAACAGCTAAAGCGTATCTCCCGCAGTTATCTTTCGAACAGGTTTAAAAATGAGAGAAATAATTGCAAATACTGAATATCCAGGTTTCTTACTGAAATGCCAAGAAGAACTACAATTGGACTCTGGTAAAAAAATTAAGAATTTTCAAATCGCTTATCAAACATATGGAAGTCTTAATGCTCAAAAAAATAATGCAATTTTGGTTTGTCATGCATTAACTGGTGATCAATTCCCTGCAGAGGAAAATCCTATAACTAAAAAAAATGGTTGGTGGGAATTAATGATTGGACCCGATAAGCCTATTGATACGAATAAATACTTTGTTATCTGCTCGAATGTTCTTGGGGGCTGTGTTGGAACGACAGGTCCTAATGATATTAATCCTGATACCTCAAAAATATATGGTTTAGATTTTCCTACCATAACGATTAGAGATATGGTGAAAGTACAAAAAATACTTGTTGATGAGCTTGGAATATCCAAATTGCTTTCTGTAGCAGGTGGTTCAATGGGTGCAATGCAAGTTCTACAATGGGCTGCTACTTATCCGGAGAGTGTAAGGTCTATTATGAGTATAGCAGGTTCATTGAAACACTCTGCACAAAATATTGCATTTGACGAAGCAGGAAGACAATCCATTATGTTGGATCCTAATTGGCAAAATGGAAGATATTTGGAGAGTAATGAAAAACCTGAGAATGGTCTCTCTGTTGCAAGAATGATAGCTCATATTACTTACTTATCTGAGAAAGCTTTTCAAAATAAATTTGGTCGAAATTTACAAGAAAAAAATGATTTATCTTTTGGCTTTGGAATAGACTTTCAGGTCGAAAGTTATCTTCGTTATCAAGGTAGATCTTTTGTTGATCGATTTGATGCTAATAGCTATCTATATATGACTCGAGCAATGGATTATTTTGATGTGAAAGATGAAATTATTGCAAATAAAAAAACTATAATTGATAATTCGATCCGATTTCTAGTTTTATCATTTACCAGTGATTGGCTATTTCCAACAAAAGAGTCAAGAGAGATAGTATCTTTATTAAATTCTATTGGGTCCAATGTTAGTTTTGCTGAAGTCGTATCAGATAGAGGTCACGATAGTTTTTTATTAGATGAGCCACAATTTTTTAAAGTTGCTCAGGGATTTTTAAAGGGAATAAAATGAGAAAAGACTATGAGATCATTTTAAATTTAATTCCAGAAAACTCAAAGGTGTTGGATATTGGTTGTTCTGATGGAGAGCTAATCACTTACTTAGAAAATAAAGGAATAAGTGCTCAAGGTGTGGAATTGAGTCAAGAAAAAGTAATAAAATGTTTGGAAAAAGGATTAGATGTAATACACGGTGATATAAATTTAATAGTTGAAGATTTTCCATTTAATCAATTCGATTATTGTCTTTTGACTCAGACAATTCAGGCAGTTCAAGAACCAGACCAATTATTAAACACCCTCAAAAAAGTAAGTAAAAATATCATTGTGAGCTTTAATAATTCAGCACGTCTGAGTAAAATTTCAAATTTTCTTTTAACAGGAAGTTTTGACTCACTTTTAAAAAAAGCAAATAGTGATCACTGGTATAATACTGATTATATTCACCCATGTAGCATCAAAGATTTTAAAAAATTAGCAACAGATTTAAATCTAAAAATAATTTCAACTTTTGATGTCCTTTCTCAAAAGAAATTTGAAAACGGTAAAATTCCCTCAAATTTATTTTGTAAAGAAGTTCTCTTCCATATTACTAATGAACAATAAAAATATAATTTTTGTCTATAACGCCAAAGGTGGTAAATGGAACTATATTCTTGATACAGTCCATAAATATGCCTCCCCCAGCACCTATGATTGCAATTTATGTAAAATTACTCACGACCTGAAAATGCGCGAGTCGTGGAAGAAATTTATAGAGAGCTCACCACATAATTTTAAGTTTTTACATTCAGAAGAATTGGAAGAATTTAATCTTCTAAATTACAAAGATGAACTGCCTATATGTCTTGAGGAAAAAAAAAGGTAAATACAAATTATTGATAGATAAGAAACAAATGAATGAATTTAAAAATGAATTTGAATTAATCAATATTTTAGAAAAGATATTACAAACCGACTAAACCCAAATAAATTAATCGAAGCGAACCTATTACTACAAAAATATTAATAATGGTAAAAAAAGAATTATCTGAAAGTTTACTATTCATCCAGTGTCCCAAAATTACTCCTATTATTGCAATTGGTGAAAAAATTAAATAACTATATAACTTCTCAAAGTTTAATATTTCCAAATAGAAATACGGGATTAATTTAAATAAATTTATTAAAGCAATAGAAAAAACTACGCCTGCAACAAACTGCACTTTTTTATTATAAATTGACATAAAATATATATTTAATGGCAATCCTCCAGAGTGGAGTACAAAACTAGTAAACCCCGCTAGTGCTCCCCAAAAAGATTTACTTCCATAAAAGGGTATTTTTTTTAAATTTCTTTTGTCTGCGATTAAGTAATTAAGCAAAACATATAGTAAGGAAATTGATCCAATAAAAATACTTATCATTGATAAATTGATAAATTTAAACAAGATTGTTCCAATAATAACCCCCAATAAAGAATATGGTGCAATTGACCATAAAATTTTATATTCAAAATGTTTTCTATTTAAAAACAAAGCAATTACATCACATACAATTAACATTGGCATTAATATAGCTATTGCAGTTAAAGGACCATAAGTTATGGATAATAGGGTTACTGAAATTAAAGCCAATCCACCCCCGGAAAAACCTGATTTTGAAATTGCAAATAAAAGAATAGAAAAAGAAACTATTAAGTAATAACTAATATCTAACAATAATTTATCCTATATTTTAAAATCTCAATATAAATTAATATTAAGTTGGCACAAAATTTTTAATAGGTATTTTTTTTTGTTTTTTTGAACTCTTTGCGTAAACAATCTTTTTACATACGCAAATCATTAGTCCTCCCATATAAGGAAAAAATAATTTACCTATTTTTTCAATTGTTCGATGTGATTTGTAATTTAAATAATGACTCCATGGAGGAAAGTGCAAAAATGTTTTTCTATAATCTAGAACCAAAAAGTCTTGTATTAGTGATTTAAATTGCTTGTTTGAGTATGATCGACCAAACCCAAAAGGATTGTTATCATACCGAGTCCATATACCTGACCTTCTGGGAATAATTGATAAAAATAAACCGTTTGGCTTGAGTATTCTCCATATTTCTTCAATACTACTCTGGGGCTTATCAACGAACTCAAGTAAATGAGTAGATATTACAACATCAACTGAACTTGGATCCAAAGGTAAGAAATATTCATGTATTATTTGGTGTTCGAAATCGTATTTCTCTTTAACATTACCATCTAAAAATTCTGGCTGCATAGAGGATATTTGTAAATTTTTATTTTGCTTACTAAGAAAAGAGAGAAAAGGGTTTGTATAACCATATCCACAAATAACACTATCGTTTACAGAATTTAAATGGGTGTTTAATTGATGACGTATGTTGCGTTTAACAATAGTGCCTAGTCTTGAATTATAAAAACTATAAATATCGGATGCGTTGATATCCATAGTTGTATTTTAACGAGATTTACATAACATTCTATTTCTTATGCAAAAACCTAATGTGTATTTGTTTCCCCAATTAGATGATAACTATGGATATTTAATAAAAAATCCTCATGAAACAAAAGGAGTGCTAGTTGATCCCTCAGATCTTGATATGTGTTTGAAGATACTTGAGCTAAATGATTGCAGTGCCTCTCACATAATCATTACACATCATCACGATGATCACATTAGTGCTGTTAATGAAATTAAATCAAGATTTAAATCTTTAGTCATAGGGTACAAAAATGACTCCAAAATACCAAAACCAGATAAAGAAGTTGAAGATCAGGAAATTTTTGAGATACATGGAAATGAATATAAAGTCATACATACTCCTGGGCATACCCTTCAACACATAAATTATTTTATGCTAAAACATAATATTTTATTTTCTGGGGATACTCTATTTAGCATTGGATGTGGAAGAATGTTTGAGGGAAATCCTGAAGTTTTTTGGAATAGTTTGTCTAAGTTAAAACAATTACCTGAAGATACAAAAGTATATTGTGGGCATGAATATACGATGGCTAATTTAAAATTTGCCCTAAACATAGACCCTGATAATGAAAAGCTTAATAAATATTATGAATGGGCCTCACACCAAGAAAAAGAGCATCGACCAACAATTCCGACAACTCTCTCAGACCAATTGCTCTGTAATCCATTTTTGAGATGTGACACAGATCAATTTATGAAATTTTTTGACACGCAAGATGCAACAGAGGTATTTGCTAAAATGCGCTCTGCAAAGGATAATTTCTAGAAAATTATTTTAATCTTGGTGTTTTAATGAAATGTGCTAGTTTCAGAATACTTATGAGAGACACTTTTCAATTAGATAGCGATATTGCTGATGCTTTTCAAAAAAAGCAAATGGATAAAGTATGTTCTCTCTACTATGAAGCAGCAAATTACTTCGAAGATAAGGCTGATATTGAAGCAGCATGTTTTTTCTATACACAAGCCTTAGTCATGGCTTTAGAAGAAAATCATGAACTTAAGGAAAAGATTATTTACAAGCTTGAAAAATACGGCAGAAGTAAAGACGCAACTTTAAATTAACTAAAATCTGAATGGAAAAATCAACCATTCAACTTCCTGATACTTGGCTTGAACATTTAAAAGAGGAATTTAATCAAGATTATATGATTAAACTCAAAAGCAAACTTTTAGAATTAAAAAAAAATAAAATTATTTTTTATCCTCCAGGAAAACAAATTTTTAATGCATTTAATTTAACTCCTTTAGATAAGGTGAAGGTAGTGATATTAGGTCAAGATCCCTACCATGGACCTGGCCAAGCTCATGGGCTCAGTTTTTCTGTACCAGAAAATATAAAACCACCGCCCTCACTGTTGAATATTTATAAAGAACTTCAAGATGACTTAAAAAAAGAGGTGAATTACAACAATGGTAATTTAGATAAGTGGGCTAAGCAGGGAGTATTTCTTTTAAACACAACTCTTACAGTAGAAAAATCAAAACCCCTCTCACATCAAAAGTTTGGTTGGGATATTTTTACAGACAAAGTTATCTCAGTTATCAGTAATGAATTAGAAAATATTGTTTTTATATTATGGGGTTCGTTTGCTCAATCAAAGAAAGAGATAATTGATTCGAATAAACATCTTATTTTATCAGCACCGCACCCTTCCCCATTATCGGCTCACCGCGGTTTTTTTGGGAGTAAGCCTTTTTCTAAGACAAATACCTTTCTAAAATCAAAACAAATTGATATGGTTGAATGGTAATGAAGACTGATGTTGAAAATCTCGTAGGGTTTATTGAAAAAGCAGTTATTGCAATAATATTAGTAGCTACTATTACAGCCATTATGTTTGAGATAATGAGAATGATAGAAGTTCAGTATGTAGAGTTAGCTGATCTACTCCTCTTGTTTATTTATGTTGAGGTCATTGGAATGGTTCGAGTCTACTATGTTTCCAATCGTGTTAGAATGACATATCCGTTATTTATTGCTATTACCGCTTTATCTCGTCTTATTATACTTCAAGGTAAAGACTCAAACCCAGAGCTTCTTCTTTACGAAGCAGGAGCAATAGTCTTAGTTGCGATTGCAGTCATCATTCTTCGACTTAGGTATGTCCCAATACTTCGTCCTATTGAAGATGTTGATGAAATTAAACCTAGAAGCACAAAAAAGTAATAAAATTGAAAAAAATTGCAGTCATTGGAACTGGGCTTAGTGCGCTTTCTTTAGCATATCACTTGCCTGCACTTGATATTACATTTTTTGAGAAATCCTGGAGACCAGGTGGAAGAATAAGCACAAGAAAACATGAGCAATATGCTTTTGATCATGGTGCTCACTATTTGAAATTAGATCATGGTGTTATTGGCTTAAATGAATTTTTAAAAAAAATTGATGCTATTAAAATTTTAAAAGGTCAATTTTGTTCAAATATCTCACAAAATTCTCCAATTGAAGATAAAGAGGTCATTGTTGGTATAGATGGAAATGAATCAATTCCTATAAAGATACATAAATCACTGCACTACCCTACGCATTTTTCAAAACAGATTACTAACATTGAAAGCCATAATAATGAATATTTCTTAATCGCAGCAGATGAGAAATTTGGACCTTATGATTATGTTTTTTGTAGCATGCCCTATGAACAATCAAAAAAATTGTTAGATCAATTTATAGATTATAGTGATATTCCTGAAATAGAGTTTGACTCCATTTGGACAGTCATGATTGCATTTAATAAAAGATTGGGAGCTCCGTTTCAATTTGGATATCACTTAACACCTGAAATTAGTTTCTTAATGAATCAAAATTTTAAACACGAATTTTTTAATGAAGAGTGCTGGGTTGTAAATATGAGAGCTGATTGGACAAAAGAGTATTACAACATAGAAAATTATGTTTTAGAGGACTATGTGGTAAATCAAATGAAAAAGTCTTTTCAATCAAAAGCTGAAGCTGTATTTAAGAAGTCACATAGATGGAGATACTCTTATACAAAGAAAAGTCTAAGAGATCAAAACTCTAAAAGATTCATTGAGTCCATAGATCAGCGTCTATATGCTTTTGGAGATTGGTGTGAAGGTCCAAGTATGCAAGATGCTTGGTTATCTGGTAAGAAATTAGCTCAGCATTTCAGTGAAATGAGACTTAAAAATTAAATAAAGATTGTGAATAATAAAATTTAGGAAGTTCCTCAATGCGTTTTATTATAAATTTTTTTCCATTTTAAATAGTCTTGGTCATTTAACATAAATCTCATCAAGTTTTTTACATCATTTTTATTAATATTATATTGCAAATTTATTATTTGGTATGGTATCTCGTCGTTATGTGCCAAGAACTTAATATGATCTAATTCATATGGCGTTAAATATTTCATTAAACTATAAACATCGGACATATAGAAAAACTATACAAAAAATAGTATTTAAGTCTAGTTTGTGAAAATGTATTACCTAAAAATTAATAAAAGGTGATTTTTCTGTATTCTATTTCAAAGCAGCAAAAAAACTGTCTGATTTATTGCAATCGCCGTAATAAGTTTTTTTCAAATTTACACTATCAGGATAAAATATGTTTCTCTCATATCTAAGGATTTTTTTATATAGAATTAGGGTGTTAAAGGAGAAGTCAGTTTCAATTCTAAAATGATAGCTTACGTCATCTTCCCCCATGTACTCATATTGTAAATCTTGAAATCTCTCCTTTAATACAAAGAGGTTTTGGTCAAATGAGTATTCAAATTCATTTATATCCTCATATTTAAATTCAATAATTTGTACTTTTGAGTAATCAATAAGAGATGTTTCTTGACAAGCTAATTTTATACTCTGACCGAAAGATAAAGTTGGAATAAAAAATAATATAAATAAAAACCTCATAATTTAATCCATTATGCTTGCTTTAAATCCATACTCTGAGATAGCTTTTTTTCGAAAAAAGCCCTCAATTTTTATCATCGTTACAAAATTGTTTGAACATTTAAGAAGAGCTTTAAAAGGTTTAGCAGATCCTTTACAACTTATATCTTTACCATTAGCATCATGTGTTTCACCACAGGCACATTCGTAATTAATAGAACCATATCCATTGAGTCTGAGTAAATGGGCAGCTTGTAAGGGGTTGTTTTTGAGTTTTTCTCTTACTTCCTCTTTGTTGGTTAATATTTCCATTAAGGAGTTAATTTTATTTAATCCCCTCTCATTATCCACATAAAAAAAGTAGCTAAAAGTATGAGCGAAATAGTTAAATCTACCCAAAGAGTACCAGTGAACATATAATTTTAATTTTCACTTGGGATGGCGTTTTCTTCCCTCATTAGAATAGGTCGACCATCATGTGCAGTGTTTAAAGGTATAATTTTACCTTTATACCTGACACATAAAGTTGGGGCGTTTCTTACTTCTTTCCCCAAATTTACCTCTAAGTCTACAAGAATTAATTCTGCATCATCCAAAATTTTTAATATTTTCATTAATTATATCTCCGATACTACTTTTTAGTCTAATAGTAATCTTTGGATCTTAACAGACTGATTAAAGGTATAGTGTCAGTTAAAAGTGAAGACTAATTTTCCGCGCAGATATCTTTAATAACTGTAGTATTAGTGCATTCAACACATTTTGTGATTTGAACTACACATCCATCAGCTAATTGAGATACCTCTACTTCTTTGTTACACTTAGAACAAATAGAAGAAACAGATAAGTCACACTTCGGACAAGATATTGTTTGTGCGTTTTCCATTGCCATGTATTACTATTAATATACCTTTTTAGATGAAGAATGGAATAGATTACGAAAAACAATTAATAATCAATAAATTCAGTATTTTTGCTTTATAAGTTTCTATTTTGATTGATGGAAATAAAAATGTACTTTTAGTTTGAATGGATACAATTAAATCCCTTATAAAAAGTCATAAAATGATAGCTCATCCTGAAGGCGGTCATTACGTCGAAGTTTACAAAAATAAGGATGTTAGTCACATATACTATTTATTAGAAAAAGGGCAATATTCACATTGGCATCGCATTAAAAAGAACGAAACAATACACTTCTATACTGGTAGTCCTTTAAGAATATATACATCGAAAAATGGCGAAGAATATGAAATTAATGAGATAGGATCTAAAAATAGATTTATTTACAGCGTCGAAAGTAATATATGGTTCTCACTAGAAACGACTGGATTATTTAGTTTAATTGGTTGTACAGTTGCTCCAGCTTTTGAATTTGAGGATTTAGAAATTGCTCCCAAAAATTGGAAACCTAGTAAATTCAGGGGTTATCTCTGAAAAAGTTCAGTATTTAAAAGTAATTGTAAGTATTTTTTTTTAATTTGTAAATTACACACATAATTTGTAAAATTGGGTGTAGTAAAATATTTAATAATCACATAAAAATCTTTAAAATGGAAAACAAGTATAAAAAAAAATAAATTATGATTTTTTTTAAATTTACCTTAAATTTGAAATTTTTTCTAATTTTTCGATTTTATTGAAAAATTGTTGATTTTATTGATAATTTTTATATTTTTATCATAAATTACACATAAATTATATAATTATTTGTGTATAAATTGAAAATAATATAAGTTCAATAAAGTGCAAGATATAAAAATCAAACCTTGGGAAGAATTAAAACAAATTCATAAGGAAAAATTTAAAAATGAATCAGATTACTTATCTTTTTTCCGGGACGTAGTTTTACATGACACCTCAACTAGAGAAAAGTACACCTCTCAAACTAAAGATAGGGTAATTGAGGGAGTAACTTGGGCTAAAGAATTCTCAAAGTTTCATCAAAGATATAAAGACGGCTACTCTTACAAGTTTTCTGAAAATAATACAATTTTGAATATTGGGCACCAAACCACATATTTAATTAAACCACAATTTGCAGCTTATCATGCGGTCAGAAAAATAATGAGAAATTGGTTAATAAAGAGACTGAAAGATGAGTATGTCAAAAAAAAGCCAGTGATCTACAATCCTCCTAAAAGTCTCAACCAAGGTGAAAGTAACTTTATTACAAGGCGGACAAAAGTTGCTTATTTAGTATATATGGGTGACTTAGCTGTTAGAGATAATTTACTTTACTCTATTAGAGATAATAAAACTCTAGTGCCCAAACCAGCTTCGCTATCTTGGTGTGTGTCACAATTTGATGATAAATATATATCTGATGGTATACTAACTTACCCTAAAAATTTAGGCCCTTTGAATGAAAACTTATTGTCAGGATCATTGTCTTTTTAAATGTCAGAAGTAATTAAAGTATTATTATCATCATACGGCTTTGCAATTTTACTATGGGCAGCTTTTATCTATACTCAAAAAAAATTTGGTAAATTAACAAAAAATGTTAGTTCCAAAAGAATATATATTAAATATTTCATTATAATCGTTTTAGGGTATGGGACTTTCTCACTAGTTTTAATTAGTGTTTATGGCGATTGGTTTAAATAATCAAATTTTATGAATAGTGATGATATTGAAACTCAAGATTACATATTTATGAAGTGTCTTCAGGAAAAAATATGTAAAAGACATGTCACACTAAAGACAACAGGTAAACAAATAAATGATAAGTCTTTAATTTCAAAAAATGTGATTAATGCTTTTGACTTAGATGAAATTTCATTCTTGACAGGATTAAATTTCAATATTGTTAGTGATACTGGGGCAAAACTGATAAGAATGAATCTAGCAAATAAAATTATGTGGGAAGACGATCAAAATAGTGAAAAGCGATATCTTTGGTATTTGTCAGAGAACGGTGAAAAATATTTAGAAAGAAATTCATACAAGAGCACATGAACATAGAATTAGTGGTAAATACATTTTGGTTTTTTTCGATTTTTACAGCAGCTATTTACATTATTAAAAAGAGGTATGTAGGTAAAAAGGAATATTCTATTATAGATAAAGGCTTTAAATTGGGCTTATCTGTATCAATATTTTTAATATTTCTATGCTTATACTTCTTACTTACACAATCTTAGTTTCCACCCTCTAGTAAAATAAATTTTTGTGTATCTAGATCAACTCCTGCTTCTGTTCTAAGTTTTATCATTTCAGGAAGTTTTAACATTTCTTGCATTTTATCCATCGACTCTACTTCAATAACTGTATAAATTTCTTCATTGTTATCTTTTGGATGTCCGTAGGCTAAAACATTAAGACCATATTCCTGTCTCAGATTTTCATTTTCTTCAAACATTTGTTTCCAATGTTCATAACCTTTAGTTATTTTTGCATTTGTAATAATTTTCATAGCTGTCCTCTCTATAAGTTATTATAAAGTTTATTTAAAAATAATTCATTCAAAAGATATTGATCTCTAAAATTGAACAATACGTAAATTAGTTTAAAGGAGAAAATAATTATGAATTTATGTGTTGTATCTACCTATAACGGAACTAAAGAAGACTACTTAAAATTGTATGACTCATTTAAAGATGACATTGCGAAATATACTGATGGATTTGAGATGGGATTTGTCAGAGATGGAAAAGTGATAATTGTAGCAAATGTCACCGATGAGGAAAAATTTTATGCTTTGTTTGAAGATCCAAGATCAAAGGAATTTGATGCTAAATTTAATAATGTAGATGACGTATATAAGTTGGAAAAAATGTAGTAATACCCAAATTGATCAACGGATGTTTTCACGACAATTTTTTAAAATTGGTGGTAAAAAATCAAAATTAGCAGTCCATGCATAATGAATTTCAAGAGTATAAAATTCTATATCCTCCTGAGGAAAGTGACCCTCATCGTATTTATCCAATAGAGCTTGTTTTCTTTTATTCATTTCTTCAGAAGTGTTAGGGTCTTTCATTTGTAAAAAAAAATCTTCGGCTAGCTCATAGGTTGCAACACAGATTATTTCCTCTTCATCATAAATTATATCTTTTTCATGATAGCTATGAGAGGAAATAGAAATTAATGAGAATATAAATATTAGAACGAGTCTCATAATTTTAACTTATCAAATAGTTCCCTTTCTTTGTATTTATTCTCGGAAACTTCTAGGAAATACGATTTGAACTAACTACCAATTCGTATAAAATCCTTGATAATGCTGACGTAGGGGGCCATAGCTCAGCTGGGAGAGCGCTACGCTGGCAGCGTAGAGGTCAGGGGTTCGATCCCCCTTGGCTCCACCAAAATAGAATAAAAATATGGAACAAAACTTAGATAAACTTTTTTCAATTAATTTTTTGGGAACATGGCTTATTACTCTTGCTGTAATAGCCCTCGTAATTTTTGCTAGCTATAAAATATTTAATATTTTATTTAAATCAGAGATTTATTTTAAAAAATCAGCAATCAGTTATTTTTTAATATTTATTTTTATTTTCGGCTTCTTAATATACTTCTATAGTTAATTAGCCACGAAGATAATTTTATCTGTCGATATGCAAAATAGTCAGGTTAATTAGCTTATAAAATATTTAATTTTATTGTTAATAGAGTGTAATGTTGACTAATTAACTAAGTTATTTAGGTCACAATTAAGGAGGGCAATATATGAGTATAGCAAGAGTAACAACAGTAAAAATGGACTCAAAGGAGGCAGCTGACGAACAAACACAAGGGTACGTACAAAGTGCTCCATCAGAATTCCCACAAGCAAGTCAGTTAATTGGCATTAGAATTGATGATGTTACATTAATGGCAGTTACAATTTATCCTGATGCTGAAACTATGAAGGCAGCAGACACAGCACGAGAAAAAAGATTAAATACTAATATAGAAAATAGGGTCTCAGTCGAGACAGTAGTTGGCGAGGTTACATTAGATCATCATAATCACTAATGATGAGGGTAATAAGACAAATATAAAAGCCTTTAGTTCAGTCTAAAGGCTTTATGATTTTTAGACACCCCATCTCATAGCTGCTGTGTGAACAGATGAGTCCCAATGCTTTAAAAGCTCTTCGTCAAGCTTTGTAAGAGTAATTGAAGCTCCCTGCATTTCAAGAGAAGTGCAATAATTTCCAACAAGAGACCTTGATATCTTTATATTTTTTTTGTCTAACATGTTTTTAGCGTTATCATAAATTAGGTATAGCTCTGTTAAAGGAGTACCTCCCATACCATTGACAAATAAAAGAATTTCTTCGTTTGCCTCAGGCTTTAAGTCCTCGTTAATTGCCTCTAATAACTCGTTTGTAATCTCTTGTGCAGATTTCATTTTATCTCTTCTTCTTCCAGGTTCACCATGAATTCCAACACCAAATTCCATTTCATCATCGCCTATATCAAAATTTGGTTTTCCTGCAGCCGGGACAGTGCAACTTGAAAATGCAACTCCCATAGAACCTGAATTTTTATTTACCTTATCCCCTAAGGCTTTACATTCTTGTAAGCTACCTCCATGCTCAGCTAAAGAACCAACTATTTTTTCAACAACAACAGTAGCAGCAACACCTCTTCTACCAGTTGTAAATGAAGAGTCCTCTACAGCAACGTCATCATTTGTTAATACAGATTCATTTGGACCTTGCATCATCTCAGCTGCCATTTGGAAATTCATTACATCTCCAGAATAGTTTTTGACGATAAATAAAACTCCAGCTCCGCTGTCTACTTTTTCAGCAGCAGCTAACATTTGATCAGGTGTAGGTGATGAAAAAACAAATCCGGGGCAGGCTGCATCCAGCATACCGTAGCCAACTAAGCCACCATGCATGGGTTCGTGTCCACTCCCCCCTCCACTGATCAGAGCTACTTTTCCCTCTTTTGTGGGAGTGGCTCTGGTGATGAAGTTGGGGTCGTAGTGGCAGTTAACAATATCTTGATGCGCAGCACCAAAACCTTGCAGACTCTCCTTTAGAAAATCATCCGCTGAATTCATAAATTTTTTCATAGTATCCTCCTAACTATTTAACACTGACTCACAGACAGTTTTTATCATTAATTGTGAAGACCTGGCTCCAGGATCGATATGACCTTTCGCTCGCTCTCCTAAAAAAGAAGCTCTCCCTTTTGTAGCTAAAAGATCTTTTGTTGAAAACATCCCTTTTTCCGCCACTTCTATAGCTTCTTGAAGTATCTCTTTAACATCTTTGTTATCCTCGACACCTTTTTTAAGGCAGTTAGATACAGGTATGAGAACATCCATCATTGTTTTTTCACCTACATCTGCTTTACCTCTTTGTTTTACAGCTTCCACACCATCTGCAAAAATTTCGATTGCCTTTTTATAATCAACACCATTATCTATATCGTTTCCTTTGGCCATGGTCATAAATAATGTGCCAAACAGGGCTCCAGATGAGCCACCAATACCAGAAAGAACTTTCATTGCTATTTGATTTAGAGCTTTAGACATTGGCAAATCTTTAATTACAGCTTCTAATTCTATAACCAGCTTGATTCCTCTTTGGACATTAAAAATATGATCCCCATCTCCTATTTCTTGGTCCAATTTTTCTATTTCACTTGCATTTGCATCAATTACAGCTTGAATTTCTTTTGCTCTATGGATTAAAAAATTAACACTCATTGCACGCTTATTCCTTTTTCGTCAAAAAATAAAATTTTATTTTGATCTATTGCAAAATTTACTTTGTCCCCTTTTTGTCCTTGGAATGCTCCTTGATATAAGGATAAAATTTCTGCTCCATTAAAGTCTAACTCTACCACAGTTTCTGCACCGAGAGACTCAACAGTTTTAATTGAGCCTGAAAGTTCACCTTCTCCTATCTTAATGTGCTCAGGTCTTAGACCAAGTTGACTTGCTTTATCTGGTGATGAAGTATTTAAAGAAGCTCTGTTGAGAATATTTATTTTTGGTGAACCTAATCTATTCGCAACATAAATAGATTTTGGATTATTATATATATCTTCTGGTTTATCAATCTGGGCGATCTTACCATTTTCTAATACTCCGATGCGATCTGCCATAGTTGTAGCTTCAGCTTGATCATGTGTGACGTAGAGAATTGTGGAGCCTAAATTTAATTGAATTTTTTTCAGTTCGACTCTCAAACTTTCCCTTAATTTTGCATCAAGGGATGAAAGAGGCTCATCCATTAAATATATACTTGGGTCTCTAACTAAAGCACGACCTATCGCAACTCTTTGCATTTCTCCCCCTGATAATTCAGTAGCTTTGTTGTCTAATTTAGCTGAAATCTTCAACATTTCCGATATTTTTGTGACTTTTTCCCTAATCTTGTCTTCTGGGATTTTTCTAAGAGGAGACCGAAGAGGAAAAGCTAAATTGTCGTAAACCTTATAATGAGGGTATAAAGAGTATTGTTGAAATACAAACGCTGTGTCTCTTGCTGCAGGCTGAGCCTCTGAGAAATCTTCATCATCAAAAAGGATCTTTCCTTTATCAATTTTTTCTAAACCTGCTATTGATCTTAATGTTGTTGTTTTACCTGCACCGGTTGGACCCAATAATACAAAAAACTCTCCATCGTTTACTGTAAAGCTAATATCATCTAAAGCCTTAATCGTTTTATCATATATTTTTGTAATATTTTGTAGTTCTACTTTAGACATTAATTCATAAACTCACTTTGAAGTGCCTTATCATTTGAACCATCAAAAATTATTTGGTTATTATTAAGAGTATCAAATTGAATTTGCTCATTAATATTAACTTGTGTGTCACTATCAACTCTAATTTTTATATTTCCGAGTTGAGTTTCAATTGTAAGAATTTTTCTTGAACCTAAATATTCAACACCAAAGACATTACCTTTTACGCCATTTTCAGAGACTAATTTTAAATTCTCTGGCCTTACACCTAAAAAATTTTCATTGGAGTCTGTTCCCTCTTTTTGTTCGGGGATATTTAATGAAGAGTCTAATAATTTAATACTTGATTGACTTGGAGAAATTTTTTCATTTATTGGTATGAAGTTCATTCCTGGTGATCCAATAAAATTGGCAACAAATTTTGTTTTGGGTTTATTATAAATAACTTTTGGTGAGTCTGCCTGCAACACTACTCCCTCATTCATTACTGCTATTCGATCAGCCATCGACATTGCCTCTTGTTGATCGTGCGTTACATAAACTGTAGTTGCATCAATATCATCGTGGAGTTTTCTTAATTCCAAACACATCAATTCTCTAAATTCTGCATCAAGTGTGCCCAAAGGCTCATCCATTAAAAATGCTTTAGGTCTTCTGACTAGTGCTCTTCCAAGTGCAACACGTTGACGATCACCTCCTGCTAATGAGGATACTTTTGATTTTAATAAGTGATCAATTCTGAGAAGTTTTGCTGCTTCCAGAACTTTAGCATCTACTTCGCTTCGTGAGAGCTTTTGCATTTTCAGTGGGAAAGCCAAATTATTTCTTACATTCATATGCGGATAGAGTGCAAAAAGCTGAAAAACAAAAGCTATATCTCTCTGAGAGGCTCTTAGATAGCCCACATCTTCCTTATCCAAATATATATTTCCAGAAGTTGGTAGCTCTAAACCAGCAATCATTCTCAAAGTGGTAGTTTTTCCACAACCTGAAGGGCCAAGTAAAACAAAGAATTCTTTATTTTCAATAATAAGATTGGAATTTTTCACTGCTACGAAATCTCCAAAAGATTTATGTAAATTTTTAATTTCTATTTCTGCCATAGCTAATCTGGGAAATGACTTGTGATCACAAATCCGATAGTTCCCACCAAAATAACGATAAAGGAATATGTATACATCCACATAGCAAAAGGCTGCATCAACATAAATACACCCAATAAAATTAAAACAGTTGATGCATTTTCCCAAATGGATCTTCTAAAAATTCTTCTCAATAAACTTTTTTTCTCAGCCATTATTTTCTTACTGCTCCAAATGTTATTCCCCTTAGAAGATGCTTTCTCAATACAACTGTAAATATCATCACTGGGATTAAAAATAATGTTGTCCCTGCTCCAATAGCAGGCCAATCAAGACCACCCTCTCCTATAATTGTTGGGATAAATGGTGGTGCAGTTTGCGCATTAAATTGTGTTAGTAAAACAGCAAATGCATATTCATTCCACGAAAATATCATGCAGAAAATTGCTGTTGCTGCAATACCTGTAGTTGCTTGCGGAAGGACTACTTTAAAAAATGCTTGCATTCTAGAGTAACCATCTATCATCGCAGCCTCCTCATACTCTCTCGGTATCTCGTCCATAAAGCCTTTTAACAGCCAAACTGACAAACTTAAATTTACAACAGTGTACAGAATAATCATGCCAACGTGAGTATCACCGAGACCAAGTTTTCTGTACATAATAAATATAGGTACTGCCACTGCTATTGGTGGGAACATTCTCGTAGATAAAATAAAAAATAATAAATCATCTTTCAGTGGGACTTTAAATCTAGAAAGAGCGTAGGCAGCTAAGGAGCCTAAAAATACCGAAAAGAACGTTGCACCAAATCCAATTATTAAAGAATTGGAATACCTCGGTAAAAATTTTGATGGTCCTGTTATGACCATTTCTCTACTGCGAACTAACTCCTCGTACCATGTATCTGGTGGTGGAAGAGAGTCCAAATAATCCTTTGGTTGTCTTGATCGATTTGTAAATAAATTCACATAGCCCTCTAAAGATGGTTCAAAAAAGACCTCTGGTGGGTAAGAGATAGCACTATCAACACTTTTAAAGCTTGTGGCAACCATCCATGTGATCGGTATAAGTGTTACAATCATGTAAACGATGATGATAGTAGCAGCTAATTTTCTTGAAAATCCTGTTGCCTCTAGTGGTGATCTTGAAGTGTCCATTATCGCTCTTTAATTTTGTTCATAACTTTTACATACACATTTCCAAAGCCAAATATGGTGACAAATAATATTACAGCAAAAGCAGAGCTGTAACCTGTTTTCCATTTTTCAAATGCTTCACGTTTTAAATTGATTGATGCTAGTTCAGTCGCCGATCCTGGACCCCC
>CABYYB010000011.1:0-16166 GCA_902523135.1 uncultured Alphaproteobacteria bacterium
ATATTTTTTCTGTATAACACTTTTCTATATTATCAATTATGATAGAAATATATTTTATTTATTAATTTTCATTTCTTTTATTAACGATACAATTGCTTTTATTTCTGGTAAAACCATTGGTGGTCCCTTAATTTTACCTAAAATTAGTCCAAAAAAAACTTGGTCTGGTACATTATCCTCTTTTTTTGTGACCACAGTTCTTTTACTATTTTTAAATTTTAATATCTTTATTTCTATTATTTTATCTTCATTTTTATTTATTGGTGATATTTTTTTTTCTTATATGAAAAGGTTTTTATATATTAAAGACTTTTCTAAATTATTGGGAGAACATGGGGGTATTTTAGATCGTTTAGATAGTATGTTTTTTGTAGCAACTATTTTACAAATCTATTTAGTCTTAGAGATATGAAACCTAAAATTTTAATTATTGGTTCCACGGGAAAATTAGGTACTAAATTACTCAAATATACCAATAGAAACTCTATATCAGTTTATGCAATTACATGTTTCAAGAATATAAAAAAAGTTAAATATCAAAAAAAAAATTTTAATATAAAAAAGGCATTTGTTTTAAGTCAAAAAGAACAACAAAATGAATTCTTAAAATTACTTGAGAGTGATTTTCAAATTATTTATTTTTTAGATTATGGCAGTATGTCTCTTCAATATCTATATTATTTTTTAAAGTTTAATAAAAATTCAATTATTGCTGTTGCAAATAAAGAATTGATTATTGCTGGTGGTGCTTTATTACAAGCAAAAATTAAAAAAACTAACAATACTTTTATTCCTTTAGACTCTGAGCATTTCTCTTTAATTAATTCTGGCATTAATAAGAAAAAGATAAAAAAAATATTTATTACAGCCTCTGGAGGCCCGTTTTATTTTAATAAAAAACTAAATCTTAATAAAGTTTCTAGAAATAAGGTATTATCTCATCCAAAATGGAAAATGGGTAAAAATAATTTAATAGATTCCTCTAATTTCATAAATAAAGTTTTAGAAATATATGAACTATCATATATTTACGATATTCCTATAAGCAAAATAGATTTTCTTATATCTAAAGAAGCCTTTGTTCACAGTATCATACATTTTAATGATAATACTTTGTCTTTAAATTGCTTTATAAATGATATGTTAATTACCCTTGTTAAACCTTTATCTTATTTTTATAAAATTAATTCAAAATTAATAGATCAGAATTATTTAAGTTTAAATAATTTAAAAATTGAAAAACCAAATGATAAAAGATTTAAATTATTAAAATATAGAAAAAAGTTATTTAATTTATCTCATTCTGATCAAATTAACTTGATGATAATAAATAATTCTGCACATAAACTTTATTTATCAAATAAACTCCAATATACTAAAATAATTGACTATATAATGACTGAAATATTGAAAAATAGTACAAACGTAAAGTTAACAAATGTTAAATCTATTTTACAATATATTAGTTTAAAAAATAGATATTATAATACAAATGTTTAAAAAAATTATTTTTATAGCTGCACTCTTTTTTACATCTTTAAATGTATTTGCTAAAAACTTATCTTTTGAAGGTCTTTCAAAGTTTAATCTAGACGACATACAGTCAATAACAACTATTGATATTTTTAAAAATGATTTAGATATTAATTCAGTAAATATTATTCTTAAAGAACTCTCTTTATCTGAATTAATTTATGAAGTTTCATTTTCTGAAGTTGATGACAAATTCATCTTTAAAGTAACTGAGGGAAATATAATTGAAAATATTTTTATTAATAATAATATTTGGATAAGAGATGATTTGATATTAGAGAATCTAGTATCTAAAAACGATACTTTTTTAACAAAAAATAAAATTAAAAATGATATAAACATCATTTCTAATATATATAAAACCAAGGGTTTTCAAAATATTTCAGTATCTGCCAAAGTTGAAAAATATTCTTTTGATAGAGTTAATATTATTTATGAGGTAGATGAAAATAAACAACAAAAAATTAATGTAATAAAATTTATTGGCAATAATTTTTTTTCTAATAGTTTTTTAAATACATTAATTAACTCTCAAAGTTTAAAATTTTATAACATATTCAAGTCAGGTAGTAACTTAAACTACAGTACTTTTGAATTTGATAAAAACCAAATTATTAGTGCATATATAGATGAGGGATTTAACAATGTAAAAGTTTCTTATGTATTAGAAAAAACATCATTAAACAACAATGTCTTAAACTTTTACATTGATGAAGGTGAAAGAATAAAAATAGATAATTATGAATTTAATTTTGAAGACAATAATGTGTTTATATTACTTGATGATTTGACCATTGAATTCTCAAATAAGTTAAAAAATAACAACAATTTTTATAGTAAAACGTTGATCAATGAATATCTTGAATTATTTAATTTACAACTAATTTCTAATAATATTCATAATATTAGCATAGATGTAGTTTTCGATGAAGATATAAATAATTTGGATTTACTTTTTGTAGCAAATCAAAAAGATCCAATTGTAATAAATAAGATAGATATCACAGGTAATTCAATCACTAAAAACAAGACTATTAGATCTAAATTATCAATTGAGCCAGGTCAGTATATGAATCAATATTTATTCGATAAATCAATTAAAAATCTCAAAAGATATCCTTACATTAAAGATATTCAAACATCGACTGATATAAATAATCAACTAGCAGATATTAATATTAAAGTAGATGAAGAAACTGAAACAGGAAACATATTACTTGCTGGAACATTCAATACTGATGTAGGTGCTGGTGTAACTTTGGGTATTGAGGATAAAAATATATTTGGCTCAGGAAATAGTATAAAATCAAATTTTTCTGTTAATTCAGAAGATTTAAAATTCTCTATAAACTATAAACAATATCCTATATTAAATCCAGATCTTACAAATACCTATAGTTTATATAATGAAGAAAATGATTACACGGGCTCATTTGGATATAAAGCATCAACTAGAGGTTTAGGTTATTCTTTAAACTTTAGACAAAATGACAATTTTAGCTACGGTGCTGGAATTAGTTATGAAGCCTTTAAAGGTCATGGT
The DNA here is from genome assembly GCA_902523135.1 of uncultured Alphaproteobacteria bacterium. Classification (GTDB taxonomy): domain Bacteria; phylum Pseudomonadota; class Alphaproteobacteria; order HIMB59; family HIMB59; genus HIMB59. The sequence goes on from CABYYB010000011.1 coordinate 3,077, forward strand.
GCAGTTAATACGACATCATCTGCCATTAATGATAATATTGGAAATTTTGAAAATTATAAATTTAATCTTTCTATGAGGTATGACTCAACGAATAATTATTTTTATCCGACTGATGGTCACAGTAATAGAATTAATTTAATACTATCGCCAGATGGTATATCTGACAATTCATTTTACAAAATTTCTTTATCAAATAATAATTATTTCCAAATTCCAAAATCTCAAAATTATTTTTTTCTAAATAATAATTATGGTTATGCAAAATCATTTGACTCAAAATTAAAAACTATTGATGCTTTTGGTCTTGGAGGATTAAATTTTAAAGGATTTGATTATAAAGGAATAGGCCCTTACGACGGTAAAATATATCTTGGAGGTAATGAATACTTTACATCTACTCTTGGATACGGTAGTTCATTTATTTTTGATGACAAAGATAACATTAATATTAAATTTTTCTTAACTACCGGTTCGATCTGGGATAGTGATTATACTTCTTCTTCAGATATAGATTTACGAACATCAATTGGAACATCACTTGATTTTATAACACCTATAGGCCCATTATCTTTTTCATATGCTGAGCCTATCGAGAAAAAAAATACAGATAAAACTAGATCTTTTAATTTTACACTCGGCACATCATTTTAATTAAATGGAAAATTTCACAAGATCAAATTTTTTTCCTTTCAAAAATTCTTTTAGAACAGATCAAATCGAAAAATTACTTAATGATCAAATTACATATAATAGATATTCATTAAATTTTACTATAGAGGATATTTCTTCATTAAAAAAACTAAGAAATAAATCACTTTTATTTCTTGAAGTCGATATTGAGATATCTGAAGTAAAGGAAAAAAATATTCATGTTATTTCAAATAATGAGAAACACAAATTCATTTATGAAAATATTACTATCGTAAAAAATTTGAGTATCGCATATAATTTAATTTGTAATCATTTATTTTATCATGAAGATCAAATTGGATACAAAGATGATTTTAAGTATATTAATGGATCATATATTTCAAAATTTTCTCAAATTGATGAAACTGTAGCAATAGGAAAAAACTGTATTATTTCAAGGGGAGTCAAGATAGGTAAAAATTCAATAATAAAGAATAATGTTGTTTTAAAAAATTCATTACTAGGTGATAATATTGTAATATGTGATAACTCTTCAATTGGAACTTCTGGTTTTGGATTTGATTTTAGTAATAGGGGATCTTTAAATTTAAATCCTCAAATAGGTATCACTATATTAGAAGATAATGTTCATATAGGTGCATCATCTACAGTTGATAGAGGAAAAATAGATTTTACTTTTATTGGCAAAAATTCAATGATTGATAATATGGTTCATATCGCTCATAATGTGATAATAGGTAAAAATGCATGTATTGCTGCCCAAACTGGAATATCGGGAAGCGTAATTATCGGAGATAATGTGACTATAGGAGGTCAAGCAGGCCTAGCAGGCCACATTTCAATTGGTAAAAATGTTACTATTGCCGCAAAAAGTGGTGTTACAAAAAATATAAAAGATAATTCGGTAGTTGCTGGTTTTCCTGCTATTGATATGAGAGAATGGAAAAAGAATATGATTAGGCAAAAAAAATATGGACATTAATGAAATTCAAAAAATACTACCTCATAGGTATCCATTTTTATTAATTGATAAAATAGTTGAATTTGAGCCGGATATTTCTGCGCATGCAATAAAATGTGTTACTATAAATGAACCTTTCTTTCAAGGTCACTTTCCAGGAAGACCACTTATGCCAGGAGTTTTGGTAATTGAAGCAATAGTTCAGGCTGCGTGTTTTACAGTGGCTATGAAACTTAAAGACTCTATGAAAAACCCTGGTGTCTCATTTATGACCATTGACAAATGTAAATTTAGAAAACCAGTCATACCTGGTGACGTGCTAAATTTAAAGGTTAATCGCTTAAATAAAGTTAAAAATGTTTACAAATTTGAAGGTAAATGCATCGTAAATGATGTTATACATGCACAATGTATATTTTCAGCGATGATACATGACGTCCCTGATACATCCAAGTAGCACAATTAGTGATTCAGTTCTAATAGGTGAAAATGTTAAAATTGGACCGCATTGTAATTTAGAAGGAAATATTTCTATTGGCAATGGTACAGAATTAAAATCACATGTATCTGTAACTGGAAACACAACTATAGGCAAAAATAATATTTTTTACCCATTTTCAAATATAGGGTGTGACCCACAAGATTTAAAATACTCTGGAGAAGAGAGCTTTTTAGAAATCGGAAACTCTAATACTTTTAGAGAAAATGTTACAATTAGTAAAGGAACTAAGGATGGAGGAATGAAGACTAGCATAAAAGATAATAATCTTTTTATGACGGGTGTACATATTGCACATGATTGCAAAATCAATAATAATAACATATTTGTAAATCAAGTCACACTTGGTGGACATGTAAATATTCAAGACAATGTTGTTATTGGTGGATTGTCTGCAGTTATACAATTTGTAACAATAGGTTCTTATTCAATGATTGGTGGAATGAGCGGAATAGATAAAAACGTGTTACCATTTAGTTTAGCTATAGGTAATAGAGCAAAATTAAGAGGTTTAAATTTAGTTGGAATAAGAAGAAATAATTTCAATAAAGATGAGATAAATAAAATTAACTCAATTCATGAAGGTTTTATCAATAAAAAAATAAACTTTTCAACTAATGATAAAGTAGAGGTTATATTTCATGAATATAAATCAATTTTAAATGAAAAACTTGGCCACATTCAAAAATGAAATCTGCCTTATAGCTGGATCAGGTTTATTTGTTTATGAGGTTGCAAATTTTTTAAATAATAAAAATATATTAAATCAAGTTATTTTAATTAATAAAAACAATCTTATAAAAAAAAATTTTAAGAATAAGTGCAAGTCTTTTAAAATTAAAGATATAGAAAAAATTACAACATATATTAAGTCTAAAAATTTAAAAAAAATTATGATTATTGGCTATGTTAAACTTCCTTCCATCGATAAGATCAACTTATCAATAAAATCAAAGCTTTTAATATCAAAAGACATATTTCTTAATAATATTAATGATCAATCTAAAATTTTAAAAAGATATTTATCTAATAATAAACTAACACTTCTCTCTCAAAAAAAAATATTAAATAAAATGCTAGTTTCTTATCGTGATGAATACCTTCACAATGAAAATAAAAAAATTATTAGTAAATTAAAAATTAAAAAAAGCTTTATAAAAAAAATATTTTCAATGAACATAGCACAGTCATTTATTTTAAATGGTGATAGAGTTATAGCTATGGAAGATATATTTGGTACAAACGAAATGATTAATAAAATTGGTAAAATTAACCCTAAATTTAATAACTTAATTTTTGTAAAATCCAAAAAATCAAATCAAATTGATGAAATTGATTTTCCTATAATAGGCATGGAAACACTTGAGTTACTCATAAAATATAAATTTCGATTAATTTGTTTATTTAATAATAGTATTTTAATTTCAGAAAAAGATAAATTTTTAAAAAAAATACAAGATAAAAATATTTCTCTAATTGTATTATAAGATGAAGATATTATTCATTACTCTTGAACAATCTGGAAGGCAAATTGTTAAATCAATACTTGATGATAGCTTTTTTAAAACTAATAAAGATCAAATATTCACTTTTGGTATGAATGAAGACTGCTTAGAATTTAATGATTTAACTAATATAAAGATTACCCCAATTATGGGATTTGTAGATATTGTTAGTAATTTAAAATATCTTTATATTCTTAGACAAAAAATTAAAGAAATTGTTGATATACATTTATTTACTCATATTTTTTTTGTAGATTCATTTGACTTTTCAAAATTTTATATTCAAAAATTTAAATCAAATAAAATTAAATATTGTCAAATTGTAGGCCCATCAGTTTTTATTTGGAAATCAAGTAAAGCAAAATTTATTAATAGAAATTTTGATAAGATTTTTTCAATATTTAGTATTGAAAAAAGTTATTACAACTCAGATATCTATAATTATATTGGCCATCCCTTAAAGAACAAAACTTACTATTCTCATGATTATAATGAGATTAACAATATTGGTATTTTTTTGGGAAGTAGACAACAAGAAATATATAAAAATATTATTATAATTAAGAAATTACTTTTAAATCTTAAAAAATATAAAGAACTTGTTTTTAATTTTTTTGTCACAAATGAATATTATGAATTTATAAATAACTACTTCAAAGATTATTCCAATATACAAATACATTTGAATGATAATTCCTACTACAAAAAAATATCTAAACTAGATTTTGCTTTTGCTTGTTCAGGGACTGTTCATTTAGAACTATGTTTTTCAAATATACCACACTTAATATTTTATAAAGCTAATATTATAAATTATTTTATTTTTAAATTGTTCGTAAGATCTAATTATTTATCATTAGTTAATATCTTCAATAAAAAAGAAATTGTAAGAGAGTTTATTCAAAATGATTTTACAGCTACTAACTTGTCAAATTTTTTTACAATTTTAAAATTAAATAAAGATAAACTTTATAATTATAGAAAAAATATGTTTCAAGGAATTAAAAATAGCAATTTTGAAAACTTTCGCTCAAGTATAATTACTGATTATTTAGAAAAGTTTTCTTAAGCCACAATAAATTAAATATTGATTTTTTCTCTCTATCAGGCACCTTTTTATAGGACTTATCTTTATCTCCAGTAAATAATTGTCTAGGTCTTGTTATTTTAAATTCTTTATCTTCTATCATTTCTTTCCATTGTGACAGCCAGCCCACTGTTCTTCCAACTGCAAAAATTGGGGTAAACATTGTAGTAGGTATATTTAGTGCTTTTAAAAGAATTCCAGAGTAAAAATCAACATTTGGGTACAGATTTTTTTCTTTAAAATAAGTGTCATTTAAAGCTAATTCTTCTATTTCTTTAGCTATTTCTAGTTCTTTTGATTTTATTTTTAAATCCTTGAATAAATCCTCTGTGCTTTTCTTTAAAACTTTAGCTCTAGGATCGTAACTTTTATACACTCTATGTCCAAAACCCATCAATCTTATTTTATTTTTTTTATTTTTAACTTCCTCTATAAAGTCTTTAGGTTTTAAATCATTTAAAACTATTTCATCAATCATATCTATCACAGCTTCATTTGCACCACCGTGTGATTTCCCCCATAGTGATGAGATTCCAGCTGATAAACAAGCATATGGGTTTGCTAGAGATGAGCCAGCAGTTCTTACAGTTGATGTTGAAGCATTTTGTTCATGATCAGCATGAAGAATAAAGATTTGATCCATTATTTTTGAAAAAAGGGGATTTATTTCATATTCCTTCGTTGGTGTTGCAAAGCACATATGTAAAAAATTATCTGCGTAATTAAGTTTATTAACAGGATAAACAAAAGGTTGACCTACAGAGTATTTATAGGCCATTGCGGCTATGGTTGGCATCTTTGCTAAAATTCTATGTGACGCAATCATTCTATGTTCAGGGTCTTCAATATTTAAAGAGTCATGATAAAATGATGATAAAGCACCAACAATTCCAATCATCATGGCCATAGGGTGTGCATCTCTTCTAAAACCCCTGTAAAACTGAATTATTTGTTCATTTAGTAATGTGTGGTTTTTAATGATTTCTTCAAATTCATTTTTATCACTCTCTGATGGCAACTCGCCATGCATAAGTAAATAACAAACTTCTAGATGAGAGCTATTATTTGCAAGTTCTTCAATAGGATAACCTCTATATTGAAGAATACCTTTTTCACCATCAATGTATGTTATTTTAGAATTACAAGCTGCAGTTGATGTAAAACCAGGGTCATAAGTAAATAGACCTGTCTTCTTATATAGTGATGATATGTTAATTACATCTGGCCCAATAGATCCTTTGATCCCATCAAATTCATACTCCTTGCCAGTTTTAGTATCAACTAATTTAAAACGTTTTTCATCAATCATTTATGTATAATAATAACTTTTCTTTCACTTTTTCAATACCAAAGAATAAAATAATCTTTTCAATTGGTATTTTGGACTCAAAATTTACTGTAATTTTTCTGATTATCTTACCTATTTTCTTTAAAGGTAAGTCATTTTCCTCAAGCATTAATACAGCATTATCAGCATCATGCAAACTTTTAATAATTGAATAAATTTTTTTAATTAAAGCTTTTTCATTTTCATCAATTTCAAGGACAATATTTTTTTCAAAAAAGTTTAAAAGTTTTGATACCTCTATATTGATATCTGTATATTTGTTACATCTTTCTAATATGTCATGGAAAACAAGTTCTAACTGAAAATTAGATACTTGTTTTTCTATATCTTTTTCTAAAAAATTTTTAAATTCTATAAAAGATAATTTATTTAAATAATGACGATTAATGAAATCTAACTTTTCAATATCAAATTTAGCTGGTGATAAAACTACTTTAGATAAATTGAAATTATCAATTGCATCTACAATATCTAAATATTCGATATCATTGAAATTATTACCTAATTTAATGATAAAATTAAATATTGAGTCTGATAGGTAACCTTCACTCAAATAATCGTTTACATTAGTTATATTATTTCTTTTTGATAACTTTTTGCCATTAATGTCGTGTATCAGAGGTATATGGGCATATTTTATATCTTTAAAATTTAAAGCATCCGATATCATTATTTGCTTAATTGAATTAGTAGTATGATCGTTTCCACGAATGACATTAGTCACACTCTCTAAATGGTCGTCAATTAAGTTTGATAATATAAAAGTTGGGCTTTTGTCAGATCTTGCAATTGAAAAATCTTCTATAGTATTAGATGGTACTTTTATTTTTCCTAAAATTAAATCATCATACTCAAAAAATTCATTATCTCTGTTCACTCTAAACTTATAAGGCCCATCCTTTGAATGATACGCCATATCATTTGACATCAGTTTTTCTAAATATTCTTGATGAATACTTAAATTTTTAGATTGATAACTAAGATTGTCATATTGAAGTTTAAATATATTAAATATTTTTAATATTTCTTCTTCATATATTTTTTTTGATCTTTCCCTATCTGTGTCTTCTATTCTTAAAAGAAATTTTCCTTTATTTTTTCTTGCAAATAAAAAATTGTAAATTGCAGTCCTTAAACTTCCCATATGAAAATTTCCAGTAGGAGAGGGGGCGAATCTAGTGATTATCATTAATATTTTCTGACTAAATTAATCATCTTACCCAATATTTTAATCCTATTTTTTTTATACTTGATTGATGAAAAATTTTTGTGATCGCCAAATATTTCAATTTCATCTTTGATTAATTTAATTTTTTTTAAAGTTATCTCACTATCATCTATCTGAATAGCATGAATATCATTTGAATTATAATTTGTAACTTTTTCTAATATGATTATATCATCTTCAAAAATACCATATGACTCCATTGAATTACCACTTACTTTACAAGCGACACAGTTCCTTTTATTCGATTTTATAAAACTATTTACATCAATATATTCTATTTGTTGACTCAAACTATCTATAGGTTTACCAGCAGATATCGCATTATAAAAAGGAATTAAATTATTTAATTCAATAGACCTAGATTTTAATTTGTCTTTTTTTATGTGACCTTGTTCTTCTAAATATTCTAAATATTGAAATATGGAGGATTTAGATTTTAAACCCATGTGTTCTTTCATTTCCTCATAATTAGGAGATATTTTATTTTTCTCAATATATTTTCTCAAAAAATCTAAAAGCTTTTTGGCGTTTTTAGTCATTTATTTGATATAACCTTAGTTTATTAGTTCTATCATAATAAATCAGACAGTTTGCATATAATATATTTTTTAAATTAGAACTTTCTTGATTATTAAATACTTTAATACTTTTCTGATCTCTTAAACCAAATAAAAAAGATTTTCTTTTCAAAATTTTAAAATTAAATTTTACTTTATTGATATCAATTAAATCATATTTAATCTGCGATTTTCTATTATTATAAATCTCGATTAATGATTTAATAATTATATTGGTCAATACAAAGGAAGAGCATGGGTTTCCAGGAAAAAACATATAAATTTTATTTTTCTTTATAAATAATTTAAAAGGTCTACCTGGTTTTAAATCAAGACCATCAATAATTAAATTAAAATTTTCAAAATTGATATCATCTTTACTTTTACCTGTGCCTCCAATAATAACTGTAATATCTGATTTTGAATTGTTTATTTCTTTTAGTAATAATTTTTGATCATCTTTTATATGAATACTCTTTTCAACAATATGATTATTTTTTTTTATAAAATTATTTAAATAATAACCATTTGTAGGGAGAATAAAATGATCTTTAGTAAATTCGCTACCTGTCGAAATAATTTTAAATTTTAATGGTTGCAGTATTTTGACTTTTATATCTTTCAGGCTTTTTATACTGCTTAATTCATAAAAAGATAAATATTTATTCTGAAAATCAATTTTACTACCTTTTTTGAAGATATGTCCCTTTTTTCTTATGAATTTATTATTTTTATTAAAATTAATTACATAAGCATTTCCTTCATTTATAAAAATTTGTTCTTGGGGAACTATATATTTTATATTATCAGGAATTAGTGACCCAGTTTTTACAATTAAACACTCATTTAAATTTACCTTTATTTTATTAAAAATATTTAATTTCGATTTTCCAATAATTTTAAATTTTTTTCCAACATTTGTAATTGCTATACCATCCATTGATGATTGATTTTGAGGGGGAATATTTTTCTTAATCACTATATTAGATTTGATTAAATGATTATTATTTAGATTTTGACTAAAAATTGATGAAAATTTATTTTTTGGGAGATAACTTGAAATTAATTTAATTGTCTTAAAAATATCATCCAATATTGTTTTTACCTCCTCTTTTTTTAATTATTTCAATTTTCTTAATAATTATCTTTTTTTTAAAAGACTTAAGCATATCAAAAGTTGTAATAGAGGCACACGAAACAGAATTTAAGGCTTCTATCTCTAATCCTGTTGAGTAGTTTGATTTCACAACACTTTTTATTTCTATATATATCTCGTCTCTTAAATTAAGGGTCAAAGAAACATAATCTATTGGAATATTGTGTGTTAAAGGTATCTGGTGTGAGGTATTTTTGGCAGCATAAATACCTGCAATTTTGGCTGTGTTAAATAAATTATTTTTAAGTTCTTTATCACCTTTGATTACTGAATAGAGTTTTTTATCAATTTCAATTAAAGATCTTGCCTCAGCAAATCTTTTTGTTTTATTTTTTTTTGATATATCAACCATTTCAATATTTTTATTTTTTTTATTGAAGTGTGATAAACTCATTAAGCTTCATACAATCTATTTATATATTTAATTTTATTATCATTTTTTAAAATACTACCACCTATTAAAAAAGAAGATATTCCACTTTCTTTTTTAATTTTTTTTATATTTGAAACTGTAACTCCACTTTCGCTAATTATTATTTTATTTTTTAATATTTTAGATAGTTTTATTGATTTATTTATATCAATCTTTTGTTCTTTTAGATTTCTATTATTAATTCCAATCAATTTTGCATCTATACCCTCAATCTTCCTTGCTTCAGTAATATTTTCAATCTCTATTAATACATCTAGACCAATATCAATTGCCAAATTATGTAATTTTTTTATATTTGATTTAGATAAAATTTTTGCAATTAACAATAAAGCATCTGCACCAAATTCTTTAGTTTCAAATACTTGTGTTTCATTTATTATAAAATCTTTTCTAATAATTGGCTTATCAGTAATTTTTTTTGCAATTGTTATATCATTTAAACTTCCACCAAAATTTTTGTCAGTCAAGATGGATATACAACAACATTTTGATTTATGATATTGTTCGAGAGTATCCTGAATATACTTTATTTTATTAAAATTTTTAACCGAAGGACTATATCTTTTAAATTCAGCGATAAGAGCATTTTTATTAATATTTAGATTACTTTCTATTGCACTAAGAAAGTATTTCGATTTACTATATTTAGAATTCTTTTTTTTATTAGTTTTTTGTTTTAAATATTTTGTATGATTAGTTTTTTCTAAAAATATTTTATCTAAAATATTCATTATTTTTTAATTTTGTTTAAATGATTTAAAGCCTTAGACGTATCAAGAGAATTACTTAATATATCAAAGCATTCATCAAATTGAATAGTCGGTTTTATTGTTTGCATCGCGTAAATTGAATTAATAATAGTTATATCTCTGTAACTATCTTTTTTTCCCTGAAATAATTCAATCAGCCTGCTTGCATTATAGGAGGGAATACCTCCTTTAATATCCTTAAAATTTAATTTAGATGAAAGGTATTTTTTATATTTTGTATGAGATATCTTCTTTTTAGTGATATTTTTTCCTTCTTTAAAATAAAAATTTGTTGGAGCAAATATACTTATTTCGTCTAATCCATCATCTGAGAAAAAAATTGTAGAATTTTTATTATCAATTTTAGATAGTATTTTTAACATTATTTCTGCTGAGTTTTTATTCACAGTACCTAATATTTGATATTTAGCGCCTAATGGATTTAATGTAGGGCCCATATAATTAAATATCGTTTTTATACCTAATTGTTTTCTAACTTCTCCAACTTTACTAAGATTTGGGTAAAAAAAAGGTGCATTTAAATAGACAAATTTATCATTTGTTATTTTATTAATTATTTTCTTCGAATCTTTTTCACTAGATATATTCAATTCAGAAATAATATCAGAAGAGCCACTTAATGAGCTAGCAGCACGATTACCATGTTTTGCAATTGGAATATCAACAGATGATAACAATATAGCTACTGTTGTTGATATATTTAATGTCTTTAACCCGTCACCTCCAGTTCCGCATGTATCCAAAGAATTAGAATATTGTTTTATTTTATTAGAATTTTTAAAAATAAATTTTCTTAAAGATAAAAGTATATCGCTATTATTTATTAATTTATTTAATTGATGAATAATAATCGCTTGATGAGAAATATTATCTGAGTCAAATAAATACTTAATAGCATATTCAACATTTCTATTAGTTATTGAGTCATCTAATTTAAATTTCATATACAATCCATAAAATTTTCTAAAATCTTTGAACCCATAAGTGTTTCAATACTCTCAGGATGATATTGGACACCATAAATAGAAAATAATTCATGTTTAAAACTCATTATAATTTTATCATCCTCTGAAATGCTTGTTATTTTTAAATTTTGAGGAAAATTATTTTTATTTAGGTATAAAGAGTGATATCTAGTTGCACTGAACTTTTTATCAATATTTTGATATATCTTACATTCATTTATTTTTTTTAAATTTGATACTTTTCCATGCATTGGTGTACTTAATGTGTCTATTTTAGCTCCAAAATAGACTCCTAAAATTTGATGACCTAAACAAACACCTAATATTGGTATAAATGAGTATATTTGATGAACTAAATCAAGACATTCTCCTGCATTAAATGGATTACTTGGTCCAGGTGATATAACAACTCCTTTGCTATTAATAATTTTATCAATATTTTTTAAAATCATGTCATTTTTGATAACTAAAACTTGATCTCTTTTACTTAAACAATGATACAAATTATATGTGAAGCTATCGTAATTATCTATAAGAGTAATCATTATATGTTATGAGCTAAATTGTAAGCTTCAAATAAAGCACTAGCCTTATTGATACACTCAATATGTTCATTCTCAGGTATGCTGTCAAAAACAATACCTGCTCCACTTTGCGCATATATTTTTTTATTTTTAATCATTGCAGTTCTTAGATTAATACAACTATCCATATCTCCATTTGCATCTAAATAAAAAACCGAGCCTGAATAAAATTCCCTATTAATATCCTCATGTTTTTCTAATATTTCTAGTGCTCTAATTTTAGGTGCTCCAGAAACAGTCCCTGCTGGCAAGCCAGCAAAAAGAACATCTATAGGTGTTAAATTATTTTTTAATTCTCCAGTAACATTACTGACTATATGCATTACATGTGAGTAATACTCTATTATATTTTGTTCAGTTACTTTTACAGTATTATTTTTTGAAATTTGACCAACATCATTTCTACCTAAATCAACTAGCATTAAATGTTCAGCTAGTTCTTTTTTATCCTTAAGTAATTCATTTTTTAAATTATTATCTTCAATCTCATTTTTACCCCTTCTTCTAGTTCCGGCAATAGGTCTAAGAGTAATTTCTTTATTTTTTACTTTAATCATAGTCTCAGGACTAGAGCAGATAATTTGATAATTTTTTAGGTTTAAAAAAACAAGATAAGGTGAGGGATTAATTGATCTTAATGCTCTATAAAAATTAAATGGATCAATTAAATAGTCATTAGAAAATCTTTGAGAAAGAACGGCTTGAAATATTTCACCAACTTTAATATCTCTTTTTATTTCCTTAACTCTTTTAATGAATTCCTCTTTCTTAATATGGTTTTTAAATTTTTTAGGTTTACTGAAATTTAATTTTTTATTTTTGGAAAAAGGTTCTTTAAGTATTTTTTCTAATTTTTTAAGTGATTTTACTGGATTTTTCTTAATATTTGAAACTTCAATTAAATGTGTCTCATTAAGAACATTATCTATTATTATAAGATTTCTTGGTTTTACAAAATGCGCTAGCGGTATTCCAATTTCATTCTTATCAGGCTTATAACTTAATTTTGGAAGGGTAAACTTACACAAATCAAATGATACATTACCAATAAATATAGGTAGAGGTATATTCTGATCATATATAGTTTTAATTTTTAAATTTTTATAAATGTCCTTTATAAAAGAGTCTGGTGATTTAATTTTTTTCTTTTGATTATTTATAAGCACATAGTTATGAAAAATTTCAACATTTTGTAATATATTAAAAAGAATAATAGAGTATCTTCCTTTATTATCACCCCCAATGACTGACTCTAAAATGGAGACATCTTTAAATTTATTTGCAAGTTTATTATAAATTGTAATAGTATTTTCAGTATCTAGAAAAACTTTTTTACCATGAACATA
>CABYYB010000012.1:0-14641 GCA_902523135.1 uncultured Alphaproteobacteria bacterium
ATTCCTATTTGTTGAGCATATTGATGATAGTCATCAGAGTTTTTTTTAGCTTCATTAAATATTTTGCTAACATCGCTTTGAAAATCAGGAGGTATTTTAAATTTTTCTTTAAAGGCGCTTATTTCATCAGTTGTAACTTGACCATCTGCTTTAGCCAGTTTAGCTGCTAAAATAATTATACCTATCGTTATAATTTCTTGTGGTGAATTAGAGGCTATATTAGAGTCAGATTTTTGGTTTCGAATACGATCAACACTGTGACCCGCTACTACACCTAACATAGCTCCTATTGGCCCCCCAAGAGCAAAACCAAAAGTCCCAGCTAAAAGTTTTCCCCATATACTCATATAAAATTTATTTTTTATAAGTCTTATTAATTATTTAAGCCATTCGTTAGTTTTGTTAATGTCCTTAAGACTGTTTTCTGTGCCATGAGAAAAATGTTTGCTCATATCAGGGTAATATTTATAAGAAATTGGTTTTCTACCCATAGCAACTGCCATTTCTCTTACATGATGAGGGTCGGCACCGCAACAAATACCAATAAAATTTACATTGATGTCCATACATTGTTTGGTGAATTCAGCCATTTCAAACCTGTTACAAGTTAATCCATCAAGAGCAATATGAGAAACATTACCATCTAAACAATTACAATTTGGATCCTCTATATACATGTGTGTTGGGAATTCTTCAGTTGTTCTATATGGAACAGGTAATGCAGCCACATGGCATGAGACTTTTTCTCTAATGCTTGGCAGCAGTTTCATTGTCATTTCAGGACCACGATAACAATTAAGGCCAACTACATCAGCACCATGGTCTTCCAAAATTTTACAGGCCTCTGCAGCACTATGGCCTTCTCTTGTTTTATCACCTTTAGGTATAGCAAGATTTACGACAGCTATTAAACCTGCATTTTTAATTTCCTTTAATGCTAATTTAGCTTCTTCAGTCCAATTAATTGTTTCAGCAATAACAAAATCAACATTAGCTTCTTTTGCCCAAGCTATTTGTTCTTCAAACATTTTTTGACAATCAATGTGAGATTGTTTGTCATCAGGGTCATAAATATTAGTATTTGCTACATTACCAGCTATCATTAAATCTAACTGGGGAAACTCAGCTGCAGCATTTTTTGCAATTTCTAATGCATTTTTTTGAAGAGGTTCTAATAATTCTTCCTTTCCAATCAAACGCAACTTTTCTCTGTGACCGTAATAAGTAAATGCTTGAACAACATCACTACCAGCTCTAATAAACTCTCTATGAAGTTGAGTTACTACTTCAGGATTATCAAGAACAACCTCAGGAACGTAAGTTCCTGCCTGTAAATATCCTCTTCTCTCCATTGCAAAAAGATAGCCTTCTGCACACAAAATAGGTCCTTCATTGAGTCTCTGTATTAGATCCATACTACCTCCTAAATATATTTTTAGATTATTATAGCTTTTAAAAAAAATTCTATAAAAAATTTTAAAATATTTTCGATTTTATCCGTAGAAAATAATTCAAAGATCAGTATGTTTTAATCAAATGGAATTTGAAAATAAAATCAAGAGTCTTCCAATATGGAAAAATCTTGAAAATATTGAACCTTTAGAGGGAGGAATTACAAATCTTAATTTCCTGGTATCAGACTCTGGTTCTAAATCAGTTGTTAGATTAGGTTCAGATATACCAGAACATCTAGTTTATCGATCAAACGAAATTATTGTTAGTGAAGCAGCCTATCAAATAGGGGTGTCTCCAAAATTAATTTATAATGAACCTGGAGTATTGGTCTTAGAATTCATTGAAAGTAAAACTCTAGAACCAAAAGCTGTAAGAGAAAATTTAAATAAAATTGTTCCAATCATAAGAAAAATTCATGATGAAATACCTAACAAGTTATCAGGTCAGCCTCAAATTTTCTGGGTTTTTTATGTCATAAAGTACTACTCAAATTACTTATTAAATAATAATAGCTCTCACATTTCATTAATTACAAGTTTATTAAAAAAAGCAGAAAAGTTAGAAAAACTCTCCTCTCCAAGAGAAATTGTATTTGGTCATAATGATTTATTGGCTGCAAATTTTCTTGATGATGGGTCTAAAATATGGGTAGTAGATTGGGAATATGGTGGTTTTAATGATCCTTTATTTGATATAGGAGGTTTATCTTCTAATAATGATTTAGATGAAAATCTAGAAAGTGAAGTTTTAGAAATGTATTTTAAAGAAAAACCATCAAAAGATTTAATAATTAAATATAACGCAATGAAAACTGCTAGTTTATTAAGAGAGACAATGTGGAGTATGGTCTCTGAGATCACTTCTAAGATAGAATTTAATTATGCTGAGTATACTTCAGATAATCTCAGAAAATTTGAGGAGTCATTTGATAAACTATAATGATAGATAGTTCAAAGATTGTAGTAATTGGGGGTGGTATAGTAGGTTGTTCTACTGCATATCACTTAGCTGATTTAGGACATGAAGTTGTACTTATTGAAAGTGGTAAATTAACATCTGGTAGCACATGGCATGCTGCTGGGCTAGTTGGCCAATTAAGAACTAATGCAAATATTACTCAATTATTAGGATATTCTGTTGATCTGTATGACAAGCTTGAAAAAGAAACAGGATTAGGAACAGGATGGAAGATGAATGGTGGATTGAGACTAGCATGTAATAAAGAGAGATGGCAGGAGGTTTTAAGACAAACTACTACAGCTCATTCATTTGGTTTGGAGATGGAGCTACTTACTCCAAAAGAGGCTCAAGATTTATGGCCTATCATGAATATAGATGATGTTTATGGAGCTGCTTTCCTTCCTACAGATGGACAAGCAAATCCGACAGATATTTCACAAGCATTGGCTAAAGGAGCTAGAAACAAAGGAGCAAAAATATTTGAGGAAACTAGGGTATCAAAGGTAATTATAAATAATGGCGTAATTGAAGGTATTGAAACATCTAAAGGTAAAGTCAAGTGTGAAAAAATTGTTTGTTGTTGTGGTCAGTGGACCAGACAGTTTGCACAAGATGTTGGAGTTAATGTCCCTTTAGTATCTTTTCAACATCAATATTTGGTTACTGAAAAAATAGATGGTGTTAAATCAGACCTTCCTACTTTAAGAGATCCTGATAGGTTAATTTATTTTAAAGAGGAGGTTGGAGGCCTTGCAATGGGAGGGTATGAACCAAACCCTTTATCATGGGCTGAAAAATCAGTACCAGAAGATTTTCATTTTTCACTTTTAGACTCAAATTACGATCATTTTGAACAAATAATGAATAATGCTCTTGGAAGGGTCCCTAGTCTTGAGACTGCTGGAGTCAAAGAATTAATAAATGGACCTGAGAGTTTTACACCAGATGGAAACTTCATTTTAGGAGAGAGTCCTGAATTAAAAAATTTTTATGTTGGCGCAGGTTTCAACGCATATGGGATAGCTGCTGGAGGTGGAGCGGGAATGGCACTTGCAGAATGGGTAGCCAATGGAAGACCACCTTACGATTTATGGCCAGTTGATATAAGAAGATTTGGAAAACCCCATCAAGATTTGGAGTGGGTAAGAAAAAGAACTTATGAGGCTTATGCTAAACATTACACTATGGCATGGCCTTTTGAGGAAAACTCCTCAGTAAGAGAATTTAAAAAATCTCCAATTTATGAAAAACTTAAAAACTCAAATGCATGTTTTGGTGAAAAAATGGGTTGGGAGAGACCTAATTGGTTTGCGCCAAAAGGAAGTGAGCCTAGGGATATTTATTCCTTTGACAGACAAAATTGGTTTGAATTTGTTGGAAATGAAGTAAAGGCCGCAAGAGAGAATGCTGTTCTAATTGATCAAACATCTTTTGCTAAGTTTATTGTATCAGGTAAAGACTCACTACAAGCTTTAGAGTATTTATGTGCAAACAAAATTGATAGACCAATTGGTTCGACAATCTATACCCAAATGTTGAATGACGATGGCGGAATTGAATGTGATTTAACAATAACAGTTATAGATAAAAATACCTTTTATATTATAACTGGAACAGGTTTTATGACCCATGACTATGATTGGATAATTTCAAATATTCCAAATAATTTAGAAGTAGAAGTTAAAAATATAACGTTTGATAATTCAGTTTTTTCATTAATGGGACCAAATTCTAGAAAGATCCTTCAAGGACTTACAAATACAGATTTATCAAATGATAATTTTCCATTTGCTACATGTAAAAAAATCAAAATTGCTTCAAAAGATGTTTATGCTATTAGAATAACCTATATGGGTGAGTTAGGTTGGGAGCTCCATTTCCCAATAGATTTTTCCTCAGAAATTTATTCAAAGATAATGGAATATGGAAATCAATTTGGACTAGTTAATGCTGGATATCGATGTATAGAGAGTTGTCGTTTAGAAAAGGGCTACAGAGCTTGGGGTTCAGATATCGGGCCAGACCATACTCCTCTTGAGGCTGGATTAGGATGGGCAACTAAAATTAACTCTGACAAAGATTTCATTGGAAAAAAAGCACTGTTAAATCAAAAATCAAAAGGTTTGAAAAAGATTTTTGCAGGTTTTACGTGTGATGACCCAAATCAAATACTTTTAGGAAGAGAAACTATATTTAGAGATGGTAAACAAGTAGGTTGGTTATCAAGTGGAGGTTACGGATACACCATAGGCAAATCTATTGGTTATGGTTACATAAGAAGTAAAGATGTTATTGATCAAAACTTTGTAGAAAATGGTAATTATGAGTTAGAGATAGCTACTAAAAAAGTTCCCTGCAATGTGCATCTTTATCCTATCTATGATAAAGAGATGATTAAGATTAAATCTTAAGCTCTTTTATTTTTAAAAAAGCGTATTTTGTAACAATATTATGTGTTTTATTTGTTTTTAAAATTTCTAAAATTTGTTTTTTTTTCATCGAGATTATCTTTATATATTCTCCCTCATTAGGATTTATAATTTTAAAGTTTGTAATTCTAGGGACATATGCAAGATAGATATCAGTAATTTCTTCTAAAATATCTGGGGCAATAATGAGTGACTCCAACTTTTTTACCGAAATAGGTTTGACTCCAAGTTCCTCTTTAATTTCTCTAATAATAGCTTGTCTACTTGACTCTTTCTTGTTAATCCCACCTGCTACTATTTCCAGAGGGTAGGGTGAAAATTTATTAAAAAAATAATTTGGTCTCATCTGTCTTATGAAATAAAAAACTTGATCTTGTTTATTAAAACAAATAGCTGAGACACTATTTCCATTATAAATATAGTTTTCTCTTATCTCTTTAAAATCAAGTTTATTAGTATATTTAATAAATAATTCATAAATATTTTTATAGATCTTCCTCTTCTTAATATTTGTCATAGTTTTGGATCTTGTAAGTTGTTTAACTTAGTTTATTTTATTGAAATTCAAATGAAAGTTTTAGTTGCTGTCAAAAGAGTCGTTGATTACAAAGTGCAGATTAGAGTAAAAAGCGACAATAGTGGAGTAGAAACCCAAAATGTTAAAATGTCTGTTAATCCACCAGATGAAAATGCCATTGAAGAGGCAGTAAAGCTTAAGGAACAGGGTCTTGCAAATGAGATAGTATCTGTATCTATTGGAGATGATAAATCCCAAGATGTTTTAAGAACATCCATGGCTATGGGGATTGATAGGTCTATATTGGTTAAAAGTCAAAACACATTAGAGCCATTAGCTGTTGCTAAAACACTAAAAATAATAACTGATAAAGAAAAACCAGATCTCGTTTTAATGGGTAAACAAGCTATCGATGATGACTCAAATCAAACAGGTCAGATTTTATCTGCATTATTAAATTGGCCACAAGGATGTTTTATTTCAAATTTAAAAATTGAAAATAATAAAGTTTTCATATCAAGGGAAATAGATGAAGGTATTGAAAACCTAGAAACTTCACTTCCAGCTGTTTTAACATGTGATTTAAGATTAAACACACCAAGGTTTGCCTCTCTTCCAAATATAATGAAGGCTAAAAAAAAACCTCTTGAGACAATTGATATTGACACTCTTGGAATTGATACATCATCAAAAATTAAAACCTTAAAAGTAATTGAGCCTCCAAAAAGGAAAGCAGGGATTATGGTTAATGATGTCAAAGAATTGGTTCAAAAACTAAAATACGAGGCAAAAGTAATTTAAATGTCTGTACTTGTAATAGCGGAACATGATAACAAAAATTTAAAATCATCAACTCTTAATACTATTAGTGCTGCTGAAAAATTAAGCGAAGATATTCATCTTTTAATTTTAGGGAATAAAATTGAAGATCTTGCTAAAAGTTCAAAATCAATACAGTTAGTGAAAAAAGTAATTATTTGTGATCATGAGAAATTAGAAAATCAAATACCAGAATTATCATCTCCTATAATTTCTAATTTAGCTGAAAACTATTCACACATTTTAGCACCTTCTAGTACATTTGGAAAAAATCTGCTACCTAGAGTGTCTGCTCAGTTAGATGTCACTCAAATAAGTGATATTATAGGTATAGAGTCCCAAGATACTTTTATCAGACCTATTTACGCGGGAAACGCTATTTCTTATGTTCAAACTGATCAAAAAATTAATTTAATGACTGTTAGGCCCACTTCTTTCGAAAAATGTGAAGAAGCAGGGGGTGATGCTGCTTTAGAAAATATTACTTTCATTGACTCAGAGGTTAAAACAACATTCGTAAATAGAGAAGTATCAAAGAGTGACAGACCTGAATTGGGCAATGCTCGAGTGGTTGTGTCTGGAGGTAGAGGACTAGAAAACTCTGATAATTTTAAACTTTTATATGATTTAGCTGATAAACTTAATGCAGCTGTTGGAGCGTCGAGAGCTGCTGTTGATTCAGGATATATTGGCAATGAATACCAAGTCGGACAAACTGGTAAAATGGTTGCTCCTGAGCTTTATATTGCCATAGGTATATCCGGTGCAATACAGCATTTAGCGGGTATGAAAGAAAGTAAAGTCATAGTCGCTATTAATAAGGATTTAGAGGCACCAATATTTAATATAGCTGACTACGGACTTTCTTCGGATTTATTTCAAGCAATACCTGAAATTATTAAAGAGTTAGATCTACTTAATCAGATAGAATCGTAATATTTAATATATAATCAACATTATGAGCGAAGTGCAGAGAGAAGAATTAAATTACGATGTAGTAATAGTTGGAGCTGGTCCAGCTGGTTTATCAACAGCAATTAAACTAAAACAACTCGATACGAATTTGTCTATTTGTGTACTAGAAAAAGCATCTGAAGTCGGTGCTCATATTTTAAGTGGTAATGTTTTTGAAACTAAGGCTTTAGATGAACTCATTCCAAATTGGAAAGAACTTAATAGTCCAATCAATACATCAGTAACATCAGAAGATTTTTTATTTTATACAAAAACTAAAAGTATGAAGGTGCCAAACTTTTTTTTACCAAATGTTTTAAAAAATCATGGAAACTACATTATTAGCTTATCTAATCTTTGCAAATGGTTAGGTGAATTTGCCGAAAACTTAGGAGTAGAGATCTTTCCAGGATTTGCAGCTAGTAAATTACTTTATGATAACGATCAAAAGGTTATTGGTGTTCAAACAGGTGATATGGGTTTAGACAAAAATTTTAAACCTAAAGATAATTATGAACCTGGGATTAATATTAAAGGTAAAGTTACAGTTTTATCAGAGGGTTGTAGAGGTCACCTGGGAAAAGAGGTCCTTAAAAAATTTAATTTAGACTCGAACAACAAATCTCCTCAACAATACGGTATAGGCTTTAAAGAAATTTGGGAGATCAATTCTGAAAATCATCAAATCGGTAAAGTTTCACACAGTGTTGGATGGCCTCTTGAAAGTGATACATATGGAGGTAGTTTTTGTTATCACGCTGAAAATAATCAAATATACTTAGGTTACGTAATCGGTTTGGATTATAAGAATCCATACCTTTCTCCTTATGACGAATTTCAACAGTTTAAAACTCACCCTGATATCAAAAAATTATTAGATGGTGGTAAAAGAATTTCTTATGGAGCAAGAGCTCTAATAGAGGGAGGATTGCAGAGTCTTCCACAAATGCATATGCCTGGGGCGTTATTGATAGGATGTGATGCAGGCACTCTAAATATGCCAAAAATTAAAGGATCACATACCGCAATGAAAAGTGGAATAATTGCTGCAGAAGTCATCAATGATCACATAAATAGTAATAAAGAACTGTCAGAGTATGAGCCAAAATTCAAAAACTCATGGGTATATGAGGAATTATACAAAGCAAGAAATGTAAAGCCTAGTTTTCAATGGGGCCTGATACCTGCAATGATTTTTACTGGATTAGATCAAAAAATATTTGGAGGTAAACTTCCTTTTACCCTTCAACATAAGCACGCTGATCATGAATCTTTGATCCCAGCTAAAAAAGCAAAAAAAATTACCTATCCTAAATATGATGGTGTTACTACTTTTGATAAACCCAGTTCAGTTTATCTATCAGGAACTAATCACGCAGATGATCAACCTAACCATTTATTACTTAATGATAAAGATCTTTCAACTAATTTTACTATTGAAAAATACGACGAACCTGCCCAAAGGTATTGCCCTGCAGGTGTGTATGAAGTTGAATTTGATAATGACCTCCAGAAAAAAATTTTAAAAATTAATTCTCAAAATTGTATTCATTGTAAGACATGCGATATTAAAGAGCCTTCTCAAAATATTGAGTGGGTAACTCCTGAGGGTGGGGGTGGGCCTATTTACTCTGGGACCTAATTAAAGTCGTATTCAAAGTTTTGCGAAGTTGCATTGATATTTACTAATTTAGCACCATGCTTTATATGAAAATGTGTTGCAATAGGTGTCAAAGGAGAAAGTGTGATAAAGCGATCTATATTTTTCATTTCATCTTTAACAAGCTTTTTTGTTGTAAAAATAGTTTGTTTACCTGCTCCTCTTTTTCTTGACCAAACAGTATAGGCTACAGCAATGTTTGCGTTTTTTTCATGAAAAGCATTTTTGCTCATTAAGTCTAATTCTTTCATTGTTTGTGGTACATCGTTACAGAATGCTAGACAAATAAACCCTTCAACATCTTCATTAGATTTTAAACCATAAATCTTGCGGCCATACGAGGTGCGAAATTCATTGTCAATGTCTGGTCTGATTGGATCTTCGCTAGTATCCACTGAGTCTAGCTCAACTAATTCTGCCTTTGAAAGCCAACTAAAAAAATTACTTAATTTATTTTTGAATTTTTCCAAATTACAACCATTGATGTTTCATAGCTAAAACATCTTCATCTCCATGTAAAATTATGGAGGCTAAACTATCAATTTTTGGCAAAATACTTGATACATAAATACTTGATGTAGCTATTTTTGCATCCAGAAATTCATTATCAATTTCGCCTTTATCTTTTAATTCGAGTGATTTTTTGGCAGTTTTAATCATCATCCAACCCCCAAATATATAACCTAACATCATTAAATAATTAACACTTGATACAGCAGGTCTTTTTTTATTGTTAGAAGTAGAAACAATGTGCTCAACAACTTTTTTTGCAGAGTCAATTGAGCTATCCATTTTTTTACATAACTCCTGTAATCGATCTGAACTCGCAGATGCTTCTGTATCGGTTTTAATTTCATCAATTAATTCTAATATGCTTTTACCATTGTCTCGAAGCGTCTTTCTAAAAACTAAATCATTTGCTTGAATTGCAGTGGTGCCCTCGTATATAGGGAGAATTCTAGCATCTCTATAATGTTGTGCGATACCTGTTTCTTCAATAAAACCCATTCCACCATGAATTTGAATAGCATTTGATGTAATCTCAAGTGACCTTTCAGTCAACCACCCTTTAATAATAGGTATCATTAAAGATGATTTTGTTTCCCAATATTCACTCTCATCTGACTTAGTCATATCCAAAGCAAAAGCTCCATAAATTGCAAGAGCTCTCATAGCTTCGATTTCTGATTTCATAGTCGAGGACAATCGAAGCACATCTGGGTGATGAATAATAGGATCGCCTTTCTGACCATCAATTGGAACTCCTTGAACTCTATCAAAGGCATACATTTTAGATTGTTGGTAAGCTCTTTCAGAAACAGCAAGTCCTTGTACTCCAACTGAGAACCTTGCATGGTTCATCATTTCAAACATAATATTTAAACCCTGATTTTCTTCTCCAACTAAATAACCAATTGCTCCATCCTTTTCACCAAACTGTAAAACTGCAGTGGGAGAACCTTTAACACCAAGTTTTTTTTCAATAGACAAACAGGTTACATCATTTTTTTTGCCAATACTGCCGTCATCATTTGGAATAAATTTAGGAACAAGAAAAACAGAAATACCTTTATTACCCTCTGGCGCTTCAGGTGTTCTGGCTAAAACCAAATGAATAATATTCTCAGATAAATCATGTTCCCCATAGGTAATATAAATTTTTTGTCCATAAATTTTATAATGACCATTTTCTTTTACCGCTTTAGTTTTAATCGTAGATAGGTCTGTTCCGGATTGTGGTTCAGTTAAATTCATTGTTCCTGTCCAATGACCTGATGCTAATTTTGGTATATAAAAGCTTTTTTGATCTTCTGATGCTGATTTTTGTAAAGCATATATCAAACCTTGTGTTAATAGGTGGCAAAGCGCTAATGACATATTAGAACTATGCCAAATCTCATTAACAGCGGCAGATAAAGTTACTGGTATCTGTTGACCGCCAAATTTTTCTTTGGCCTCTAAGCCAAACCACCCACCATCTCTTAAACTCTCATAAGCCTCTTTGTAGCCTTTAGGAGTTACGACTTCACCAGTATCGAGTCTTTTTGAGCCCTCATTGTCTCCTGAAAGGTTACAAGGGTCTAACACTTCAGAAGCTATTTTTCCTGCCTCTTCAAGAACAGCTTCAACTAAATCATCAGAAAATTCAGAGTAATCGCTAACTTTATTTAGTTTGCCTAAATCTATTAGATTTTTAATTACAAAATTTAAATCTTTAATTGGAGCTTCGTACATGACTTATATATATACTTTTCTTAAGTTCCTGCCTAAAGAAATTAAAATCTCGTGTTCATTAGTCCCAGTTTCGTATGCAATTCTTTCATATAGTTGATTACTTCCAATTATTTCGACAGGTTTGCCTAAATACAATTTGTTATTGGGAACTTTAGACACATCAATCGTAATCAAGTCCATTGAAACTCTTCCTAAAATTCTACATTGAAATTTATCTATATAAACAGATGCTTTATTACTTCCGCTTCTAAGAAATCCATCAGAGTAACCAAAATCTATTGTTGCAACTTTTAAGTCTCTTTTAAGTTTATAAGTTTGGCTGTAGCCAATTGAATTTCCTTTTCTGACATTTTGAACTTGTAATATAGGTGAGTAAATACTCATAACCTGTCTTAAGTTAAATCTTTTTTTATAGAAAGGATTAATTCCGTATAGACTTTTTCCAGGTCTTACATAATTTAAATGATATTGCTTTCCTAAAAAAATTCCAGATGAATTAGCTATGCTTAAAGGTAAATTAAAATTTTTATTTAGGTCAATAAGTTTATTTAATTGTCTACTTGACTCATTTTTATTTAAATCATCTGCAGAAGATAGGTGAGACATTAAAAAGATAATATTTTTTTTATCGATTAAATTTGAATATTTTTCAAGTTCGCTTGACTGCAATCCAAGGCGATTCATTCCAGTATCAACATGTAAAACGTACTTAAGTTTTTGTGAAGTTTTTAATAAAGATAATTGATCGACATTATTAATAATTGGAATTATTTTATGTTTTTTTATTTCTTTTAAATCATTGTTTGAAATCACACCTGATAACAGGTAAATATTTATATTCTTAAAATTTTCTCTCAGTTTGATAGCATCATCTAACCTAGCAACATAAAAATCTTTACATTTGTTCGTTTTTAATATTTTACAACATTCCAAAAGGCCGTGCCCATAGCCATCACCTTTTATTACGCTTATAATCTTTGAATTACCTGAAAACTTATTGATTTGCCTGTAATTATGCGACAGATTTTCTTTACTCACAAAAATCATTTTTTTGTTGATTTTTTGGTTTTTTTTAAAGACTAGTTGTTTCATATTATGGATTTTAAGGCTTCAACCTTGTTGTCTTATGCCCTATATTACTTCTACTATTATAATAGATATAGGAGGAGTAAATGAAAAAATTTATTTCATTATTTTACGCTCTAGTCCTGTTTGCTGGTTTTACAACTGTAGCAAAAGCAGCAGACCCGATTAGAATTCCAGTTTTAAACTGGTCAAGCCAAATCGTTATGGCTAACGTTATGGCACAAGCTTTTGAAGAGCTTGGTTATGATGTTGAATTAGTCCCTGCTGAGTCAGCAACAAGATATGAAGCTGTCAGAGTAGGTGAGCTTCACGTTGCTCATGAAACATGGCAGTCAACAATGGCTAAACCATTTTATGAAGCTATGGATAAAGGTGGTTTAATCGATGCTGGTTCACACTTAGCTCCAACTCTTGAAGATATGGGTGTTCCACAATGGGTTATTGATGAAAATTTATGTCCAGGTCTTCCAAATTGGGAAGCTTTAAAATCTCCTGAGTGTCAAGCTAACTTTGCTACACCTGACTCTGAAGGTAAAGGTAGATGGTTAGAAGGTCCTTATGAATGGCACACTGATGTGATGCCTAACAGACTAAAAGGTCTTGGCCTAGATGACCAGTGGATGGTTAAGTTTGCTGGTAGTGCTGATGCACTATGGGCAGAACTAGCAGCTGCAAAAAAAGAAGGTAGAGGAACAGTGATCTTTAACTGGACACCAAACTTTACTGATGCTGAGGGATTTGTATTTATTGAATTCCCACCTTTCTACCAAGGTTGTAGAATTGAAGACGGCGGTTCTGTTGAGACAACTGGTTGTGGTTCACCAATTGGTTGGTTAAAAAAAGCAGCACACATCAAGTTCCCAATCACTCATACATCTGCATATAAATTCTACACAAAAATGGAATTTACATCAGGTAACATTGGTGAAATGGCTAACTATGTTGATAACGGTGGTATGACTCACGCAGAGGCAGCTACTGCATATATTGCTAATAACAGAGATCAAATCGATCTCTTCATGAAGTAATATAATATTTTTAAAATCCTCCCTTAAATGGGAGGATTTTAGTTTTAATTTTTTTTGATAGGTTAATCTTATGTCACCAACTATTAGTTGCGATTCTGTCTACAAGATCTTTGGCGCCAATGCGAACAAGCTATTAGCAGACTCTAATGGGTCTGTGGATGCTAAACAATTTCAAGAAGCAGGATGTATAGTGGGTGTAAATAATGCCTCTTTTGATGTTGAAAAAGGAGAGATGTTAGTTGTCATGGGCCTATCAGGCTCAGGAAAATCCACCTTATTGAGATGTATTTCAAGATTGACTGACGCAACCGCAGGTAAAATATTAGTTGACGGTGAAGATATTTGTTTAATGAACAACAAACAATTAGTTGAGCTTAGAAGAGAGAAAATGGGAATGGTTTTTCAAAATTTTGCCCTACTTCCTCATAAAACAGTCATTGAAAATATTGCCTTCCCCTTGCAGGTAAAAGGAGTCAGTACAGAAAATAGTATGTACAAGGCTTTAGAAATGGTCGAATTGGTTGGGCTCAAAGGAAGAGAAAATTACTTTCCAAGAGAGTTATCTGGTGGACAGCAACAAAGAGTAGGAATAGCTAGATCACTGGCAGTTGAGCCAGACATTTGGTTTTTAGATGAACCATTCTCTGCATTAGATCCTTTAATTCGAAAAGAAATGCAGGATGAATTTTTAAGACTTCAAGGGGTTCTTAACAAAACAATTATGTTTGTTACACACGATTTTGATGAGGCTCTTAGATTAGCTGATCGTATTGCAATTATGAAAGATGGAATTATTGAACAATTAGATACCCCGGGTAATATTGTTTTAAACCCCGCAACTGATTATGTTAAAAAATTTACAGAAGATGTTCCTAGAGAAAAAGTATTAAAAATAGAGTCTATAATGGACCCTAAGGACACAAATGCTTCAGACAATTTAAAAGTATCTAAAGACGACATTATAGAGAGTGTTGCTGAAAAAATTCTTAATAGTAAAGAAATAATAAAAGTCATAGATCCTAAAGATAGTTCAGAAGTTGGATCAATCAACCCTTCAAAAGTAATAAAAGTTTTATTTGGTGGATAAGAACTACTTAGAAACTATAAGAAATTCTAAGCCAGCTCAATTTGGCATTCTTATATTTATTTTTCTTATTCTTTACTTTCTTATCCCACAAAGTGAAAATAATTATTTATGGAGACTCCCATCAGTCCTTAAAGGAATTCCATTAGCAATTAATAACGTAATCTTTAATGCTTTATATGAGTGGTTCCCATTAAAGGTTTGGGATCCAGTCTTTGAAATGTACGAAGAAAAAGCTGCTTTTAGAGAATTCACTAAAGCTGTTTCACAAGGTTTGCTCTTTTTGATCACTGTCGTAAGAGAACTCTTATTAGGCGGAGACAAAATTATAGATGTATTTGTAAGCGACTCATGGCTAAAAGAAAATGATTGGTTAAGTTGGCCTGCATTGCCTTGGACAGCAACAACTGTGGG
>CABYYB010000013.1:0-9122 GCA_902523135.1 uncultured Alphaproteobacteria bacterium
CATTATGCTAAGGAAATTGAAAATTTTATTAATAATAATAAAAATAGTTTAAAAAATATTACTGAGATGATTGATAAATGTTAAAAGCTCCAAAATTTTGGTATCAAAAAACAATTTCTTTAAATGCACTTCTTCTCTCTCCTTTATCAATAATTTGGTCAGTAGGAAATTTAATCAAAAGAAAACTATCAAAAGTTCAAAAAATTGACTTACCAGTTATAGCAGTTGGAAGTGCTATAATTGGTGGTTCTGGCAAAACACCCTCAGTATTGTACATCTGTAGAGAATTAAAGAAGATGGGATACATACCTCATATTATCTCAAGAGGTTATGGTGGGTCTACTACAGTAGATGAAGTTATTAAAGTAAAACCTCATATGGACTTTAATTTTGTAGGAGATGAGGCTTTAATGATGTCAAATTATTTTACAACATGGGTTAGTAAAAATAAATTTCACGCAATGATTTCAGCAAAGGAAGATGGAGCAAATGTACTTGTACTAGACGATGCACTTCAATCTTACAATGTATATAAAAATATATCGATTTATGTTTATGACTCTATCCAATCATTTGGTAATAGACTTTTAGTTCCCTCTGGACCACTAAGAGAGTCAGTAAAAAATGCAATTAGAAAGTCACAAATATTTTTTTTAATAAATACAGAAGTATGTAATGATTTAAATGATAGTCACTTTAAACATATTTTGAAATATAAAATAGAAATCAACCCAGAATTTAAAGAAAAAAAGTTAATTGCTTTTGCGGGTCTAGGTTTTAATAAAAAATTTTTTGATCAATTAAAATCTGAAAATTTAAATTTAGTATTGACAAAAGAGTTTCCTGATCATCATCAATATACTGTCGATGATATATTTTTATTACTTGATCAAGCAAATAAAAATGATGCTTTTTTAATAACAACAGAGAAAGATCATGTAAGGATACCTAATGAATTTAAAAGCTCTGTTGGAATAATACATGGAGAAATAGTATCTGATAACAATCTAGGATTTACTACGGAAATTGAAAAATATATTTAAAGTTTTTAGAAATTATATTGAGTTTGTAATTTTTATTATAATAAAAAATATATTAGGATTATTTAGTTTTAATTTTGCCTCAAATGTTGGAGGAATTTTAGTTGGTTTTTTTGGAAAATTTACTAAATACGAGCAAATTGTAAAAAATAATTTGAAAGTATTAAAACTTAATGATGAAAAGAGTTCAAGATTAACAAAGGAAAATTTAAAAGAGACAGGTAAAGTTTTTTTTGAATTTTTTAACTTAAATAAATTTGATTGGAAAAATATAGATTTTGATAATATCCATATTATGGACGAGATAAAATCTCACAAAGGTCCTAAAATCTTTATATCAGCTCATATTGGGAACTGGGAGCTAACAAGAAATTTTATTTTACGTCATGGTTTCACATTACATTCAGTTTATAGACACGCAAATAATGAGAAGATCGATAACTACATTCAGAAAAATAGAAAAGAAAATAATGCTTTTTTTTATAAAAAAGGCTCTGAGAGTGCTAAATCCATGATTAAAGCCCTTAAACAAAATGAAGACTTAGCTCTTCTAATTGACCAAAGAGATAGTAGTGGTTTAGAAATAGATTTTTTTGGAAAGAAAGCACTTGCAACAGATGGTTTTGCTAATTTGGCAATCAGATACAAAACAATGATATGTCCAGTATACTCCATCAGAAATCAAAATAAGAAATTTCAAATAATATTTGAAAAACCTTTACGTTATGAAGAATATAAAAATTATGATGTAAAAGGCCTAGTTGAGATGATTCACAAAAAATATTTTGAAAAATGGATTACAGACTCTCCATCACAATGGCTTTGGGTACATAAAAGATGGAAATTATAATTTTTTTTTGACACTCATTACTCCATCTTTCAAAGTAACATCAAAATTATTTAATTTTTTTAAAGTTTGTATACTTTTAATAATTTGATTTTCTGATTTCAATATTGCATACCCTTTTTTTAAGTTTTTTTCTATCGAAGAGGTATTAAGTATCTTATTTAGCAAATATAATTTTTGAGAAAAAATCTTGAATTTATTTAAAATTAAAGTTTTGTTATTATTATTTATGTATCCAATCTTGTTTTGTATTTCTAATATTTTTTGTTTTGGGCTATTTTCTTGTAATCTAATCAATATATCATTAAAGAAATTTGATTTATCGTAAAAGGAATTATTAATTATCTTTAAATTCTCACTGTTTATTTTACTTAATTTGTTCTCAACATCTTTGATTGAATTTGAAAAATAATTTACTGAATTTTTAAATTTCAATAATAGTTGTTCTATTGATAAATATTTTTGTTCAATCGATTGATTTAGTTTTATTTGTAAATCATGAATTTGATTAAATAAATAATTTTTATCGGGAACTGCTATTTCAGCTGCTGCAGTAGGTGTTGGTGCACGCAAATCTGAGACATAATCTAATAAGGTATAGTCAGTATCATGACCAATAGCTGAAATATTAGGAATTTTTAATTTAAAAACTCTTTTTATTAAATCGGGTTCGTTAAAAGGCATTAACTCTTCCAAAGAACCTCCACCTCTAGCAAATATGATTAAATCTGGCATTAAAAAGTCTTTAGAGTCATGATTTTCAATAAGATCTAAAAAATCTATAATTTCAATATGAGAATTTTTACCTTGAACAGAAATAGGGAAAACCTTTATTTGAGTAACTGGAAATCTCTCGGAAATTCTATGAATTATATCATGAATTACTGAACCAGAGGATGATGTTAACACACCTATAGATTTTGGATACTTGGGTAATTTTTTTTTCTTATCATCATCAAACAAACCCAGCAAAGATAATTCTTTTTTCCTGTCTTCAATAAGCTTTAATATTGATCCTGTGCCACTATACTCAACCTGATCAATAATGAGTTGGTAAACAGATCTCCCAAATTTAGAATAAGATGTTATCCTACCATAAAAACTGTATTCAGTTCCCTCTTCAATTTGAACTTGCAAATTTTCATAGCTTCCTTTCCAGCATATGCAAGATATAACCTCATCGTTTTCTTTAATTGAAAAATATACGTGTCCAGAACTAGCTATAGTTATTGATCCTGTCTCTCCAACTAACTTTAAATAAGAGTAGTTTTCCTCCAATAAATCTTTTATTGACTTATTCAGTTGTGATACAGTGTACTCAGGAATATTATTCACAAAATAAATATACTTTATTATGTTATATAAATGAATGTCATAGTTGTAGGATCAGGTGCTCGAGAACATGCTTTGTGTAGAATTCTTCACAAATCCTATCTTTGTGAAAAAGTATTTTGTTTTCCTGGAAATTATGGAATTAGTCAAATTGCGGAGTGTAAAGATATATCATCAAAAGAAGATATTGTTGAGGAATGTATTAAAATTAATCCAGACCTAGTTGTTGTAGGTCCGGAAAACTATTTATCAGAAAATCTTGCAGGAGAACTTAGAAATAAGGGTTTAAATGTTTTTGGGCCTGACTCTGAGGGCGCAAAACTTGAATCCTCCAAGGAGTTCATGAAAGAATTTTGTCAATCTCACAATATCCCAACTGCAAAGTCTCAAACTTTTGTTGATTTTGATGAAGCAAAAAACTATCTCGAAAGTTTTAATGGGCCCATAGTTGTAAAATATGATGGATTAGCTGCTGGTAAGGGAGTATTTGTATGCACAAATACAAATGAAGCAATAGAGGCTTGTGAAAGGATTTTTATAAAAAAAGAATTTAATCAAGAAAATAATAAAGTTGTTATTGAAGAATTCATTGAGGGAAAAGAATTGAGTTTTTTTACAATTACTGATGGTAATGAATATTTAAATATTGGTTCCGCCCAAGACTATAAAAGAGTTGGAAATAATGATACTGGACCAAATACTGGAGGAATGGGTACTATCAGCCCTGCCCCTATTTTAGATAATAATCTAGATATGATAATTCAGGATCAAATAGTAAAAAAAACTATAGAGGGTTTAAAGCATGACAACATAGCATTTCAAGGTGTTATATTTTTTGGGATAATCGTAAATGAACACAATCAACCATATTTGCTAGAATACAATACTAGATTTGGAGATCCTGAAATTCAAAGTATTTCTCTTAGGATAAAGTCGGATTTTTTATCTTTACTTCATTCAACTGCAACAAAAAATTTAAAATATGCAAATATTGAATTGTTTGAAAATAAAAAATCAATTTGTTTAATTTTAGCAACGAAAGGATATCCAGGGGATTACCCTAAAAATACTGAAATCAGAAATTTGAGTGAATTAAAAAATAATGATGAATTTTATATTTTTCATGCGGCAACTAAATTAATTAACAACAAAGTCTTTTCTATTGGAGGTAGAGTTCTATCAATCGTTGTACGTGGAGATAATTATATTGAATGTAGAAATAAAGTATATGAAATAGCAGATATTATCGACTGGCCTGAAAAATATTACAGATCTGATATTGGTGCTAATATTTAATTCTCTTATTCTTAAAAAATTTTTTTATTAAATTTTCTTCATTATTTTTAATTAATTTATACTTCACCTTCGATATAGTTTTTCTACTAGGATTTTCATTTTTAAATAAATAATAAACCTCAGATAACCTTGAGGATTTTATAACCTCTTTACACATATTACATGGCTCTAAATAAGATATCATTATGAGACCATCTAATCTCTTCTGATTTAATTTTTTACATGCCTTTCTTATACATAAAATCTCTGCATGTGCTGTTGGATCATTTGATGCAATTTCTTGATTGAAAGATCTAGCAATAATTCTCTCATCGATCGGGTCAACTATTACGGATGCGATAGGAATCTCACCTTTTTCCATAGCTAATTTACTTTGACTAAGTACAATACGTATAAAATTTGTTAGGTTGTTCATTGTGAATAGATCCCCAGTCATTGGTATTACAACTGATTATAAGGAAAAAGAAAACACATATTCTAAATATCCTTGGTTTGCTTTAAGACGCCATTATTCAGACTGTTTATATCAGTTTGGATGTACACCAATAATACTACCTATAACAGAAAGTATTGAAAATATAGATTTTTTAGATGGATTACTCATCTCGGGAGGGGACTTTGATATTGATCCAAAATATTACGGTGAAAATATTCAGTCAGATAAAATTCAAACCATAAAAGATAGGACAAAATTTGAATTTAAAATATTAGAAAAATATTTTCCCTGTAATAAACCTATTTTGGGAATATGTGGAGGTTGCCAACTTCTAAATGTATTTTTTGGTGGTAGTTTGATCCAAGATATTGAGTCATTTATTGAACACGAACAACCCAATCCAAGAGATGAGACTAGTCATGAGATAGTTTTAAGTGATGAATCTAATCTTAAGATATTTAAAAATAGTCAAAAAATTTTTGTAAATAGTGCTCATCATCAGGGTATTAATAAAATTGGTCAAAATTTAATAGTAGATGCTTATGCACCTGATAATCTAATTGAAGCTTTTCATCATAATCAACACCCATTATGTATGGGTGTTCAATGGCATCCTGAATTTTTAATAACAGAGTTTGATAAAAGTATAATAAAGCTATTTACAGATCATGCAAAAAATAACGTTTAGTAAAAAATTATCAATTCAATTTAATATTTCGAGAAACCAAGCAGAAAGTTTAATAAAAAATAAAAAAGTAACTTTAAATGGTAATATTGAGACAAGACCATTTATATCAGTAACTGATAAAGATAATTTTGAAATTAAAAAACTTAAATCAAATAAACTAAATTTAATACTATTTCATAAACCGCGAGGTTGTATCACTTCCAAAAAAGATGAAAAAGATAGAAAAATTGTTTATGACTTTCTTCCTAAGAAATATCACCAGTATCACTATATTGGTAGATTAGATTATAATTCTGAGGGTTTATTACTATTTACAAAAGAGACCTCTTTTAAAAGATATATGGAACTTCCTAAATCAAATATAAAAAGATCTTATCTTGTTAATGTAATGGGTGCTTTTGATCAAAATAAGCTTAAATCAATGAATAAAAAAATTTATGGAAAAGAAATTTATAAAAAACCTAATGTAAAATTAATTCACTCTAATTCTAACAAACATGTACTGAGATTTAATCTTACTGAGGGAAAAAATAGAGAAATCAGAAATATTTGTACATTATTCAATTTAAAAGTAGAAAGGCTTAAAAGGATCTCTTACGGTCGTTTCTTATTAAAGTCTATAACTTATGGTGAATACAAAGAAGTGGAGGTCAATGAAAGTTATCAGCGGTAAATATAAGGGGAGAAAAATTCTAGTTGAGTCTAAAAGCGATTACAGACCAACCTTAACAAGAATTAGAGAGGATATATTTAATTTATTATTACATAATAATGATCTGAATATAGACCTTAATGAGGTTATTTTGTGTGATTTATTTGCAGGAACAGGTTCAATTGGTATAGAAGCGTTATCTAGAGGTGTAAAAAAAGTAATATTTAACGATATCGAAAAAAATTATACAAATAAAATTGAAAAGTTTCTAAAAGAAATTAATGAAATAAATTATGAAATAACTAATTTTGATCCTTATGAACAAAAAAAAGATATTTTAAATAAGTGCCACGTAATTTATATAGATCCTCCGTATGATCACAGTTTTGAATTAATTCAAAAAAAAATATTAATGAGTATTCAATCAAATATCTTAATCATATTGGAAAGTTCAAATTTAATTAATTTAGAAAATCTTATATTAAAAAAGCAATACAAAAATAAAAATTTATTTTTTTTTAGAACTTAATAAATTTTAAAATAATTAATAAACTTAATAAAAAATTTTTTAAAATATTTCAATTCTCCAAATACAAAAGCAACACCAATTAGTACAAATTGATATAATGGAAAAATTAATATTAATCTAATTAACCAATATAAAAATTTATTTGTAATATAGTTTTCTATTGATAAAAGTTGAAGTAATGGTTCAGATAAAATAACAGAAAGAGAGCCTGCTAATCCAAAAATTATAAAAATTTTTAATAAATGTAACTTGGAATTTGCACCAAAAAAATTAATCAAATTATTTATCAATTTATGCTTTCGTATTTTTCTTTAAAATTTCAACAGCTGGTTGATCAAGAAAATTAATTTTTTCAAATTTAGACCTTAAATATATATCAAAAATTAAGAAGAAGATCAGATAACAATAACTAGTAAAATCATCCTTAATTGAAAACTGTGTAACTAAAAATTTTTTTTGAATTAGGGTTTTTATAGCACCCTCCTCTAATGTGCTCATTAAATTGTAACCTTTAATTAAACTTGCATTGGAAATGATTGTTTTATTTCTATTTTCAATTTTAAAAAAATAAAAATGTTTATCATGTGGGCCATCAATGTAGAGTTGAAATTGACTATGCTGATCTATAGAGCCATAAGAGGATATATAATTTTTTGCTCTTTTATTTTTACCTAAACTTTCTGCAAAAATTTGCCTATACCACTCATTTATAGCATTTACCTTATCGTGATAACTAAGGCCTACAAGGATGTTTAAGTTAAATTTTTTTTCATGGGCAATAGAGTAGTTAATATACTTTGATAGTTTACTATGATTTTTTTGAAATATTTTTTTTGCTTTAATAAATGACTTTATGATTGAAGGTAATGAATGTCCTATCGATAAAAGTGGGAGAAGTGATGTTATTGAAAATATACTAAATCTTCCACCTATATTTGGGTCATGATCAAAACATAGAATATTATTTTTTAGAGCAAATTTTCTCATGTAATTATTTTTATTTTCTGTAATAAAAATAAATTTTTTTATAAGCGTTGAAATTTTTTTTTGTTTGAAAATTTTTATTACTAAATTTAGAAAATATTTAGTCTCAATAGTGTTACCTGATTTCGAAATGAATATAAATTTATCATTTTTATTAATATTTAAATCCAATAGAGTGTTTTCGATCTTAACCAATGAGGGGTTATCGTAAATAAAAATATTTTTATCAAGGCAATAGGGATCTAAGAATTGGCATAGTAATTTCGTACTTAATGAAGACCCTCCCATTCCAAATACGTGAGTTCTAAATTTTTTATTTTTAAATATACTTAGATCATAATTATTAAAATAATTTTTTTGTAATATTGGATTAAACATATCTAATGAAAAGAATTCATTAATTGAATAGTTGATATTTGTTTGTTTAATAAATCTAAAATTTTTCGAATTATTTTTTATTTTCATGAAATAATTGACTCAATAATAAAAATTCTTGTAACTACTTTTTTTTACCCTTAAAAAGCCTCTGGAAAAAATTTCCCTCTTCCTCTTCAGTATCGTTTTCATCTATTATAATCTCGTTTCCATTATCAATTTGTTCAATAATATTTGGATTTGCTTCATTGGCATTTGTCTGGTTAAGTATTGACTCTATCACTGGATTATTTGGGATTTCAGAATTCGTTGTGTTTTCATCTCCACTATTTGGCAGGGGTAAATCATTTGTTGGAGGTATAATAAGCTCTTTATTATATCCAACACCAACTTCGTTTCTTATTTCTCTTTGGCAAGATACCAAAAGGACTAATAAGACTAAAAATATACTTTTCATAATTTTTTATTCAAAAACAAGATATTCATCATCAAAATAACAAAGCCAACAGTAATACAGCTATCAGCAATATTAAATGCTGGCCAGTGGTATGCCCCTATGTATATGTCAATAAAGTCAATAACAAAACCCCTAAATATTCGGTCTATAAAATTGCCCAATGCACCAGACAAAATCAAGGTCAAAGTAAATTGAAAAACCTTATCTTGTGTTTTTATGAGTAAATATAAAAAATATGAAATAATTAGTAATATTACTATTGAAACTACTATTTGATTAAGAGATGGATTATTCAATAGTCCAAATGCAAAACCGTAATTTACAACAAATGTTAAATTTATAATTGGGAATAAAGACACTGACTCATAAAGATCAAAGAAATTGATAACTAAAGCCTTAGTGATTTGGTCCAAAGTAACAAGGAATAAAGATAAAAAAAATAAATTTAAGTTAAACTTATTTTTGAAAAGTTTTCCAAACATCATC
>CABYYB010000014.1:0-9005 GCA_902523135.1 uncultured Alphaproteobacteria bacterium
CACTTTTTGGCGAGGCTATAAAGCGTATTAATAACGAAACTTCTATATCTTCTCTGTTTGATTAATCTAGGATTTTGTTGTATAAACTCAGCCTATGAAAATCAGTGGAAATATCCCAGCTAAAGAGCGAAAAAAAGGAAATACTAACCCATATTTTAAAGAGGGTTTAATACCCTCTATTATTTATGGTGGAAACACTGACCCTGTAATGGTTGCAGTTGACACTATTCAGCTTAAAAAAAGATTTGATGAGGGTGGCTTCTACTCAAAAATATTTGAAGTCGAATTTGGTGATAAAAAAGAAGCAGTTATTGTCAAAAGTATTCAAAGACATAGAGTTAAACACAACCCCATACATGTAGACTTTCAAAGAGTGGATGAAAAAACAAGAATCGTAATATCAGTCCCTGTTGAATTTACCAACCAAGAGTTATCTCCTGGATTAAAACAAGGTGGTATCTTAAACGTTGTTCGAAGAGAAATCGAGTTATCTTGCCTTGCTAATAATATACCAGAAAAATTTGTTATCTCTCTTGAGGGCAAAGAAATTGGTGATGATATCAGATTAAGTTCTGTGACTTTGAGTGAGGGAATGAAGCCCACTATTCAAGGTAGAGATTTTATGTTAGCTACAGTTCAGGCTCCGAAGGTTGAAAAAGAACCAGAACCAGAAGAAACCGAAGATACAACTGAAGAAACAGCAGAAAAAACTGAAGATAAGAAAGAAGAAGAAAAAGCAGCCGAATAATATAGTCTATCTATATGCTTACTTTATATTGCTTAGGCAATCCAACAGTTAAACATAAAAATAATAGGCATAACGCTGGATTATTACTTGGAGAATTTCTAGTAGATAAATTAGAACTCAAACTAAAAAAGTTTAAGAACTTTAAACTTTCTAATTCTTTTCTTCTTGATGGACAAAAATGTCAAATCGCTTTATCTGAAAGTTATATGAATGAATCTGGAAACGGTATACTGAGCCTCAAAACAAATAAACTCAGTAAGTCAGATGAAATATTTGTTCTATATGACGAACTAGATTTGGATTTAGGGGAAATAAAAATTAAATATGCTGGCGGAAACGCTGGTCATAATGGGCTAAGAAGTATCAGTGGTAAAATTGGAGATAACTATTGGAAGCTCAGAATTGGAATTGGTCATCCTGGTATTAAAGATAAGGTGACAAAACATGTACTGGGTAACTTTAATACAGAAGAGAAGAAACAGCTCGTTTTATTATTTGAAGTTATATACTTAAACCTATCACAGATATTTGTATCAAAACATTTATCTAATCTAGGCATCTAAATGAAGTGTGGAATTATAGGTCTTCCAAATGTTGGCAAGTCGACTTTATTTAATGCTTTATGCGAAAATGAGCAAGCATTAGCAGCCAATTATCCTTTTGCAACAATTGACCCAAATAGTTCTTTAGTAAGAGTGCCAGATGATAGAATTCAAAAACTCGCTGAAATATGCAATCCACAAAAAATAATTCCCGCAGCTTTTGAAATAGTTGATATTGCAGGTCTAGTAAAGGGAGCTTCTAAAGGAGAGGGTCTGGGTAATGCTTTTTTATCTCATATACGCTCAGTAAATGCGTTATTTCATATTGTAAGATGTTTTGAGGATGATGATATACAACACGTTGAAAATAGAATTAATCCTCTTGAAGATATAAAAATAATTAATGCAGAATTGGCATTATCTGATCTAGAGATTTTGGAAAAAAATTATCAGAAACAAAAAAAAACTCAAAAAACTGATGATGATAAAAAAAAGGTATTGATAATTGAAAAAGCAATAGATCTTATTTCTAAAGAAAAAGGAATTTTGAACAACTTAAATAAAGATGAGATTGAATATTTGCATATCTTTCAACTTATATCTATTAAACCTGTTGTGTATGTTTGCAATGTTGATGAAAATTCATCTGTAAACGGAAATGCTTACACTAAGTCTATTAAGGAATATTCTAAATTGAATAATTCAGAGACACTGCTTGTAAGTGCTAAAATCGAGTCTGAAATTTCACAAATAAATGATCATGAAGAAAAAAAAATGTTTCTTGACAGTATAGGCCTTAAAGAAACAGGTCTTAAAAGAGTTATTAAAAAAGGTTATGAACTTTTAAATTATATAAATTTTTTTACTGCTGGTGAGAAAGAGCTAAGAGCATGGACGATTATTAGAGGTACGTTAGCACCCAATGCCGCTGGTGAAATTCATAGTGATATGGAAAAAGGTTTTATAAGAGCTGAAACAATTTCATATGAAGATTATATTGAATTCAAAGGAGAAAGTGGTGCAAAGGAAAAAGGAAAGTTAAGGTTAGAGGGAAAAGAATATGAAGTTAAAGATGGCGATATCATCCACTTTTTATTTAATGTTTAATATCTCTCCAAATTTGTTGTTTAGAAATATAGGCTAAAACGAACAATACCAATAAAAATAGTATTACTTTTAAACCCATTCTCTTTCGGTCCTCTAAACTAGGCTCAGCTGCCCAAGCTAAAAAAGTTGTAACATCCGTTGTCATTTGATCCATTGTACTTTCAGTTCCATCATCGTAATCAACAAGACCATCTGATAATGGGGATGTCATGGCAATTAAATTACCTGCCATATATTTATTGTAATGTTGACCTTTTGGGACTTTTATATCTTCTGGTGGTTCAACATAACCAAGCAATAATGCTTTAATGTAATCAGCACCTTTAGGTCTAGCTTTAACTATTAAAGACAAATCAGGTGGGTAAGCTCCATTATTCGCTGCTCTAGCAGCATTTTCATTTAGATATGGGTTAACAAACTGATCTGAAGGAATTCCGTCTCTTTCGAACATTTCTCCTTCGTCATTTGGTCCATCTAAAACTAAGTGTTCGGCTGCAATAGCTTTTATATGATCTTCACTAAAACCAAGGTCCCCTAAATTTCTATAAGACAGATAATTCATGGAATGACATCCCGCGCAAACTTCTCTGTAAACTTTTAAACCTCTTTGAGCTGAGGCACGATCGTACGTTCCGAAAAATCCTTTCCAAGACCAATCATATTTTGGAATATCAATTTTTGCTCCAGCACCATACAAATTGAAACTAAAAAGTATAAAAATGGCCAGTAGAGCTTTTTTCATATTAAGCTTTTTTACTTTGCAAATAATTTGTAATAGTTAGAGGTTGTCGTGGTGTTTCTAAAAAACCTACAAGTGGGGCCAAAACAAATATAAACAAAAACCAATACGCAGTTCCAATCCTTGAGATAAGTACATAAAGGCCCTCAGCAGGTTTCCCTCCAACATACATAAGAACCAAAAAGTTTACTGCAAACAAGAGAACACAGTATCTCCAAATAGGTCTAAATAAACATGATCTAACTTTAGATGTGTCGAGCCAAGGTAATAAGCCTAATGCTAGAATGGAACTAAACATAGCTATCACACCACCAAGTTTATCTGGAATAGCTCTAAGTATTGCATAGAAAGGGAGAAAGTACCACTCAGGCACAATATGTGCAGGAGTTACCATAGGGTTGGCTTTAATGTAATTATCAGAGTGACCTAAAATGTTTGGATAATAAAAGAGAATAAATGCTAAAATGATAAAGAAAAATATAGTAGCATTTAGATCTTTAATAGTTACATATGGATGAAAACTCACTGTTTCATCCCAGCTTTGAGGCTCTGTGCCAGTTGGATTATTTGAACCAGTCATGTGCAACGTAATTACGTGAAAGACAACTAAACCGACAATTGCGAAAGCTAATAGCCAATGAAGAACATAAAAACGATTAACAGCTGAGTCACCAACCGTGAAGTCACCAAGAAGTAATGTGAGTATGGCATCTCCTACAACAGGAATAGCTGAAAAAAGGTTAGTTATAACTGTTGCTCCCCAATAAGACATCTGACCCCATGGGAGTGTGTATCCTAGAAATGCAGTTGCCATCATCAGCATGAACATGGTCAAACCGAAAATGTAGACTAACTCTCTAGGTGCCTTGTATGATCCAAAATATAAAGCTCTAAATATGTGTATAAAAGTAGCTATAAAGAAAAAAGATACTAAGTTGGCATGCAAATATCTAATCAACCAACCAAAACTAACGTCTCTCATGATCCTTTCAACAGAGTCAAAGGCATCATCGGCTGAAGGCTTATAATGAAACCCTAAAAAAATTCCAGTTAAAATTAGTCCTATAAGACAAAACATAGCTATACCTCCAAATGACCAAAAGTAATTGAGTGATTTAGGGACGGGAAACTTCAAGTATTCTGCTTCCATCATTCTTATAAGAGGAAGTCTAGAGTCAATCCAACCTTTTATACCAGTGTATGGTGAATTTAGTGTTTTTTTATAACCTTGTAATTCATTTGAACTCATTAAATTATCCTATCTTTATTCTGTTATCAGTTAAAAAAACGTAAGGGGGAACAGGTAAGTTGGTCGGAGCTGGACCTTTTCTTATCCTGCCAGAAGTATCATAATGAGAGCCATGACAAGGGCAAAACCATCCACCATAGTCTCCTTTTGTATCCGAAGCTTTTTGTCCAAGAGGTACACAACCTAAATGAGTACAAACACCTAATACAACTAACCAATTATCTTTTTGAACTCTAGCAGAGTCTTCCTCTGCATCTGGTAGATCTTCTAAAGAAATATTTCTAGCACTGTCTATTTCACTTTTTGTTCTATGCTTTATAAAAACAGGTTTGCCTCTCCATATTACTGTCAAACTCTGGCCCTCTTCCAAGGGAGATAAATCTATTTCAGTTGACGCCAGGGCTAGAGTATCTTTGCCTGGATTCATGCTTGATATAAAAGGAATAAGTAGACTAGCAGCCCCAACCCCTCCTAGAGTCATTGCTGATAATTTAATAAAATCTCTTCTTGGTTTTTTACTATCTGACATTTGGGTTTAAATCTAAGTAGATTTTATTGGTAAGATGTAGCATAAGTAGTAGTCATCATGACGCATAAATTTGCAATTTGTCTCTATCAGCCTGATATGCCTCAAAATCTTGGTGTGATTATCAGAACCGCTGCTTGTTTAGAGTTTCCACTTCACATAATCAAGCCTTTGCCTTTCTCCATGACAGATAAAAGATTCAAAGGCGCTGTGATGGATTACATAAATCATTGTGAAATTATAAATCATGAAAATTGGGATAATTTTTATCTCTATTCAAAAAAAAATAGTAATAGGATAATTTTAGCTACTACTAAGACTGATAATAACCTTTACGAGTTTAAGTTCGAAGATAATGATATTATTTTGTTTGGAAAAGAAACAGCAGGTGTTCCAGAAACAGTTCATAATACGGTAAATAATAAAATAACGATACCTATAAATAGCAAAACAAGATCATTAAATCTGGCTGCCTCTGTTGCAATTGTAGTTTCATCTATTAAAGCTAATTTTTAAGATAAAAAATCTAAAAAATGCCTCAGCTCATTATTCTCTTTTAAAAAAGAAATGGTATTTTTTGGAAAAGGCATCTTGTAGATCTTATTAAGCTCTTGTGATATTTTTTTTTCTTTTACAAAATCTGTAATGTTTTTTGAGAGTAACATTATAGCTTCCAAATCAGCTGGAAAGGTCTTCGTATTTTCAAATAATGATAGAAACCTGATATATCTTATTGCCCTTAGATAATCTTTTTGGATTTGTACAATTGGGTCAAAAATAAATTTCAAGTAATTATTTTTAAAATGCTCAACACCTGAATAAAAATCAAACACCTCCCCTATTAAATTTATGTATATGCTATTAAATGTAAAATCTCTCCTTAAAGAGTCCTCTTTAATACTCAAGGCATTAGCAATTTTTGAATGTCTTCCAGATGGGGCTACATCTTTTCTAAATGAATTTATCTGGAACTCAAAATCACCTAATTCAAATGATATACTTTTATAAGCTTGATAATATTTTGCACTATCATATTTATCTAAAATTTTATCGACCGTTCGATCATCTAATTCTGGAATAACTACATCAATATCTTTGTTTTCGTAATTATCTGATAATAAAGACCTAGTGGCTCCTCCAATAAGATAAATATCCTTTTCTTCAAATGGAAGCATACTGCAGATTTCATCAAAATGAGAAATATTTGAGATTTTTTCTACTTTTTTTTTTAAATTCATCTTCTAATTTAATTCCATGAGTTCTAGCCATCTCTGCTCTTTATTTTCCAATTCTATTTGGAGGGAGCCTAATTTTTTAGTTGTGCTAATAAATAACTCATAGTCCTTTTTATAAAGATCTGGTGCCTCTATAATTTTTTCAAAATGAACAATTTCCTCTTTCAAAAGGTCTATTTGCTTAGGTAAATTATTAAGCTCATATTGTAATTTAAAGGTTAACTTCTTTTTATGTATATTTTTTAAATTTATATTTTTCTTTTCGGATTTATTTTCAGTTTGAGATAAGTTATTTATATCATTTTCAAGAAGGTCATTGTTTTTTAAGAAGTCATGATAGCCACCATTAAATAACAAAATATCTCCATTTCCTTTGAAAAATAATATTTTATTTACTAATTTGTCTAAAAAATCTCTATTGTGTGAAACAACTACGAGAGTCCCGTTGTAATTAGAAAGTATAGACTCTACTAAATCTAAAGTATCAATATCAAGGTCATTTGTAGGCTCATCTAAGATTAAGCCACTTTTAGGATTTGATAAGACTTTTGATAAAAGTAGTCGATTTTTCATTCCACCAGATAAACTCCCGACAGGATCATTTGCTTTAGATGGATCAAAATGGAAATCTTTTAAATAACTGCATACATGTCTCTCCTTATCCTGTGTTTTTAAGTAATCGCCACCAGAGGGGACTAAGACCTTCTTTATTGGTAAATTGTCTTTTAAATCGTTTCTTAATTGGTCAAAATAGGAAAACTCTAACTCTTTTCTTAATTTTAAAGTCCCCGATTTTAAATTCAGTTCATTAAGCAAAATTTTTAAAAAAGTTGTTTTTCCAGAGCCATTACCTCCCAAAAGACCAATTCTATCTTTTTTGCTTATTTTTAAATTAAAGTTTTTTAAAATAAAATTTTTATTATTTTCTTCATAGTAAAATTCTGCATTGTGAAACTCTGCAACGTTTTTAAAATTCTTTGAATTCTCATAAATTTGATTAATTTCAATCTTTTTTGTAGCTTTTTTAAATTCGCTAATATCTTTGTCTAAATTTTCTTTTAAGTCTCTAGCTTGTTCTAACCTTCTGGTATTTCTTTTAACTCTTGCTTTGACTCCTTTATTAGCCCAATTCACCTCTAAATTGACAAATTGCTTCCTATTTTGTAGTTCTCTCTCTTCTTGTGATAAAAGAGTCTCAGACCAATTTTCAAAATCACCATATCCTTTGTAGTTTATTTTTATTTTAGATC
Organism: uncultured Alphaproteobacteria bacterium; assembly: GCA_902523135.1. GTDB lineage: Bacteria > Pseudomonadota > Alphaproteobacteria > HIMB59 > HIMB59 > HIMB59. Next base: position 7,397 of record CABYYB010000014.1, read on the forward strand.
GATCTATCCATAATATTTTGTTTGTAAAGTTTTTTAGAAATTGTCGATCATGACTTACACATAAAATTCCACAATCTAGTTTTTTTAAATAGTTTTCTAACCAAACAATTGTATCCAAGTCTAAATGATTAGTTGGTTCATCTAATAGCAAAAGATCAGATGGTTTGATTAAATTTTTGATTAGCCCTACTTTCCTTTTTTGCCCCCCAGATAAATGTTTAATTAAACTGTTTTTATCAATACTTAAATTATTGCAAAATATATCTATCTCATAATTATTATCTTGATTTTTGATTACAGATAAAATTTCTTGCTCAACGGTGTTATTATCATTACTTAATACAAAATTTTGGTTGAAATAATTTACAGCAAAATTATCAATACTCCATTTTTCACCAGCATCAATATCATGTTGACCTGATATAACATTCATTAGGGTTGATTTCCCTGCCCCATTTTTACCAACAAGCGCAATAAAATCTTTTCGATGAATATTTATATCAAGTTCCTTTAAAATTTCTTTTTTATGGTAACTAACTGATCCCTCTTTAAGTGAAAATAAAAGTTGTTTCATATTATTTCAATTTATAGCTTAGATATGGCTGGGGCGGTAGGATTCGAACCTACGCATGCCGATACCAAAAACCGGTGCCTTACCGCTTGGCTACGCCCCATTAGGAATTAAAGAACTTATCCGAAATAAAGGGATTTTTCAATTCTAACTGAGGGATAAAATTTATTAATCTCTCTAAAAATCAACCTTTCTTTTGCGATTTTCTTAAAAGATACAAAAATTGAAGATCCACTACCACTCATGCCAAATTTTAAGAAATCTCTCCTGTAATCTAAAAGGAACATAAATAATTCTTTAAACTCTTTGTTTAGCAATATAGATGAACTAATTAAGTTATTTTGGGATATTAGTTGTTTTTTTGCTCCCATATTTTGGTTTTTAAAATAATTATAAATTTTTTTAGTTAAATTTTTTTGTGAAGGAAAAATTAAGTAAACTTTCCTCCAATAATATTTTTTTGCCTTGAGGTATTTATACTGACTTAATCCATCAATTATTTTTGGATATTTATCTTTAAAAATAATTACATCTGAACCAATTAATGGTGCATCTTTTTCAAAGTTTTTTGAAGTAATTTGATGATATTTATATAGAAATTTTAAAATTGAGGCTGCATTTGAGGATCCGCCTCCTAATCCATAACCAACTGGTATTTTTTTGAAAACTAAAAATTTTAATTTTGTTTTAGTTTTGTATTTTCTATCAAAAAATAGAATTGATTTTTTTATAATATCATTTTTCAATTTGATTATTTTTTTATTTTGATCGTAATAGGTAATTTGTAACTTTGCAGAATTAGATACCGTAATTAAATCATTTAATTTTAAAAGAACGACTTTAGAAGAAATCTTATGTTTTTTAATAATTTTATCATAATATATAATTTTTAAATCAAGATTTATTTTAGCATAGCTTGTTAATTTACTTATTTTCATTTCTGCCTAAAACTTCCTCGTATTTAAAATAATCTTTGTGAAATAGTAAAATTTTATTGTCTAAAAATTTTGACTCTTTGTATCTGCCTAATTCATAATA
>CABYYB010000015.1:0-7922 GCA_902523135.1 uncultured Alphaproteobacteria bacterium
AATATTCTATCTTGGCTTTTAATTCTTGTCTCTCATTGATTAATTCTTGATTATTAGTTTTATAATTCTGAAGTTTTGATGCAATTTGCTCGATTTTTTGAAGTATTTGTTGTTGAAATTCGTTCATACTTTAATTATTAGTTATTAAGAAAAGTTATTCCATTGAAAAATTATACCAAATTAGCGAACTGTATCAGATTTTTATCAATTGATGCGGTAGAAAAAGCAAAATCTGGTCATCCTGGTATGCCGATGGGAATGGCTGACATTGCCACAGTACTCTTTCACGATTTTCTTATTCATAATCCCAAGGATCCGAACTGGTTACTTAGAGATCGATTCGTTTTATCTAATGGACATGGTTCGATGTTGCTTTACTCACTTTTATACCTCACCGGTTATAAAAAAATGACAATATCTCAAATTAAAAATTTTAGACAATTGGGCTATATCACAGCAGGACATCCTGAATATGAACCAGATGCTGGTATAGAAATAACGACTGGTCCTCTTGGACAAGGAATTTCGAATGCGGTAGGAATGGCCATAGCACTTAAAAAGCTTTCAAAAGAGAAAAAATTGTCTAAAGCACCAAAGGTATATGTTTTTTGTGGTGATGGCTGTTTAATGGAGGGGATAAGCCAAGAGGCAATAAGTCTAGCTGGGCACTTAAAACTTAATAATTTGATACTAATATACGATAATAACAACATCAGTATTGATGGACCTACAGACCTAGCTTTTAGTGATAACACAAACCTTAGATTTAAATCAGTAAATTGGGAGGTACATAGCGGAAAAGGTCATGATCATGAAAATATTTATAAACTTTTAAAAAAAGTACAAATATCAAAAGTCCCTTGTTTGCTAAATTTTAAAACTACTATTGGATTTGGTTCTCCAAATAAATCTGCAAAAGCATCATCGCATGGCTCACCCTTAGGTTCAGAGGAAGTGAAATTAACGAGGAGTAAATTATCTTGGAATGAAAAACCTTTTCAAATTCCAGATAAACTTTTAAAAATTTGGCGAAATTCATCCACCAAAAATTTACAAATATACGAAAAAAATAAATCAATATCTCACACAACTTTATCAAATAAAGACATAGATAAGTTATTTAGTAAAATAGAAATAGATTTAAAAGATTTTAAGTCTGATCAGGCTACTAGAAAATCCTCTGAAGCAATATTACATTATTTTAAAGAAGATCATCCGATACTCGGAGGCTCTGCAGACTTAACAGGCTCCAATAATACCAAAGGTAAACAAATGTCTGTTCTGGATAGCATGAACACAGCGGGACAATATATCCATTATGGTGTAAGAGAGCATGGTATGGCTGCAATAATGAATGGTATTGCTGCTACCAAAATTTACAAAACATATTCAGGGACTTTTTTGAGCTTTGCTGATTATATGAAGCCAAGTCTTCGTTTAGCTGCACTAATGAAAATTAATCCTATACAAGTTTTCACACACGACTCTATTGGATTAGGTGAAGATGGTCCTACTCATCAACCTATTGAACAAATTAATATGTTAAGACTCATACCAAATAGTTATGTTTTTAGACCCTGCGATCTTAAAGAAACAATTGTATGTTGGAGAGAGGCTTTAAAAATTAAAGATGCGCCTTCATTTATCTGTCTTTCAAGGCAAAATCTGCCACAAATTTCAAATAAAAAATTAGACTCAAAAAAATTTAAAGGTGCTTACGTTATATATGGTCGAAAAATTAATAATGATATTACTATTATAGCTACTGGTTCAGAAGTGTCTTTAGCTGTCAACGTTGCTGTAAGAATTAGAGATGATGGTATCATTGCAAAAGTCATTTCAATGCCATCAACTTCTATTTTTGAAAAACAATCAAAAACTTTTAAAAACAATTTATTAAAATCAAAATCTAGTGAAACTTTTGTAATTGAGGCTGGATCAACAATGTATTGGAATAAGTACACAAAATATGAAAATATATTTGGATTAGATAATTTTGGTGCTAGTGCACCCGGGAATGAAGTTTTTAGAAAATTTGGTTTAACAACAGTAACTGTGTCTAATAAAATAATAAGGAAAATTAAAACAAAATGAAAAAAAAAGTAGCGATTAATGGTTTTGGTAGAATAGGTAGGCTTGTTTATCGAGCATTTTTGGAAAGATTAAATGAATTTAGTAATCAATATGAGATAAGCTATGTAAACGACTTGGCTGATATTGACTCAAATATTCACTTACTTAAATATGATAGTATTCACGGACCTCTCAATAAGGAGGTTAATAAGATTTCCAATGAACAATTTTCAATAGGGGAAAATACAGTAACTGTTACATCTGAGAGAAACCCTATTGATTTGAAATGGAAAGATAAGAAAGTCGACATTATTTTAGAGTGCACGGGTGTTTTTGCATCTAAAGAAAAGGCTATGTCTCATATCGAAAGCGGAGCAAGTAAAGTTATAGTTTCTGCTCCATGTTCAGGTGCTGATATAACGGTTGTGCAAGGAGTTAATAACAAAAATATTAATATAGATCATCAAATAATCTCTAATGCCTCGTGTACAACTAATTGTCTGGCTCCTGTGGCTTTTGTTATAGATCAAGAGTTCGGAATTGAAAATGGATACATGACAACTATTCACTCTTTTACAGGTGATCAAAATACAGTAGACACATTTCATAAAGATCTTAGAAGAGCAAGAGCAGCATCAACTAACATTATACCAACAAGCACAGGTGCAGCCAAAGCAGTCGGTCTCGTCCTTCCTCATTTAAATGGAAAATTAGATGGCACAGCTATAAGAGTTCCAACGCCAAATGTATCTCTAGTAGATTTTAAATTTAACACTAAAAAAAATATCACAATTGAAAATTTAAATAATAAATTCCAAGAATACGCGAATAGCTCTCTTAAAGGTATTTTAGGAGTGGATACAGACCCTAAAGTCTCAAGTGATTATAATCATGACGCAAGGAGTTCTATTTTGGATTTAAGTGAAACAACAACAGTTTCAGATAATTTTGGTAGAGTATTGACTTGGTATGATAACGAGTGGGGATTTTCAAATAGAATGCTTGAGACAACCGCTCAAGTGTGTAATTTATAGGGGCTATTATGAAAGTAACAAATACTACAAGAAAAATTATATCAAACTACACTCACGAAAATATAGGTGTCAGATCAAATCTTATGAAAATTTTGGGACATGGAAAGTTAGGTGGAACTGGAAGAATGATAATTTTACCTGTCGATCAGGGTTTTGAACACGGGCCCGATAGAAGTTTTGCTGTAAATTCCCCAGCTTACGATCCAAACTATCATCACCAACTTGCAATAGATGCTGGTTTATCTGCTTATGCTGCTCCTCTTGGTTTACTGCAAATGAGTTCTGGGAATTATAATGGTCAAATTCCAACTATATTAAAAATTAATAGTTCTAATACTCTTGCAACATCTCTTGATCAAGCTGTTACTGGGAGTGTAAATGATGCATTAAAATTAGGATGTGCGGCGATAGGTTTTACGATTTATCCTGGGTCTGATCATAATTTTGAATTAATGGAAGAATTTAAAAGACTTAGTTTCGAGGCCAAAGAAAAAGGACTTGCTGTTGTTTTATGGGCTTATGCGAGAGGTTCAAAGATTAGCAAAAAAGGTGAAACGGCAATGAATATAATTTCATATGCAGCACACATGTCTGCTTTATTGGGGGCAAATATTATTAAAGTAAAACTACCTAGTGATTTTTTAGAAGAAGACCCAACTAAAAAAGCATTTGAAGATAATAATATACCTATAAGCACTTTAAAGGATCGTGTGGCTCATATCAAAAAAGTTGCATTTGATGGAAAACGCTTAGTGGTATTTTCAGGTGGTGATGCAAAAGATGATCAAGCTTTAATGGATGAAGTGCTTGCAATTCACCAGGGAGATGGAAACGGCTCAATTATTGGAAGAAATTGTTTTCAAAGATCGAGAGTAGATGCATTGGCTTTATTGGAGCGAATGATTCAAATTTACAAATCTAAATGAAAATTAATGCAAACGACTTAAAGATAGGAAATATAATTCAGCATAATAATTCGCTTTGGAAAGTCGCTAAATTATCCCATACACAACCTGGAAAAGGTGGGGCATATATTCAAGCTGAGTTGAAAAATATTTCAAACCAGTCAAAATTAAATGAGAGATTTAGAAGTTCTGAGTCTCTTGAAAAAATTCGCGCTGAAGAGATAGATCATCAATTTTTATTTCGTAATGGAGAGGATTTTACTTTTATGAATAACCAAACCTATGAGCAAATAGTTATGAATATTAGCCAAGTGAATGAAAATACAGCAAAATTTCTTGAAGATGGAATGGAAGTCTCTATTGAGTTTTATGATGAAAAACCAATGAATGTTAATCCTCCTGAAAGTCTTACAGTACAAATAGCTGAAACAGAGGCTGTTGTTAAAGGACAAACAGCTTCTTCATCATATAAACCAGCATTGTTAACTAACGGTGTAAGAGTTACTGTTCCACCTCATATTGAAACGGGTGACAAAATTAGAATAAATACGTCTGAATTAACTTACATAGAAAAAGCAAAATAATTTTTTCTATGGCTATTGTCCCACCAGTAATTGTTGTTATGGAAAAGGCATGTAGGAATGCTGCTAAATCTTTAATAAGAGATTTTGGAGAGCTTGAGAAACTTCAAATTTCTAAAAAAGATAAAAATGATTTTGTATCCTCTGCAGATATTAGAGCATCTGAAACTATCAGTTATACTTTGGGAAAAGATAGACCTGATTTTCTTCAAATTGACGAGGAGACTTTTAGTGCTGAAGATTTAGATAAGCTTAAAGGTGATACTCCTGTGTTTATCTCAGACCCACTTGACGGAACAAAAAATTTCATACATGGAAATGGTTACTTTGCAGTAACCATTGGATTGATGCAAAAAGGAGAGATTATTGCTGGTGTTACATATAACCCGATTTTGAATGAATTATTTTGGGCTCATAAGGGTTCTGGATCTTGGATTAACAACCAAAGGCTCAGGGTTTCCCAAAGAGATAAGTTAGATGGATGTATGTTTACATCTGGTGTGCAAATCAAGCATGAAGATATTCTTGAAAAAGGAATAGCTCAAATAGGATCGCTTCAAAGGAAAACAAGTGTCAGAATACTTGGTTCTTCAGCTCTTGATTTAGCAAATGTGGCATCAGGAAAATTTGATGGATTTTGGTCATTAAGATTAAATCTTTGGGATATCGTAGCAGGTATTATTTTAGTTAATGAGGCGGGCGGGATATGCCTAAATGAAAAAGGTAATGTTTTTGATCCCTTAAAAGATGAGAGTTTAATAGCCTCTAGTGCAGCGATTAGCGGCGAATTGCTGAAAAGCCTATAAATATTTACTTGATTTTTTAACCTTTGATCTCTATTTTCTCATAACCATGAAACAAAAAATACATCCTGATTACCATGAAATTACTGTAGAACGTACTGACGGATCAACATACAAGACGAGATCTACTTGGGGTAAAGCTGGCGATACTATGAAGCTTGAAATTGACCCATTATCTCATCCAGCTTGGAATCAAGGATCTGGAAAAATGGTTGACTCAGGTGGAAGAGTTGCACGTTTTAAAAATAAATATAAGTCATTTAATATTTAATATTTTAACAAGACCATGTCTGACAATAAACCTTTAATGCCCTTAGCTACAGCCGTATGGTTGGTAGACAATACTGCTTTAAGTTTTTCCCAAATATCTCAATTCTGTCAATTACATGAGCTAGAAGTTCAAAGTATTGCAGATGGTGAAGACGCTTATCGTATGCAAGGATTAAACCCTATAGCCAGTGGTCAATTAACTATGGATGAGATTAAACGTTGTGAGGGAAATCATTCACTTGAACTTCAATTGCAAAATAAAAAATCTGAGTCCATTCAATCGAGTGTTAAAACAAAAAAATACTTACCATTATCAGTAAGACAAGAAAGACCTAAGGCTATAGCTTGGCTAATTCGTGAGTATGGACAAATACTAACAGATACACAAATAGCTAAACTTACAAGTTCTACTAAGCCTACTGTTGCTAATATAAGAGCTGGTAATCAATCTCAACCAATTACAGAATTTAGAAACCCCACTGATCTTGGTTTATGTACTTATGAAGAGCTCGAAGCACTTGTTGAAAAAGGTCAGCGAAAAGCAGAACGCGAGAGAAAAGCAAAAGAAAAGGCAGAAAAGTTACAGTCTATTACTGCTTAGTGAAGAATAAATAAACATCTCCTAATCTTATACCAAATTTTTTCATAGTAGCTTTATTGAATACATTTTTTTCATCTTGCATAATCATCCAATCATCAAATTTAACATTCATTATTCCATCACCATACTTGAGTTTTAATGTGTAATGCCAATTTAAAGCATTACCTGAACTTTCACCTAAAGCTACACCTATGATATCATCAGAAATTCCTTCGTAAGTATTTTCACCAGTTTTTTTTATTTCCCATCTTCTGAATTCTTCCTCTCCATCATCATAGAGGAAGGTCTCATTGAGAATAAAATTAGCTTCCTGTTGAATACCTTCCATTTCAACAGTAAATTGTCGCCTTACCTTTCCAAGTCTATCAATAAAAAGACCACTCGCTGTTGTTTTTCCTAAAAAATACTCTTCTATTTTGAATATTGGTTTTTTGTTGGCAAAGTCTTCAAGTTTCATGTTATTGCACCCACTGACAAATATTAATAAAATACTCGCTATTAATACATTTCTCATACACACAATCAATACGCTCATTGATGAAAGTAGATCTTTAACAGATTTAATTTACTTATTGATAAAATCTATCTGATATACATCAATAGTTTTTGCCTTAAAACCTCCTGAACAATATGATAAGTAAAAATTCCACATTCTTTTGAAATCTTCAGAGTAACCTAAATTTTTAATTATATCCCATTTATTGTTAAAATTTTTTCTCCACATCTCAAGTGTTTGATAATAACTATCGGCCATTTGATTTTTAATTTGGAAGTCGAATTTTTTTTGATTAGCTATTTTTTCTAAAGCTTTTACTGATGGTAACATTCCACCAGGAAAAATATATTTTTGAATAAAATCAATTTTTCGAGTATACCTCTCAAAGAAATCTTCAAAGATTACAATAGTTTGCATTGAAAAGACTCCCGATGGTTTTAACAAGTCTTTAATTTTTTCAAAATAAGTTTGCCAATATTGTATTCCAACAGCCTCAAACATTTCAATGGAGTAGATTCTAGAATAATCTCCTTGATGTTCTCTGTAATCTTTATATATGACATTTAGCTTATTTTCTAAATGATGTTCTCTAATTTTTGTTTTTACAAATTCGTATTGCTCTTTTGAGATAGTTAAAGTATCGATTTTGATATCAGGGAATTTTGAAATTAAATAAAAAGCAAAACTTCCCCATCCAGACCCAATTTCTAAAACATGATCACCTGGTCTAGGCTCATTACCCTCAATAAGACTTTCAAATTTATTTTTTTGTGCCTCAGATAACGTTTCTAAGCCTGTTTTAAAAAAACCTGAGGAATAAGTTAAAGTATCATCTAGCCACTCCAAATAGAAATCATTACCAAGATCATAGTGAGCATGAATATTTTTTTTACTCTGAAATAATGAGTTTTTAGTTTTATTCATATATTTTTTTGATAAAAATCTGTAAAACTTAGAACCACTCATTTCGTTACCAAAAGCTCTCTCATTTAGTGCGCCAAATTCTAAGAATTTACTTAAATCGTCTGCTTCAAATTTCTTCTTAATATAAGCTTCACCAAGTCCAACTGAACCGCGAAAATACAAATCCCATATCATAGAGATGCGGCTAATTGTTAAATGCACTGAAGGGCCCTCTAATTCACCGTAAAACTCATAA
>CABYYB010000016.1:0-6128 GCA_902523135.1 uncultured Alphaproteobacteria bacterium
TACCCTGGTGAGTGGAAAGAATTTCAAATTAAAGTCGAGTCTGTTAATGATAATTTAGCTGACTGCGAAATAATTGATTTACCATTTTACGATAAAGAAAAACTCATCCCAAAGGGGATAGACAAAAATATTCCTTAATCTTTATTTTTTTCTTTTCTAAAGAATGGTATTAAAAAAACAAAACAAGCTACAAAGAAAAAAAGACTTCCAAACATAGCCCAGAAACTACCAATACTTGATATTATAAAGCCTACGGCAGAAATAATAAATAAAACCCATCCAATAAAATTAAGAGTATTATTGGACATATAATATTTATTTTGTATCTAAATATGTAGCCATAGAGTCATCCATAGCATCCAACCATGTAGTGTGATGTGAGGGACCAGTGGTGCCAGTGACAGGCGAGGAAAAGGATTTATCTCTATAAGTCAGGATATTTTCTTCCTTATGGTGCTCCCAATCATAAAAATGTTTGCGAATTAACTCAAAGTCAATTTTTGGGTAGTCAACAGCAGAACATAAATCCACACAATAATCTGTTTGAAAATCAATCATTTGATAGGCATCCTCTAGGGACTCTTCCTTTTTAACCCAGTTATCAATATCCTTTGCTAACTCATCAGCTGAAGGCAGAATTATTTTGTTCATTATTATGTCTCTAACATACCAAGCTTGGGCATCAAACATGTTAAAAGTATGAAACTGATCTTGCATACCAAGATAAAACAAATTTTGATTATTTTGCCATACTACTCCTTTGTATAAGTTTGGAGGATACAGCCTGTTATGAGTTTTTAATTTTAGATCTTCTGGTAAAAAAGGAAAATGATGCAAGTAACCTGTACATAGTATTAAGGCATCCATTTCTTGAACTGTGCCATCTTTAAAAACTGCTTTGTTTCCATCGATCTTATCCATGTAATGTACTTCTTTCATGCCTTCAGGCCAATTGAAACCCATTGGATTGTTTCTATAACCAATAGTAACAGTTTTAGCTCCATATTTATGGCACTGTAACGCTACATCTTCAGCAGAATAACTACTTCCAAGAACGACAACGTTTTTATCTCTAAACTCTTCAGCGTCTCTGAAATCATGAGAGTGCATTATTCTCCCTGGAAAACTATCCATTCCCTCATATTCAGGAATGTAGGGAACAGAGAAGTGACCAGTCGCAACAACTAATTTATCAAAACTCTCAGTTTTAGTTTGATCGTCTTTTTTATTTCGGTATGTAATATCAAATCCATTACCATTATCAGCAACAGAGGTAACAGTGGTGTTAAAATTTACGTATTTTTTTACATCTGAATTTTCTGCACGACCTAAAATGTAATCTTGAAGGACGGCTCTTGGAGGGAAGGAGGGAATTGGTTTTTTGAAATGCTCATCAAAAGAATAATCTGCAAATTCAAGGCACTCTTTTGGCCCATTCGACCAAAGGTATCTATACATGCTATTGTGAATTGGATCTCCATATTGATCAGACCCGGTTCTCCAAGTATAATTCCAAAGACCACCCCAACTTTCTTGTTTTTCAAAGGCAACAACCTCAGGAATATTTTCGCCTTTGCTTTGCGCTTGATGCAGAGATCTTAAAAAAGATAGTCCACAGGGACCTGTACCAATTAGTGCAACTTTTGTCATTATTCTCCTCCGATTTGAATTAATATTAATAATTAAATTTTAATTTCCAATCCATTTTTTGTCATACTCTGTAATAAATACAGGGATATTAAAAATGTTGTTTCATATTATGGAACAGGTTTATTGTAGCATTTTATTAGGAATATATATTTTCGAAGAGGTTTAATTGAATCATGCAAAAGTACTCAGTTTTTAGTTTAGTAAAAAATGCTTTCACCAACCATGAAAATTGGGAGGTAGCTTGGAAAGACCCTGAGCCTAAAAAAGAATACGATGTCATAATTGTAGGCGGCGGTGGTCATGGTCTTGCAACAGCTTATTATCTTGCAAAAGAACATGGCATCACAAACGTTGCCATTCTTGAAAAGGGTTGGATTGGTGGAGGTAATGTTGGAAGAAACACCACCATCTTGAGATCTAACTATATGTTTGATTCAAACGCTCATTTTTATGAGTTTGGCATGAAGCTTTGGGAAACACTTAGCCAAGAATTAAATTACAACGTTATGTACTCACCGAGAGGAATTATTAACTTAGCTCACTCTGATGCACAAATGAATGCTTACGCTAGAAGAGGTAACTCTATGAGATTAAATGGTATTGATGCAATTCTTCTTGGAAGGGATGATTTAAAAAAGATGATCCCATTTGCAGATTTTTCAGAAACATGTCGTTTTCCCATTCATGGTGGTTTAATGCAACCACGTGGAGGAACTGCAAGACATGATGCAGTTGCTTGGGGGTATGCGAGACAGGCAGACTCCATGGGTGTCGATATAATTCAAAATTGTGAAGTGACAGGTTTTGATGTTAACAACGGAAAAATAGAAGGTGTTCAAACATCAAGAGGAAATATTAAAACTAAAAAAGTTGGATTGTGTGTTGCTGGAAGCACTACACTTTTAGCAGACATGTTAAATATGAGACTTCCAATTGAAGCACATGTTCTGCAAGCTTGTGTCTCAGAACCAGTTAAACCTTTACTTCATAACGTAGTTACATTCGGAGCAGGTCACTTTTATTGTAGCCAATCTGACAAAGGTGAAATGGTTATGGGTGGTGATTTAGATGGTTACAATAGCTATGCTCAAAGAGGAAATATGCCAATGATACAGCATGTTTTAACAGGTGGATTGGCTGTCTTCCCAAACTTTAGTAGACTCAAAATGCTTCGAACTTGGGGAGGTATTATGGATATGTCCATGGATGGTTCTCCAATAATCGATAAAACTCATATTGAGGGGGTATATCTTAATTGCGGTTGGTGTTATGGAGGCTTTAAAGCCACTCCTAGCTCAGGTTTTGTTTTTGCACATACAATAGCACAAGATCAAGTACATGAACTCAACTCAGAATTTAACCTTGAAAGATTTCATACTGGAAAAATTATAGATGAAAAGGGTGTAGGCCCTAAACCTTGGATCGGTTAAAAGATGTTAGAAATAAAATGCCCATACTGTGGTAAGCGCTCACAAAATGAATTTTCTTATGGCGGAGACGCCACTATAAAAAGACCTCAACTAGGAGAAGAAATTTCAACCGAGGATTGGGATAATTTTGTTTACTACAGAGATAACCCAAGGGGAAAACACTCAGAACTATGGCATCATGTTTCTGGATGTAGACAATGGTTTAAAGTCTCAAGAGACACCGCTACACATGAAATTTTTGACACTTGTAAAATGAACGAGGACTTTAATGTTTAACAGTTTTAGAACAACCAACTCAACTGGACTTATTAATAAGGATAAGAAAATTAATTTTACTTTTAACGGTACTATTTATCATGGCTATGAAGGAGACACTCTTGCATCTGCTTTAATTGCAAATGGTGTTCATTTAGTTGGAAGAAGTTTTAAGTATCATCGACCTCGCGGTTTTTTGGGAGTTGGTGTTGAAGAACCAAATGCAATGGTACAATTGCATGATGGCAATAAATCTGAACCTAATATCATTGCAACCGAAGTTGAGTTAGTTGAGGGATTAAAAGCTAAAAGTCAAAATTGTTGGCCTTCAGTTCAATTTGATATTGGAGAAATCAATAATGTCTTAAATCGTTTTTTTCCTGCAGGTTTCTATTACAAAACATTTATGTGGCCAAAAAGTTTTTGGATGAAAATCTATGAACCATTTATAAGAAAAGCTGCTGGTATGGGTAAAGCACCGCTGTTACCTGACCCAGATAGGTACGAGCATAATTATGAACACTGCGATGTACTAGTTGTTGGCTCTGGCCCATCAGGCCTCGCAAGTGCTCTGGCTGCTGCTAAAAATGGGGCAAGGGTTATATTAGCAGAAGACAAGCCTAATTTTGGTGGCTCTCTTCTAACTGACGAAGTTACGATTGGTAACATGTCAGGAAAAGAGTGGGCTAGTGATACCATTTCCCAACTAAAAAGTATGCCAAATGTAATATTAAAAAAAAGGTCACAAGTCTTCGGATACTATGATCACAATATGACGGTAATGATTGAAAGAGTTAGCGATCATATTGAAAATCCGTCAAAATACACACCAAGACAAAGACTACATTATATTAGAGCTGGAGAAGTAATAGTTTCAACTGGTTCTATTGAAAGACCAATATCTTTTGGAAACAATGATAGACCAGGAATTGTATTAGCCTCAGCAGCAAAAGAGTATATGAAGGTTTATGAAACATTAGTTGGTAAGAAACCAATTATATTTACCAATAATGATACAGCATATTCAACTGCCCTTGAGTTTATTAAAAATGATATTGAACCAATCATTGTAGACACTCGAGACAGCTCAAACGGTGAATTAGTCAAGGAAGTTCAGCAAAAGGGTATTTCTATAAAATTTAATTCAGGGATCGCAGACACTAAAGGACATTTGAAGATAAATTCTGCTATCATCGGCAAGCTTGACTCTTCAAAAGAGTCTTTTATTTCAGAAGAAACAGTAGAGTGTGATTGCATTTGTATGTCCGGAGGCTGGACACCAACGGTACATTTATCTTCCCAAGCTGGAAATAAATTAAAGTTTAATGAGGATATTGATGCGTTCGTACCGGATAAAAAAAGACAAAAAGAAACAGCAATTGGAGCAGCTAATGGTTCTTTCACCTTAAATCAATCTCTAGCTGAAGGTTTTCAAGTGGGCTTTGATTTATCAAACAAATTCACAGATCAAAATAATCCTACAAATAGTCCCAACTCAAATGAACCTAGCTATGAAAAACATGAAAAGCTCTGGTGTATGCCTTTACCATCTGGAAAAAAACCAAAACGCTTTATCGACTTTCAAAATGACGTTGCAGTTTCTGATGTAGAGCTAGCAATTAGAGAAGGCTTCAGATCAATTGAGCACGTCAAAAGATATACAACTCTTGGGATGGCTGGCGATCAAGGCAAGACAAGTAATTTAAATGGTTTGCAATATGTATCTAAAATTGAAAAAAAGATTGTTCCAGAAGTTGGTCATACAACATTTAGACCACCGTACACTCCTGTAACAATTGGAGCTATCGTGGGTAGAGAAGTTGGTAATCACTATTTACCGACAAGAAAATCTCCCATTCATACATGGCATGAGGAAAATAATGCTGTTTTTGTAGCGGCAGGTTTATGGCAAAGACCCAGATACTACCCAAGGGGTTCTGAGGATATGAACAGTGCTGTTAATAGGGAAGCTGCAAATGTAAGAAAAAACGTTGGAATTTGTGATGTTACGACACTTGGTAAGATTGATATTAAAGGTCCGGATGCACCAGAATTCTTAAACAGAGTTTATACAAATGCATGGCTGAAACTGCCCGTTGGAAAAGCTAGATATGGTGTAATGCTAAGGGAAGATGGCATGGTTTTTGATGATGGAACAACATCTCGATTATCTGAAAATCATTTTCATATGACTACCACTACTGCCCAAGCTGCAAATGTTTTATCGCACTTAGAGTATTATTTACAAGTTGTATGGCCAGATTTAGATGTAAATGTCTTATCAACTACTGAACAGTGGTCTGGTATAGCAGTGGCAGGTCCAAAATCTAGAGATCTTTTATCAAAATTATTTCCTGATGTAGATATGTCAAATGAGGGTCTACCATTCATGGGTCTTGTTGACTCTTCAATAGACGGTATCAAAGCTAGAATTTATAGAATTTCTTTTTCTGGCGAACTAGCTTATGAGGTAAATGTCGAGTCAAACTATGGTCTTTATATTTGGAAGAAGATCATGGAAGAAGGTCAGTCATTTGATATTCAACCATACGGAACAGAGGCTCTATCAACCTTAAGAATAGAAATGGGTCATGTCGCAGGAGCAGAATTAGACGGACGCACTATTCCTTTTGATGTTGGACTGAATAGTATGGTGAGTCAGAAAAAAGATTTCATAGGTAAAAGATCTTTATCTAAAGACGCATTCACTGAGTCGGATAGACAAACTATTGTTGGACTTGTTCCATTAGACAAAAAAACAAAGATCCCAGAGGGTTCACATATTATAGAAGA
>CABYYB010000017.1:0-5680 GCA_902523135.1 uncultured Alphaproteobacteria bacterium
AATTTTAAAAAGCCCTATCTAGGGCTTTTGCCTAGCCTAACACCCAAATTTCAATAGCTACAAATATAAAAAGTCCAGCAAATATTAAATTGACAATATTTTTAGGTCTATTGAAGTAATTTGAAAACTTTTTTATACCAAAAAAGTGGCCGATAATTGAATAATTCATTGCTGAAATAAAAAAACTTCCACTAGCAAAAATTAGAGCGATACTAAAATTTAGATTTTCGCTGAATTGTAAAGTTGCTAGAGCAGACCAAAATGCGAAAGCTTTGGGATTGGTATAAGCAACAATTATTGCTTTCTTCATACTGTTTAAAAAATTTCTTTCGTTAGATAGTTTTATGAGTTGATTTTCAGAGCTAAAGTATTGGCTGCCAATTTGATAAGCTAAATAAATCATATAAAGACTAGCTAAAATCTTTAAAACAATAAAACCCCAACCCATTAAATTTGAAATTAGAAAAGAAATACCTGTTGTAGCAAGTAAGCACCAAGTAAAAGAACCAATAGCAGTACCAACTGCAGCACCCCAAATTTGTTTTTTCTGTCCACTAATTCCAACGGATGCTACAAAAAAAGTATTAGGTCCTGGCAAAAAAACAGCAAAATAAAATATTATCCACCCGGATAATAAAGCCATCACAACTTCATTCATCTTATGTTTCTTTAATGATTAAGAATTTGACTTAAGAAAAGTTTAGTTCGATCACTTTTTGGGTTATTAAAGAATTCATCTGGGGATGCTTGTTCAACAATTCTTCCTTCGTCCATAAATATCATTTGATCAGCGACAGTTTTTGCAAATCCCATCTCATGGGTAACAACTAACATCGTCATACCCTCTTCCGCTAATTGTATCATCACATCCAAAACCTCTTTGATCATTTCTGGGTCTAGAGCTGATGTTGGTTCATCAAACAACATAATGTCCGGGTTCATAGCTAATGATCTAGCAATAGCAACACGTTGCTGTTGACCTCCAGAGAGCTGACCAGGAAATTTTTGAGCTTGCTCAGGAATTTTAACTTTTTCTAAATAGGACATTGCAATATCTTCGGCTTCATTTTTTGGCATTTTTTTCACCCAAATTGGCGCTAAGGAAATATTGTCTAATACAGAGAGGTGCGGAAAAAGATTGAATTGCTGAAAAACCATACCAACATTTTTCCTAATTAAATCAATGTTTTTAAGATCATTTGTAAGTTCTGTTCCGTGAACAACAATTGTCCCTTTTTGATGAGCCTCTAGACGATTTATACATCTAATCATTGTTGACTTACCAGAGCCACTAGGGCCACAGATAACAATTTTTTGCCCTTTATTAACAATTAAATCAATATCTTTTAAAACATGAAAATCATCATACCATTTGTTTACTTTTTCTAAATGTATTACTTGATCTGTGCTCATTAACTATTATCCGTTTTTAGTTTTTTTTCTAAATATAAACTATAGCGTGACATACCAAAGCAAAATATGAAAAATACCAGTGAAATAAAAACATAAACTTCATAATAAAGTTTAGTCCATGTCATATCAGCTAAAGCCGCTCTACCTATACCTAATAAATCAAATAATCCTATAATTAAAACTAAAGATGTATCTTTAAATAAACCAATACAGGTATTAACAATTGGTGGAATAGCTATCTTTAAAGCTTGTGGTAAAACTATTTTGCGAGTGGTTTGCCAATAACTTAATCCTAAAGATTGTGCAGCTTCAACTTGCCCTCTTGGGATGGCTTGCAAGCCCCCTCTAATTGCCTCAGCCATATAGGCTGATTGAAATAAAGTAACGGCTACTAATGCACGTAAAAGGTTATCTGGATTTACTCCATCTGGTAAAAATAAAGGCAACATCACATTAGCGGTAAATAATAATGTTATAAGAGGGACGCCTCTAATGAATTCAATAAAAACTACACACAATGATTTTATGATGGGCATTTTAGATCTTCTACCTAAGGCTAAAAGAATGCTTAAAGGAAACGCTAAACCTATCCCAGTAACTCCTAAGAAAAGTGTTACTAAGAGCCCTCCCCATTTATTTGTACCGACAACACTTAAACCTGGTCCTCCGTAAAGCATGAAGTAAGCCAGGAATGGGAATACAAATGTAAAATAAATAAAATATCTACGAAATGGAATTTTATCAAAAAGAATTCCAATAATTGCTAAAGGTAAAAGTGCATAGATTAAGTTTACCCTCCATACCTCTTCAATAGGATAAAGTCCATACATAAATTGGTTCCATCGTGCAAAAATAATTGCCCAACAGGCACCATATTCACCAGGCATAATATTTTTAGAGCAAAATCCGCGGTCAATAATTAGTTCACCTTGAAAATTATATCTAAAATCAGCATCAAAAATTGCCCAATTCAAAAAGAAACTTCCAACCTGATATACGAATATTAGCGCAATAATAGTTAGTATTGTATTTACCCAAGAGGAAAATAAATTTTTTACTAACCAGTTGTAATACTTACCACGTGAAATAATTTGAATAGTATTAGAGCTCATGCGTTACCCTTAAATTGTACGGACTTATTATATAAGTTCATAAAAAAAGAAATGGTTAAACTAATTGTCAAATAAGTAAGCATAACCATCATCATAATCTCTATGGCTCTACCTGTTTGATTTAAAGATATACCTCCAAATCCGTGAACTAAATCGGCATAACCTATTGCAATTCCAAGAGAGGAGTTTTTTGTTAAATTTAAATATTGAGAGGTAAGAGGCGGAATGATAACCCTTAGTGCTTGCGGAATAATAATCAGCCTCATTATAAAATTACTTTTTAAACCTAAAGCTTGAGATGCCTCCCTTTGTCCTTTTGATACTGATATAATGCCAGATCGAACAGTCTCAGAGATAAATGCAGCAGTATAAATAGATAAACCAAATAGCATTCCTAAAAATTCTGGGCGAATTACCATACCTCCTTTAAAATTAAATCCCTTTAAAACTGGACTATCAAACTCTAAAGGCATACCCATGATGTAATAAAAAATAATTGGGATAAAAATAATAATTGCACTGTTTATCATAAAAGTTGGATATTGTTTTCCGGTTTCTTCTTGTTTTTTCTTTAAAAATCTTTTTAAGAAAAAAGCAAATATAATTGCAATTACTAAGCTCCAAGCAACAATTGAAAAACCGTCTTTAAATATTGGAGAGGGGGAAAAGAAACCTCGATTAGTTAAATAAAAATTATCAAAAATTACTATTGCTTGTTTGATTTTGGGTAAGTTTAAAAGAATACTGTAGTAAAGAATTATTTGAACAAGAACTGGGACATTTCTTGTAAACTCAACATAAACATAAGCAATATTACGAAATAGCCAATTGCTTGATAGGCGAATAATTCCGACTAAAAATCCAATTATAGTTGCTAAAAAACACCCACAAATAGCAATCATCAATGTGTTTAATAATCCAACAAAATAAGCTCTTAAGTGAGTGTCCTCACTAGTAAATGGAATTAAACGGATGCTTATATCGTAACCCGCTGAGATATTTAAGAAATCAAAACCAGAGCTAATACCTCTTTTTTCTAAGTTATAGGCTGTTTGCTGGGTTATGAGATAAATTAATAAAGCAAAAAGACCAATTACAAGTGTTTGAATTAGAAGGGATCTTGATTTTTCATCAAATATTATTTTTCTGAAAAAATTGGTCTGCATAAATTTTGAAATCCGTAAATTTTGGGTATGGGCTCAAAGCCCATACCCTTATTTTTTATCTAAATGGAGGTGCGTATAAAATACCGCCATCTTTATAAAGAGCGTTTAAGCCTCTTTGAATGTTAATTGGTGTGTTTGGACCAATATGCTTTTCAAAGCTCTCTGAATAGTTTCCAACTTGACTTAAGATATTATAAGCCCAGTCGTCAGAAAGACCTAACATTGCTCCGTAACCAGCATCAACACCTAATAGTCTTAAAACCTCAGGGTTTTTTGAGCTCTTCATTTCATCAACATTAGCTGATGTAATACCTAGCTCTTCACCAATGATCATTGCATTAAGAGACCATCTTACGATATCAGCCCACTCACTATCACCGTGTCTAACTGCAGGGCCTAAAGGCTCTTTAGATACGATTTCTGGTAAAACTACGTGAGCAGATGGATCTGGATAACCAGCTCTACTTGCATATAAACCAGATGCGTCTGTTGTGTAAACGTCACAACGACCAGCTGTGTATGCAGCATCAGCTTCTGAGTTAGTCTCAACAGGAACTGACTCATAGCTCATACCATTTGCTTTGAAGAAATCAGCAAGGTTCATTTCAGTTGTTGTACCAACCTGGATACATACAGATGCGCCATCTAATTCCATAGCGCTTGACACACCAAGACTTTTGTTAACCATAAAGCCTTGACCATCATAGTAGTTAACACCAACAAATTCTAAACCAAGATCAACGTCTCTTGATAAAGTCCATGTAGTATTTCTTGATAGCATATCAATTTCACCTGACTGAAGAACTGTGAAACGTACTTTTGATGTTGTAGGTACATATTCAACTTTAGAGGCATCGCCAAAAACAGCAGCCGCTACAGCTCTACATACATCAACATCAATGCCTTCCCAAACACCAGCATCATTTGGGGCACCAAAGCCCGCTAATCCAGTGTTGGAACCGCACATTAATTTTCCTCTTTCTTTAACTAGATCATGAGTGCTTCCGTGACTTCCAGCGATTGCTGTTGAAACACCTAGAGTTAAAACAAGAGAAATAAACAACGATTTAATTTTTGTCATCGTTTCCTCCTTATATATATAAGCCTCGGCAGTATAGACCTATCTGGAGTGAAACTAAAATATAAAAATACTATATATTTCCTGTGTTTTTTGAATAGATTCATTCAAAATTACAGTCTTTGTATTAATCTTGATTAAATATGTCTCTAGTAAAAATCTTGTCTTGCACGTCATTTAGCTCTGCATGGCTTCTATTGCAAAGAATTAAATCAGCATCTTTTTTGAATAATTCTAAATCTTGATAAACCTCTGAATTGAAAAATTGTTTGTCTTTGATTAATGGTTCATAGACAATTACTCTAATACCTTTAGCTTTAACTCTTTTCATAATGCCTTGCATACTTGACTCTCTTATATTGTCTGAACCCTCTTTCATTATGAGTTTATAAACACCAACTGTTTTGGGTTTTAATTTTGCAATCTCTAATCCTATGAAATCTTTTCGCATTGAATTTGATTCTATGATTGCCTCCATGATTTTTTGAGGGACTTTATCGAAATTTGCCAATAATTGCTTTGTATCTTTAGGTAAACAATATCCCCCGTATCCAAATGAGGGATTATTGTAAAAATCTCCTATCCTAGGATCTAAACTTACTGCTTTAATAATTTCTTTTGTATTTAAACCTTTTGACATTGCAAATGAGTCTAGTTCATTAAAAAATGTTACTCGCATTGCTAAATAAGCGTTAGAAAATAATTTTGATGACTCTGCTTCTGTAGAATTTGTGTAAATAGTTTGAACATCTTTATTTAGCGATGACTTCATCAATAATTTTGCAAACTCTTTTCCTTTTTCGGAATGTGAGCCTATTAAAATTCTTGAAGGATAAAGACTGTCATTTAAAGCTCTTCCCTCTCTTAAAAATTCAGGCACAAAAATAATTTCAAGATCAGGGAATTTCTTT
>CABYYB010000018.1:0-4653 GCA_902523135.1 uncultured Alphaproteobacteria bacterium
ATTACATTTAAAAATAATATTGAAGAAAAACATAAAGCAACAAATCCACTTATTAAATGAACTGTAGATAGATAAAACAGTACATAATTTATATTGAATAAAGAGACTCCTAGAGCAGCTATAAAGAAATGCTCTTTTAATGAAAATCTCAGATTTATTTTTTTTAATACACAAAATACTAAAATAATGATCGAAGATAAGAAAAAACGATAAAAAACCGATGTCATTGGATCGACAATGCCTAGTTGAAATTTAATTATATACCAGGTTGGTCCCCAAACTATTAGTGTTGAAATAAATAAAAATATTGTATTGTTCAATTATGCCTTCTTTTGATGTTGTCTCGTCACCAGATATTCAAGAAATTGATAATGCCATCAATAATACAAAAAGAGAAGTTGATAATAGATTTGACTTTAAGAACACTAATTCAACAATCGAACGAAACGATTTTTCTATTACAATAGAGACAACCGACAATACTAAATTAACTCAATTTAATGATATTTTAAAAAATAATATTGTAAGAAGAAAAATAGATCCAAAATTTATTCACCTAAAATCAACTGAAACAGCTTCCGGAAATAGAGTAAGACAATTTATTGATATTTTGAATGGAATATCAAAAGAGGACTCAAAAAAAATAACAAATCTTGTTAAATCATCGAAAGCAAAGGTTCAAGCTTCAATTAATGGAGATGAAGTAAGAATAACTGGAAAGAAAAGAGACGATCTACAATCAATGATCGAATTATTAAAATCAAGTGATATTAAAATTCCTTTACAGTTTCAAAATTTCAGAGATTAATTACTTCCATAGTCGTAAAATCAATTAATCGCACAGTTGTAATTGTTTTTAGAAATTTAATACAATCCTCTGTTTTTACTTGAATTGTTTTAGTGTTGTCTAGTGGGTGAAAATTGCATAATTCACAATCATTTATTTTTTTATCTAAATAAAAACTTACATCCTTATCTACATTATTGATTAAAGAGTAGGGACTAACTGAGCCTGGTTTGACTCCAAGTTTATCATATAAATATTCTGCACTTCCAAAAGAGAGATTTCCTTGGCACTGTATAGTGTTTTTAATAATTTTTAGGTCTACTTCAGTGCTATCTAAGCATGAGAGTAAGTAAAAATTTCTCTTTTTGTCCCTTAAAAAAAGATTTTTTGTATGCGCACCTTGCATATTCAAATCTGATTTTAATTTGCTAGACTCCTCGACAGTAAAAAAAGCCTCGTGTTCAAAAAGTTTATATTCAACTTTTTGTTCATTAAGTGCGGCTAATAAACTTTTTGCTTCTAATTTCATTTTTATTTATAAAGTGTTATCTTATTTATATAAAAATATGAAAAAGAAAATTAACAGAAGAAATTTTATTAAAAAAGCCTCAATTCCTGTACTCGGTGCAGCTGCACTCTCTAGTTTTAATGTACACGCAAGCACCATAACAGAGTTGAATATGGTTACATCATGGCCAGAGAATTTTCCTGGTATAGGTTTAGGTGCAAACAGGTTGGCTCAGCGAATTGAGAACTTATCTAATAAAAGAATAAAAGTTAATGTTTACTCAGCTGGTGAACTAGTCCCACCGTTTGGAGTGTTTGATGCCGTGTCATCTGGAACAGCTGATTTATATCACTCAGCAGAGTTTTATTGGGGAGGAAAGAACAAAGCCTATCCTTTTTTTGCTGCTGTTCCTTTTGGAATGACTGCTGAGGAATTTAATTCATGGATATATTCTGGCAATGGTCAATCATTATGGGATGAATTAGGTTCTAATTTTAACATTAAACATTTTTTAGTTGGTAATACTGGATCTACATTATTTGGTTGGTTCAAAAACGAATTAAATAGTCTCGAGGATGTTTCTAAACTTAAAATAAGAAGCCCTGGTATGGGAGGAGATCTATTAAAGACTATGGGGGCAACTTCTATAAATATACCAGGAGGTGAAATTCTTCAGTCTTTAGCAAGTGGGGCTATAGACGCTGCAGATTGGTCTAATCCAGTTATGGATTTAGCTTTTGGTTTTTATAAAGTAACAAATTACTGTTATTATCCAGATTTTAAAAAACCTACAGTTTCTATTTCATTAGGAATGAATTTAGATAAATGGAACTCTTTTGATAATGAAACTAAGAGCATCATAGAGTATGCTTGTCAGTCAGAAAATCAAGAAATGTTGTCTGATTTTATGTATAAAGAGGTTGTCGCTATAGAAAAATTGAGGTCACTTGGTGTAGAATTCAGGCAACTACCTAACGATATTGTCATTGAAGCCAAAAAAAATATCAATGGTGTTTTAGATAATTATACTGATACCTCTCTTGGGAAAAAAATTAGAGATGATTATTTTCAATTTTTAGGTTTAAGAACTTCATATAAGGACTTTGATATTTCTAACTACTTGAATTTTAGAAAAATTTAATAGTGTGCGGAAGATATTCGCTAAATCTTAAAGATAATCACTCCTCTTTTAAGAAGGAAACTATAAATAACTTCAAATCAATATTTGATTATAAAAATGAAGATATTTGCCCTACCAATAAAGCGCCTATTGTCTTTAATCTAAACTCTAAATTTGTATTTAAACAATCAAGTTGGGGTTTGTCATTTGATTGGCTTCCGAAAGGAAAAACACTTTTCAATATTCGATCAGAGACAGTACACGAGAAATCTTTTAGTAATAGCCTCATTGCAAATAATCGCTGTTTGGTACCTTTTAGTAGTTATTTTGAATGGTTGAAAACCCAAGAATTGAAAGAAAAATATAAACTATTTACCAAAACTCCTGTCAGTTTTTTTGCAGGTGTATATAAATTAATAGAAGATACTGTTTATTATTCAATTTTAACTAAATCCTCTTTGGAAAATATAGAATTTATTCACAATAGAAATCCAGTCATTATTAATAAAAATAATGTAAGAAAATGGTTTTCGGACAGTTATGAAGAACTGCTAAGATCTTCAGATGTCATAAATTATGAGTTATCGAAATAGTTATTTTCTAAATTTAAAGAAAGATAAAAGCTTTTCGATACCAGAAAAATGTTCCTCTAGTCTAGAATAAACTTTATCTATTTTATTGATATGACCGTCTAGTCTTTCATAGAGGTTATCGATTTTCTTATCAAGTTTGTTTAGCTTACTGTTTAGCTGTTTTATGCTATCGGAGTCGCTTGATTTAGACTGCTTTTTTAACTTAATAACTTTGTTCATACATAAAATATATTAAATTTCTGATTTGTTTGAAGTATGACAAAACAACGCTTTAGGTAAATCTTAAATCAACTTCAGGTATCCAGTTTTTAAGCTTTTCAATACGATTTTTGGGGGAAGGGTGCGTAGATAGAAACTCTGGTGGTGCGTTTCCTTTTTGAGCCTCAGCCATTCGCTGCCAGACTTTATATGACTCATGATTGTCGTATTTGGCCATAGTCATAAAGGCCAAGCCTAAATAGTCAGCCTCCGATTCTTGTAATCTGTTAAAAGGTAAAGATAGACCTAAATTTACTAAATAATCATCAGCTGAGGTACTCGAAAGGGCACCCTCTAAGGCAATATCCAAGATAGTAGTGCCAACATTTATTGCTAATGCTTGACTGGCCCTTTCAACACTATGGCGAGCAACCGCATGAGCAATTTCATGTCCCATTATTGAGGCCAAACCATCATTATTTGCAGCAACATCTAAGATTCCTGTGTAAAAAGCTATTTTACCACCAGGCATACACCAAGCATTAAGTGTGTCCTTGTCATCAATTAAGATAAATTCCCAATTATAATTTTTTATAGACTCTGATTGACCCATTTTTAAAAAATACTCTTCTACTGACTCTGTAACTCTGAGACCTACCTCTCTTACTGCTCTAAAATTTTGCCCAGACTCTATTAAATTTTCTTGTTTTTTGACTTGTTCGTATGCTTGAAGAGCTTGTTTGTTGATACTTTCATCTGAAATAATAGAGAGTTGTTTACGATTTGTAATAGCTACCTCAGTACAAGAAGGTAAAAATAAGGGCGCACAACACGCACATGATAATTTTTTAATAAAATCTCGTCTTTTAAGATTCATGGTATTAATATAATCAAAAAGATATTCTTATGACAACCTGTTATATTAATGGAAAATATAAACCTCTAAATCAATCGTATGTCAGTGTAACAGATAGAGGTTTTCAATTCTCTGATGGGGTTTATGAGGTCATTGCTGTATTCAAAGGTGAATTAGTAGATTTAAATCTTCATTTAAACAGATTGTTTGTTTCATTAAAAAAAATGAACATGAAAATTAAATTCAATAAAAATCAAATAATTAGTATCACCGATAAAATCAAAAAATTAAATAATTTAAAAATGGGTATAATTTATATTCAAATTACAAGAGGGGATCAAAACCCAAGGGAACATAAATACCCTGATAAACTTAAGCCTAATATTATTATATACTCAATTAATAAAAACTTTGAATATTTAAATAAGTTAGCACTAAAAGGTGTAAAAACATCTCTTTATCCAGATATAAGGTGGCATAGGTCTGATATTAAAAGTATTTCTCTATTAGGTAATGTTCTAGCTGCAAATCATGCAAAAGAGAATAAATCACATGAAGCTGTATTATTTGATAATAGAAATATGATAACTG
>CABYYB010000019.1:0-4652 GCA_902523135.1 uncultured Alphaproteobacteria bacterium
TTTAAACATTTCTTTATAAACACGTTCTTCAATTTTATGATCATTATCAAATAATAAAGGTATTTCCATACCCTCAGACATTTCAATTTCAACAGAAATAACATCTTTAGCTTCAATATGATCAGCATGAACTACTATCGGTCTTTTGGATGGATTATTATTAATAATTTTAATTTTTGCATTATCTTTTAATAGACCCCCACGCCAATGTCTGGGACTATAGGCACTTACAGCAGTTAGTGCTACAACATTGCTTCCAAGTGGAATAATTGGTCCTGAAGCAGAGTAATTATACCCTGTGCTGCCTGCAGCTGTTGATAATATTACACCATCACAAACAAGCTCTTCTATTCTTACTTCGTTATCTATCATAATTTGAATTTTTGCAGCTTGATATTTTTCTCTACGAATACTGATCTCATTAATCGCTATAGCTTTAATTTCTTGACCTGTGGGATTTAAAGTTTTCATTACTAAAGGTCTTAATTTTGTTAATTGAGCTTTATTTAGTCGTTCCTCTAATCCGTCAAGTTTGTAATCATTCATCAAGAATCCAACAGATCCAAAATTCATACCGTAAATTGGCTTGTTAAGTTTCATATAATTATGAAGCGACTTTAATATAAAACCATCACCTCCAAGTGCTACAATGAAATCTGCCTCTTCAGGCTCGTAATTACCATATTTTTTTATAAGTTTCTCTTGAGCTTCAATATTTTTTTCGAGAGGAAAAGAAACAAAACATATTTTCATTTATTAACCCCCAGTCTCATTCATATAACGATTAACATATCCCTCAAAATTATCTTTTTGAATTTCAAAGTTATGTGCTTTTGGTTTAATTGACATAGCATATTCTATCAAAGTAATAATATCATTTTTTGTTTGATTTCTTAGGGCAAATTTTAAATCTACAAAATCATTTTGTCCTAAACACATATATAACTTACCAGTACATGTAAGTCTTACCCTATTACAAGTATCACAAAAATTATGAGAAATAGCAGATATAATACCAATTTTTGATTTATGATTTGAATACTCATAGTATCTAGAGGGGCCATTAGTTCTATGTTTAGAGGAAATTAAATTTAATTTATTTACTAAATCCTCTTCAAATTTCTTCATTGATAAATATTGATTAAATCGCTTTTCTCCAATATCACCTATGGGCATTATTTCAATTAACGAAATATCAAAATGATTTTTTTTACACCAATCTAAAATATCAAATATTTCTTTATCATTAAAATTTTGAGTCAAAACAGTATTTATTTTTATCTTTATACCTTCTTGTTTAGCTACCTCTATCCCATTTAAAACTTTACTAAGATCTCCCCATTTAGTTATTTTCCTAAAACTTTCAGCATTCAAGCTATCAAGAGAAACGTTTATTCTTTCAACGCCATTCTTTTTAAGAATAGATGCATATCTTGATAAATTCGTACCATTTGTAGTTAAAGTATGCTCTGAAATTTTACCCTGATTTTTTAGTTTATTTAAATGTTCTATAATTGAAACAATGTTTTTTCTTACAAGTGGTTCACCCCCTGTTAATCGAAATTTTT
Organism: uncultured Alphaproteobacteria bacterium; assembly: GCA_902523135.1. Lineage (GTDB taxonomy): Bacteria > Pseudomonadota > Alphaproteobacteria > HIMB59 > HIMB59 > HIMB59. The sequence continues at coordinate 1,569 of CABYYB010000019.1, forward strand.
TTACACCCAACTCATTAAATATATTTGTAAGTTTAATAATTTCTTCAATTGATAAAACCTCTTGTCTAGGCAAGAAGGTTACATCCTCAGCCATACAATAAGTGCACCTTAAATCACATCTATCAGTGACAGATATTCTCAAGTAATCAATTTTTCTTTTAAAATTATCAGTCAGCATTTTCGTGTATCTTTAAATCAACTACATTTAAATCTATAACTTTTTTCCCTACGTTCTCAAAGTTAATAGTGATTTTACTATTTATACAAGATTGAACTTGCCCCAGGCCCCAATCTGGTTGAGATGGACACTCCACGATTGTACCTGGTATAAAATCGCTAAAATTATAGTTATTTTCCATTATTACTCTTGTTTAGTAGAAACAAATATTTACTATTTACTATAGAATCAAATGGATAAAAAAGAAAATTTAAACAAGCTTAAATCTGTTATCAGTAATATTGAAAAATCATATGGGAAAGGTTCCATAATGATGCTAGGAAAGAAAGATATTGATGCAAATATTGATGTATACTCAACAGGCTCTCTTGGTCTAGATATAGCTTTAGGAATAGGTGGTTTACCGAAAGGAAGAGTCATAGAAGTTTATGGCCCAGAAAGTTCAGGTAAAACAACTCTAACATTACATATAATTGCGGAAGCTCAAAAAGTTGGAGGAACTTGTGCTTTTATTGATGCTGAACATGCTTTAGACCCAGGTTATGCAAAAAAACTTGGAGTGAATATTGATGAGTTATTGATATCTCAACCTGATACTGGTGAACAGGCTTTAGAGATCTCAGATACTCTTGTAAAATCTGAGGGTATAGATTTATTAGTTATAGACTCAGTGGCAGCTTTAGTTCCCAGAGCAGAGTTAGAGGGTGAAATGGGTGACTCATTACCCGGACTTCAGGCAAGGCTAATGAGCCAAGCGCTTAGAAAACTAACTAGCTCGATTTCAAAGACAAATACTATGGTTGTTTTTATTAATCAATTGAGAATGAAAATAGGAGTAATGTTTGGAAGCCCTGAAGTCACCACTGGAGGTAACGCTTTGAAGTTTTACTCTTCCGTAAGACTAGATATTAGAAGGATTGGCGCAATAAAAGATAAAGATAATATTATTGGAAACCAAACGAGAGTGAAGGTCGTCAAAAATAAGATGGCCCCTCCTTTTAAAATGGTTGAATTTGATATTATGTATGGTGAAGGAATTTCTAAAATTGGCGAAATTATAGATTTAGGTGTTCAAGCTGATATTATAGATAAGTCTGGAGCGTGGTATTCTTATAAAGACGAAAAAATTGGTCAAGGTAGAGAAAATACAAAACAGTTTTTAAAGGATAACCCAGAGTTATTGAATGAAATAGAAAGTAGAATAAGATCAAATTCCGACACTGTTGAAGAGCTGATGATTGATCCACCTCCTTCTACTACAGAAGAAACCATCGAAAAAAACTCTAAAGAATAATATTAAATTTCAGTTAAATTAATCTATATTCCATGAATATGAACTCTAATGAAGTCCGCAATGCGTTTATTGATTATTTTAAAAATAATGATCATAGGCATGTCAAATCTGGATCATTAGTGCCGGAAAATGATCCCTCTCTAATGTTTGCTAATTCAGGAATGGTTCAATTTAAAAATGTTTTTACAGGCATGGAGCAGTTAGATTTCAAAAGAGCCACGACTTCTCAAAAATGTGTTCGGGCAGGAGGAAAACATAATGATTTAGAGAATGTTGGATTTACAACTCGACATCATACTTTCTTCGAGATGCTAGGTAATTTTTCTTTTGGCGATTACTTTAAAGAGCAAGCAATTCTATACGCTTGGAACTTAATCACTAAAGAATTTAAAATTAATGAAAATAAATTATTAGTTACGATATATCATGACGATGAGGTCGCAGAAAAATTTTGGAAAAAAATAGCTAATTTACCTGACAATAAGATAATTAAAATTTCAAGCTCTGATAATTTTTGGTCAATGGGTGACACAGGACCTTGCGGACCGTGCTCGGAGATATTTTATGATCATGGAGATAAATATTTTGGTGGCCCCCCTGGTTCAGTTGACGAAGATGGTGATCGTTTCATTGAAATATGGAATTTAGTTTTTATGCAATATGAACAGGTAGACAAAAATACTAGATTAGATTTACCTAAACCATGTGTAGACACTGGTATGGGTCTTGAAAGAATAACAGCATTATTAAATGGTAGTAATGACAATTATAGTTCTGATTTGTTTTCAAATATTATTGATATTACTCAAGAATTTATACAAAAAAAAATATCTGAAGAAAATAAATCTAGTTTTAGAGTCATAGCAGATCACTTACGAGCCTCCTCTTTTTTAATAGCTGACGGGGTTTTGCCTTCAAATGAGGGACGAGGTTATGTACTAAGGCGAATATTAAGAAGGGGAATAAGACATGCATATACATTAGGCTCCTCAGAGCCATTGTTTCACAAAATTTTTGATGAATTGAAAAATTTAATGGGTGATTTCTTCCAAGAACTTAACACCGGAGCTGAGGCGATTAAGGAAACACTCTACAATGAGGAAATAAAATTTAGAGAAACTTTAACTAAAGGTTTAGAGATACTTGGACAAGAAATACCTAATATTAAAAATAATAAATTAGATGGCAAAATCGCATTTAAATTATATGACACCTTTGGGTTTCCCCTTGATTTAACACAAGATTATCTGAGATCAAAGGATATCGATGTTGATGTAGAGTCTTTTGATGCATCAATGAAGCTACAAAAAGAGGAAGCTAGATCTTCATGGAAGGGTAGTGGTGATGGAAATACTGAAAAGCTATGGTTTGATATTGCTAGAAAAACAAAACCAACATTATTTAAAGGTTATAAAGAGACCTCTTTAAAGGCAAATGTAACTGCATTGGTCTTAGACATAGAAGCAGTTGATGAGTTAAGTGATAAAACAAAAAAATCAGCAATTATCACAAATGAGTCATGTTTTTATGCAGAGTCTGGGGGGCAAGTAGGAGATAAAGGCATAATTTCCTCAGAAAATGCCGAATTTAGTGTGACAGATACTAGAAAAAC
>CABYYB010000020.1:0-4506 GCA_902523135.1 uncultured Alphaproteobacteria bacterium
ATATTTCTTTGTATGGTAATTGCCTTACAATTCTTGTAAAAAGTTGTTTTTGGATCTTTTTTAAGAATATTAGAAACTTTTGAAATATAACAAATTCCATTTCTAAAATAATAATCTTTTATTTTTTGCCTTCTTAAAAAATTTATCCCATCTTTTTTATAAAAAGTAGTATTTGAATTTGCGCCAACCCTCATAATTTTTTCGGGAGAAAATGATTTCTTTAATTTACTTAAAGTTAATACATTACAATTGTACTTGCGGTGTAAATTATTTGCGCGTTGAAGGTCTTCTATTTTTCTATTTGGACTTGTTGGTTCTAAGAGAATTGATGAATAGTCCAAAAAATTTATATTTATGTCTTTAATTAAAGTTGAAAGTGCATGTTGCCAAACTTTAAAAGAACATGCCTTATCCCCAGATAAGAAAGATGGCCTTTTAATTATATAGGCAAGATCTTGATTTTCTTTACACAAATAATTATCATCTGAAGTTAAAACTACATATTCACAATCAAATGAAATTGCTTTTTTGATTGCAAGTCTTGTAATGGACTCTCCGTTTATTTTAAGTCTATTTTTATATCTTATCCCTTTAGAGTTTTTTCTAGCTGGGATTATAGCAATCAGACCCATAATTATCCATTAATGAAATTCAAAGAAAAACTCATTGGAAATTTTGAATTTGGTCTGATTTTATTTTTTTTATATTTATTATCTAATTCAATTAATTTTTGAAATTCATTCTCATAAAACCATTTTGTGTAATGTGACCTCAATTTTGTAGGTAAATATTGTAATGCTTGATCCCAAGAATAGGCAATCACTGAGAATGGCCCCCCACAATAATTTATTTCTTTTTTTTTAAAATTAAGTTTTTTTAATTTAGCTTCTAATCCAAATGGAGTGTAACGAATAAAGTCATCAGGTATTTGATGAAGCTCTCGAACTAATGGTTCAAATAAATATAATATTCCTCCTGGTTTTAGGATTTTTTTTACCTGTCTTAAAAGTAGATCAATATCATCTATGTGATGTAACAGATTTGGAATTATAATTAGATCAGAAGATTGTTTTTTTAAATTAATATTATTAAACGTGCATTTTAAGTTTGTTGTAATTTTTATAATTCTATCATCAATAGTAAGGTGTTTGTTATAACCACCCCTTTTTTTAATATTTACTGTAGAACAATCAACGGATGTAACTGTATTTTTATTTACAAAAAATGGAGCTAAAAGACTTATGTTGCCATATAATCCATTTCTCTCTAAAATTGTTATATCTTTTTTATCAGAAAATTTTGACAATTTCTTTATGTCATCAAATAGTAAATCAAAATGCGGCCATTTAGATTTATTTAAAAAAACTTTTTCTTTTAAAGCGTTTTCATGATTTTTAATATCTTTTTTATTTATCATTTTTAAAAATTTGATTTATTTTTTTTGCAATTAAACGACCAGCATTACCTTTACCATAAAGATAATTTTTTGATAAGTGCTTTTTACTTATTTGCTTTTTTATGGCAGTCTCTATATTGTTATGATCATAATTTACATTATTAACATTATTTGCAATTTCTCTATTTTTTTGTCTTGAACCTATATTTACAGCAGGGATACCTAAAAAAGAACCCTCTCTTATGGCTGATGATGAATTACCAACTATACAATTTGAATAGTTGATCATATTTGCATAATCTTCTGGTGGTAAGTTCTTAATAAAATGCAGATTTGGTAATTTCTTTTTTTCTCTAAATTTTCTTAATTCTTTAGAAAAAATATCTGAGCCAGCATCAACATTTGGCCATAACCATATGGTTTGAAGATTAAGATTATGAATAGCTAATAAAGTTTGAGTAATTTGTTTTTTTGAGGACAAATATTCATCAGTATCTGAGTGTTGAAGCACAACAATATATTTTTTAGAAAAGTCAATATTTTTTCCAACTCCATATTTCATAATTTTCTTTAAATTTTTTCTATTAAATTTCATCCTTGATATAAGATCTAATGATGGGCAACCAAAATTAAAAACTTTTTTTTTATCAATTCCCATTTTTATTAATCTACTTTTTGATTTACTAGTTGCAGGAAAGTGATAATCAGCCATCATAGAAATGGCATTTCTCACAGAATTGTCAACGGAACCTGTAACTTCTCCACCTTGAGTATGAATCAGAGATATATTCATGTATCTAGCTGCAATAGCAGTGGCTATAGTTTCATGCCTGTCCGCAACAGTCAAAACTCCAACAGGTTTCATTTTTGAAAATATAGTTGATATTTCAATTAATAAAACACCTACCGTTTTAGTCATTGACTCTAAACTTGTTCCATCAACTACGCACAATAATTTTGTGTAAGGAATTATACCAATAGATTTTATTTCATTTTCAATATCACCATATTTTTCTAATATTGCAGAGCCACCTAATATGACCTCAACTTGTATATTTTTATGTTTTTTTAGTTCTATTAATACTGTTTTAATTCTGGCAAAATTTGCCCTATTTAAAATTACAACGCATATTTTTTTTTTCATTTAGTTAAATCTGATAATTTCAGTAATTTATATTTTGAAAGATTTTGTCTAGCCCTTCTACCAATAACTTTTTTTCTATCTTCAAATTTTAATCCTGTCCCGGGTTTTTTAAGTGTTATATCTTCAGTTTTAATTATATCTCCTTTGATAATATTTTTGTTAAGAGATAAGCTTTTTGAAAATAATTTTTTAACATTATTAATTTTTTTAATTTTTTTTTCAGAAAACTTACTATTCAAAACGTAGTTATATATGTTATTAAATTCTGAGATTTCTTTCATTTCAGATGGGAGCAAAGAGGATGATGTGTCTGGTCCTATAATTTTCTTATTAAGACATATATGATTTTCGATAATTGGACAATTTAAAGATACTGCTGTCATTATAACTTCTTTAATACCTGTATGATCAGAATAGCCTAATTGAATATTATAATTTTTTTTGAAAAAATTTACTTTACTTAAATTTGTGTCTTCTAATTTAGTTGGGTAAGAAGAAACACAGTGTAAAAGATTATAATTAATAATTTTATTTTGCTTTAAGAAAGAAATTAAATTTTTAATTTCAATAATACTAGCCATGCCTGTGCTAATAATAAAAGGCTTATTGAGTTTTTTAAGTAAAATAATTAATTCTTTATTATACATTTCACCTGAAGAAATTTTAATTGAATGAAGATTGGGTAATTTCTTTAGTATTTCTATAGACTCATTACAAAATACTGAACATATAAAATTTAATCCAACTTTTTTTGAATAGGAGCTTATTTTAATCCAATCGTTCAGAGATAATTCCATTTTTCTCCAATATTCAAATCTACTTGAATTAAAATTTTTAGTTCCTGGTCTAAACTTGTCATTATAAGTTGTTTCAAATTCTGACAAATGTATTTGAAATTTTATTGCATCATAACCTGCTTTTTTTACTAAATCGATAAATGAAATGGCAAGATTTACTGAGCCTTCATGTGCTTGAGCTACCTCTGCTACTAGAAAGCTTTTTTTCATAACTTAATTCTTAAGCTGCGCCACAACGGTCACATGGAAAACATTGTGATCTTTTATTGGAAGTATGTTTTTGTCTCACTTCATTAATTGATTTTGAATTCCAAATATCTTTGATTGAAGTATCATTAACGTTCCCATAAGTTAAAAAACTTTTATAATCAGAGTCACAAGGATTTACTATTCCATTAAACCAAATATACATTCTCTCCCAAAGAAAAGAGCATGGGGTAAGAAAATCAGGATGAGGCTCATTAGAGTAAGTGTCCCAACGTTCAAAAGCTGATTTCATTCCTACCTCATCTACATAAGGTTTCCAAAAATCTAAAAATTTATTTTCATCTTGGTTACTATTTTTTACTTTTACGCCTGAGGCTCTAGTGATTAAATTAGAATTAGGATATTTACTATTTCTAATTTCATTAAATCTTTTTATATTTTTTAATACATTGTCAAAATCGCTTCTTCTTCTGATCTCTTCATAAGTTTTTTTATCATAAGCATCAATTGAAAAAGTAAGTTGATTTACATTTGAAGATAAAATCTTATGAGATAAATCTTCTGTTAACCTTGTTGCATTGGTAATTAGTTTTAAATCCATAAATTTATTTGATGTATAATCAATAAAATCACCTATTTTATTATGAAGTGTTGGCTCGCCCCTAGAGCCAAATGTTATTGCATCAGTTCCACCTTCATGTAGTTCATCTATGATTTTATAAAATAAACTTTCGCTCATCGATCCCATATATGGTTTTTTAGTAAATGATTTGTCACTTTGGTAACACATAACACATCTTAAGTTACAAACAGAAATAATTTCAATAAGAACATATATTGGGAAACTAGAAATTTGAAAATTCTTCGGATAATTTTTAAATTTATATCGATAAATTAAATAATCTACCCATTTATCAAAATTTTTTTCTCTTGATAAGAAGTTTTTCTCTTGTGTAGTGAAG
>CABYYB010000021.1:0-3292 GCA_902523135.1 uncultured Alphaproteobacteria bacterium
GATAAGAGTTTTGTTATTAGAAACAAGTGTTATTTTATTAGATGAACCATTCAATGGATTAGATACAGAAACAAAATTTAAAACTAAAGGTTTTTTTAATAAAAATTTATTAAAATTTAACAAAATAGCACTTATGGTAACTCACAATAAAGATGATGTTATCGATAATAAAAAAATACTAAATCTATAAACTAACTATGTGCCTTAAGGCATAAATATAACCATTTTTACCCATTCCTAAAATCGAACTATGGCAAGCATGAGCAATGATTGATTTTTGTCTAAAATCCTCTCTAGAGTATATATTAGAAATATGTACTTCAATCTTTGGTATTTTTTTAATCTCTAGTGAGTCGTGAAGAGCAACAGAAGTGTGAGTAAATCCGCCGGGATTAATTATAATTCCATTATAACTATCATCCAAATCATTAATTTTGTTTATTAACTCTCCTTCAACATTATTTTGAAAAAATTCAACAATACAGTCTAACTTAGTAGCCTCTTTAGAAATTTCTTCCTCTAGGTCTTTTAATGTAAAATCGCCGTAAATATTTTCTTTTCTTTTTCCGAGCATTTCGAGATTTGGACCGTTTATTACTAAAATTTTTTTACTCATAACTATTGTTCTTATATCAAAGATTTTTGCATTCCCAATGGGTATAATTTTAAATATTTCTCTATTTTTTTGGTTAAAATCACTATATTTATGATATTTAGTTAATATTTAGTAGGAGGTTAGTTATGAGAAAATTCATTATAGATATGACTATGTCATATGACTTTCAGGTAACTATTGAAGCTGAGTCGGAGGAAGCAGCTAAAGCAAAGTTTACAAATACACCATTAGAGCAACTTGGTAGCTATAAATTTGGCTCATTTTATAAGACATTTAGAGGTATAAAATTAGATGAATTTGATCCAAGATTTTATAAGGACGAAGATAAAGTAAGATAAGCAAACGATGAGTAGAACAATTACAGAAAATCTTTTTGGTACACACTTCTTTTCCAAGTATTACCTAACTATATTAGGAGTGATTTTACTGACTGTATCTTCTAAAATTTCTATTCCCTTTTACCCTGTTCCAATGACATTACAAACTTTGGTGGTTTTCTTTATAGCTGCATCAATGGGCATGATTGGGTTTTATTCAACATTTATTTATGTGGTTTTAGGTGTGCTAGGACTACCTTTATTCGCTAATGGTGGAGGAATTGGCTACATTTTTTCTCCAACATTTGGTTTTTTATACGGAATGGTAATTTCTGCTTTCATGATTGCATATATTCTCAAATCTGAAGTAAACACAGGTTTGATCAAATTATCGGCTACTATTCTTGCTGGTGCATTTGTAATATTTTTATGTGGTATTAGTCACCTTTCGTTTTTTGTAGGTATTGAACAAGCTATAAATCTTGGTTTATTACCATTTTTGTATAGTGAATTCCTAAAGATTGTATTGGCTATAGCTATAATTTTTGGTTTGATTCAAAGAGTTAATCAAATAAATTCATAAATAAGTTTTACTTACAGTTTCAAATATTGAGAAGTGCCGAGATGCCAATTCTTGTCTATTCTTGCTGTATCCTCCACCTATAACAGTACAAAGAGGTATTTTTTTTTCTTTGAAATACTCACATACAATTTCATCTCTTTTTTTAATACCATCATCAGTAAGGTTTAAATTACCTAGATCATCGTTAGAGTGCACGTCAACTCCTGCATCATAAAAAACAATATCTGGCGTAAAATTAGACTCAATTTGATCAAGTGTTTTTGTGAGGATATTTATGTATTCAACATCATTTACTTTATCATCTATTGGTACATCTAAATTGCTATTTTTTTTGTCAAATGGAAAATTATTTTTACAATGAATTGAACATGTAAAAATATTATCAATATTTTCACAAATAGAAGCAGTTCCATCACCTTGATGAACATCTAAATCTAAAATTAAAATTTTTTTTACTTTTTTTTGATTAAGTAAAGCTATTGATGCATAGGCTAAGTCATTAAATACACAAAAACCAGATCCACAATCTTTAAATGCATGATGAGTCCCGCCTGCTAAATGACATGCAACACCATTACCTAATGCCAATTGAGAGGTTTGTAAGGTACCTTGTATAGCTAAAAAAGACCTCCTAGCAAGTCTCTTACTCCAAGGAAGATTTATTTTTCTCTCATCAGCTCTAGAAAGACTGCCTTGTTTAACATTTAAAACATATTCACTTTTATGGACACATTGAACATCACTTATAGGTGCTTCTATACTTTTATGAATGATTAAATTTTTATAGATATCTGAGTCTTTGATATGGTTATAAAGGTCAGAAAATTTTGTTCCAACAAATCTATGTCCATCTGGTAATGGAATGTCATAATTATGATTATAAACGACATTAAGCTTACGCATTATTAAGTATTAACTTATTCTCGCTATTTCGTCGGACTCGTATGTAACTTGACTTAGGTTTTTTTTTATAATGTTAGACATAGCCTTGGCTACTGTGTTAGCATGAATTGGTTTCATTTTTTTTAGAGGGCCTATAAAAAAAGGGGATAAGAAACTAAATATATATATTCCTATTGTTTCTAAAATTCTAAATTGTTTTCTCTTTCCTAATAAAAATGAAGGCCTTAAAATACCAAGGTTTTCAAAACTTAAAGATTTCAATTCCTCTTCGACAAGACCCTTAAACCTCAGGTATTCTCCAGAGTGATTTGGATTAGCGAAACCTGAAGAAACAAAAATGAATGACCTTATCGCATTAGATTTACAAATTTGAGCTATCTTTTTAGGTAATTCTAGCTCTATTCTTTGATATTCAAGTTTTTGTGGTGAATTTTTTTTTGTAGTTCCTATACAAAAAAAACAATTATCAGCAGAAATTTTATCTTTCAAGCTCTCTATATTTTCAAAATTTGTTTCTATAATTTCTAATTTATGATGAATTATCTCAATTTCGGATCTGGTGAATACCTTTACTTTGGAATAATAATCATCATTAATTAAAATTTTTAATAAATGATTACCTACAAGACCTGTTCCCCCAAAAACTACTGCCGTAGACATATAGGATTTATATATTAATATTTAAAAAAAATAACTTATTTAATTTTTATTATATTTTTCTTTTAATATATTCTTTTGGACTTTACCCATTATATTTTTTGGGAGTTCATCTAATATAAAATAATCTTTAGGAATTTTATATTTAACTAAATTTTTTTCTAAATAGGATTTAATGTTTTCTAATTTATTATCTTTTTGATACATAACTATTGC
>CABYYB010000022.1:0-2351 GCA_902523135.1 uncultured Alphaproteobacteria bacterium
TGTGATATAGATAAAGATGGTCTTGAGGAAATTTATTTTCTTAACACTGATACCTACAGTGGCATGAAAATGTACTCAGACAGGCTTTTAATAAATTCACAGAATGCAATAGAGGACTTATTCGAAAAAGAAGTTAATCAAAGTGAATTGAATTTAACAGCAGGAAGATCAGTAGTTTGTGTCGACAGAGTTGGTAATGGAAATTATGGTATTTATGTTGCAAATTATGGTGGTCCAACAAGATTTTATGAGTTCATTGATAACAGAGTTGTGGATCTAGCTACAAGCCTGGGACTTGATAAAGTTACAGGAGGTAGAGCTGTAGTTGCTGGTCATATCTTATCTGAGCAAATAGATGTATTTGCGGCTAATGAAAGAGGTCCGAATTTTCTTTATTTAAATCAAAATGGAAAGTACTCAGATGTCGCTAGTCAAATGAATGTCAAAGATATTTACCAAAATGGAAGAGGAACAGCATTATCTGACATTCTTTATCGAGGAAGACTTGATATTCTAAACGGTAATTGGGAAGGTTTTAATAGAGCCTACGTTTTAGATAACGATAAATTTAAAAACATTGCTAACTCAAACTTTGATGAGCCATCAAAAATTAGAACAGTAATTTCGGCAGATTTTGATAATGATGGTTATGATGAGGTGTTTCTAAATAACATAGGAGAGCCAAATAGACTTTATAAAATAATTGAAAACGGTTTTTTTGAAGAAATTAAACTAGAGCAAGCTCTAGAGCCAAATGGACTTGGAACGGGAGCAGCAGTTGCAGATATTGATAATGATGGAGTGCTAGAGCTTCTTTTATCTCATGGTGAGTCTGGTGCTCAACCGTTGACACTATTTAAATACCACAATGATGAGAAAAGATCTTTTTTAAGAATTAGACCTTTAAACGTTCATGGTGCACCAGCTAGAGGGGCGACTGTAACTTTATACACAAATGAAAGAACTCATTCTAAAACAATCGATGCCGGATCAGGTTATCTGTGTCAAATGGAGCCAGTTGCTCATTATGGAATTAGAGATAATGAAAATGAGTTTAAGATTAAAATTAAATGGACTAATGGGGATGAGGAACTATTAGAGGTTGAAAATTTAAATCAGACTATAGTTGTAAAGCAAAAGATATAAAATTTAATCTTCTACAATCATAGTGTCTTTCGAGCCTCCACCCTGTGAGCTATTTACTATCGTACTTCCCTTTTTAAGAGCAACTCTCGTCAAACCACCCATAGTCACGTATGTCTCTCTTCCAGAAAGAATAAATGGTCGTAAATCTTGATGTCGAGGTTCAATTAAATTCCCCTGCAAAGTTGGGGTAGTTGATAATATTTCTAAAGGTTGAGCTATAAAGTTTCTTGGGTTATGTAAAATTTTTCTAATATATGCCTCTCTCTCAGATTTAGAGGATTTAGGTCCTACTATAATTCCATAACCACCAGATCCATCAGCTGGTTTTACTATCATTTTTGAAATATTAGATATTACGTGATCTCTCTCGGATTTATTGTGACATAAATATGTCTTTACTTGGTCCAATTTAGGCTCTTCATCTAAATAATACTTAATTATTTTAGGAACATATGAGTAAATAACCTTATCGTCAGCTACCCCACTTCCAGGTGCATTTAGAAGTCCAACATTGCCTTTTCTATAAGATTTGTATAAACCCGCTACGCCTAACAAAGATCCTTTAAAAAAAGTTTTGGGATCTAAAAAAGTATCATCAATCCTTCTATATATACAATCAACTCTTAAACCCCCTTTGACAGTCTTTACATAAACTTTGTCATTTTCGACATAAAGATCTTTTCCCTCAACTAAAGCAATTCCCATTTGCTGTGCTAAAAATGAATGTTCAAAGTATGCAGAGTTATATACTCCTGGTGTTAATACAACCATCGTGGGATTATTTTTTTTATATGGTATGGCATCTAACATACAATGATAGAGTCTATTACAATAGTGATTGATCGGTGAAACTCTATAACGCGTAAATAATTCAGGAAAAACCTCTCCCATTACCATTCTATTTTCAAGCATATATGAAACGCCTGAAGGAACACGAAGGTTATCTTCTAGTACTAAAAATTTTCCATCAATGTTTCTTATTAAATCTATTCCTGAAATATGAGACCAAATTTTTCTTTTAGGCTGAAATCCTTCACATTGTTTTAGATAATTTTGAGATTTAAATACTAGATCTTTTGGAACGATATTGTCTTTAAATATTTTTTTTTGATTATATACATCGTTTATAAATAAATTTAATGCTTTGCACCTTTGTATTAACCCTTTTCTTACCTTAAGCCATTGGGATTTAAGTATGATCCTAG
>CABYYB010000023.1:0-2195 GCA_902523135.1 uncultured Alphaproteobacteria bacterium
ATTTAATAGCTGTATGTTTAGCTCTTAATTTACACTCAATGAATAAATTATCGTGAATTACATCTGAATGAGTAACTTTTGAATTAATCCCACTAAGGGCATTTCTCATACCTCCAAAAAACTTTGCTACAAGTCTTTCCCTATTTTTCCAAGCTTTATCAGGCATTATTAACCTCTAGAAGTTCACTATCAAAATCAAGATTTGAAAAACAATTTTGAACATCATCGTTATCCTCTAACTCTTCATTTAATCTGATAAGCTTGTCAAGATCTTCCTTTTTTTCAATTTTTACAGTTAAATTTGGCTTCCAAATAATATTTGCACTTTCAACATCAAAGTTTTTATCTACTAGTATTTTCTCAAAAGATGCTAATTCCTCAAAGGAAGAATAAAGATATGTTACATCGTCATCTGTATTGTAATCCTCTAAACCATGGTCAAGTAAATCCTCCAGTGCACTATCATCTATTTCTTTTTTGATTTGTATTTCTCCTACTTTATTAAAATTAAAACTCACACTTCCTGTCTCACCCAAATTCCCCCCATTCTTTGAAAAAATAGATCTAATTTCTGAAGCTGTTCTATTTTTATTATCAGTTAAAGCCTCAACTATAAAAGCTGTTCCAAATGGACCATACCCCTCATAGCGAACTTCTGAATAATCAGAAGCTTCAGTATTATTTTTATTAATAGCTCTATCCACATTATCCTTTGGCATATTTACACTTCGAGCATTTGTTATTGCTAGTCTCAATCTTGGATTGGACTCTGGGTCAGTTCCTCCAATCTTCACGGCTATTTGAATTTCTCTTCCTATTTTTGCAAATTGTTTTGCTCTTTTTTTGTCCTGAGCACCTTTACGATATTGAATATTTTTAAATTTTGAATGTCCTGCCATGAGCTAAGATAATAAATTACCATCCAAAACACCACCTATTTGAATAGATTGAATTGAATTTTTATCCCCCACATTTGTAGTAATGACCGCTCCAGAAATAGTTGCCAATCCCTCTGCGGGTTCCAGTCTGTGAGAGTTTGACCTAGTTCTCATTCTTTTGATGGCGCTTTCTTTTTTCATACCAATAACAGAATTATAATCTCCTGTCATGCCAATATCGGTTTGAAAACAAGTGCCTTTTTCTAATACCCTAGCGTCCGAGGTTGGAATATGAACATGAGTCCCATATATAGCAGTAAATTTTCCATCATAATTTTGAGCTATACCATTTTTTTCAGATGTTACTTCAGCATGCACCTCTAAAAATGAATAATCTATTTTATGGTCATTAATTATAGATAAAAGTTGTGTATCAATAGAATTAAAAGGATTGCTTAAGGGAAGGTCAATAAATGTTTGACCATGAACCTGGCTTACCAATATTCTTTTTCCATTATTATGAGTAAAAATTTTAAACCCCCTACCAGGAGATCCAACTTCGAAATTTAAAGGTCTGATAATATTATGATCTGGGTTTTGATCCATATATTCTATGATCTCTTTTTGTTTCCAAGCATGATTTCCTAAAGTTATAGCATCAGCTCCCCAACTTATAAGATCTTCGTAAATTTTTCCTGTAAGTCCATAACCACCAGCTGAATTTTCAGCATTAATTATTGTAAAGCTAATATTAAATTGATCTTGTATCTTTTTTAAATTTTCTTTGAGAGCTGTTCTACCTGATCTTCCAACAACATCTCCTATTACTAAAAAATTCATAAAGAATAAATTTTTTGTTCTGAACAAATATAATCTACTTTTTGGTCAAAACTCTCCTGAAAATTGTAATTGGTTTTTTGAATTTCAAAAGCAGCTAAAATGGTTTTTAAATTTCCTTTTTTTTTCAATTCTTCAATAGTTCTATCAAAAAAACCTCCTCCATAGCCTACCCTAAAACCTTGTTCGTTGAATGCAGAGCATGATGCTATAATTATATCAGGGTCTAATGTCTTTTCACCCTTAGGTTCCATGATACCGCCAAAACCTTTTTCCAAATTTGGACTATGAGGGTTATATTCGAAGTACTTTAAAGAGGATCCCTTTGATATTACTTTCGGAAGTGAACATTTTATATTTTTATTAATTAAATCATTAGAAATTCTCAATACATCTACCTCTTTTTTATATGGATAAAATAAGCCGACAGAACTATTTGGATTAATTTTTTCTATTAAATCTATTATTTTTGAATTTATT